>JAFVQU010000006.1 GCA_017504625.1 Clostridia bacterium | reverse complement strand
TGAATACAGATATTTATCTTGTCCGATGCCGCGCGAAGCTTGTTATATCCCTCAAGAAAATCGGCGTAGGTGTGACCGCGGTTTATCGCAAGCGCGATGCCGTCGTGTACCGTCTGAAGCCCAAGCTCAACGGTCAGCACGGTTCTTTCGGCAAGCTCGCCAAGATACGCCACCACGTCATTTTCAAGGCAGTCGGCTCGCGTCGCGATATTGAGCGCAACAACGCCCTCCTTGCCCATCACCGACTCGACCTTTTCCCTTATCACGCAAAGGGGCGCGTAGGTGTTGGTGTGCGCCTGAAAATAGGGGATATATTTGTCGGTCTTCCACTTTGACGAGAGCTGATTTTTGACTATTTCAAACTGCTCCGATACGGGAATCACGCTCTCGGCGGCAAAATCGCCGCTGCCCCTCGGCGAGCAGTAAATACAACCGCCGACCGAACATCGCCCGTCAATATTCGGGCAGGTAAACCCCGCGTCAAGCGGTATCTTCATGCATTTGCCGCCAAAGGTCTTTTTTAAATAATAATCGTAGGTGTAATAGCGCTTGTTACTGTCACTATTCACAAACGGATTTATATCCTTTTGTTTTATCTTCACTGCAAAACCCTCTCTTTTTTATAGGAGTTCTTGAAAAAGGTGGGGGCATGGGGGAGGAGAAAGCTTCTTTCAAAGAAGTTTTCTCCTCCCCCATAATTCCATTAATTATTTAAAAACTTCTCGCACGCCGCCATTCTGACGCAGAGCGTGAGAACTGACATAGCCACGTCAAGCTCCTCGAGCTTTGGATAGGTGGGGGCGATACGGATATTCGAGTCGTCGGGGTCATATCCGTAGGGATAGGTCGCGCCGACGGTAGTAAGCGTAAGTCCCGCCTCCTTTGCGAGCGCGTAAGCTCTCTTAGCGCAGCCCTTTTCGACGAAAAGGCTGATAAAGTAGCCGCCGTTCGGGTCAGTCCAATGCGCGATTTTGCGGGGAGCAAGCTCACGCGAGAGATGTTCTTTAACAAGAGCAAACTTGGGCGCGATTATCGCCGCGTGCTTCTTCATATGCTCCTTTATCGCGTCGGCAGTTTTGAAATAGCGAACGTGACGGAGCTGATTTAGTCTGTCAAAGTTGATGGTCTGCGCCTTCATGACCGACTTTATCTGCTTTAAGTTGTTCTGGCTTGCCGCCATAAGCGCGACGCCGCCGCCGGGATAGGTAATCTTTGAGGTAGAGTAAAAGCAAAGCACTCTGTCGGGGTTGCCCGCCTTGATGCACTCCTCGATTATATCAAGCAGCTCGTCGCCACCGTCGTAAAGGTCGTGAACCGCGTAGGCGTTGTCCCACATGATTCTGAAGTCGGGCGCGCCGGTCTCCATCGAGGCAAGACGGCGAACCGTGTCGTCAGAATAGGTAATTCCGTCGGGGTTTGAGTACTTCGGATTGCACCAGATACCCTTGACGAGCGGATCCTTTACAAGCTCCTCAACAGCGTCCATGTCGGGACCCGTGGGAGTCATATTTACGTTTATCATCTCAATTCCGAGCGACTCGGTGACCATAAAATGACGGTCGTAGCCGGGCACGGGACACAAGAACTTGACCTTTTCCTCACGGCACCAGGGACGCTCGCTTCCGCAAACGCCGTAAAGCATTGCGCGCGCGATAGTATCGTACATGAAGTTGAGCGAGGACGCGCCGCCAAGCAAAATGTTCTCGGACGGGATATCAAGAAGCTCGGAAAAGAGCTTCTGCGCCTCGGGAACGCCCTCGAAAAGTCCGTAATTTCGGCAATCAAATCCCGCCTCGGTCTTGCAATCGTCAGCACTCTCAAGCACGGTGAGAATACCGTCGGACAAATTAAGCTGGTCGGTGCAGGGCTTACCTCTCGATATATCAAGCGAAAGACCGCTTGCCTTGACCTTTTCGTATTCAGCCTTCAGGGATGCGTATTCAAGACAAAGAGCCTCGCGCGACAATTCACAATATTTCATCAAAAATCTCCAAAAAGTATAAATTCCGACTGCCGACGGGCGCATTTCGCCACGGGCAACACAACATTTGATATTATATCACACTTTTTTATAAAAAGCAAGATTAATTTTGATTTTTTGCAAAATTTTTTATTTTTTTACACTTTTTTCAATTTGACGCGGGATTTTTTGCAAGAATTATGAGCCGTTTATTCATTTTTAAGCCTCTGCGAGTATTTTTTCAACGCGTGAGCGGTTTTTATTCATTCTTCCAAAATCTCCGCGCGATCTCGGCAAGCGATGCAGCCGTCGAGGTGTAATTCACCTTTTGCCAGCTCCTTGGGAAGAGCGCGCGATACTTCGGCTCGGCGTATCTGTCGTCGATAAGCACGGCAATCCCTCGGTCGTCCTGCCGCCTTATCACTCTGCCTATCGCCTGCAAAACGCCGTTCATTCCGGGGTAGGTGTAGGCGTAATCGTAGCCCTGACCGCACTTTTCCTCGTAATAATCGCGGATTATGTTGTTCTCATTTGAAATGCCCGGCAAGCCTACGCCGACCACGATAGCTCCGATAAGACGGCGTCCGGGCAGGTCAATGCCCTCGGAAAACGAGCCGCCAAGCACGCAAAAGCCAATGCGGAGCTTGCCGTCCTCACGAAATTCCGAGAGGAATTTTTCCTTGTCGGCATAAGTCATATTGCGCTTTTGCGCGATTATTTCGACCTTCGGATATTTTGCGTGGAATATCTTGCCCACCGCCTCCATATAGCTGTACGACGGAAAAAAGACCATATAATTTCCAACCCTTGCCGACACAGTCGCGGCTATGCAGGACGCAATTTTTTTATACGACTTTTCCCTGTCCTCAAAGCGCGTGCTGATACTGTCGACCGCCGCAATACAAAGGTTTTCTGGCGGGAATGGTGATGAAAACTCGACCGCCGCGCTCTTTTTTCCGCCGCCGAGAATATCTGCAAAATACTCGGTCGGTGTCAAGGTTGCCGAGAAAAGCACCGCCGACACGGCTCTGTCAAGCGCGAGCGAGAGCTGATGCGATGGGTCAAGGCAGTAAAGCAAGAGCGAGATATCCTCGCCGTCCCTGTTTATAAACGTGAGATATCTGCCGTCAAAGCAGTCGCATATCTTTTTATATTCAAATATTTTAAACGACAAGTCCTCCACGGCAAGCACGGCGGCGTGGTCGGGATTGTCCTTTTGCCACGTGTCGCACAGCTTTCCAAACGCGCTTATCGCCTCGTTGAAATGCTGCGGCTTCTCGCGCGTGACGAAATAGCCTATTTTCCTGCCGTCCTCGGTAAATCTCATATTGTCGCGGCAAAGCAGAGCCAGCTTCTCGAATGCCTCGCGGACGTTTTCAATGCCGTCGCGCAGTCTGTCGTCGCGCTCAAGAAGTCTGTCCACCGCCTTGAAATCCTCAAACGAAAGCCTTGAAGAATATATCTCTCGCGCGCGGTCGGGCAGATTGTGCGCCTCATCGATGAGAAAGACGTATTTTTCCTTTTTGCCAAAGGCTTCGTCAAAATATCTCTTCAAATAAACCGTGGGCGAGAAAACGTAGTTATAGTCGCAGATTATCACGTCGCAAAGCTCGGAGAGGTCAAGAGATAGCTCATAGGGGCATATCTTGTGCTTTTTCGCCATCGCCCTGATGCTTGCCGAGTCAAAGCTCTCGCCGTCCGCGATAAGCTCGCAGAGCGCGCCCCTCAATTTGCCGTAATAATTTGCGGCGTAGGGGCAAAGCTCGGGCGTGCAGCTTGAGGAGAGCTTCCCTCCCCGTCTTTTTGCCGCGTCGCATATACACATACTCTCGCGCGAGGCGATAACGCAGCTCCGCGCACGCGCGCCCGCGTCGTTCATCTTACGCATGGCAGAAAGAGCCTCGCGGCGAATGCTTGCCTTGCCCGTCAGATAAAATATTCTGTCAACAACGCCCTCGCCAAGTCTTCTTACCGCGGGATAAAGCGTTGATACCGTCTTACCAATGCCCGTCGGAGCCTGACAGAAAAGGCGCGTGCCGACCTTTATGTCGCGGTAGCACTCCTTTATCATCTCCTCCTGGCTCTCTCTGAGGCTTCCGTAGGGAAAGCGCATATTTACGAGCGTAGGCAGGCGGTCGCGGATGCGGTTTCGCATTATCTCGGCGCGCCAATATATCCTTTCAAGCAGACCGAAATACGCGCGTCGCAGAGTGTCCACGTCGAGATATTTCTCAGAGAAGCTGACATCATTTTCCTCTGTGTCGTAGTAAGCTATGCGCGCGACCACTCCGGCAAGAGAGCGGCTCAGACAGAGAAAATATGCGTATGCGTAAAGCGCGGCCGAGTGTCTTTGGTCGACAACGCCGCCCATAAAGCGCGCCCTTGACACCGTCCTTATCTCGTCGACGGTATATACGCCGTTATTTAATTGTATGCCGTCGGCTCTCCCCGCGACATGAAAATATATATCGCCAAGCCTTGATGTGTTTGAAAGCTCGACCTCGGCGTGATAGGTCGCTCCATGGCGCGCTTGAAGAATTGAATAAGCCCTTTGCGCATCTGCGCTTCTGAGCTTTGGGCTTGCAGACGGGCGACGGCAATCAATATGACCGCCAAGCTCTGCCGCGTCGCAAAGCTCGTTTACCGACAGCTCTATCTCGTCACGCTCAATATCGTATCTCATCGCCCGTCTCCTTAAGTTAATAATAATATATATAATTATATCACCGCGCAAAATCTTTGTCAATCTCGCGCCTCAAAATTACCATATTTTTAGGGGTTACATTTTTCAGTCGAAGGTATTATAATATTAGTAGATAACCGCCGCGGGTAGCGGCACGCATACTCAAACGAATGGAGGAATGATGTATGGAACTGATACTTATAAGCAAAAGTAAGCTTAAAATAATGCTTGACGAGCGCGATATGCTCGAATATCATATAAACGACGAGACCGATTGCGCCGAGCTTAAGGCGCGAGAGGCGATACGCAGTATCCTTGACCGCGCGCGCGACGAGGTCGGCTTTGAGACCGAGGGCTCGGAGATATTCATCCAGCTCTACACCTCGAAAAAGGGAGGCTGCGAGCTTTTCGTAAGCAAAAACAAGCTCCCCGCCCTGCTCGAGAGAGCCTCGGCAAAGGGCACCGACGAGGGAAAGAAGAAAAACACCCCGACGAAAATGGCGTTCTCCTTCCCCTCGGCAAACGAGCTTATCGCGGTCTGCCGCGAGCTTAAAAGGATAAAGGCTCCGTACAGGAGCGCGGCGTTTGCCGACGGTGACGGTCGGGCGTACCTGATGCTTTACAACGTCGGGCAGTCGCTTTACTCAAGGCTTGATAAGCTGACCTTTATCCTTGAATTCGGCAATCGCGAAAACCCAGGCATGCTCTCCTCTTACATAGACGAGCGGTGCAAAACCATCTGTTCAGATAGAGCGATAGAGGTGCTGTCAAGGTTTTAGGGGCAGAGCCGTGCGCCGTTAAAATAAATTTCTCAAAAACACAAGAAAAACGCTCCCCCGCTATTGCAAAGGGGAGCCTTTTTTGTTATAATAAATCTAATATGAAGATTTTAAAGGACGGTAAAGACAATGAGCCTTGAAGAATTGAAGAAAAAATGTGAAGCCTGTCAGCGTTGCTCACTTGCGCAAACCCGTACCAACTGCGTTTTCGGAGTAGGTAGCGAAAAAGCCACCCTTATGTTCGTCGGCGAAGCGCCGGGCGAAAAGGAGGATCTTTCGGGCATCCCCTTCGTGGGCAGAGCAGGTCAGCTGCTTGACAAATTCCTTGAAGCAGTTGACATCAGTCGCGACGAGGTCTACATAGCCAACATACTCAAGTGCCGCCCCCCAAAAAACCGTGATCCTCTGCCCGAGGAGGAGGAGCAGTGCATCGACTATTTGCGCGAGCAGGTCGCTATCATCAACCCCAAGATCATCGTCTGCCTCGGCAGGATTTCGGCAATGAAGCTCATAAAGCCCGACTTCAAGATCACACAGGAGCACGGCACGTGGTTTAAAAAGGGCAACTACCTTATGACCGCGGTCTATCACCCCGCGGCGCTCCTCCGCGATCCGAGAAAGAAGGAAGATATGCTCCTCGATATGCAAAAAATCAAGGAAAAGCTTTCGGAGGAATAAAAATGGACTTTACAGCACTAAACACGGTAGTCGCGACGCTCGCCGTCATAATGGCGGTCGGCTTTATCTGCCGTAAGGCAGGAATTATCGACGACGTGGCATCCAAAAAGCTCTCCGCCCTCATACTCAAGGTCGGTCAGCCCGCAATGATAATCAACGCGCTCTCAAAGGCGGAATACTCAAATGAAAACCTCAAAATTGCGGGAATTATGGTCGTCGCAGGCTTTGTTTTCCACCTCGTTATGTTTCTTCTCGCTCACTGCGCGGCGCTTCCGCTTAAAAAAGTACCCGACGAGCAGAAGATAACCGAGCTTTCTCTCATTTTCGCAAACTCCGCCTTTATCGGTTTCCCAATCTTTGAGGCACTCCTCGGCCCGCAGGGACTTTTCCTTGCGTCATTCCTGACAATCAGCTTCAACGTGCTTTTCTGGACGCTCGGACTTGGAATTTTCGCGCGCGGACGCGACGACATCAAGATCACGATCAAAAAGGTGCTCCTCAACTTTGGAACGGTGCCCTGCGTCATCGGATTTGCGCTCTACCTCCTCAAGCACCCCGCAATCGGATTTGAAATGCCAAAATTCCTTGGCGACTCGCTCCAGTATCTCAACAACCTCTGCACGCCGATCTCGGTGCTTATCATCGGCTCGCTTATCGCAACGCAGAGCGTCAAAAAAATGGTCTGCTCGTGGAAGATCTACTACGTCAATCTCGTGCGCCTCATCGTACTCCCCATTATCATCGCGCTTATATGCAAGATATGCCACGTGCCCGAGCTTTACGCGATCTTCTTCTCTGCCGCCGCGGCACTTCCTATCGCCTCGTCGGTCACGATGCTCTCGGAAACCTACAATCTTGACGCGGGCTACTCCTCGCTTTGTGTCGGCACAACGTCGCTACTCTCGGTTCTGACTCTGCCGCTCATACTCCAATTGGTTGAAAAAATACTTTATATGTAAACGAAAAAGGCTTACACCCCTCGGTGTAAGCCTTTTTTATTTAATCGTTTACGTCGTTATAATATACTATTTCGTTGGGGAGATGCAGTCCGAGCTTATCCCTCGCCACGCGGACGATATAATCGTAATCTATCGGGCAGTCAAGCAGAAATTCAAGCTCGTCTATCTCGTATTCGAGCGCGTCGACACGGCGTTCAAGCTCCTCTTTTTTTCTGCCAAGCTCGTCGTATTTCATCATACCCGTGATAAACATTCCGATAGAAGCCACGAGGAGCAGAGCGGGAATTACCCTGAGCATCACCTTGACGAACGGGATCCTAAGCGCGCCCTTGACCGAGCCCGACGGCTCATCAAAAGCTGATGCGTCCGTATTTTTTGTAAGGCCGTCCTTCGTCTTCACTGTTTTGCTCCTCCTCTCCCGCGCAGGATGCGATCTGCTCTGCCGCCGACCGCCGCCTTTCCTTCGCCGCGATTATCTTCCCCTTTATTTTAACAATAATTTTGCCTATTGTCAAGTGATAAACGTGAAAAATCGCTCTTTTTGCGGCGCGAAGCGGCACGGCAACAAGCCTTCTGAGAAAAGAGAAAGCGCGGCGGACAAGCGAGATCAGCCGCCTTGAGAGCGCAAGCGTCAGTCTGCCGAGTGAAAAATAATAAAGCGCAAGTCCGAAAAGCAGGCAAGGGTACACGCTACCGCGGAAAACACCGCCGCTGACGTTGTAAAAAAGCAACACAGACGCGACACCGATAAAAAGCCAGAAAAGTGTGTCGGTGACAAAGCTTACGACGTAGACCGCCACCCTTTTCGCCTTCGATTCGGGCAGGTACGCATCTTGCGCGCCGTACCTCACTCCGATGATGAGCTTGAAAAATCTTATCACGTCGTAAAGAACGCCAAAGGCAACTCCAACAAGAAACGCCTTGATATAAAGCTCAATGACGACGCTTTGCTCAAGATCAATCATGCCGCTATCAGTCCGATCTTCTCGCGCCGCCAAACAGACCGCGCTTGACCGTCGGCTTGCTGTCAAAATAGTAAGCTCCCGATATTCTGCCCTCGATCACCACGCGCCCGCTCGTAATATCAAGCACGGTGACGTGCAGACCTTCTCCCTCTATCGCCATATTTCCGCACACGGTTTCAAGCGATACGCCGCTCTCGTCAAAGCTTATAACGTCGCAAACTCCCTCTATCTCAATTCCCTCGCGCATCCGCGAGATAAACGAATGCGCCTTGCCCACGTCAATATTGCCCATAAAAAACCTCCGCATAAAGTACCGATCGGTACATTCTATGCGGAGGGATCTTTAATTATTCAATTACCTCGTAAAGCGAAGACGCGTCTGCCTTTGCGGCATGCTCGCGAACGTCGAGAACTCTCACTTTAAGCGTTCTCTGTCCGAAGCTGACGCAGATAACGTCGCCCTCCTTGACGTCGTAGGACGCCTTGGCAGGCTTGTCGTTGACGGTAACGTGAGCTGCGTCGCACGCATCGTTAGCCACCGTTCTTCTCTTTATGATCCTTGAAACCTTAAGATATTTGTCAAGTCGCATCGGGTTAAAAATTAACCGTTAACCTTGTCCTTAAGCTGGCTACCTGCGCTGAAAGCAACGTACTTGGAAGCGGGGATAGCTACTGCCTCACCGGTCTTGGGGTTTCTACCGGTTCTTGCTGCTCTCTCCTTTACCTCGAATGCGCCGAAGCCGGTAACCTTAACGTCATCGCCTGCTGCGAGTGCGTCGCCGATAACCTCGATAATTGCGTTAACTGCCTTAGCGGCGTCAACCTTTGTCATGCCTGCCTTCTGTGCAAGTGCGTCTGTGAGCTGGAGCTTGTTCATAATTTAGAACCTCTTTCTTTTTTATTTTTGTCACCGTATGACGAGAAGTTGGGCAAAAGCACCACCTTTGTCGCCGATACGATTATTTTGTTTAGTTAATTATACCATATAAAGCAAGCGATTTCAATAGGTTTTTTAAATTTTTTTAAGATTTTTTAATGATTTTTTGTATGTTTTTAAAGGGTTTTTGCCTATTTTTACGCTTTGATGCGATTCCAGATCGCGTCAAGCTCGGTCATAGTCATTTTTTCTATGTCCTTGCCCTCGGATATCGTCGCGTCCTCAACCCTTTCAAAACGGTCAATAAACTTGTTCGTCGCCTTGTTCATCGCCTCCTCGGAGTCAACGTGTACCTTGCGGGCAAGGCTTGTGACGGTCAGGAGAAGGTCGCCTATCTCCTCCTCGATATGAGCGCCGTTGCCCTCGGCAATAGCCGCCTTGACCTCGTCTATCTCCTCGTAAAGCTTTGCGATGACCTCCTCGGTCGTACCAAAATCAAAGAAGGACGCCTTCTTGCCGACTTTTTGCGCGCGCATAAGAGCGGGGAGCATGGGCGGTATCGAACGGAGCTTATCGGTGTGAGTAACCCTCTGCTTTTCAACGCCCTTGATCTTTTCCCAGTTGCTCAGCACCTCGGCGGTGTCGCTGACCTTGACCTCGCCGAAAACGTGCGGGTGGCGGTGGATAAGCTTGGCGCAGATATCGTTTGAAACGCCCGACATGTCAAATCTTCCCTCCTCGCGCTCAATATCGGCGTGAAAGACGATCTGGAGCAGTACGTCGCCAAGCTCCTCGCGCAAAAGAGTGGGGTTTTCGGTGTCGATAGCCTCGATGACCTCGTAGGTCTCCTCGATAAATCCCTTACGCAAGCTCTTGTGCGTCTGCTCGATGTCCCAGGGACAGCCGCCCTCGCTGCGCAGCAAGCTCACGATAAGAACGAGGTCGTCAAAATCGTAGCTCTCCTTTCCGAGCAAATATTCGATCTTTTCTTTTCTTTCTTCGGGGGAAAAACAGTTTTTCATTTTTTACTTCCTTTATATATTTATATGATTTTATTTTCAAGCTTACGGGAAAATCTTTTATTTATTATCGGCATTCTCGCGATATCCTCGCGCCTTACCGCGCCCACAAAAAATGAAAGCGGCAGATAGATAAGCGCAGACAGCGCGACCGCGCCAAGCGTCATCACGCCCGACGAGCCAAAGCGAGCCGCAAGAGCCGCAAGAGCAAGTCTTGATACGCCGACCGACATAAACGCCGCAAAAAACGGCTTTGCGATCGTGCCAAAGTCAAGTCCTCGCGGCAAAAGTCTGCCGATAAATACCCAATTTATCGCGTTGATAACAAGATCGCAGAAAAAAGTGCTTATCGGCGCGCCCACGATACATATATCGGGATCGCCTATTAAGAAATACGCCGTTAAAAGCTTTATCGCCGAGCCTGCGAGCATTGATATTATCGGCAAGCCCGCCCTTGAATACGCCTGAAGTATCGCGCTCTCGACCGTGATAAGACAGGCAAGCGGCACCGACAGAGCAAGTATTGACAAAAGCGGAGCTGAAAGCGCGACAGCGCTCTCCTGCCATGCGAAAATCAGCGACAGTATCTCGCGCGAAAAGAGTGAAAGCCCGAGTGAGATCGGCATTGAAATGATCATAGTGAGCCTTACCGCATCGCCGACCACCGCGACCTGTTCGTCCTTGTCACCTCTTGCGACCGCGGACGCGAGCGCGGGCACGAGCGGCAGAGCCACCGAGCTTATAAGCGCGGGGGCAAGGCTGAAAAGCGGCAGAGCAAGCGTCGTATAGCTTCCGTACACCGAAAAAGCCTCTGCGCTCTGGTATCCTATATCCTGCATGCGACGGAGAATGACCGTCATGTCAATTATTTTGGTTATACTGATGACCGCCGACGAAAGCGTTATCGGTATCGCGATCGTGAGTAGCTCGCGGCAGATCCTTCTGCGGCCTTGTTCCGACTTTTTTTCAATGCCGAGAGTGTCCGAGCACTCGTTCTTCGGGCATCGACCGTCCGCACCACACCTGTCCGCGCCGTTGAGGCTACGACCGTGCGCCCTTTTTGAGAGCGCGAGATAAAGAGCCGATGCCGCGCTCCCCGCGACAAGCCCCATCACCGCACAGGCGGCGACCTTCGGCGCGCTATATCCGCACCTCAGCGCGATATAGGCAAAAACAAGCCCCAATATAAGCTTTAACGCCGCCTCAATGACCTGAGATATCGCCGTCTCGCGCATTCTGCCAAGCCCTTGAAAAAAGCCTCGGTACACGCTGGATAGACATATAAAAAACACGGTCGGGCTTATCGCGATCATACAAAAGACCGCCCTGTCGCTCCCGAGAGCCGACGAAAATATCGGCGCTAAGCCAAGCATCAGAAGGCTTCCGACAACTCCAAGTGATAAAAAGAGCGTCATCGCCGCCGAAAATATCTTTTTTTCGGTCAACTCGCCACCGCACCTTGCCCGTGCGATAAGCACCGACATGGCAACAGGCAAGCCCGCTGTCGACACCACGCCGAAAAGCGTATATATCTCATACGCAGAATTAAAATATCCCATGCCCTCACTCCCGAGAAGCGTGAGCATGGGTATCTTGTATATAAGTCCGATTATCTTGACTATGACGGTGGAAAGCGATAAAATAAGCACTCCCGACGCAAATCCGTCGCTCTTATCCTGCCTTTTCCCTCTTATCTCAAGCTCCGTCATAGTATCGCCTCACTTAATCGAAATAGTGCGAGATCACTCTCTTTGCATCGTGTCGCAAAAGCTCCTCGTCAAGTGAAGTATATGTGCCGTTCTCGTAAAGTATTCTTCCGTCGCAAAGTGTCATAAGCACGTCGCTCTCAGATGCGCTGTACGCAACCGTAGACTCAAAATTGTAGGACGGAATATTGTTTATCGAGCCCATATCGAGCAATATAAGGTCTGCTCTCATGCCCACGGCTATCTCTCCTGAGTCAAATCTACCCTGGGAGATCGCGCCGTTTCTCGTTGCCGCCCTTATCATATCGGCGGCGCAGGTTGCCGCGGCGTCGCAATTAACTCCCTTGTGTATCAGCGCGGCGTACTGAAGCTCGCGCAATACGCTAAGTCGGTTGTTAGATGCAACTCCGTCGGTGCCGAGCGCGATATTCACGCCCGCCTCCTTCATTTTCTTATATTTCATAACGCCGCTTCCAAGCTTTAAGTTGCTTACGGGGTTGTGCGCCGCCGTAACTCCCTTCTCCGCCATTATCGCGATGTCGTCGTCGTCAACGTAAACGCAATGCGCCGCCGTCGTGGGAACGTCAAGCACGCCTGCGTCAAGGAAAAATCTCGTCGGCGTTTTGCCGTAACGCGCGATACACTCCTCATGCTCTGACAAGGTTTCAGACAGGTGTATCTGCATTCCCACACCGCACTCGCGCGCAAGCTGACCGAGATATCTGCAGCAGCCCTCTACGTTTGTGTACTCGGCGTGGATAGACATATCTATCTTGATGCGTCCGTCACCCGCGCCGTGCCAGGTCTTGAAGTTATCCATCGCCTCTCTGACGCGCGAGTCCTTCGTAAAGTCCGCACCCTTATCAAACGAAACTATCGAGCGCGAAAGGTTTGCCTTCATTCCGCTCTCAAGCACCGCCTTCGCGCTTGCATTAAGGAAAAAGTACATATCCGAGAAGGAAACGACACCGTTTCTTATCATCTCGGCAATAGCAAGTCGTGTGCCAAGCTCAACTCTCTCGTCGTTAAGCCTCTCCTCCGCGGGAAAGACCTTTTCGTTGAGCCATCTCTGCAAGGGCAGATCATCGCCAAAGCCGCGGAAAAGCGTCATCGCACTGTGGCAATGCGCGTTATAGAACGCGGGCAGGAGCAAATTTCCGTTGCCCTCCACCACCTTGTCGGCGGTAAATTCGGGCATTTCCTTGCCAATATAGGTTATTTTTTTATCTTCAACAAGTACGTTTACCGTGCCAACGTAGCCGTAGCTCTCGGTAAGGTTTACGTTTTTAAATAAAATGCTCATTTTCAAATTCCCTTCTGCCTTTGTCAGACGAATTCCTTGTAAAGCGAGTTTTTCTCGATCACAGAGCTGTCGATCCCCTCGATATTTTCAATCGCCTTGAGTATCTCAACGCTCTTTTTATAATGCTCGTCACCCTCGCTCATCCGAGAGAGCAATTTTCTCAGGTACGGAGCCAAAATATTCATTTCATATTCAAGCGTGGTGTCGATGACGAGCGCGCAGTGCGAAATAAACGGGAAAATGTTTTCCTCCTCGTTTCTTCTCACACCGTCCCAGACCGTGAAGGTGAACTCGGCGCTTGATGCTCTGAAATTGTTATCTCTGACGAGTCTGCGGCAAAGACGGATAAAATTCGGCTCAAATACCTCGTCACCTATCGTTATCGCGCTTTCGGGGCGCACGCAAAGAATACTGCCGCCGTGCTTTTCAATAATTGACAGAACCGACGGATAAAGCACCTGAATGCCCTCGAAGATATAAACGTCGTCATCGTCGGATATTATCTGCTCGTATTCGTCGCGCTCACCCGTTTCAAAATTAAAGACAGGCTTTTTGGCAATTCCGCCCTCGAAAAGCTCGGCGGTAAAGCGTTCAAGCTCGGCAATATCAAGCGTGTCGGGCGAATCGAAATCGACCTTTGAAAGATCTGCGTCCTTGAGATCCTTTCGCGAATATATCGCCTTGTAAAAGTCGTCAAGCGAGATGATATGCACCCTCTTTTGCTCGTCGCCAAGATATTCGATCAGCTTCTTCGCCGCCGTCGTCTTTCCCGAGCAGGTAGGCCCCGTAAGACCTATCACACGCGAGGAGTTGTTCTCCATAAAGGCTTTTACCGCCTTCGATAGTCCTTCCTCAAAGCGCGCCTCGCACTCCTTTACAAAGTCCGCGTCGATTTTTTTATAGCCCTGCTTATATTTTCCTCTGTTTTCAAATTCCAAATTATTTTTCGGCATATTAACCTCCAATAAATTGTATGTTCAGCTCCGAAAAATACGCTCGGACGTCCTCTCTGATTAAACGAGCCCTCTGCGGACGTAGAATTCACGAGCCGCCTCTATCTTTTGCTCGTTTTTGTTGTCCGATAAGTATTCATACGGGTATTTCTGATTAAAGAAGCGCTCTATCACTCTCTTTTCGCCGTTTACGGGGGCAAAATCAACGAATTTTGACACCGCGCCCGCGCCGCACGCGAAAATTGAGTGTATCTCCTCCATCATATAGATGTTGTAAAGTCCCTTTTTGCCGTCAATGGCAAAGCCGACGTTTTCAAAATTGCCGACCGTGTTCTTCTGACGGTACATATAGTAGGGCGCGTAGCCCTCGTGCATAGCGGTTATCTGCGAGTAGTCAACGCATTTACCGACGTCGCCGCCCCTTGCCGAGTAAACGTGGCTGAAGCTCTTGAGCGCGTCGCTCGCCTTCTTTACGCTGAAGGTATGTACGGTTATATTTTCGGGACGAAGCTTGATTATTTTGTCAAACGAATCCGAGAAGCTTGCGAATTTATCACCGGGCAAGCCCGCGATAACGTCGGTGTTGATTATCGGAATTCCCGATTTTCTTGCCATCTCGTAAGCGCGGAGGAAATCGTCGGCAGTGTGCGCGCGGCCGATAAGACGAAGCACGTCGTCGTTGAGCGTCTGCGGATTTACGCTTATTCTGTTAACGCCAAACTCGCGCGCGATACGCATCTTCTCCTCGGTTATCGTGTCGGGGCGTCCCGCCTCAAGCGTGTATTCCTCAAGCGTCGATACGTCAATATTCTTATCTATGACCGACAAAAGATGCTTTAGCTGTACCTCGTCAAGAGTCGTGGGCGTACCGCCGCCGATATAAACCGTCTTGACGTGAAGTCCAAGCCTCCTTATCTCGTCAAAGGTCATATTTATCTCGTCCTCAAGCATTAAGAGATAGTCGGGTATCGTGTCAAGCAGCCTCTTTGAAGTATATGACACGAAGGAGCAATATGCGCATCTGGTCGGGCAGAAAGGTATTGAAATATATACGCTGCACGCAAGCGGATCAACTGCCTGAACGAATTCTGCCTCGGCAAGAGCCACGTCAACAGCAAGCGCCGCCTTTTTGGGTATTACGAAGTAGTCGCTGACAAGCGTCTTTTTGACCTTGGTCTTTGACATACCCTCAGAGAGCATTTCGGTTGCTACCTTGCTCGGTCTTACTCCGACGAGCATTCCCCAGGACGGTCTGTAATTGACGACCTCGCGGCAGATTGACAAGACCGCGTCACCGACGGCGATCTTTTTGAGTCTGTCGTAGGTCACGTCGTCGCGCAGGGGATATATTTTTTCACAGCTTGCGCTCCTGTCACCGATGCTAAGCTCGGCAAAGACGCAAAGTCCGTCCTCCCTCTCGCTGAGCATGAGAGAAAGCTCGGGCGAGTCGTCGCGCGCCTCCTCCTTCTCGGAAAATTTCTCTCCCGGGAAGAATATCATGCAAAGCGTCTGCACGTAGTATTTATTTATGTTTCCGATCACTTCAAGCTTCATAGCTTTGATCCTTCTCTTTCATTTTCTTGATTTTGTCAAGCGTTTTCATAGCGAAAAGCCGTCATTCAAGCCGCTTTACGCCTTTTTCTTTTTCAAGACCTCACTGTCCATAACTATTGTCACGGGGCCGTCGTTTGTAAGCGATACCTTCATATCAGCGCCGAATATTCCGCATCCGACGTGACGTAGCTCGACCGCCATAAGCGACTTGAAATATTCGTAAAGCCGATCAGCCTCGGCAGGCGGGGCGGACTCAAGATAGTCGGGGCGGTTGCCCTTTTTGTAGTTTGCCATAAGAGTGAACTGCGAGATCACGAGCGCCTCGCCGTCAATATCCTTGACCGACAAATTCATTTTTCCCGCGCCGTCGCAGAAAATACGGAGATTTGCAATTTTTGTCGCAAGTAATCTTGCGTCCTCCTCGCTATCTCCCTGCGCTACGCCGAGCAAAATCATCAACCCCGCGCCGCAGCTTCCAACCACCGCGCCGTCAACCTTGACCGACGCTTCACTTACTCTTTGAAGTACTGCTTTCATTTTTCTTAACCTTAAAACAACTTATATAAATTTAGTTTTCCTATCAAGCCCTTTTTAAAACCCTTTCGGCGAGAGCCTTTAACCTTGTCCGTGTGAAGTTCTTTTGGTGACTTTTCTTTCAAGAAAAGTCACACCGCCTCCCCTCACGAAAATCCGCGGGCTACACTCTCAACTCCGTCGAGTGAGCGCAGGCGCGAAACGATAGAGTTGTAATGCTCGATATTCTTGCAGCTGACCTTAAGACTGATGATACATCTGCCGTTAGCGCGCTTTTGCGAGTTGACGTGCAGGATAGCCACCTTCATATCTGCAAGCGCGACGGCAATGTCGGCAAGCATACCGACTCTATCCTCGGTAAAGAGCTGGAGGAGTGCCTCGTAAACACTCTTTGAACCGGCGCTCTCGTCGGCGCTTTCCCAGTGCGCCGTGACCCATCTGTCAAGCGTCGCCTCGTTCTTTCTGCCCTCAATAACGTTGGGGCAGTCCTTTTTATGAATAGAAATTCCGTAACCCTTGGTAATAAATCCGATAACGTCGTCGCCAGGGAGAGGATTGCAGCACTTTGCGAACTTGACCTGACAACCGACCTCGCCGTCAACGATAATTCCGCTGTTCGACTTGAGGTGGCGGGGCTTGCTCTTCTGAACCATGTCCTCCTCGGTGATAACGACGGGCTCAGCCTGAGCCTCGGCTATCTTGTTAAGCTCTTCCTTGAGCTTGGTTGAGAACTTGTTGACCGAAATTCCGCCGTATCCGACCGTATTATAAAGGTCGTAGGAGCTCATAAATCCGATCCTCTGCGCGATAGAGCCGATTATCTCGTTCTTCTCTGCCTCGCTTATTCTTACGCCGTGCTTCTTGATCTCGGCGTCGACCATCGACTTGCCAAGCTCGATGTTCTCGTCCCTCTGCTCCTTCTTGAACCACTGGCGGATCTTGGATCTCGCCTCGCTCGTCTTGACGATGCCCAGCCAATCTCGGCTCGGGCCCTTTGTGGTGGAGGAGGTCAAGATCTCAACGATCTCACCGTTCTGCACGACGCGATCGATAGGCACTATCATTCCGTTTATCTTCGCGCCGATCATCTTGTTACCGACGGCAGAGTGGATAGAGTACGCAAAGTCAATAACAGTTGCGCCCTGAGGCATTGCGATAACGTCGCCCTTGGGGGTAAAGACGAATACTTCGTCGTGGAAAATGTCGGTCTTGAGCGCGTGGATGAACTCCTCGGGATCGCGCGCGTTGTCCTCGGTTTCAATGAGCTTGGCGATCCACTCAAGCTTCTTATCCATCTCCTCCTTGCTCGACGCTCCCGACTTGTACTTCCAATGCGCCGCCACACCGTATTCTGCGATATGGTGCATCTCGCGCGTTCTTATCTGTACCTCAAAGGGTATACCGTCGCGTCCGATGACCGTAGTGTGAAGCGAGCGGTACATATTGGGCTTCGGCGTTGAGATGTAGTCCTTGAATCTACCCGGGATAGACTTGAACATCTCGTGAATGATACCAAGCACGGTGTAGCACTCAAGCTCGGTATCAACGATAACTCTGAGGGCGTAGAAGTCGTATATCTGGTCAAACGCCTTGTTCTGATTATACATCTTCTTGTAAAGGCTGTAGACCGTCTTGATTCGTCCCTCAAGATAGAAGTTTATCTTGTTTTCACCAAGCTTGCTTGATATCTGCGTTCTTATATGCTCAATGAAGTTTAAGCTCGTGCCGTACTTCTTCTCAATATTCTCCTTGACCTCGCTATAACCGATGGGGTCGAGGTGGCGAAGACCGATGTTTTCAAGCTCCTGCTTGATCTTCTGCATACCAAGTCGGTGCGCCAAGGGTGCGTAGACCTGCATCGTTTCAAGCGCGGTTATCCTTCTCTTATGCTCGGGCTTTGCCTCAAGCGTTCTCATATTGTGAAGTCTGTCGCAGAGCTTGATGAATATAACTCTTACGTCGCGCGACATAGCGAGAAGCATTTTTCGGATGTTCTCGATCTCCTGCTCCTCCTTGTCGTCGACCTGCATGTCAACGATCTTTGTAAGTCCGTCAACGAGTATCGCCACGTCCTCACCGAATATTTTTTTGATCTCCTTTAAGTCGGTCCTGTCCGAGCAGTCCTCGACCGTATCGTGCAAAAGCGCCGCGCAGATAGAGTCGGTGTCAAGCTCAAGTCCCGCAACTATCTCCGCAACTGCCAGAGGATGCGAAATATAAGGCTCACCGCTTGCGCGGAACTGCCCCTCGTGAAGTGCCGCGGCATACTCGTACGCCGTGTTTATCTTGTCAAGATCGTAATTTTTACCCGTAATCTTCAACAGGTCGATCAATCTCTTGACACTCATCTCGATCCTCTCATTGTTCTCGTTCATAATCTGCTCCCGTAAAAATGGCTCTCAAGCCCCGCCGCTACGCCATCTGCTCGCTTAAGGTGCGGTAGGTGCTTGATTTTTCTATGCTGGTTTTCTCTGCCCTCGGGCGTACCTCTACCGATACGACATCCTCGGTGCTCTCGTCAAGGCTGCAGACCTGCATATCACGAAGTATCATGAGCGCAAATCTCAGCTTTGAATAATTCATATTATGTCTGCTTCGCGCAAGCTGTGACTGAAGCATTCTGTATGTAAATCTGTAATTTCCCGCTGCGTTTTCCTTTACGAAAAATTTGTAAAGCTCCGCCGCGTCCGATCTTGAAGGAATGATATTCTCGGCGTATTCAAAGCTCGCGCCACCGACTATCTCCCTGTATCTCTCGATCTCGCCCTCGTATTTTTCTCTTTCGCTGTCGGCAAGTCTTACGTCCTGAACGATAAGCTGAAGGCTTGTCTGCCCCCTGAATTCGTTAAGCCCTATCTGGCACAAAAGATCAAGCTTCTCGCCCGGATAAAAATCAAGCTCGCCCGCGCTCGTGCCGAAATATACCGCCTGATAGCTGCGTCCGTCAAGCGTGAGCATAAGCTTTGAGTGCTTGCCCGCGCCCATGGGAATTATCTTGTCAAGAGTAAGCTCGCGCACGATAAACGAGGGAGTCTGATTTGCCACGCCAAACGGCTCGAGCATATTGATCTCGTTTACCGTTCTTACGGTTATATCCGCGCTCTCAAGAACGCAATCTGCCTCGTATCTCATAACCGAGAGATTCTCGGTCAGCCTTTCTCTTGCGTATTCGTTTATCTTTCGTCTGAACTCGTCGACCTTATCTCTCGTCACCGAAAGTCCCGCCGCAAGCTCGTGTCCGCCGAATCTGACGAGCAGATCGCGGCAATGGTCAAGCGCCTCAACGAGATTCATTCCCTTGATGCTTCTGCCCGAGCCCTTTCCGACGTCTAAGCCGCTCGGCTCGCCCGAAACCGCGCCGTCAAAGGAGATAAGGATAGAGGGAAGCCCGAATTTCTCGGTTATTCTCGACGCGACTATACCTATTATTCCCTGCTGCCACTCGTCGTGATCGAGCACGATAACTCTGTCAGTTTCAAAATTATGCTTTTCTGCGATCTTGGCGTAAGCCTGCTCGGCGATGGTGTTCTCCTCTGCCTGACGGCGAAGATTTATCTCGCAAAGCTCGCGCGCCATTCCCGCCGCCTCGCTCTTGTTCTCCGACAAAAGCAGAGCGACCGCCTTTTGCGCCGAGCTTATTCTGCCCGCCGCGTTTATCCTCGGCGCAATGCCAAATCCGATAAAGCCCGCGTTGACCTTGCGCTTCTTTGCTACCACGCGCTCGCCGTTGCCCGCGTTGTTGATGGCGTCGATAAGCGCCGCAAGGCCGCATCTGTCAGTCTGCTCGATCATTTCAAGACCGCGCTTGACGATAATTCTGTTCTCGTCGATAAGCGGCATAACGTCGGCAACCGTTCCGATAGCAACGAGATCGACGTAGCGCGCGCACATTCTCTCCATTACGGAAACAAAATCCTCACCCGCAGAGCGTCTTAATTCATACGCGCAAGCAAGCTTGAATACGACTCCGACACCCGCAAGCTCCTTAAAGGGATAGGGGCAATCGGGCCTGTGGGGGTTTACCACCGCGCAAGCCGTAGGCAGCGTGCCGTGGCACTCGTGGTGGTCGGTCACGACCGTGTCGATGCCGAGCGCGCGCGCGTAATCGACCTCGTCGTTTGCCGTAATACCCGTATCAACGGTAACGATAAGCTTTGTTCCTCTCTCACAGAGCTTGTCTATGGCTACCCTTGAAACACCGTAGCCCTCCTTCGCTCTTGACGGAATGTAGTAATCTACGTTTGCGCCGAGCGAGCGAAGATAGAGATATATCAAGGTAACCGCGGTCACTCCGTCAACGTCGTAGTCGCCGTAGACCGTGATCTTTTCCCCGTTTTCAATTGCCTTCTCAATTCTTGCGACCGCCTTTTCCATATCCTTCATAACGTAGGGATCGTGAAGGATGTCAAGCGTGGTATTGAGAAAATCCCTTGACGCAGGGATATCCCTGTGTCCTCTGTTGTAAATAAGTCTTGCCGCTACTCTTGAAATGCCAAGCTCTGCCGAAATTGAGTCAATAGCGGTGTCAACCTCGCAATTTCCGGGCGTATACCGCAACGACCAGACCTTTTTCTCATCAGTAAACTTCATCTATATTCTCCAAAAATTATAATCAAAGTCAATATGATGCGTGATGCATCAAACGCCGTCATAGCGGCGCAAAGCCCACGGCTCTCCAAATAAGCCGTAATGTCTTATTTCGCGCGCCTCCCTTCGTGTAAAGGGAGGCTTGCAAAATCACTTTATGCTTTCAAGCAATTATCCGACCTTTTATTCGATCGGGCGGTATTTTCCGATCATCGCCATAGCGACCTTGATGCCGTCAACCGCCGCGCTGGTGATTCCACCCGCGTATCCCGCGCCCTCGCCGCAAGGATAAATATTCTCCTTGCCAAGCGCGGTCATATTCTCTCCCCTCAAAATTCTTACGGGAGCAGAGGTTCTCGTTTCTGCCGCCGACAAAAGCGCGTCGGGGCGTGCAAATCCGTTTATCTTTTTATCAAAGCTTGCAAGTCCGTAACGGAGCGACCTGCAAACTGCCTCGGGCAATACGTCGTCAAGCGACGCCACCTTGAAGTTTTCTCCGTTCATATAGGTCGGCATAACGTAGGAAGGCTGGCTTCCCGATCTGCCCGACGTAAAATCGCCCACAGTCTGCACGGGTACGGCGTATCCTCCACCGCCCGCCATATATGCGCGTCGCTCTATCGCTCTCTGGAATTCAATCGCGCCAAGCGCTCCGTTTCCGTCAACCGCCTCAAACTCGTCAGGGCGGATAGATACCGCCACCGCGCAGTTGGAGTTCACTCCGTCACGCGCGTACGAGCTCATACCGTTGACCACGACTCCGCCCTCCTCGCTTGCCGCCGCGACGACCTCGCCGCCCGGGCACATACAGAAGGTGTAAACGCCGCGCTCGCCCTTCGTGTCGGAAAGCACGTACTCGGCAGCTCCAAGCGCCGCGTGTCCCGCCAGATCTCCGTAAAGAGCCTTTTCAATATCCGCGCGTCTGTGCTCTATTCTCACACCGACCGAAATAGGCTTCGGCACTATTGCAAACTGATCTTCAATAAGCTTTTTGTAAGTATCTCTCGCGCTGTGTCCGAGAGCCAGGACTACCGCGCCGCAGACGATATCGCCGCGTGTCGTATGCGCCGTCACACTGCCGTCGGGGTTTTCGCACAGACTGTCAAGTCTGCATCTGTAAATGACCTCAGCCCCCAACCCTTCAAGGTGCGAGAGCATATTGTCTATCACCGCTCTCAGTATGTCCGTGCCTATATGCGGCTTTGCCTTGAGCGTAATATCCTCGGGCGCGCCGAATTTTTTGAAGGTTTCAAGAACGAGCGAGCATTTCGGGTCGTTAATCCTCGTCAATAGCTTTCCGTCCGAAAACGTTCCCGCACCGCCCGCGCCAAACTGTATATTCGACTCAACGTCAAGCGTATGCTCCCTGTAAAAACGAGAGAGCGACTCTACTCTATCATAGACCGAGTCGCCTCTGTCGATTATTATCGGACTGTATCCCTGCTCGGCAAGGAGCAAGGCACAAAAGAGTCCCGCGGGGCCCATGCCGACCACCAGCGGCCGCGCCTTAAGCCTTTCGTTGCCGTATTCAAAGGAGAGTGCTTCAAGCGTCAGCTCTCGCGCGCCTATGCGCTCAAGTCTGCCCGATATTACTCCGCTCTCGCCCTTCGGGGTAGCCATGACCGAGTAAACGAGCTTAATATCGCTCTTTTTTCTCGCGTCGACCGATTTTTTGTATATGCTAAGCTCAAGATCCTTATCCGACACTCCGACCGACCGAAATTTTTTTCTCGCCGTGTCAAGCGCCTTTGATGGATCGTCGTCGGGAGATAACGCAATGCCGTCGAGTATGAATACTCTTTTACTCTGTGGCATTTTCGTTTGCCTCCGTGGTATTTTCGGTCACCTCCGTGGTATTTTCGGTCACCTCCGCGGTATCCTCATTTGCCACTGTGGTATCCTCGGTTGCCTCTGCGGTATCCTCGGTTGCCACTGCGGTATCCTCGGTTGCCTCTGCGGTGTTTTCGGTCACGTCGCTTCCGCTCGTTTCTTCTCCGATCGAGTAATCTGAGCTTTCCTCGGTTTCACTCACGTAATATGAGCTTTCCTCGGGTTCACTCACGTCCGCGTTAGCAGCGTCGCTTCCTTCAAGCTCAAGAGGCACTATAGTTATTCTCAAGATCTGGTCGGGAGTAACAAAGCTTACGCCGCCCGGAAGATCCTCACCCGTAAGGGTGAACAGTATAGTTCCGCCCGCCGCGATGTCCTCCTCGCTGAGCGTGACCGTGTACTTGTTGACCGAAGCCAAAAGGTAGGGGTCACCCTGAACGTAAATACTGTCAATTCCGGGATTTGCGTGTATTCCGCTTACGCCTTCTGGCAATTTGATCTCAAGCGGAATAAGCTTTTTCGTGCTGACTATAACCTTGACCGAAATGTTGCTCGTGGAATAGTTCACTACGCTGCTGTCGTACGTCACGCTGTCACCGTTCTTGTCAAGGAAGGAGAGCGCAAAGCCCGAGAAATTGGTACCGGTCTCGTACTTGTCGTCGGGAATGCGGAACCTTGCCGCTTCTATCGTATCAATTATCGACTTAGGACCCGAAACGTCAACGAAGTCCGCGTTCTTCTCTATCGTGTAGGTGTAGCTCGGATTGGTTATCCAGTTGCCCTGAACGAAGTCAAAGGGCACCTTCTTGGTAATATTCACGTCGGTATAGAAGTTGACCGACAAATGCTCCTTCGTTTCAACCGTGATAGTCGAGCCCGTCGGCACGCTTATCAAAACCGTGCGGCTGTGTCTGCCCGACTGAGTAATATCGCCCACGTTTATCGAGGCGCGGTAATCTGCCTGAGTAAATCGCTTGATATCTCGGTTCGAGCCCTTGACGGTGATAACGACCTCCTCCTTGTCCACGCCGTAGAGCATCATGCCCGAGTTTGCGCGAAGCTCGTCAATTCCCTCAATCTCGATAGGGAGCGTCATAGTCGCCGTAACGCCGGTGTCGTTGAGATTTATCATATATATCCACATGAAAAGCGCGATAAAGAAGCAGACTATCATGGGGACTATATCTATCTTTCTTCTTTTGGGAGCGTCCGCGACGACTATTTTCGTTTTGCCGTATTCGTCAACCTCGGCTCTGAAATCGTGTTGCTTCATTTCGTCGCATCTCCTCCCTCTTGGATATTTTCAATGCCCTGGAGCTTTTCTTCTTCCTTATGCTCCTCGGGACTTTCGGGTGACATCATATCAAGCACGGTCTTACCCGTCATAAGCAGGAAAAGGTCGTCACGAAGGTCGCCCGACTTATGTCTTCCCCTTTTGCCTATATCGTTATAGCCGCGTTTTAGCAGCTTGTTGTTCGCTATCGAGATAGTTCCCGTTTCCTCGGACACGATAACGACTACCGCGTCGCTGACCTCACTTATCTTGAGCGCCGCGCGGTGGCGTGTTCCAAGTCCCGACACGAGCCTTGAATTTTCCGCGATGGTCTTTGACTTATTTGATGCCGAAACTATGCGGCAATCTCTTATAATTACCGCGCCGTCGTGAAGGGGTGAGCGATTGACGAAGATGTTGCAAAGCAGCTCCTTTGAAACCTCGGCGTCAATAACCGTGCCCTCGGACATCTGATTGCGAAGTCTGCCGACTCTCTCGAGGACGATAAGCGCGCCCTCTCTCTTCTGCGAAAGCTCAAACGCCGCCGCAGATACCTCCTCTACCATATGAAGCACCTTGTCGTCGTCGGCAGAGTGGTGATTTCTGAACCTCTTTATGTTCATAGAGGTCGTCGCGCCGAATTCCTCAAGCACGTCACGAAGCTCGGGCTGGAAAAGCACGCAGAGCGCGATAATACCTACCGCGTAGAAGTTCTTGAGTATTGAATTTATCGCTATCATACCGAAAAGGTCGCTTATGACATACATAGCAACCACAAGCAGAATACCGATAACTATCCTGCCCGCGTGCCTTTCCTTGACGAACTTATATACCCAGTAAATAAGTACGGTCAAAAGCAGTATGTCAACTATATTCACAAATTCGATGTTCCGAAGCGGGAAAATAATATAATCCTTCAAAAACTTGATAAGCGATTCCCCAAAAAGAACGAATTTATCAAACAAATAAAACACCCCTTTTCCTGATGCCAAAACTCTATATAAATTATTATATTAGATAATAATTATTCACTTTATATTATAACAAATAAATCACCCTAAAGTCAATAGATTTAATAAATAATATAAAGTTTTTTAGTGCTTTTTTGTGGTTTTTGAGGCATAAAAAGTCCAAAAAAGAAAAAAAGCCCGTTCCTGCCCTTTAAAAGACAGGAACGGAACCTCGAATTTATTAAAGCTTCAATCGGCATCACCGTATTTTGAAGCAAAAAGGTACAGCGCCAGAACGATCGCAAAATAGCACAGAATACCCACTATCAAGGTCGCGATATATGATATCAGCATAAGTAACCAGGTCGCAGCGCTCTTTGGCAAGCCGTACATAAGTATCGCCGTCGCATCGTCAAAAATGCGGAGAGCAAGTCTTATCACCGTCGTCGTGACTGCCGCGCTCATAGCCGCCCTCACAAGTCGGTTTTCGCGGTCGTAAAGCCTTGTAAATTTCAGCTCGCCGTCCTTTTTTGCCGTCCTCGCAAGCGCTTTTTTTATAAAGGCGCGGACTATCGTAAGCTGGACAAGCTCAAGCGCAGTCCACCATAGCGCGTCGATAATATCCCAATACCACGCAAGCGGGATCGCGCCGCCAAAATACCAGCTTACCGCCGTTTTGCCAAGATATTTCAAGAATGACGCAAGGACGAAAACAAGCACTACCCTCGACGTCGCGCGCTCGCCCGACCTGTGCATGATGAATATTACGACCGCATAGCAAATATAGATTGCGACCGCCTCGAAAATAAGGTAGGCGTAGTTCAGCACGTCAGCCGCAGCCTCGGTATACGCAACGTCGGCCTTAGCTCCGAGATAGAGCGGCTCAATGACGAAAACGCAAAGCGCGTAAAGAAGCGCAAATGCTATCGCGCACAAGGATATCAGCCGCTTGTCAGCTGCGGCTTTTTTTTGAATTTTTTCCATTTTCACTCTCGCTTTTTTTACTTTTCAAGCTCAGATAAGAACTCGCCTATGCGGCGAAGCGCCTCTTTAATATGGTCGGTCGAGTAGCAATACGACACGCGGACAAATCCCTCTCCGCAATCTCCGAAGGCGTTTCCGGGAACCACCGCAACCTTTTTCTCGTAAAGCAACCTCTCGCAGAACTCCTCACTCGTCATGCCCGTCCTCTTTATCGACGGGAAGCAGTAAAACGCGCCCTTAGGCTCAAAGCAATCCATACCGAGCTTGTTAAATCCGCTGACGATAAGACGCCTTCTCATATCGTACTCCGAGAGCATGCTCTCAATGTCCGAGTCGCCGTATCGGAGCGCCTCGATAGACGCGTACTGCGCCGTCGTCGGCGCGCTCATAATGGCAAACTGATGGATCTTAGTCATCTGCGAAATTATCGGCGCGGGAGCGCAGGCATAGCCCATTCTCCAGCCCGTCATCGAGTAGGTCTTTGAAAAGCCGTTGATAACGACGGTTCTCTCCTTCATGCCCTCAAGCGACGCGATGGAAATATGCTTTTTGCCGCCGTAGGTAAGCTCTGAATATATCTCGTCGGAAAGCACGCAGATATCGGTGCCGCGAAGCACCTCCGCGATCCTCTCAACGTCCTCCCTCTCCATTATAGCACCCGTCGGGTTACAGGGGAACGGGAAAATAAGCAGCTTGGTCCTCGGCGTTATAGCCGCGCGCAGCTCTTCTGCCGTAAGGCGAAACTCGTTTTCCGCCTTAAGATTTACAACTACGGGAACACCGCCCGAAAGACGCACGATAGGCTCGTAGCAAACGAAGCTCGGCTGAGGAATAATGACCTCGTCGCCGTAAGCGACAAGCGCGCGTATTGCCGCGTCAATTCCCTCACTGCCGCCGACAGTGACAAGCACCTCGCTATCGGGCGCGTAGTCAAGCGAATATTTTCTCTTTAAAAACGCGCAGATCTCGCGGCGAAGCTCGATAAGTCCCGAATTCGAGGTGTATCTCGTTCGGCTCTCCTCAAGCGATTTTATTCCCGCGCGGCGAATGTGCCAGGGCGTAGGAAAATCGGGCTCACCAACGCCAAGCGATATCACGTCGTCCATCGTCGCCGCAATATCGAAAAATTTTCTTATTCCCGACGGCTTAATATCGCGACTTACCGTCGGATTGAGTATCTTGCCGTAGTCGATCATAAGGAATAAGCACCTCTGTCGTCGCGCTCGCCGTCGACAAGCTCAACGTCAAGCTCCTTGTATCTGCGAAGCACGAAATGAGTTGCCGTTGAGGTCACGCCGTCCATGGTCGCCAGCTCCTTTGCAACGAAGCGCGCAACCTCCTGGAAGGTCTTGCCCTTAACGATAACCGTGAGGTCGTAAGAGCCCGACATAAGATAAACGGTCTCGACCTCCTTGTATTTCATGATAGCCTCGGCAACTCCCTCAAAGCCAAGCTCCGCCTGAGGAATTACCTTAAGCTCGATAAGCGCGGAAACGGTAGAATCGTCTATCTTTTCCCAGTTGATGACAGTCTTATAGCCCTTGATAAAGCCTGCCATTTCAAGCTCCTTTATCTCCTTTTCGACCTCAGCTTTTGTAAGTCCCGACATCACCGCGATATCGTCAATAGGACATCTTGCGTTGTCAGCAAGTATTTTAAGCACCTGTGTGTTCATATTTTTATCCTCCAAAAAAGACTGACGGGGTGCAAACAAATCTGCTTACACCCCGGTCACTTGGCACAGCACGCGCCAAGGTATGTTTTTACTCTATCAGATATACTTTTTAACGATGTCGCTTGCATCCTCACAAGGAATGGAGGAGGTCATAACAACATTTACTTCCATCTTGCTTGTAAGCTCGTCAACTGCCTTAAGGAATGCCTCGAAAGCTACCGTATCGTTGTTAGCGATCTTGAGCGCGCCGTCGATAAAGAGATCGGTCACGTCGTGGTTGCTTGCGAGAATACCTGCAACGAAGCCGTAAAGAGCCTCTGCGTCAAAAATAAGATATTCGTTAGTGTTAATAAGGCGAGCGCTGTACTTAACGTCAAAGCGGAGACCTACTCCCTTTTCGATACAAACAACGGTACCCTGGCTCTTTTCAGCAGCCTCGTTTACCATAGATATGAGGGTCTTGGTCTTGCCCGTTCCCTTAACACCGATAATTAATTTAAGCATATTTGCCGTCCTTTCCGCCGCATCATGCGGCAAAAAAATGAGTTTTTTATTATCTTTATAACATTATAGCATAGTTTACAAGCATTTGCAAGTGTAAACTGAAAATTTGTGCAAAATTATTTATAAAATGCCGATTATTTGAGCTTTTCCTCAAGAGCGCGCGCAAGCTCCTCGTATCCGGGCTTGCCGAGAAGCGCGAACATATTCTTCTTGTACGCCTCAACGCCGGGCTGATCGAAGGGATTTACGCCGAGCATATAGCCCGAAACCGCGCAAGCGATCTCGAAGAAGTAGATGAGATAGCCGAGCGAATACGCGCTTCTGTCCTTCATCTCAAGGAGAATGTTGGGCACGCCGCCGTCAACGTGAGCGAGCAGAGTTCCCTGCATAGCGGTCTTCTTGACCTTGTTAAGATCAACGCCCGAGAGGAAGTTAAGTCCGTCGATATTGTTCTCGTCGTGGGGGATCTTGAACTCGATGCCGTTGTCCTCGATAGAAAGCACGGTCTCAAAGAGGTTTCTGTTTCCGTCCTGAATGAACTGACCGAGCGAATGAAGATCGGTCGAGAAGATCACGGACGCGGGGAAAATTCCCTTCTGATCCTTGCCCTCGCTCTCGCCGTAGAGCTGCTTCCACCACTCGTTGAGCATCTTTGCGTAGGTTTCGTAGCCTACGAGAATTTCGGTCACCTTGCCCTTGCGGTAAAGGATATTTCTGATCGCCGCATACTTGTACGCGTCGTTCTTTTCCATGTCGCCGTCAGAGTATGCAACTCTTGCGTCCTGCGCGCCCGCCATAAGCGCGTCGATGTCAATTCCCGCAACCGCCACGGGCAAAAGTCCGACCGCGGTAAGCACCGAGAATCTGCCTCCAACGTCGTCGGGAACGACGAAGGTTTCATAACCGCTCTTGTCCGAGAAGCCCTTGAGAGTTCCTCTCGCCTTGTCGGTCGTCACGAAAATTCTCTCTCTTGCGCCCTCCTTGCCATACTTCTTTTCAAGAATTTCACGGAAAACTCTGAAAGCAACCGCAGGCTCGGTGGTAGTACCCGACTTTGAGATAACGTTGATGCAGACATCCTTGCCCTCGCAGATCTCAAGAAGCTCTGTCATAGAAACCGCGCTTATATCGCAGCCCGCGAAATAGATGTCGGGGGTGTCCTTCTTTATATTGTTGTAGTTGGGGGACTTGAGGAATTCGATAACCGCTCTTGCGCCGAGATAAGAGCCGCCGATACCGATGACGATGAATACGTCACAGTCCTTTTTGATCTTTTCAGCCGCAACCTTGATGCGCGCGAATTCTTCCTTGTCGTAGTTCTCGGGGAGGTCGATCCAGCCGAGGAAATCGTTGCCCGCGCCGCTGCGCTCGACGATCTGCTTGTGAGCCGCCGCCAAAGCAGGCTTGATATTTTCATATTCGTGCTCCGCAATAAACTGCGAGAGATATTTGTCACTTAACTTGATTGCCATAAAAATTCTCCGTTCCGCGACTGAAACGCCGCCTTTTCTTTAATGGAATAGATATATTATAGCACATACTTTCCCATATTTCAAGAGGGTTTTTGCCGTTTTCGCTGAATTTTTCTCGCCAAAAGGCGGCAAAAAAGCACCGCACAAGCGGTGCTTTTTGTATGTTCCCCCACCGAGCCGTGTACCCGAAGAAATGGAACCCTGTTTCTCCAGGGCGGTGCTCTATGCGCAACTTTACTGCTCCCAACGTCCCATGGCCTGTGGGGACAAGTCAACACGACAGGTATGGGGAGGTCTGCAAACCATTGCTCAATTTATTTCGAGCTCCTTTAATCATTCGTAGGTCTCAATCAAGCGGATATCACGAGCTAAGCAGGATTTTAAATATTCAATTTTAAGTAATATTCAATTGTAAAAGTATGTTTGTTTACCTATCGGCATCAGTTGATATCGTAATCTGCTTCGTCATCAAGGAAATCGTCGAAAAAGTTAGCGACCTTATCAAATTCATCTTCATCGTCAACGGTGACGAGCACGTCTTCGCCATTTTCGTCTACACTCTTTTTGAGAAGCACGTATTCAACTATACCGTCCTCGTTTTCGCTTTCCTCGCCAACGGGGCTCATTGCGTAATAGATCGCGCCGTCGATCTCGGCCTCACCTATTATCTCAAAATCTATCTCCTTCCCGTCCTCGTCGGTAAGGGTGCAGAACACGCTCTCATCATCGGAGAGGTTCTGCGTATCAAGGTTCTTTTCCATATCGTTCATTGGTCTTTACCGTCCTTTCCACGCCTCGCTATAAAATATATGTAAGGTGTTTTTGTGTTTTTTCTTGAGTATATTGTATCACACTGAAGTGATTTTGTCAATAGTTTTTTGTGCAACATTACCCCAAATTTTGAAATTTTGTTAAATTACGCAAATTTTCAAAATTCGAGCATTTCCGAGAGAATATAGTTGCTGACGAACATTCCTTCGCTTGTAAAGCGGCAATTTTTTTCGTTTTTTTCGATAAATTCGGGTGAAAATTTTGCGATTTTCCCGCCAAATTTTTCATAAAAATCAAGCCCGAAATTCGCCTTGAATTTTGCAATATCCACTCCACGTGAGAGCCGCATCGCAAGCATAACGTACTCGGATACCGCCTCGTCGCCCTCGATTTTTTGGGTATCGTCAATAATATTTTCGCCCCTGATATAGCCCTCGATATCGCGCGAATGCGAGCTTCGGACACCGCCGAAGAAGGAATGCGCCGCTACGCCTATGCCGATATAATCATCATATTCCCAATATTTGAGATTATGCCTCGATGCCCTGCCAACCTTCGCAAAATTACTGATTTCATATTTATTATATCCGTTCTCGGACAAAATATTACTCATTTTGCGATACATTGAGGCAACCTCGTCCTCGTCGGGCAGATTTAAACTGTCGCGTCGGCGGTAGAAGTTAGTTCCCTCCTCGACCGTCAGACAGTAGGACGAAATATGCTCGGGATCCATAGCCGCAAGCCGTCTTACCGACTCGCAAAAACTCTCCTCGGTCTGCTCGGGAATTCCGTACATAAGATCAGCCGAAATATTGTCAAATCCGACCTCTCTCGCGTCGGCAAAGATCCTTTCAAAATCGGCAAAATTATGAATTCTGCCAAGCGCCCTCAGCTCGCCGTCGTGGGTGCTTTGCATGCCGATGCTGAGGCGGTTTATCCCCGCGCGTCGCATAGCTGCAAGCTTTTCGCGGTCTGCGGTCTTGGGGTTTGCCTCGGCGGTGATCTCCGCGCCCTCGGCGACGCCGAAATTGCGCCTTACCGCCAAAATGAGCCTTTCAAACTGCTCGGGATCAAGCAAGGTCGGCGTTCCGCCGCCAAAATATACCGTGTCCGCCACGGGCAAGCGCGCGCCGCCGCGCGTTTCACGAACAGAAGCCGCCACCGCGTCTATCTCGCGGCAAGCCGCGTCAACGTAAGCGTCGACAGTGTCCTTATTCGTGCCGCATTCCGAGCAAAAATCGCAATAATAGCACTTTGACCGACAAAACGGCACGTGAATATAAATTCCGACCTTATCGGTCACGTTTTTGACCTTTTCAATCACAGTTCCGACCTTATCAGTCATCATCGCCAAGCTTAAGCACCGCCATAAACGCCTCGGGAGATACCTGAACCGAGCCGAGCTGGCGCATCTTCTTCTTACCTTCCTTCTGCTTTTCCAGCAGCTTCTTCTTTCTCGTGATATCGCCGCCGTAGCACTTGGCAAGGACGTCCTTACGCATCGCCTTTACCGTTTCTCTCGCGATTACCTTTGAGCCTATCGCCGCCTGGATCGGCACCTCAAAGAGCTGACGCGGGATATTGTCCTTGAGCTTTTCGGCAATTCTTCTCGCTCTGCCGTATGCCTTTTCCTCATGCACTATAAAGGAAAGCGCGTCGACCTGCTCGCCGTTGAGTAAGAAGTCGAGCTTGACGAGCTTCGATGGCTCGTAGCCCTTCAGCTCGTAGTCAAGCGACGCGTATCCGCGCGAGCGCGACTTGAGCGCGTCAAAGAAATCGTATATGATCTCGTTAAGCGGAAGATCGTAATGTAGCTCCACTCTCGTGCTGTCAAGGTACTTCATATCGTGGAAAACTCCGCGGCGATCCTGACAAAGATCCATAAGTCCGCCAACGTACTCGGTGGGCGTGATGATGCTCGCCTTGACGAGCGGCTCCTTTGCGACCTCAATGACGTCTGCGGTCGGGAAATTTGAGGGATTGTCTATCATCACGGTTTCGCCGCCGCGCGTCTTTACCTCGTAAATAACGCCGGGTGCGGTGGTTATAAGATCAAGATTGAACTCGCGCTCAAGTCGCTCCTCAATGATCTCCATGTGGAGAAGTCCGAGGAAGCCGCAACGGAAGCCAAATCCGAGCGCAATTGAGGTTTCGGGCTCAAAGGTGAGCGCCGCGTCGTTAAGCCTTAGCTTTTCAAGCGCGTCGCGAAGATCGCCGTATCTTGCGCCGTCAGCGGGATAAATACCCGCGAAAACCATAGGCTGAACCGCCTTAAAGCCGGGAAGCGCCTCGCTTGCGGGATTGTCGGCAAGAGTAACCGTATCACCGACACGCGTATCTCCTACGCTCTTTATCGACGCGGTGATATATCCAACCTCGCCCGCCTGCAAGCAATCGCACTTGCAAAGTCCGAACGCCTCCATAGTGCCGACCTCGACTACCTCAAACTCTCGTCCCGTGCTCATAAGTCTTATCTTGTCGCCCGCGCATATCTTTCCGTCGATAAGACGCACGTTTACTACTACGCCGAGATAGCTGTCGTAATAGGAGTCGAAGATAAGAGCCTTGAGAGGAGCATCCTCGTCGCCCGTGGGCGCGGGAATATCGCGCACTACCGCCTCGAGCACCTGCTCGATATTAAGTCCGGTCTTTGCCGACACGGCAGGACAGCCCTCCGCGGGAATACCTATCTGATCCTCGACCTCGCTTCTCGCGCGCTCGATATCCGCGCTTGGAAGGTCGATCTTATTTATAACGGGAATGATCTCAAGATTTGCGTCAACGGCAAGATAAGCGTTTGCAAGCGTCTGTGCCTCGATTCCCTGCGTTGCGTCAACCACCAAGAGCGCGCCGTCGCACGCGTTGAGCGAGCGCGAAACCTCGTAGTTAAAGTCAACGTGACCGGGGGTGTCGATAAGGTTGAAAACGTACTTCTCACCGTCGGGCGCGGTGTAATCAAGCTTTACCGCTCTCGCCTTGATCGTGATTCCTCTTTCCTTTTCAAGCTCCATGTTATCGAGCACCTGCTCCTCCATCTCACGCTTTGACACCGCCTGAGTGGACTCAAGAATTCGGTCTGCAAGCGTTGATTTGCCGTGGTCGATATGAGCAATTATTGAAAAGTTTCTGATTTTTTTCATTCTGTCGGATCTTGACATCTTTTATTTTTCTCCAAAAACAATAATTTGCATATTACATCATTATATATTTTACCATATAATCGCCTTTTGCACAATAGCTTTTGAGAATTTTTTTGCCGCGCGGGGATCATTATTTTTCTCCTCTCCGCGACAAAATCCACTCACCTAATCTTATCGGCGACATATTATGATAGTGAGAATACAACAATTCTCGTCAAAAATACCTACACCTTTCATGGAGGACAGCGTGAAGGTTATTTTCTACGGAGGCAAGATGCATTGTTTCCGCGCGAATTTTCCTCACGCCAAAATTCATCATCAATTTTTGCGCCGCAACCGCGGCAGAAAGGAATTTTTTATGAACTCTAACTGTGGATGCAACACCGGCTGTCTTTGCGGTCTTTTCGACAACAACTGGATCTGGATCATTCTCATCGCGCTCCTCGTTATCAGCTGCTGCTGCAACAGATAACAAATAAAAAGCCCGAGCCGACCTTTCACGGTCGGCTCGGTTTTTGTTCAATTTATTCAAGTCTTAAATAATCGCTGTTGAGAAATGCGTGAGCCGAGAGCATTGAGTCGGTGGGAATGACCTTTGACGCGCCGCAGCATTTGCAGCTTACCTTTATTCCGTCGTCGGTAACCTCGATCTCGTATTCACTGTCCTCTCTGTCCATCTCACCGTCGGGCAGAGGCTCTCTTCCCTCGGGGAAGCATTTGCAATATATCTTGCCCTCTGCGTCAAGATCGCCTATGATATAAGCGATAACGTCAACTATCTGCGGATCGGGAAGATCGTTCTCATCGCCGTGAAGACTGCGGAAATCGTCGATGCCGTTCTCCTCAAGCATGTCAAGCAGCTCAAGCTCGGTGCGCGCAAGCTCCGCCTTGACCTGATTAAGCTCTCCCACAAAGCCGATATTGATATCCGAATAAGGACAGGGGAGCAGGAAAACGTCCTTTCCAAAAAAGAGATTTTCGCTCACGTTAAAGCTGTGAGGCTTGTTGCAGAATATGCAGGGAACGCTGAGTCTGACCTGCTTATCCTCGCGGCGAAGAGTCGCCTGCATCTCGCTCTCTCCGCAGGTACACTTGAGCTTTACCATATCACCCGAAAGAGTGAAAAGTCCCACGACGCTCATAACTCCCGCGCCGCATTTGGGGCATCTGTATGCTATTGTGGTCTGCTTGGTTTCAAGTACCATAATAAAAAGTTCCTTTCGGACGCGTGCGTCCTTACTAAATATTATTTACATAGTATGCCGTGGCAATGCGTCTTGACATACTTGATTTATGGGGCTGACGCGCAAGTGCCGTCAGCCCCGATTGATTTTATCAGTGATCGTGTCCCTCGTGGCTCTCGTTGGAGGCGTACATAAGGGGAGTGATGCTGTTTGTAAGTGCCTTGTTATTAACGGTGATGGGAGTAGCGGTCTTCTGCTCTGCTACCCAACCCTGGAACTGCTCGTCAAGAGTGTAAGCGTAGCCGTTTACGTACCAGGTCTCGTTACCGTACTTTTCAAAGTAACCAAAGCCATAGTAGGTGGTCTTGTCATCGATCTTGATCTCAACGATGTCGGAGAAGGTGTTCTCTTCTCTGTCATTAGCATCGATCCATTCGCCAAGCACACTGTAGGAGTCGGGGAAATATCCGTCCTGAAGCTCCTCAACGCCCTCGAACATGATTACAGGCTCGGTTGCGTTCTCGTCTTCGTGATCGTGGCCCTCGTGAAGCTTGGTGTTGAACGCCTCAGCAGCCTTCTGGAACTCCTCGTAGGTTTTTACGGAATCCTTTACCTTGTTAAGGAACTCCTCAACGAGCGCCTTGTCGTCAGAGATAAAGTAACCGCAGTTCTTGGTAAGATCCTTGTCAACGTGCATAGGCTCGATAACGAGGTAAACGGTTACGGTATGCTCCTCGTAAGCAACCTGAGTGTCCTCGGTCTTGGTGCCGTCGGGCTTGGTCTCGCCCTTAACGGTCTCGGTCTTGTCGGCAGTTGCCTCGATAACCTTGGTGGTGTTGGCGGTTGCCTTCTCCTCGAAGAGCCACTTGCCAAGATCGTCTGCTACGTTGTAGGTAATGGTTGTCTTGTACTTATCGGTGTCAAGAGTCTCCTCAGTTGCCTCGGTGGTCTCCTCGGTCTCCTCGGTTGCCTCGGTGGTTTCCTCGGTCTCCTCGGTTGCCTCAGCAGACTCGGTGGTCTCCTCGGTTTCCTCGGTAGTGTTCTCGGTCTCAGTGCTTGTAGAGGTCTTCTTGGAATCCTCGTATTCCTTTACGAGCTGTGCAAACTCCTCGGGAGTGGTAGCTGCTGCGATCTTATTTGCGGCGTCAACTGCCATCTGGGTAGCAAGATCGTACGCTGCGTCATTACCAAAGTTCTTGGAGAGAGTAGTTATAGTAAACTTAAGAACGTCTGCGGTATAGAACTTGGACTTGTTTTCCTCAACGTACTTATCGATTGCCGAGCCGTCAGCGTCAAGGCCCTTCTCAAGCTCTGCCTGCTTATACTCCATGAAGTTCTCTGCGAGGAATACAAGCTCGTAAGCGCGGCGAACGTCGCTTTCCTTAACGCCCTTGCCGTACCAATCGCTGAAGCTTGCCTTTGCTTCCTTAAGTCCTGCCTTGATGCCCGCGATAAGCTCGTCGATCTGAGTCTTATCCTCGTCGGTCAAGGTAAGGCCTGCGGCGATAGCGCCCTCAGCGTAGATGATGTAGGTCTCAACCTCCTTGCATACCTGATCAAGGAAGTAGTTGTACCAAGTACCCGTGTACTCACCGAGGAAGTAGATCTCATATCCCGCGCCGTAGTTCTGAAGCTTAAGGCTGTAGGAGGGGTCGAGAGAGAAATATCCTGCGCTGAGATACGAGCTGTAGTTGGTATACCAGCTGGAAAGATAATTGTTGAAGAAGAAGTTCATCATAGCGGAGTCGACCTTTACGTTAGCCGTGCTCATAGCCGCTTCGGAACGGATAAATACGCCGTTGGTTGCGAGAAGAGATACTACGAGTACCGCAACTACTATAAGAGCAACTGCAGCGAGCGCGATAGTGACCGCTCTGTCACCCTTCTTCTTATTGTCTGCTTTTTTCTTGTTAGCCGCAATTCTTTCGGAGTTCTGCTGAAGCTCCTCAAGTCTTCTTTGGCTGTTTCTGTTTCCTTTTCCCATTATAGGTTCCACCTTTTCATTGTTTTTATCGTCTTCCGACTTATCTGTCGGAAATAATCAACTTATATATTATAATATCACAAACGGGCGCTTTGTTTAATAGATTGTGAACGAAACGAAAATTTTTATCGTTTGTGCCGCGATCCGCGCCCCGTTTTATGCAAATCAACGCCTTACACGTTCATTATCATGGGTATGATCATAGGTCTGCGACGGGTCTTGGCAAAAATGAACTTGGTCATATCCTCCTTGACCTTGCCCTTGATCTGATACCAATCGGAGCGGCTTCTCGAGTTAAGACAGCACTCTATCGAGGCGTATGCCACACGGCGAAGCTCCTCCATAAACTCCTCGGACTCACGGACGTAGATAAATCCGCGCGAAACGATGTCGGGGCCCGAGAGCAGATATCCGCCGTCCGAGCTGACGGTAGCGACCACGACGATAAGTCCGTCCTGAGAAAGCAGAAGTCTGTCACGAAGCACGATATTGCCTACGTCGCCGACTCCGTAGCCGTCGACAAGCACTCTGCCCGCGTTTACCGTACCGTCGATCTTCGCGCCGCGCCTGTCTATCTCAAGCACGTTTCCTATATCGGATACGAATATATTTTGCGACTCGATACCCATTGAGAGCGCAAGCGCGCGGTTTGCCGCAAGATGCTTGTACTCGCCGTGCACGGGCATATAATATTTGGGTCTTGTGAGCGCAAGCATGAGCTTGATCTCCTCCTGACACGCGTGTCCCGAAACGTGAACCTCAACCGACGAGTCGCGGATGACCTCAACGCCGACCTTGCAAAGCTCGTTTACGATCCTGCCGACAAGCTTTTCGTTGCCCGGGATAGGCGATGATGAGATGACGACGACGTCGTTCATATCAAGCCTTACGTCACGATGCTCGCCAAACGCCATACGGTAAAGCGCGCTCATAGGCTCGCCCTGGCTTCCCGTAGTAACGAGAGTGATCTGCTCGGGATTGTAGCTTGACATCTCGCTGATGTCGATAAGTACGCCCTCGGGTATCTGCATATATCCAAGCTCGACCGCCGCGCCGACGATATTGAGCATACTTCTTCCCGTCACCGCAACCTTTCTGCCGTGACGCGCCGCGGTGTCGATTATCTGCTGAACTCTGTGGACGTTTGAGGAGAAGGTCGCGATAACTATTCTCTGCTCCTTGTGCGTCGTGAAAATGTATTCAAGTGATGCTCCGACCTTGCGCTCGGACGGGGTGTAGCCGGGTCGCTCTGCGTTGGTCGACTCGCACATAAGCAAAAGCACGCCCTCACGGCCAAGCTCGCCAAGACGCGTGATGTCCATGATCTCGCCGTCGATGGGGGTGAGATCGAGCTTGAAGTCGCCCGAATGCACGATGGTGCCGAGCGGTGTGAATATCGCAAGCGCGCACGCGTCCGCGATCGAATGGTTGACGTGGATAAACTCGACCGCCATACCGCCAAGTCTGACGGTATCTCCCGCCTCAACGCAGTTGAGCGTGGGAGCTACGGGGAGCTTGAATTCCTTTAATTTGTTTCGCACTATACCGAGCGTGAGCTTAGTTCCGTATATCGGGGGATTTATATTGCGAAGCACGTAAGGTATCGCGCCGATATGGTCCTCGTGTCCGTGAGTAAGCACGAGTCCGCGCACGCGGCTTGCGTTTGCCTCAAGATAGGTAACGTCGGGGATAACGAGGTCAACGCCGGGCATCTCGTCGTCGGGAAACGCAAGGCCGCAATCGACCACGATTATGTCGTCGCCGCACTCGATAGCCGTCATATTCTTGCCTATCTCGTGAAGACCGCCGAGCGGGATTATGCGCACCGTCGCGTTATCGTTTTTCTCAATCTTGACACGAGGAGATTGCTTTGCGCCCTCACTCTTGCCGTTTTTAGCGTTTTTAGTGTTTTTTGTGTTTTTTGTATTTTTCGCGTTTTTCGCGTCCTTCGTATTCTTTACGTCCTTTGCAGGAGTATGATAAGACGCGCTCTGACCGTTCTTTTTCTGCGCCGCGCTCTTTTGCGCCACCTTTGAGGGCTTTTGCTTCTTGTCGGAAACCTTCTCAGCTTCCTTTTCGGGATCGGTCTTTATCTCAGCCGCGCTATTCTTAGCCGCAGGCTTGTTTTGCGTCTTGTGATTATTCTTTTTTCTTCTGAACGCGGGCGCGGTTGCGCTCTTTTTTTCCTTTGATCCGCCACCTACAGCCGCGCCGTCAAGCTTTTTTTCAATCTGCTTGGTTTTTGCCATAAATACACTCCTTATTTTATTTTCGTAAATTTCCGCACGGCAAAAAAACCTTGTCACCCAAGGCTCGCTTACGTCGTATCCTCCCCGCCTTCGTTCCGCAGAGAAGAAATATTCGACGTAATATTTTTACATGCTCGCGTCACACGCGTGACGCCAAATATCTTAAACGGTATACCCGTAATAATTCCTTACCGACCGACCGTGCGCAACAATACTCGCACGCCGCTTTTATTATTATACAATAAAAAGTGCCGTTTGTCAACAGTTGACTTGCCGACAGACTCTGACAAAGCCCGACCGCCTCGACGGCTCAGAAAGCAAGCCCCGCTATCGCGCTTATAAGTCCGCCCACCGCGCCGCCGCAAAGAAAGATGCCAAGCGACCAGAATACCGCTCTCAGCTTTTTGCTTTTGCCTCTTTTTCTGTTACCGCCGCAGCTTTCGATTATTCTGTTCGCCTCGGCAAGCATGTCAAGCCTTTCCGCGCTTGACTCCCTGCGCATAACGAAATATACCTCCTCAAACACCGCGCTGTCCCCCGTTTTTACCACTATCATTCTTTTCTGAGCTCCCTTTATCATCTCTGTCCTCCATGTGTGCCGCGCTCACTTTTCCGCCGCGTTTTTATCCTATTCTCGCCCGATTTCCCGCCCGACAATCAGTCATAGCTTTCTTTTGCGCCGCAAGGCTCTCCTTACTTTTCGCAAGCTTTGACCGATTTCGACAAGCTCCGACAAATTATACCCATAATTTCCATTTTAATTGTAAACAAACCATTAATTTCCATTTTTTGCCCTTGACAGACAAATTTCCTTGTGATAAAATGTACCTGTAAAAAATAAAAGGTCGCAAAACCCGAAAAAAAGGAGAATATAAAAATGAAATCGACAGGTGTAGTTAGAAAAGTTGACGAGCTTGGAAGAATAGTGCTTCCCATCAGCATAAGACAGATAATGGACATAAACGAGAAGGACTCTCTTGAGATATTCACCGACGAAAACAAGATAATTCTTCAGAAATATCAGCCCTCCTGCATCTTCTGCAACAACGCCGACAACGTCGTATATTTCAGCGGCAAGCGCGTTTGCGAGGATTGTCTGGCAAAGATAAAGGCATCCTTCTGACAGCTACCTATAAAACGGACTCTCACGGGTCCGTTTTTTCTTTTCTTACCGCAAATTTGATAAAAAATCGAAATATAAAAGTAAAAAAGTCTATTGCGGAAGCGAAAAGAATATGATATAATTTATTTGTATGTTTATTTTTAAACACGGAGGAAAAAATATGAAATCAACCGATCTTATAAAAGTAATCGCAGACGGCTCTCTTGACGAGAAGCTTATTTCGCTTTACGGTGAGTCGAGCCTTGACTCTGCAAAGGCAAGATATATTGACGCAATAAACAGCTTCACCGCCGAATTCGGCGCTGACCGCGACGTCAGCGTATACACGGTCGCAGGAAGAAGCGAGCTTTCGGGCAACCATACCGACCACAACCGCGGATGCGTGGTCGCCGCCTCGATAAATCTTGACATCATCGCTATCGCCGCACCCACGACCGACGGCATCGTTACCGTAAAGAGCGAGGGCTTTGGCAAGGACAGCGTAAATATAAACGAATACGTAGCGCCCGACGAAAATAAATTCGGCACGAGCGAGTCTATCATCGCGGGCATGTGCGCGGGGCTTCGTGAGAACGGTCACACGGTCGGCGGCTTCGTCGCTTATGCTACCTCAACCGTGCTTAAGGGCTCGGGACTTTCCTCCTCCGCGGCGTTTGAGGACATGATCGGAACTATTGAAAATCACTTATACAATAACGGAAATATCGACAACGTAGAGATCGCGAAGCTCTCGCAGTACGCCGAAAACACCTTCTTCGGCAAGCCCTGCGGACTTATGGATCAGGTTGCCTGCGCGGTCGGCGGCATTGTCGCTATTGACTTTTCCGACGTTAAAAACCCGATAATCGAGCCTATAAACTTTGACATTTCCGGCGCGGGCTATAATCTTTGCATCGTCAACACGGGCGGAAATCACGCCGACCTTACCGACGAGTACGCATCTATTCCCTCAGAGATGAAGGCAGTTGCGGCGCATTTCGGCAAGGAGGTTTTGCGCGAGGTCGACGAGGACGCGCTCATATCCGCGCTCCCCACACTCCGCGAAAAGCTCGGTGACCGCGCAATTCTCCGCGCACTCCACTTTATCGAGGAGAACCGCCGCGTAGCAACTCAGAAAAAAGCTCTCCTTGACGGCGATATCGACACGTTCTTTGAAAACGTGAAGGCGTCGGGACGCTCCTCCTTCTGCTATCTTCAGAACGTATACACCTCCAAAAATGTTGCCGAGCAAGGACTCTCTCTTGCTCTCTGCCTTGCCGAGCGCGTGCTTAAGGACTGCCGCGCGGCATGGAGAGTTCACGGCGGCGGCTTTGCGGGAACTATTCAGGCTTTCGTACCCGCGGACAAGGTTGCACAGTTCAAGGCGGCAATGGACGCCTGCTTTGGAGATGGCGCGTGCCTCGTGCTGCTCATCAGACCCGAGGGCGCGGCAAGGGTTATCTGACGCTATGAAAAGCAACAACAGATCGAACAGACCCGAACAAAAGCCGCTTTCGCCAAAAACGAAAAGGCTTGCCATCTCGCTCGTTATAAATTCGCTTTTGCTCCTCTTTATCTACTACGGCGCAATGGGGCTTAACATCCCGATAGTTTCCTTTATCGTTACATTCGGATATATGCTTATCTTCGGCGGCTTTCTCATCGCCTACATAGCCTACAACCGCGCTTTTTCGCGCAAGGGTATGACACCCGATATGCTACCTGATAGCTGGAGCAATGAAAAAAAGCAGGAATACATCGAGGACGGAGTGCGCCGACAGGAAAAGTCAAAATGGATGCTCTCGGTCATAATTCCCTTTCTTATCACGCTTATGGCAGACGCGCTCTACCTTTTCGTCTGGGACGGCTTTCTCAAAAATATGCTTTACGGCATTATTTTGACCGTCACATTCACCGTGATCGGAGCGTGACCTATGGAAAAAACAAGAATTTGCTCGCTCTACTCGGGCTCTAAGGGCAACTCGGTCTTTATCGAGGCGGGCGGAGCGAAAATACTTATCGACGCGGGCAGAAACGCAAAGCAGCTTTGCGCGGCTCTCTCGTCAATAGGCGAGGATATTGACAATATCGACGCTATCTTTATCACACACGAGCATAACGATCACGTATCCGCTCTGCAGGTGCTCTCGCACAAGCACAGCATCCCGATACACCTCACTCTCCAAAGCGCGCAGATCTATAACGGACTTCGTGACGAAAAGCTCTGCCTTTGCCTTAACGTCTATGAAAAAAGCAGCTTCACCGCATCGGTAAAGGGTTTGACGGTAAAGGCATTCCCCACTCCGCACGACAGTCTTGCAAGCGTGGGCTACAAGCTGACCTTTACCAACGGAGATGGCAAGGAGATCTCTATCGCCTACGCAACCGACACGGGATACGTCACCGATAAAATGCTCAAAAATATGCTCGGCGCAAAATACGCGGTCATCGAATCAAATCACGATCTCGATATGCTGCGCGACGGGCCTTATCCCGTTGACCTCAAGGCGCGTATTGCCTCGCGTCACGGGCATTTGTCAAACGCCGATTGCGCCTCGCTTGCGTCAGCGCTTGCGATAAACGGCGCGCGCGCGATAATGCTCGCGCACTTGAGCGAGGAAAACAACCTGCCTGAGCTTGCCTTCAACGAAACGAGGGGGGCTGTTGCCGACGACAGCGTAAAAATTGCCGTCGCGTCGCAGTATGAGCCTACCTGGCTTATCGGCGGGGACGAATAAAAACTTACCAAAAAAGAGGAAATATCCGTGGCAACCATAAGATTTATCACGGTCGGCACGCTCAAGGAGGACTACCTCCGCGCCGCCGTATCCGAATATGAAAAAAGGCTCTCGGGCTTTTGCCGCGTTGAGCAGGTCAACTTAAAGGAAGCAAAGCTGCCGCAGGATCCGTCGGAGAGCGAGATCAAGCGCGCGCTTGACGAGGAGGCAAAGCAGATCATCGCCGCAATGCCCGACAAATCCTATAAGATAGCAATGTGCGTTGAGGGAAATCAGTACGACTCGCCCGAGCTTGCCGCCGTTTTTGACAAGGCTTTCCAAAGCGCGAACGAGCTTTGCTTTGTCATCGGCTCGTCGCACGGACTTTCAAACGAGGTCAAATCGCGCGCCGACCTAAAGCTATCGGTGTCAAAGCTCACCTTCCCCCACCAGCTTATGCGCGTGCTTCTCATCGAGGCGGTCTACCGCTGTATGAGCATCACCAAGGGCACGAAATATCATAAGTAACAAGCAAAACGCGGACGGAAATTACGTCCGCGTCTTTTTTTATCGCCTCTCTCATAGAATATACCGAGGTGATCAAATGAAACGCTTTTTCAAACGAAAATCAAGGCTTTTTGCGGCAATTCTTCTGATTTTTGCCGCACTGCTCTCTCTCTGCGCCTGCGCGCACGCAGATAAGACGGTTCCCTGCGAGGACATCGTGAAAGCCGTTACCGATATTGAGATAGGACTCCCCGCAGGCAAGATATATTCAAGTTCGGCAGACGAGGGTGAGGACGGCTATATTCCCGACTCGCTGCTAAGCTCACTTTTCGGCGAGGGCAAGCACATCTCACTTTTTGACGGCTGGATAGATTTCGCGTTTTTTATGCCAAGCTCCGCGCACCCATGCGAGATTGTCGCCATCCTCTGCGACACTCCCGTGACCGCCGATGATACCGCGCGACTGCTCTACCGCCGCTTAAATACCGTCAAGACGGTCAAGGGCGAGGAAAAATACGCCAATTATATCGATAACGCCGAGGTAAACGTATGCCATAACTACGTCCTGCTCATCATCTCTGCCGACGCAAAGACGGCAAAAAAGGCGGCGCTGTCCGTGATAAATTAGCACGCTTTATATTAACGAGCGCAAAGCAAAAACGCCACCGCACAGGTGACGTTTTTTCTTTTATATTCAATGATTTCTCAAAAAATATATCACTCCGTAGACAGCGCCCGCAAGCGTGCCGTAAAGCAGCACGGGGCCCGCGATGATAAAAATTTTCGCGCCGATACCAAGCACCAGACCCTCCGCCTTCGCATCAATTGCGGGTGAAACGACACTGTTTGCAAACCCCGTGATAGGCACGAGCGTACCTCCTCCCGCGCGCTTGGCTATTCGCTCGAAAATACCAAGACCGCTGAGCGTTACCGCGATGAAAATAAGCGTCACCGAGCAAAGCGTTCCCGCCTCCTTTTGCGCAAGTCCCGCTACGTCACGGAAAATATAAAGTAAAAATTGTCCTATGGTGCATATCGTGCCGCCGATAAGAAAAGCGAAAATGCAATTCTTCACTATCGGAGAGGCGGGCGCGTGCGCGTCGGCGTATTTTTTATATGCTTTTTTGTCAATATTCATATCCTTGTCAGCTTCCTTTCGTCTTTCGTCCTCACGCCCTTCCTTCTTTTTTCGGAAAAGCTACGTCAATTATATTTTGCGCAAAAAAAAATAATAAATTCGCCGCGCAATCTGACATAATTTTACATATTAAAAAAATGATTTTACCTTGACATATTTTCTTCGATATGATATACTCAAAATGAGCATAAATGCTCATTTCAATTCACTTGAAAGGCGGATAAAAATATGCCAAATTGGGATGAAATAAAAAAGAGTATCGGCAAATTTGCCGACAAGACCGCATCAAAAACGCGCGAGCTTACCGACACAGCTTCGCTCAAAATAAAGATAGCGAACAAGGAGTCAGAGCGCGACCTTGAATACAAGCGTCTTGGCAGACTTGCATATATAAGACTTCGTCAGACCGAGGGCGCGCCGTCCGAGGAGCTTGCCGAAAAGATATCGGATTCTCTTGAAAAGCTCGATAATATACATAAAGAGCTTTCCGAGCTTCAGGCTACCGACAAAGCAAGACGCGACGCAAAGGAAGCCGAGAAAAAGGCGCGCGAGGACGAGAAAGCCGAGGCTGAAAAGAAAATGAAGGAAAACGCCGAGGCACTTGACCTCTCGGTCATGGAGCAGTTCAACGACGCGCGCAAGGTTGCCGATGACGAGTACGAAAAGGCAAAGCAGGCGGCAGAGGACACAAAGGGCGAGAATTGACATTTTGCGCTTACCTGAAAAATTGACTTTTACGGAGCTTTTTTATGATCGGCAGGATATGTAATATTCAACCATTTTCAGTCCACGACGGGCCGGGTATCAGAACGGTATTTTTTATGAAGGGCTGCAACCTTCGTTGCTTCTGGTGCCACAACCCAGAGTCGCAGGACTCAAAAAATACGCTTGCCTTCTATGCCCACAAGTGCATTGGATGCGGTGAGTGCAACAAGGTCTGTCCCAACGCGCAAAACGGCATTCGCGCGCTTCAAGGTGACGCGTGCGCTCTTTGCGGAAGATGCGCCGAGGAGTGCTTTGCCGAGGCGATAGAGCTTATCGGCAGGGACATCACCGCAGACGAGGCGGCAAGGATAATAATAAAGGACAAAAGCCTGTTTCAAGGCTCAGGCGGCGGAGTTACCTTCTCGGGCGGCGAGCCACTCCTTCAACCCAATTTTGTTGCAGAGGTAATGAAAATGTGCAACGCCGAGGGCATTCAGACCGCGGTTGAGAGCGCTTTGTGCGTGCCGTGGGATAACATTGAGAAAATACTCCCCTATTGCGACATTTTCATCTGCGACCTTAAGCACGCAGACACCGAGATACACAAAAAAGGCACGGGTGTGGGCAACGAGAGAATAATCGAAAACCTTTCGCGCCTTGCCAAGACGGGTAAATTGTACGAGGTTCGCACCCCGATAATTCCCGATTTTAATGACGGCGACGAGGACGTAACCGCAATAAACAGCATCGTAAAAAGCCTTGGAGTCGATATAAAGCATACGCTCCTCCCCTTCCATAACATCTGTGCGTCGAAATACGAAAGTCAAGGTCGCGTTTTCGGGGCGGCGGAGCTTTCAGAGCCGACCAAGGACAAAATGAACCATCTGAATTCTTTGATAGAGTGAGGACAACACATGTTTACCGAGGAAAGAAAAGAAAGAATAAGACACAGGCTTCGCCATACGCGATACAGCTACGACATAACGGTCGCGCAGCTTGAGGCATACAATAAAAACAAGCACATCAACATCCACGAGCGCATGCGCGGCAAGATCGATGCGGGAATGATCGATTATTGCCCCGTCTACATACACGAGGACGATATCCTGGCGGGCGCATTTCCTCCCTTTATTTACCGCACGGTTGAGGAGCATGAGGAAAGAAACAAGCACATCGACTCGATAGCTCCGCGCGGCACTATCAACGGCTCCGCGCCCTCGAACACGGGACATCGCGTCATTGACTACGAAAAGCTGCTCCGAAAAGGTATCCTCGGCGTTATCGACGAGGTGAAGGAGCATCTTTCGCGCGTTAAGCTCTCCGACTCCGAGTGCGCCGAAAAAAGAGCCTTTTACGGCGCTTGCCTCGATAGCCTTGAGGCAGTTCTCCGCCTTGAGCAGCGTTATATCGACGAGGCAAAGCGCCAGCTTGCCGAAACCGACGACGAATGCCGCCGCGGTGAGCTTGAGGCAATGATAAAAACGCTTGAGCGCGTGCCCGCGCACCCCGCGCAAAGCTTCCGCGAGGCGATACAGTCGGTATGGTTTATGCAGCTTGTCGTACAGATACTCGGCGACAGCTCGCTCTGCGGCAGACCCGACAATTACCTCTATCCCTTCTACAAGCGCGATATTGAGGCGGGCATCACTACCGACGACGAGGTCTTTATGCTCATCGAGGACCTCTACTTCAAGCACAACAACATCTACGGCTCGTGGCCCGCGGCAATAATGGTCGGCGGCAGAAAGAGAAACGGCGAGAGCAACTGGAACGAGCTTTCATATATGTTTGTAAAGGCTATTGAAACTACGGGACTCGTCAACCCCTCGGTTGCGGTATGCTATAATGAGGATATGCCCGACGATCTGCTCACTCTCTGCCTTGAGATAATCGCAAAGGGATACACCCGACCCTCGATATTTAACGACGAGATCGCTATCAAGGGCTTGCGCGAGGCGGGTGTGAGCGAGGAGGACGCAAACTACTACATTCACAGCACCTGTGTCGAGCTTACCCCCATCGCGAGCTCAAACATTATGGTCGCTACACCCTATATCAATCTCAACAAGGGACTTGAATATATCTTCAACGGTGGCGAAAAGATCTTCGGCAATGACTTTATGCGCGAGCGTATACAAAATTATGATCTTGCAACGCTTGACACCTTTGAAAAATTCTATGCCGCGATTAAGGAAACCATCGACAATATTCTTGTCGGCGAGTTATCCGCAATACAGGACTATATCCTCTACCGCAAGAGATACACCTCTCTCCCCCTCGTTTCCTGCTTCATCAACGACTGTCTTGCCATGGGCAAGGATGCGGCTAACGACGGCGCAAGATACAGCTTTATCTACCCCTGCTTCCCGGGCTTTATCAACCTTATTGACTCGGTGGTTGCGATCCGCCGCGTAGTTTACGAGGAAAAGCGCGCAACGCTTGAGGAGATTCGCGATGCCATCAAGGGTAACTTTGAGGGTGAGGAAAGGCTCCGAGCATTCCTGCTCAACAGGTGCGCGAAGTTCGGTAACGACCTTGACGAGAGCGACGAGATTGGAAAGGACCTCTTCCTCTATATGAACGAGGAGCTTAAGAAATTCAACACCTGCGTCCGAAACGGCAGCTTCCACCCAAGCTATTTTGCGTGGATCCAGCACGGCGTGCTCGGTCAGAAGAGCGCAGCAACGCCCGACGGCAGACTTCAGGGAGAAGCTCTCTCGGAATGTCTTGGCTCAGTTCAGGGAATGGATAAAAACGGCCCCGTCGCGCTTATGCACTCGACATCAAAGATACCCCAACATCACGCTATCGGCGGCGTTGCGACCAACTTCCGCTTCAGCAAGAAGATGATGCGCGAGTCACTTCCCGAGATCAAGGCGTTTATCAAGGAATTTATGAGAAACGGCAACTTTGAGGCGCAGTTCAACGTAATCGATCAGGAAACCCTGCTTGACGCGCTTGAGCGCCCCGCTTACTACAAGACCCTGATGGTTCGTGTGGCGGGCTACAGCGACTACTTCGTAGACCTCTCACCGATAATCCAGCGTGAGATAATCAGCCGCCTTGAGCACGACGAATTATGATTTCTAACAACCAAAAAGGCAACGCCACTCGGCGTTGCCTTTTTGCTATTTCATTTATTACTTCCAAACGGTTATTTTGTTCACGCCTACAGAAAGTCTTGCGAAGGCACCGGGGATAATTCTCTCTCCGCGCCTCTTGCCGCAGATATCGACGGAAAGGTCAACGTCAGTCCCGTCGGGAGCCTCGTATCGCGCCTCAACTATTCTCGGCGCGCCAAGTCGTTCGGTGCTAACCTCTTTGCAGGATGCATTTACCACGTCATCGGAAACGGTCAGGGTAAGCACCCACTCGCCGCCGCTCTCTGAGATCGATGCCTCGATTTTCTCGGCAATTATGGGTGACACCTCACATCTAAAAGGCTTTGTACAACCCGAATATGCGTTCTCCTCTATCCACACCGCTTGCGGCACCTTGAAATATTTATCCTCGTCGGTATAAATGCCGTATTTTGCTATGGCAGGCATGTATTCCTCGGGGACTGAATACTTGTCCCAAAGACAACCGGGATATTTATACACTCCGTCCTCCTGCATCTGCCCCGTCATCATATTGTTGATCACACGGTAATCACCGCCAAAGGTGAGGGCAAATCCCGCAACAGCGGTCGAGTGAGGGTAATGATAGGGCGTTGCTCGGTCAAGAACGCTGTAATGACCCGCAGGGCCCGCAAAAATATTGTGCACGTATGCTGTTCCCTGCGCCGCCTCCTGAAGCGTGATCGGCGAGAGGAAAAGATTGTTGTCAACAAGGCAAGGCCCGTGAGTCACCTCAATGAAAAAGTCGCGCACGTTACTGTAAAAGAGATTTCTCGTGATCCTCATTCCCTGCGCCTGCCAATCAAGCCACATGCCGAGATTGCAATTATGTATATTGTTATTTTCTATAATCGTGTCTATCGCGGCGTGAAGCTTTATTCCCGCCACCTCGTGTCCCCAGAATTCCTGCTTCTGATTGACGTTATAGATGTGATTGTGCTCAATTTTGCTGAAAATACAGCCCATATGTCCGACAATTCCTGCCTGACCGCAATCGTAGATCACGTTGTTTCTCACCAAGTGAGAGCCAACCGTATCCTTGCTCCAACCGTTGCGCAGAGCAAGAAATACCGCCTCCTGCTGATACTGATATCCCGGCTTTTTCATAAATCTGCTGTGCATATTGTGTCCGGTCGAGCCATCCTTGCCAAGACTTATGGCAGAGCACTTTGCATCGTGCAAAATATTGTCCTCAATTATCCAGCCGCGGCTCCAGTTAGGGCCCAGCATTCCTATCTGATCGGCAGTCGGAGGCGCCCACGGCGTTGCGGCGTGAGCCATCTCAAAGCCGCGCACGGTTATGTAATCCACACCTGTTTTCTCGGGATAAAAGCAGCTTTGTCGCACGTTTATCTCAACGACCTCGCAGTTCGGATCGTACTCGCCGAAATTGCCGTAAAGCAGAGTGACGTCGTCGCTCACCTCGGCATACCATTGATAAACCGTTTGCTCGGGGTGCAGTATCTTCTCCTTCGTCCAAGGATGATGATATCCCTCAGTGCGCATTTCAGCCTTGCGAAGCTCATCAAGGCTTGGTGCCTCGTACATAGATTGTCCGTTTAGATAAACGTCACCAAGATGCACGTCATGGTCCTCGGGGATAACGAACCAATCTCCCTCGACCTTTTCTTTAAAGGGATTGAAATCCCCAAACAACGAGTTCGGAATAACGCTCCTCCACACGTGCTCCTCAACCTGCTCCCAAGCAGTGATCTGCTCCGAGCCCTTTATTATCGGTCTTTCTCCATTCGCCGCCTCGTATGTGATGCGCTCGCTGTCGCTAAAACCGCCGTTTTTTGGCGCAACGCTCTCGCGGTACACTCCACCAAATACGCGCACGGTGTCGCCTGCCACGGCAAGCTCTGCGGCGCGGCTTATGGTCAGAAACGGTGCTTCTTGCGTTCCTAAAGCGCTGTCATTTCCGTTATTTGATACGTAGTAGATCATAGCAATTCTCCATATTAGCTAAACAATGCTCTGTTTATAATGCTTTCTAAATATTCTTGTCTGCCGCTGTCGGGAGTGGGGCAAGTACCCATTTGCTGTGCGCGAGTTGCAAGCTCATCAAGTGTGGTATTTCCGCTTCTTATCCTCTGTCCAAGTTCGCTCTTAAAGCTCTCGTATTTCTTCTCAACAAATGCGTCAAGCTCGCCGTCCTCGATAAGCTCTGCCGCCTTGATAAGTCCGAGAGCAAAGGTATCCATACCGAGAATATAGGCGTGGAACATATCCTCATAGGTGTTGCTCGGTCTGCGGTTCTTCGCGTCAAAGTTGAAACCGCCGGTAAGTCCGCCTGCCTTCAGCACCTCATACATACACATAGTGCTTTCGTAAACATCGTAGGGGAACTCGTCGGTATCCCAGCCGAGCAGATAGTCGCCCTGATTTGCGTCGATAGAGCCGAGCATTCCGTTTATAGCGGAAATTCTCAATTCGTGACGGAAGGTATGTCCCGCAAGTGTTGCGTGGTTTGCCTCAATGTTCATCTTGAAGTCCTTGTCAAGTCCGTACTGACGCAAAAAGCCGATAGCCGTTGCCGCATCAAAATCATACTGATGCTTCATAGGCTCCTTGGGCTTAGGCTCGATGTAGAAGTCACCCGTAAAGCCGATGCTTCTTCCGTATTCAACAGCCATTCTCATAAGGTTGGCAATGTTTTCTTGCTCGAACTTAACATCGGTGTTAAGGAGAGTTTCATATCCCTCACGACCGCCCCAGAATACGTAGCCCTTGCCGCCGAGCTTGACAGTAAGCTCAAGCGCTTTCTTTATCTGCGCCGCCGCAAAGCAGTAAACGTCAACAGAATTTGTGCTTCCCGCACCGTTCATAAAGCGGGGATTGGAGAACATATTCGCTGTGCCCCAAAGGCACTTGATGTCCGTACCGCGCATCTTCTCAAGTATGTAGTCGGTTATCTCGTCAAGGCGGCGGTTGGTCTCGTTGATGTCCTCAGCCTCGGGTACTATATCAACGTCATGGAAGCAGAAATATTTGATGCCGAGCTTTTGCATAAATTCAAACCCTGCATCGACCTTGGCTTTTGCGTGTTCCATCGTGCCTTTTTCGGCACCAAAGCTCTTGTCTGCCGTATCTCTGCCGAACATATCTGTGCCCGCCGCGCAGAGATTGTGCCACCAAGCCATGGCAAAGGGCAGATGCTCGCTCATTTTCTTGCCCATAATTACTCTGTCTGCGTCGTAGTATCTGAACGCAAGAGGGTTTTTGGTGTTTTTTCCCTCATACTTTATTTCGGGAATGTTCTTGAAAATTTCAGCCATTGTCTTACTCCTTTATCTCTTTATATAAATCCTTAACCGCAGGATATATCTTGCGGTGTTTTTTATATCTGTCAGCGTAAAGTGCTACAAGCTCCTTGTTGGGCAGAACCGTTTCCTTTATTTCAAAGAACTTGTCGGTAGCCGTCTTTACACTATCAAACTGTCCCGATCCCACCATGGCGAGAATTGCCGAGCCGTAACCGGGACCTTGCTCCGTTACGGGGATATTCAGCTCTATATCAAGCACATTTGCGAGTATCTCTCGCCATATTTTTGACTTCGCTCCGCCGCCGCAAAGAGCGCTGCTTTTTACATCAATGCCGAACTGCTTGATTATTTCAAGGTTGTCCTTTATCGCAAAAGCTACACCTTCAAGAATAGCTTGGTACACGTCCGCACGTGAGGTATTCGGTCGGAGTCCGATAAACATTCCCGTAGCATTAACGTCATTTATAGGGCTTCTCTCTCCCATAAGATATGGCAGGAAGAAAACCTCGTTCTTGCCAAGCTCACCTATGGCTTGTTCTTCTGCTTTATAGTCTTTAGTATTCAGTATCTCGTCGCAAAACCATTTGTTACAGGACGCCGCTGAAAGAATACACCCCATAAGATGATACCCACCGTCTGCATGGCAAAAGGAATGAATGGCTTGCTTTTCGCTGCCCGAAAAACAATGGCTGGATACAAAGATCGTTCCTGATGTGCCAAGAGAAATGTTGCATTTTCCATCTCCAACCGTTCCTGTTCCTACGGCTGCCGCTGCATTATCTCCCGCACCCGCAACGACTACGGCATCTTGAGCAATCCCGAATTTGTCGGCAATTTCCTTTTTTACCGTTCCAACGACCTCGAAGCTCTCATAAAGCTTGGACATTTGGCTTTCGCTAATTCCGCAGATATCGAGCATTTCCTTTGACCAACATTTGTTTTTAACATCAAGAAGAAGCATACCGGCCGCATCGGAGTAGTCGGTGCTGTGTGTTCCCGTAAGAAGATAATTTATGTAGTCCTTTGGAAGCATTATCTTGCTTATCTTGGCAAAATTCTCGGGTTCATTTTCGCGAAGCCACATTATCTTGGGGGCGGTAAATCCCGCAAAGGCGATATTTCCCGTGTACTCAAAGAGCTTTTCCTTGCCTATTACCTCATTGAGATACGCCGTCTCTTTATCCGTTCTTCCGTCGTTCCAAAGGATTGAAGGACGAATGACATTATCTTCACTATCAAGCACCACAAGTCCGTGCATCTGTCCCGCAACTCCGATACCTTTGACAGATTGTCCGTCAAACCCATCAAGCAATTCGGGAAGTGCTTCGCAAATTGCGCTCCACCAATCCTCTGCATTCTGCTCACTCCAACACGAATGAGGATAGAAAACTGGATATTCCTTTGTTACTGTTTGCTTTATTTGCCCTTCACCGTCAACAAGCATTAGCTTGGCTGATGAAGTCCCAAGGTCAATTCCTATGTAAAATTCCATGATTTTTCCTTCTTTGCGTATAAAATAAAGTACACTTAATGGTATTATAACACTTTTTTCTTGACAATTCCAGTAAAAACGTGTACAATTATAGACGAAATTATACTTTTGAGGGAAATATGTTTTATCAGAATCAACATTTTGGAATATCTGAATATTTTTGCAAGGAAACGGGAGAAAATTTTTCATTTCCTTCCCATATGCATCATTCTTTTGAGTTCATAGTAATTTTTGAGGGAAAAATGTCCGTAACAGTTGCCGAAACCGATTACGAGCTTTCATCAGGCGAGGGAGTGCTTATATTTCCTGAGCAGATACACAGCTTGAAAAGTGAAAAGAGCAAGCACATCTTGGTCATTTTTTCATCCGATATTGTCAGCGCGTACAGTCGGAAATACTCCTCGAAACTTCCCGTTGAAAATAAGATAAATATTCCTGATTATTTGATATCTCAATTTCTTGATATCAACGAAGCATCCTCGGTCATAAAGAAAAAGGCTATACTTTACGGAATCTGTTCCTTATTTGATGAAACTGCTGAGTACGTAGAAAAATGTGTTGGAGAACAAGGGCTTTTATACGACATATTCGATTTTGTCGAAAACAATTATGATAAGGAATACAATTTGAATGCTCTTGGTCATACGCTTGGATATAATGGAGCATATCTGTCGCGTTATTTCAAAGAAGCTACCGGGATATGCTACACGTCATACGTAAATAGGTACAAGATCAACAAAGCCTGCTATCTTCTGAAAAACACCAACAAAACGATACTTGAGTGCGCATGTGATTGCGGGTATGCTTCACTCAGAAATTTTAATAGAAATTTTAAATCTATTATAGGACAAAGCCCCAAGGAATACCGGAAATAGATTGCTAAATGTACAGTTAACGAGGAACAATTTATGAAAAAAACGTCCCTATAAGACTCACTCGCACGGTGGTTCAAATAGGGACAACTTTTTGTTTGATTTTGCATTTTTCGGACCGTCGAGGACGCCGGTCCCTACAATTTTAGGGGTTAAGATGCCTTTGCCATGGGAATATTTGCGGCATTTAACATATTTTCAATGAAAATCCCATACCCCACGGTGGGATCGTTTATCATAACGTGCGTGACCGCGCCGCAAAGCTTGCCGTTCTGAATGATCGGCGAGCCGCTCATTCCCTGCACGATTCCGCCCGTTTTTTCAATGAGCGCAGGATCCTTTATTTTGATCACAAAGCTTTTCGAGTTTGTAGAGTCGCGGTTTATCGTCGATATTTCGATCTTGTAGCTCTGACGCACGCCGTCGTCAAGCGTACAGATTATCTCGGCTTCTCCAGATTTCAGCTCGCTCCTCGTCATTAGCGGTACCACCTCGCCAACGCCTTCGGGTATTTTAGACAGCACGCCGAAAACTCCGCAATCGGTGTTTTGCACGAGGCTTCCCCATCGCTCGATCCCAAAATGCCCCTTGATCTCACCAGGCACGCCCGCAATTCCCTTCTTTATCTGATTTATCTTGACGTCGCTGACGATTCCTCGGCTCATGGGTATCAGCTCACCCGTCTCGCCGTCACAAATACCGTGCCCGAGTCCGCCAAACTCCTTTGTGTCGGGACAAATATAGGTCACAGTTCCAATTCCCGCGCCGCTGTCGCGCACCCATATTCCCGTCTTGTATTTATTCTCGTTTTTTGAAAAAACCGGAGTCAGAGTGATTTTTTTCTCGTTGCCCGCGCGCTTGTAAGTCAGGCTGACCGCTCTGCCTCCCGAGTCTTCAATCAGTTTTATAAGCTGAGCCGAGTCGTTGACCTTTACTCCGTCGATCTCGGTGATTATATCCTTTGGTCGCAGGCCCGCGATATAGGCGGGATTTTGCGACTTTGAAAGCTCGTCGATATCGGAAAATCCGATCACCACGACGCCGTCGGTGCTGAATTTTACTCCAAACGGCACGCCGCCGGGGATAAGCTTCATTTCCTTATATGATCTGTCAGCCGCCGCGCCCGACAGAGCGAAAAGCCCCATGCAAAATCCGAGCGTAAATGTCGCACAAAGCACTAAGCAGATCGCGCGGCAAAGCCTTTGATTTTTTATTTTTTTCATCATGTCCATCTTCCTTTATACGAAGTATTCGCCGCCTCAAAGCTTTACTTTGTGCCGCAGTATTATTGTGCTGTTACAAGGCAGAGTAATGTCTAACAAATACTGATACGGCAGTTGACAAATTTCAATTTTGTGATAAAATTAGTATTGACGGAAAACAGTCAAACGATGTGTCAACGAAAAACGAAAGGCGGCTTCCTTTTTTATGCAGGAAAATCAAAATTTTTTGAATTTTAATATATCGGATGCCGACAAACTGAAATTTCGCCGCATCGTCCTTGACGTGATGACCGAGACGATAAACGACGACGGCGGCTACGACGGCATCGGCAGACTTGGAGAAAAGCAGATGCACGCCGCGATAAAACGCTTTATCTGCCCCGATACCTCTTGTCACGAAATAAAAATAGACGGCAGCGCGGGCTGTATCTCAAAGGAAGATCAGGACGGCGCAGACGACAAGAGCGAAAAACGCAAAACGCGCAAATTTGTCGCCGACGTGCTGCGTGACGGCACGGTCTACGAGATACAGACAGGCTCGTTTGGCCCGCTGAAGTCCAAAATCCAATGGATACTTGATAACACGAATTACAATATTGTCCTCATCCACCCAATAGCCGAGAGCAAGTGGATAAGCACGATAAGCCGCGACGGCAGTATCGGGGCGCGCAAAAAATCTCCGCAAAAGGGCTCGCTTCGCGACCTTGCAGGTGAGCTTTATTATCTCACCGATTTTATCTCCTCGCCCCGCTTTTCTCTCGTCATACTTATGATCGAGGGCGAGCAGTACAAGAAAAATCTCGCCGCGGATGGCAAGCGTCCGCGATACAAAAAATACGAGCTTATTCCCATCTCGCTTCTCCGCGCGCACGTATTCAGAGGAGTTGACGATTACCGCACGTTCATTCCCGACGATCTGCCCGAACACTTTACCGTAAAAGATTTCTCGTCAAAATCAAAGATATACGGCATGGACGCCTATTCAATAGTAAAATCACTCACGGCTATCGGTCTGCTCTCGCCTGCCGGCAATATCGGACGCGCCGCGGCATATAAAAAAGTTAATTTTTAAAAATTTATTGACAAAATAGTATTTTTGAGATATACTCAATGTATCAAGCAAAAAATGTTTTTTTCTCAAGGAGAAGCTATGAAAAAAATCATCACTCGCCTCATGTCGATCATGCTCGCGTGCATCGTTCTTGTTGCAACCGTTGCATCTTCCGCACTCACTGCCTTTGCCTCTGACAGCGCAAAGGTAATCAGGCAAACGGATGGATCAACTATTGATACAGAAAAAGGCGTTCTTCTCTGTTACACCGACTTTGAAACCAAAACCGTCGAGTTGACGGGATTTGAGTCAAGCCTTCTTTCGTCCGCCGATATTTCGGTTGAAGACGAAAAATGGATCAATGCAAATCCCTACGGCGGCTACATACATATGGCGGGATATCCCGACAAGCCCACGCGCACGGTTATCCGCTTCAACGAAAGCGAGGGAGTCAAGCTTGATAAGGGTACTATCGTAGTAACCTATAAGGTTGCCGCGAAAAATCCCTCAAAGACCAATCTCTTCGATCTTTCGGACATGATTACCTATAGCGATGGGACCGTGGTGACCGTCGATCACGTCAAGGATTGTCAGAGCATACTCACCGCGGCTGGCGGCTGGGTAAGCATTACCTCCTCCTTCTCTGTTCCCGAGAATGCAAGCAACCTTTTAAGCTACGAAATAGATTACCACGCAACCTGCTATCATTACATTGACGATATACAGCTCTGGTATTATCCCGATAATGCGTTTATAGTCAATGACGGCGGCTCGCTTTCCATGACTATCCCCTCCGGCAACGATTACAAATTCCCGTCATCGTCTATTGCCGGTTGGATGTGTAACGAGAAAATATACCGTCCCGGAGACACCGTTGACACTTCGGAAATAGCACATAAGATACTTATGGAATACGAGGTAATAAATATGGTAGATGCCGAGCAGATATCGTTTGAGTATGCCTTTGAGAACGATCGCGCAGGAAACGCCGACGGTACTATGACGATCGTTGCGGGTGCCGACGTCCTGGGCGATGCCAAGCTTGTCGAGCTTCGCTGGGGCTTTGGCAACGATAACGACGGATACTCTCCTCTTGCCGACTACTCTCCCTTGAAGAGTACGGCGGGAACAGACTTCCCCCTTACTTATACCTTGAATAAGGACCTTGCAGTTCCCCCCGAGGCAAACGCTATTATACTTGCCGTGACCGACGACGTAAGAACTCATTACGTGGTTTCGCCCGTTCCCGAGCACAAGCTCCATCCCGACGGCGAGCCCCTCTATACTGCCGCATTCATCTCCGACGTACATATCGGATGGAGTGGACTCTCGCTCCGCGCCTCGCAGCTCGCGGCACTCAGAGAGATCAACAAGTTTGCCGTTGACCACACCGTTGTCGTCGGTGACTTTACCCAGTGGTATGGCGAGCATTCGATGGCAAAGCAGTGGACTATCGCAACAAAATACTTCAGAGATTACGAAATGCCCGTCTACTTTGCAAAGGGTAACCACGACGAGCCCAACTATAAGACCGCTTATATTATCAACAAAGGACTTGAAAACTACGACACGCTTTTCTCCTACGAGTATTACGACGAGTGGCTTGACGACTGGTTCAAGTATTCAAAGCAGAAGGGATATTACGACATTGAACGCGTAGCTCCCGACATCGACTACTATGCGACCGAGATCCAGGGACATCAGTACGTCTTCCTTGCAGTTCCCAACGAGGGATACTACAAGATAGACGACGCCCAGCTTGAATGGGTTGAAAAGGAGCTTTTCAGAGCGGAGGAAAGCGGAAAGCCTATCTTCGTGCTCTGCCACGTTCCGCTCAGGCATAAGGTATCGCACATCGGTCAGAACTACCAGGGCGGATACGACAACGACGCAAAGCTTGAGGAAATACTTGCACTTCACCCCAACGTAATCTATATTTCCGGTGACACGCACTACACCGTCGACTCCGAAACGCAGAACACGGTCAACGGCGCGCAGATCACTCCCTCCTACGTCAACGACGGCGCAGTCATCGACGACGTATGGAAGGCAAACGACGAAAGCGACTACTATTCAGGACGCTCAAAACAGCCCGGCGATCTTACTCAGGGCCTTATCGCCGAGGTCTACAGCGACAGAATCCTTATCCGCGGCAGATATTTCATAACTGAGCAGTGGATCTCTCAGGGCCTTTCCGAAATAACCTTCAAGGAAAAGTGTCCTATCGAAAAATTTGAGGTTGAAAAGCAGGCTGCTGAGGACGGAAGCCTTGTCCTCACGGTTGACCACAAGATAACCGAGGGACTTACTTACTCCTGGTACCTTGACGGCGAGCTTCAGGACACGAAGGATGCAAGCATCACAATCTCGCCCGACTACGAGGGATACATCGCGGTAAGAGTTCACGATGAGAACGGAAACTACCGTTCCGAGCTTTACGATTCTCTCGCCGACGTTAAGGATTTTGAGATCGAAACCGAAACGACCGAGGCTCCCACCACCGAAGAGCCTACCGAGGAGCCCACTGAGGCAAAGACCGAGGCTTCCTCTGAGATCGTGATCGATGAAACCGAGGTAACGACCGACGATGAGACCGAGGGCAAAACCGAGGGCAAAACCGAGGAAAAGACCGAAGAAGCTACCGAGCCTCAGACAAGCAAAGGCTGCGGCGCTTCAATCTCGGGCGCTGTAGGCATAGTCGCCGCTTGTGCTGCAGGCGCGGCTGTAATGCTTAAGAAAAAGAAAGAAGACTAAGTAATAAAAAAGAACCACGTTTGCCCAACTTCTCATAAGGAAGTTGGGCAGTTTTATTCGCCTACGGCGAGTTCTATTGCTTCGCAGTGATATTCGGCTATCGCCGAGTGGTATTCGCTACGCGAGTTTGGAGGCGAATAAAATATCACTGGAGCCGTAAGGCTTCAATATCACGATCGCGCACGCGATCATATCACTCCGACAAAGTCGGAATATAACTCTTGCTTTCTCTGCAGATTTATGATATAATACAATCAGCATTATAGGGGTATGGGCTTTGCCCTGTGCCTTTGTAATACAAAGGCGAAACTGGCGGTAAAACATAAAGAAGAGTGTAATTTTGCATTGTATCTATTTTTCGTAGATAGTGAAATGGTTGCTTTCTGATTAAATATGTGCTATACTCTAACCGGGAGGTGACACCGATGTATGATTTGAACCATATTTACAAAGTTGGCAATCTAATAGCAACGTTAAGATTAGAAAAGGGATTGAGCCAAGGTGAGCTAGGTTTGATGTTGGGAGTAACAAATAAAGCGGTGAGCCGATGGGAAACGGGCAGAGGCTATCCTGATACCGCCTTGTTGCTAAAACTAGCGGAGATATTGGGAATTACCGTTGATGAACTATTGAAGGGTGAGCTATCTTCAACAGCCCCAAATAGAAAATCATTCAATCATAATATTAACTATAAAGCTGAACGAGCTTTGTTCGCAAGATTCTCGCTTACTTTAATTCCGTTGGTTGCCTTTTTCGTTTGGATTATTTTAATTGGAATAATTCCCAATGATTTCATACGAGGACTGAATTATGGTGAAACATGGCTCATGGTATTCTTTTTGCCTGCGATTTTATATGAAATTTCATGTATCATTTTGGGAATTTTCTTTTCGCTGAAGATACATAAAAGAAAAGATATAAAATTACCTTTAAAGATATTTATTTGTATTGCTTCGTTTATTGGATTCAGTCTCTATTACCTTGCAATATATATTTATTTAATTATTAGACTCATAAAAGCTCGAACTCAAGTAAAAAAATCTGTTTGAGTATTCATCATATGAAAAGCTACCCCGACAGACATTGAAATCTGTCGGGGTTAATTATTTGTCTTCTGCGGCGCAACTATGCCTTTTTGGACCGTCGAGGACGCCGGTCCCTACAAGGAAAAATCAAACATCCTTATGAGAAGTCGACTTTCGTGGTTCTTTTTTGTTTTCACTTCTCCGCCTCCCGCTTTACGTAAGGGATAACGTCGCGTGAGCGCGATGCCACGCGGTCAAGCTTGACTATCTCTATACTGCCGTCGGGGCGGATGAAATATATGTCGGAGCGCGCGATCTCGGGCTTGTTTACGACGAATGCCCAAAGGAAAACGCCCTCGGCGTTCATTCTCTTGACCAAAATCGCGACGATCTCGTCAATAACTCCCTGCCACTCAGCTTCCTTCTCGATATCTATCTGAACACAGGTCGATGCGCCGATCTTGTCGCCAAATGGATAGCGCTTAAGTCCGTATCCCGAAAGCACCTCAGCTCCGTCGTCGATGTCGCAGATGCAAAAGCCCATTTTGATAATTCTCTTCTCGTCGATGCCAAGTCGCTCAACTCCGTCTGCAAGCCACGTAAGATCGCTTTTGTCGAATTTAAGACTCTGACAGGATTGCGTGTCAAGATAAACGCTGATAACGGCAAGCCTTTCAAGGTAATCGTCGGCAACGCCCGCCGCGACTGCCATATCGTAAATAACTCTGCCGCAGGACGAAGCCTTGACGACGAGATTGAAATCAAAATTCGCCTCGGGCGGCGTTACGTGGTGATCAACGCATCCGATAACGCGGTTTTTGTAAAAGCAAACGTGGTGATCGACAAGCAAAAGCCTGTCGTCCTTATCAAAGCCGTCAAAGGTGATACCGCCGAGATTGTCAAGCTCGGTCTGGTCGCGCAAGGTCACTCCGTCGGGGCGCGTGCCGAATTTAATCACGCTTTCAACGCCCAGCTTTGCCAAAAGATAACGCAGCATGACCGAGGAAATAATACTGTCGTTGTCGGGCATATCGTGCCCCGTAACAACGATCCTGCCGCCCGCCTCTATCTCATTTTTGCAAAGCGCTATAATCCTTTCAACCTTTTCTTTATAAAAATCAATCTTCATACCGCGACCTCGTAATTTTCTTTGCCTCAATTATACTATCATTTATTTATTTTGTCAACCGCTAAACCTTTGGTTAAATCCGATTGACTTTGCACTAATTTAGTGGTATAATTTACCTATCAACACTATCGAAAGGACGGCAGAAAATGAGCAAAGATATGTGCGTTCCCTGCGACGACGGAATTTTGAATATCCGCGTCGGTGCGATAATAATGAAGGACGGCAAGATCCTTATGGTCGGTAACGATAGAAACAACTATCTCTATTCGGTCGGCGGCAGGATCAAGTTCGGCGAAACGGCAGAGGAAGCGATCGTTCGCGAGGTTTTTGAGGAAACAGGCGTCAAGATGGAGGTCGACCGCCTCGGATTCGTCCACGAAAACTATTTTTACGGCGACGACAAAGTCAACTTTGGCAAACTGGTCTACGAAATCTCATTCTACTTCTATATGAAGGTCCCCAACGATTTCACTCCCGTCAGCGAAAGCTTCACCGAGGATCACAGCCGCGAATTTCTCAAATGGGTGTTGCCCGACGAGGATATGAAAATCTATCCCGAATTTTTCAAAACAGAACTTAATAACCCGACTGACGCGGTCAAGCACTTTATAAATGACGAGAGATGAACTATGAGCACGAAGCCGAAATGCTATAAGGAGAACGAAAACTGTGGAAAAATTTATTTTAACACGACCGACGGTCGAGTATGCAAGTCAGATCACAGAGTACAGACAAGAGTTTCTCGATGCAGGCGACTCGATGGACGGAACGGGGCCTCTTCGAAGGATTGAAGATCCCGAAGAGTACGTAAAGACGTGCGCAGAATACGAGGATCGGCAAACGGTTCCCTCTCATCTGGTTCCTGCAACGCAATTCTTTTTGGTTCGTAAGAGCGACAACAGACTTGTCGGAATGCTGCAGGTAAGACACTGCTTCAACGACTATCTCGAAAAATTCGGAGGTCACATCGGTTATTCCGTGCGCCCGACCGAGCGACGCCGTGGTTACGCCAAAGAAATGCTCAAAATGGCTCTTCCGTATTGCCTCGAGATCGGGATCGACAAAGTACTGATCACCTGCGCTGACGGAAATATTGGCAGCGAAAAGACAATTCTTGCAAACGGCGGCGTTTACGAATCAACGGTACACGAGCCCACCGACAACCGAAATCTGAAACGTTTTTGGATCAAATTATGAAAACAACTTACAACAAAGCAACGATCTCCGACGCCGAGCAGATATTTTTGCTCTGCAAGCAACTGATCGACAAGTACGAAAATATCGACAGCATCGACTACGAAAAGGTGCTTTTATGGGTGCGCAAAAAGCTTGAGAGCTCTATCGACGAATACACAACGATATACTCCGACGGCAAAAAGGCGGGCTACTATCATTTTTACAAAAATGAGGACGGCGAATATGAGCTCGACGACCTCTATATTTTCGAGGAATTTCAAAGCCGCGGCATCGGCTCGGCGGTGATCAAAAAATGCTGTTCTTCGATCAATTCACCCGTGATGTTCTACGTTTTCATTAGAAACGAGCGCGCGATCGCACTCTATAAGCGGCTTGGCTTCGAGGTCACAAAAACCGTCGGAGATAGCAGGTATATAATGAGTAACGCTAAAGCTCAAGCGAACAATTAAAAAAAGGACTGCAATGCAGTCCTTTTCTTTATGCCACAAGTATTTTCAATCTGTACCAAAAGGCAAAATCACTTTCTCTTGAGCTTGCCGATAACTCTGCCGCAGCAGGCAACGTTCTCGAAGCTCTTTAGAAGAATGGGGGCGTATTTTTCGTTGAGCGAGATAAGTCTGTCACCGCCGAACTTTTTGAAATATCCGTCACCGTCGAGAATGAAGATTCCAAGCTCGCCGTACTCGACCGCGTCGCATTCCTCAACGAGAAGCACGTCGCCGTCGCGGTATTTGGGCTCCATACTGTCGCCCTTGATACGAAGCGCAAAATCCGCGCCTGAGGTATCGGGATTATCGGGAATATTGATCGAAACCGACTCGGTATCGGTGAGATATACACCCGTGCCCGCAGATACGGGAAGATCGTAAAGGCTGATGCTGCGGCGCGAAAGACCTATCGCGTTCTTCATCGCCTTGCCTCTCGATGCCGCTCCGCCTCTGATAATGCCCAGTCCGCGCTCTGCTACCTCGCCGTGCGACGCTCTCTCCGCTTCCTTGGAGATAACCATCGCGACAAGCTCGCGGCTATGCGCGTCAAGTCTGCGGTAATTCTCTATCATAGTCATCTCGCGCTCCTCGAGCGTGTAGTTGTTCGTATTTTCGGGAATGCCCGTCAAAATATAATCGACCGAGCATTCAAGCGCGGCGCAGATAGCCACGATGTTTGAAAGCTTGGGCGAATCGCTGATTCCCGCCAAAATTTTCGAGAGCGTGCCAAGCGGGATACCGGTCATATCCGAGAGCTGATCGTTGGTGATCTTCTTCTCGCTTTTTATCTGTTTTATTCTGTCAATGTAGGTGTATTCCATCACGCACCCTGCCTTTCATTCTATTTATACGCGTGTGCGACACGGAGCAGTCGGCAAGTCGACGTTTTTCCGCACAACGCCCGAATTTTCTCTTTCTGGAATAATTATAACCCCGATTTTCCGTTTTGTCAAGTGCTTTTCTAAAATTATTTTCCGTTTTTGAAAATATTTTTGAAAAAATTTCTCAAAAAGTCTTGACAAGTTCCGTTTTTGGTGCTATAATGACATCACAAAAGGAAATTTTACGACATTTTTCGATGAATTTTTCCTGCTTAAGAACGAGTTTGATTCCATTCAATAAACAATTACCGAAACGAGAGGTAACACAATGAACGCTTATTTGGATAACAGAACCTATCATAGTAATATCAAGTCAGCTCCCTCCATAACCGACGTGCGCGTGGGCGACAAGCTCCTTTCCGCTATATGCGCCATCGTCGCGTTCTTCACCTGCGCGCTTATGGTGAAGATCGAAAAGGCAACCGTTGCAACCGCGCTCTTCTTCTCCTTCTTCGGAGTCGTCGGCAGTATGGATAACGGCAGCATCTCGCTTCTTGGCGGACTTTTTCTTTGCCTTCTTATCACCCTCGTTGAGTTTCTCACTCTCAAAAGCATGATAGACCGCAGATCAAAATAATTCCCCCAATCCTCCGCCGCCGACTTGAAGGTCGGCGGCTTTCTCGTTTAATATATGCAAAAGGCGGATTTAAATGCCGGCATGCATTGCTACCCGAAAAACGTCGGTGTTACGTCTGTCACGCCCTCAAAAAAGCTAAACGCAGCGCGCGCATACGCGTGGGCATATATTTATTAAACAATCAAATATACTTTTTGTACAAATCAATAATTTATTATATGTGCATAATCACGAATATTCGATTAAGTTGCTTTCCGCTATTGATTAATTGAAGAGAATATGATATAATACTATGAAGAATCGCAATTTTTAGCTTCGATACACACAAATCAGGAGGATACCCATTATGTCAAAGCGCATTATCGCGTTGCTCGTTTGTCTTCTTATTTGTTTCTCGGCAATGGCTGGCTGCTCGCGCGGCAAGATTCCCGTTACCGCAGAGGACAAGGGTGAGCAAATTATCATGTACCTTTCGGAAAACGTTTACGACCTCGATCCGACCCGTGCATACGTCAACGAGGCAACAAGATCAGTCGTAAGTCTTCTTTTCGATACCCTCTTCGTTCTTGACGAGAAGGGCAAGGTGCAGAATTCTCTCGCAAAGGAATACTCCGTCAAGGAAGATCCCAATGCGGACGAATACTATATGTACATAGAGCTTGCAGACACCAACTGGTCTGACAACACTCCCGTCACCGCAGACGACGTAGTTTTCGCGTGGAAGAGAGTGCTTTCCTTCAAGGACTCCTACAACACCGCAGCTCTTCTCTTTGACATAAAGAACGCCCGCGCTTATAACGAGGGCGAGGTCTCCAAGGACGATATAGGTCTTACCGCCGACGGCAAGACAGTAACCATTCAGTTTGAAAAGCCCATCGACTACGATCAGTTCATTCTCAACCTTACAAGCCTGGCTCTCGCTCCTCTCCGTGAGGACAAGGTAGGCGGTAGCAAGAGCGACGACTGGGCAAAGAAGCCCGGTACGATGGTTACAAGCGGCCCCTTCAAGCTTTCAAGAATCAGCTTCACCAACAAGTCCGGCACAAGATATGACGACTTCAACTACACCGAATCGACCAAGGTTGGCGGCGAGACGATATACGATACGTCTGTAAAGACCGAGTCGCAGAGGTTCCGCGAGCAGTTGGTTACAAACTTCGTGCTTGAGAGAAACGCATACTATTACAGAAACAGCGAAAAGGACAAGATGCTTGACGTATCGGTCACTCCTTACAGAATCATCGTTGACTGCTCTATGAGCGACGAGGATATCAAGGAGGCATACGACAACGGCACTATCCTTTATATGAACGACATTCCCGTATCGCTCCGCGATGACTATAAGGATCAGGCTATCGTCAAGGATTCTCTTTCCACAAGCGTATGCTACTTCAACCAGAACGCCGAGATAGACGGAGAAAAGCTCTTCGCTATCAAGGAGGTAAGACAGGCGCTTTCAATGGCTATCGACCGTAACGCTATCAAGGAGGCTCTCGTGTTTGCCGAGGTGGCAGACGGACTCGTTGCCCCCGGTATGTTCGATACCAACTCGCATAAGTCCCTCTTCCGTGACGTTGCGTCGGGTAGCTACAAGTACCTTGGCAAGAATATTGACGAGGCAAAAAAGCTCCTCAAGAGCGCAGGCGTTGACGCTTCGGATTACTCCTTCGAGCTTACTGTTACCGCTTATGACGAATCCCACAAGCTCATCGCCGAGATGATAGTTGACGCTTGGTGCGAGCTCGGATTTGACGTTGAGATCAAGCTCCGCGGCACAATTGCCAACAACGACTACTACAAGCCCACCGACTCTATTCCTACCGATATTTGCGACGACCTCTACGCAGAGGATCTCCGCGACGGCAAATTTGAGGTAATTCTTCTTGACCTCGTTGCTCCCTCGGTAGACCCCTTCTCGGTTCTCGCTCCCTTCGCGCTTCAGTTCTCGGGCTCGGGAATGGATATGTCGGTTGCCGACAACTACGAGCTTACTCCACATATCACCGGATACAACTCTGAGGAATACAATAGCCTTATCGAAGCGATCTACAACGAAAAGAACACCGCAAACCGCTCCGCAAATCTCCACAAGGCAGAGGAGATACTCATGGAGGATATGCCCGTTATGCCTATCGTGTATAACAAGACCGCTTACATGATCAACGACGGTCTTAAGCTCAACAATGGCATCGGCGGCAACAAGTGGACCAGCTACTACGGCGCAGAATCTCTCAAGAAGATGACCGTAAAGAACTTTGACGATTACGTTGCAAAGGTAGCATCCTTCATTGAATCCAAGTTTGATACCTACAAGGAGGATCCTCTCTCCTACTTCGGAAGCGACTCCTACTCGGTACTCACCTTTGAGGAATTCAAGGAGGAATCGTCCAACTACGCATATTTCTTCAAGCCCAGAGCTAAGAAGTAATATTTAAAATCAAGAAGCACGGCGATTGCCGTGCTTCTTTTTCGTTTATATTTCAACCGTCGTAAGTTCAAATCCCTTAAGCGCGACTGCAATCGACTTGCCGATTGCGGTAAGCTCAACGGTTGCAGTTTGAGGATCTGACGACGAATTGTAAAGAGTTAAAACAAACTTGCCGTTCTTTTTTCTGACAGATGAAAGAATGATTTTCTCGTTGTCAACTCTGACGGCGGTACCCTTTTTCTCACCGTTACCCGATGGAAAGAAGGACAGTACCTGAGGTGCCTCGTTAAAGACCTGCGCCGCGCGAGAAATATTATCGTCGGCGGTGATTCTGAAGTTAAAGACACGCTCTCCCATATCGACGTGATCGAGATATCTGTCGTGGGGTGCTATCTGCCAATCGTTTATCGGATGCGTGGCATAGGAGGGTGTGCGGAGCAGGGACAGCTTTATGCTCTTATCGGTAAAGCTTCCGCCGTAAACACCGTTATTGATAACGTAAAGCGACTTGTCCTCTCCTCTGATACCGCACCACTTATGGTATACCGACTCCTTCTCGTCGTTAAAAAGAGCCTCCTCTCCAAACGCGGTCTCGCCATAAGGAGTTCCCGCAAACGCCGTATCAAATCGGTATTTTATCATTTTGTTGGATTCGTTTGAAAAGATCCTCACCTTGATGTCAATATACGAGCTGTGCTTGGGAAGACTGTATTCAACGACCGCGGCATTTCTCTTATACTTAAATATTGCCTGCACCACGCATCTCACATCGCCGTCCTCTATCACCGTAACGCAAGGATGTATATCGTCGGGATATCCCCTGAACTCACTTGCCTCAGCATCGCTCATAAGCTCAAAGCTGCCCTCGTAATTTTTAAAGGAATCGACATACATTCCCCACGGGTCCTCGTAATCGCGGTAGACCTCGATCACACCGCCGTTCTTAAGATAGGATTTGCCGTCTACTTCATATTTCTCTATAAGTCCGGTCTTTTTATTGATTATGGCGTGCATTCTATCGTTACGCACCTCAACAAAATCGGTGTCAGTGTTATAGGTCGGCCATCTCTCGCCCTCAATCGCCTCAAGCTTACAGTCAAATCTGCTTACAGACGAGGGGGCAAGCCTTGCCTTAAAGCTGATCTTTCTCGGCCAGTCGAGATTGAATGTGCAGTCGGGCTTTTCGTTCTGCGTGGGCAGGAAATTGCCGTCCTTGTCGTAGACCTTGCCAACCGTAGACTGCGCGCGGTTCCAGTTCTGATTCTGGAGCATAAAGCCCATTTCAAATTCACCCTCTACCTCATAAGGATGAGGATTGAAGATCATTATCGGAATCTCACCGTGATTTCCCTTTTTCTGTCCCTCACAGAGCTTGAAGAAGGCTTTGTTGTAAAGTCTGTCGGCTATCTCCTCGCCGTAGCCCATAGTGCAAAGCGAATCCTCCTCCACCTTTTTTATATGTGAACCGGGCAATATATCGTGGAATTGGCAAAAAGCGAGTGCTTTTTTCGCTTTTTTAAGCTCCTCTCCGTCATACTCGGCTCCGCAAAGCATATTTGCATAGCTCATCGCCTTCTCCGTCAGGGCGATCTTGTTTTCAAGACGGCGATTTGCCTGCTTAATTCTCACGACCGAAGTATAGCAGCCAACCATCGTCGGAATAAGCGACTCGCTGAAAACCTCAAGCTTGTCCTCGTCAACCTCAGCTATATATGCCTCAGAGGTCGAGTGGAGAACGGTACAATCGGTCTTATTTTTGATAAATTCGTTGATCGATTCAAGTGCTTGTCTTGACGGCATGCCTCCGTGATTTCCTACACCCCAGTGGCACGAGCCCACATCTATGCCATCATCCTTGCAAAGATTATCAGTCCAAACAAAGACCTTGCTTGCTCCTCCTCCGTATCCGTCAAAGATGCTGTGCGCCTTAATCCTGCTGCCATCGTAGCCCTCCCAGATAAAATCTCGAGGATACTTTTTATGCGGACGCATGAACATATAGCTGTCGTATCCGCTCTTTTTTAATATCTGCACAAGCCCACGGGAATGACCGAAGGGATCGAAATTGATAGCGGTAGTCGGTTTTGCACCGAATTTTTCAAGAAAATATTCGTGTCCAAGCTCTATCTGCGACAGAAAGCTTTCTCCCGAAAGCATTACGCAATCGGGTTGGAGATACCAGCCTCCCATTATCGCCCACTTTCCACATTTGACGAGCTTCTTTATCCTCTCGAAAAGCTCAGGCTCGTGCTCCTCCACCCATTCGTACAGCAACGATTCGTTATGATTAAAAACGAATCCGTCGTACTGCTCGCAAAAATCCGCTGCAACGCGGAAGGTCGAGAGTGTTTCGGCGAGCCCTTCATTCCAGCGCCAAAGCCACGCGGGATCGATATGAGAATTGCATATAAGATGCATTTTTTTCATTATATCATACCTCCAAAGCCGATTTTTACTTTTTTTCATTATATAATAAAAAGGGCTTGCCATTCTTCCTTTATTATGATAAAATCATTATATTATAGTGATATTTTCGGAGGCTATATATGAGCGAATATCCACGTTTGACACACACATACAACGTCGACACGACAGCCGAGTGCTTTTATCAGTACGTCTACGGTGAAAACGACATCTTTTATCCTCATTCCCACGATTTCTACGAGATATTTTTGACTGTCGAAGGCACGGTTACCCATTTGGTAAACGGAATAGTGCAAAAGCTACCCGAGGGTAGCCTTGTTTTCATACGTCCCGACGATACTCACGGATATATATACGACGAGCCCGAAAGCCGAAAGACGACATACATAAATCTCGCCTTTTCAAGTAAAACCGCAAGGCAGCTCTTCATTTTTCTGTCACCCGACTTCCCGTCAGACGAATTACTCTCTTGTGATATGCCCCCGACTGTAAATTTGAGCGTAGTAGAGAAAAAAAGGCTGCTCTCACAGATCAGCGAGCTTAATATAGTCAACTGGCAGGACAAAAAAGCACTAAAGGTCAAGATGCGCGCAATTCTTGCAGACGTTTTCTCAAGGCATTTCAATTTCTCGCGGCAGGCAACGCAAAATTCTCTCCCCGTATGGCTTTCCTCCCTGCTTTCAAAGATGGAGCGTCCCGAAAACTTTGCCGCAGGTATGGACAGAATGATCTCTCTTTCGGGTAAAAGCCGCGAGCATCTGGCAAGAAGTGTAAAAAAATATTGCGGTATAACCTTAGCGGAATACATAAACGAGCTTCGCTTAAACCATGCCGCAAGCCTGCTATCGCGTACAGATATCCCAATAATAGAAATTTGTTACTCCTGCGGATTTGGAAGCATGAGCTACTTTTACCGAATTTTCAAGAACAAGTATTCAACATCTCCGCACGGATTCAGAAATATGCAAAAGTAAGCGAATTTTGAGCTTTTTTTATCAAGTAATTTAATAATAATGTAGACAAAAGCAAAAAAATGTGCTATACTATAAAATGGTAATGTATTGAGATATTAAGGAAAGTGAGGTCAGCCTTTTGGAAATATATAACCTTTTTCCGGGCTCGTGGGCGTCGAATTGCTATATTCTTATCAGCGATGGACACGCGGCGGTGGTAGATCCAAGCGCGTCGGCAGAGAAAATAACCGATTTTATAAATAGCAAGGGCGCAAGGCTCGATTTTATAATTCTGACTCACGGTCATTTTGACCATCTGCTCTCACTTGACGAGCTTCGCGAGCTGACAAACGCTCCCGCCTATATCCACGAATACGACGCCGAGATGCTTACCGACGGCGAGAAAAATGCCTACGCTATCTTCTTTGGCAAGGATCATGCGTACAAGCCCGCCGAAAAGGCCTTAAAAAACGGCGACACGCTGACTCTTGGCAACGAAAAGCTTGAAATAATCGCAACGCCCGGTCACTCAAAGGGGTCAATGTGTATTTTAAACCGCGAGAGTAAAATTTTAATAACGGGTGACACGCTTTTCTCATCGGGATACGGCAGATGCGACCTCTACGGAGGAAACGCTTCGACCTTGGCGCGCTCCCTGCTCTCCTTGCGTGAGCTTGACGAGAGCCTTACGATATACCCAGGTCACGGCTACACCGAAAAGCTCGGCGCGGCCCTTGACACCCTGTATTTTATGTAAGTTGACTATCAGAAAGGAAATATAAATATGGATTTCAATTATCTTGCAGAGCTTCTCTTCCCCCACGTCACCGATACCCCCGCCGACGTTGAGGCAAGATACCCCGCGCGTACTCTCCCCGAGGGCGCAAAGGTAACAAGATTTGCACCCAGCCCCACGGGATTCGTTCACTTCGGCGGACTTTTCCCCTCCACCGTCGGCGAGCGTCTTGCTCACCAGTCGGGAGGCGTTTTCTACCTCAGAATTGAGGACACCGACGCAAAGCGTGAGGTTGAGGGCGCGGCAGAGGGACTTATCAAGACCCTTGCAAAGTACGGAATCAACTTCGACGAGGGTGCAATCCTCGACGAAAACGGAAATATCGCAGACAAGGGCGCGTACGGTCCCTACAAGCAGAGCCAGAGAGGGCCTATATACCATGTATTTGCAAAGCAGCTCGTCCGTGAGGGCAAGGCATATCCCTGCTTCACCACCGAGGAGGAGCTTGACGAATTACAGGCAGTAAACAAAAAAGAAGAAATAAAGAACACCGACTGGCAGGCAGAGGCCGAGAAAAAGCGCGCAGAAATGCTTGCCCGCCGTGAGTTTACCATTGAGGAGGTCGAGGAGCATCTGGAGGCAGGTCACCCCTTCGTAGTGAGAATTCTCGCATCGGGCGATCCCGAGAAAAAGACCAAGTTCACTGATCTTGTCAAGGGTACTCTTGAAATTCCAGAAAACGACGAGGACTTCGTTCTTCTCAAATCCGACGGAATTCCCACCTACCACTTCGCTCACGCAGTCGACGATCACCTTATGGGCACGACACACGTCATTCGCGGCGAGGAGTGGCTGCCAAGCTTAGCAAAGCATATTCAGCTCTTCTCCTTCCTCGGCTTCAAGCTTCCCAAGTACATGCACATCGCGCAGATCATGAAGCTTGACGAGGCGGGTAACAAGAAGAAGCTTTCAAAGCGCGACATGGGCGCGAATATGGACGACTACACACGTATGGGCTACTGCCCCGAGGCAGTTTGCGAGTACATTATGACGCTTCTCAACTCAAACTACGAGGAGTGGCATATGCAGAACGCGGACAAGCCCTATACTGATTTCCCCTTCAATATCAAGAAGATGTCTGTTTCGGGCTGCCTCTTTGATTTCGGCAAGCTCAACGACGTTTCAAAGAATATCATCTCGCGCATGTCTGCCACAGAAGTAACCGAAAAGGTGACCGCGTGGGCGCTTGAATTTGACCGCGAGCTTGGCGAAGCGCTTGCATCTGACCGCGAGTTTGCCGAGAAGATATTTGCGATCGGTCGCGGCGGCAAGAAGCCGAGAAAAGACCTTGCAACCTGGGCAGACGCAAAGCCCTATATGGGATTCTTCTATGATCAGTTCTTCACCGTTGAAGATCAGTATCCCGAGAGCTTTGACAAGGCAGACATTATCGCAACGCTTGAAAAGTTCATCGCTACCTACGACTACGCCGACGATATGAATACTTGGTTTGATAAGGTCAAGGCTATCGCCGACTCGCTCGGATTTGCTTCCGATATGAAGGCGTACAAGGCAGACCCCACCGCATTCAAGGGTAACGTAGCCGATATCAGCATGTTCATCAGAGTAGCGGTAACCGGCAAGCAGAATGCGCCCGATCTCTACACCGTAATGCAGATAATCGGCAAGGAAAAGACAGTAGAGCGCATAAATAGAATGATCACCTCCCTCTCTTAAAAAGTTTTGCTCGAGCTTTTTCAAAAGCTCGTCGGAGCCGCCGCGATCGGCGGTCGCACTCCGCAGAGTGCGAAACTTCCTTATCGTTCAAAGCGCCCGAAAGGTGAATTTTCGCCGCAAGGCGAAAAGAGGGGGAACCTCTGGTGGGAGTACTTCGCCAAAGGCGAAGTGAGAAACCACAAGTGGGGTTTTCCTTTTCAAAGAGTAAACTACTAATCTCCTCTCTCCGAAAGGACAAAATAAAATGGAAAACACAAACAGCAACTTTATACACGAGATCATTGACAGCGATCTCACAACAAACCCCGGTCTTAAGATCCACACACGTTTCCCTCCCGAGCCTAACGGATATCTCCACATCGGCTCTGTAAAGGCTATCTGCGTCAACACCGACGTAGCGAATAAGTATAACGGACTTTTCAACCTCCGTTACGACGACACCAATCCCGCAAAGGAATCCGATGAGTTCGTCCGCTCTATCCGCGAGGACCTTGAGTGGCTCGGCGCAACTCCTACGGGCGGCGTTTTCTACGGCTCGGACTACTTTGGCAAGTGCTACGAGTTCGCAGTTCAGCTCATCAAGCAGGGCGACGCGTACGTTTGCGACCTCTCTAAAGAGGAGATCACCGACTACAAGGGCACAGACCGCGCGGTCGCAGGCAAGGAATCTCCCTACCGTAACCGTAGCGTCGAGGAAAACCTCGACCTCTTTGAGAGAATGAAGAACGGCGAGTTCCCCGACGGCGCGCGCACTCTCCGCGCGAAGATCGATCCCACAAGCGACAATCCCTATCTCCGCGATCCCGTTATTTACAGAATAAAGCACATTCACCATCACCGTCAGGGTGACACATGGTGCGTGTACCCCATGTACGACTTCGCGCATCCCATTCAGGACGCGCTTGAGGGTATCACCCACTCGCTCTGCTCAAGTGAGTTCAGAAACCACCGTCCCCTTTACGACTGGGTTGTTGACAGAATCGGCTTCGAGCAGAAGCCTCATCAGTGGGAGTTCGGACGAATGAACATCACCTACACTGTAATGTCCAAGCGTTACCTCCGTCAGCTCGTTGAGGAAAATCACGTTGACGGCTGGGATGATCCCCGTCTTCCTACCCTTTGCGGTCTTCGCCGTCGCGGATACACTCCCACAGCGCTCTTTAACTTCGTTCGCGAGGCAGGAGTTACCAACACCGACCACACCGTTGACATCCGTCAGCTTGAGGCTTGCGTGCGCGACGATCTTAACGAAAACGCGCTCCGTCGCGTTGCAATCGCAAATCCCATCAAGGTAATTATCGACAACTACCCCGAGGACAAGGAGGAGCTGCTCAGTCTTCCCAACCATCCTCAGAAGGAGGAGCTTGGCCGCCGCGACGTGCCTATGACACGCGAGATATACATCGACGCGGACGATTTTGCCGAGGTTCCGCCTCCCAAGTTCTTCCGTCTTAAGCCCGACGGCGAGGTTCGTCTTATGGGCGGTTATATCATCAAGTACGCGGGTATTGAGAAGAATGAGGACGGATCTATCAAGTGCATCCACGCAACCGCAGACCTTGAGAGCGGCAACGGCAATCCGATAGACGGCAGAAAGATCAAGGGTACTATCCACTGGCTCTCGGCTAAGTATGCAAAGCCTGCATCGCTTATGCTCTACGACAGACTTTTCAATATCGAGAACACCGCAGACGTGCCCGAGGGCAAGACCTACCTCGATTTCCTCAACGCCGACTCGCTTACAAGGATCGACGGCGCGATGATCGAGCCTTGCCTTGACGACGCAAAGCCCGGCGAACGCTTCCAGTTCGTAAGAATGGGTTATTTCTGCAAGGACACAAAGAACGAAAAGACCTTCAACCGCGTTGTAGGACTTAAGGACAGCTTTCCTAAGAATTAAGATTTAATGGAGATTATGGGGGAAGGGACAAACTTTTTGAAAAAGTTTTTTCCCTTCCCTAGCCGCTTTTGCGGCGTAGTGACGTTTTATGCACAGCATAAAACTCACCGCACTAGCGAAGTCTGTGCAACCCCCTAACCCTTTTCCAAAACTCTTAAAAAGGAACAAGAAAATGCTTGAATTTATCCAAGAAAACATGCTTTTGACGATTATTGCGGCATATCTTCTTATAATGTCGCTGATCTCGGTCATCGTTTGCATCTACGACAAGAAGATATCGAAAAAGAACAACGTCAAGCTCCGCGTACCCGAAAAAACGCTTCTTTTGCTCTCGGCGCTCGGCGGCGGCGTTGCGATGTATCTTTGTATGCTTACGGTTCGCCACAAGACCAAGCACGTAAAATTCATGCTCGGCATTCCGCTTATCATTGCCGCTCAGGCGGTTGCGGTATATCTGCTTTTCCATTACGGGATTTTTTAAGGCATCTATCGTCAAAATAAACAAATTGGAAGTGGATACATATCACTTTTTTTACATATCGCACACTTGCGTGCAATAAAAAATAGTGGTATAATATATTAGATGTAATAAACGAAAGGCTATGATGAAGTCAGCCCATGTTCAATGTATATTTCAGAGAGTCTGCGGTCGGTGCGAGCAGATATATGCGAATGTGCGGCATTTCCCTTCGGAGCTTGCTCGGTCAAAGCGCGTTTCTATCGCGTGATTAGCCCTGCACGGCATGACACCGTTAACCGTCAGGCAAAGTGTTGGCTTTGTTTTACGCAAGGTCAAAATGTGGGTGGTACCACGGAAAATTATGATTTTTCGTCCCAATTCTCGAAAGAGGATTGGGATTTTTTATGTTTTTACGCATAAATGGGGGAACCCCCACTTGTGTGTTCCCCCAGCTTCGCAAGCGAAGCTCCCCCCTCGTGGCGCTTTGAACGATAGGGGTATTTCGCTCGTTGCGACGAGCGACCAACGCTACGCGCGTTGGATTGGCGCAAGCTTTTTGGAAAAAGCTTGGCAAAAACTTTAAAAAAATAAATTTATCAATATATTCCCCAAAAACCTTTTTTTAAAGGTTTTGGAAGTCAAGAAAACTTTTGCCTAAAAGTTTTCTTGTGGGGTTCGGGGTAACACCCCGAAAAGAAAGGAAAAAACAATGAAAGAAACTTTGAATCGCATCAAAGCGGAGGCTCTTGAAGCTATCGCCTCCCCCGAGACTGACGACGCGGCTCTTGAGGCGCTCCGTATCAAGTATCTCGGCAAGAAGGGCGAGCTTACCGCCGTTCTTCGCGGAATGGGTCAGCTTTCGGCTGAGGAGCGCCCCGTAGTAGGTCAGATCGCAAACGAGGTAAGAGCCGAGATCGAGGCGGCAATTACCGAGAAAAAGACCGTGCTGAAGGCACAGGCTCTTGACGCTCAGCTCAAGGCTGAAAAGCTTGACGTAACCGTTGACGGCAAAAAGGCAAAGGTTGGCCACCGCCACCCCCTCACGCTCGTTCAGCGCGACCTTGAAAACATCTTTATCGGTATGGGCTTCTCTATCGCCGAGGGCCCCGAGGTTGAGTACGACTACTACAACTTCCAGGCGCTCAACATCCCCGAAAATCACCCCGCGCGCGATACGCAGGACACCTTCTACATCACCGATAATATCCTTCTCCGCTCCCAGACCTCTCCCGTTCAGGCGAGAACGATGGAGCAGCAGAAGCCTCCGATCCGCATAATCTCCCCCGGCAGAGTTTACAGAAGCGATGCTATGGACGCGACTCACTCCCCCCTCTTCCACCAGATGGAAGGACTTGTAGTTGACAAGGGCATCACCATGGGCGACCTTAAGGGTATGCTTGAAACCTTCGCAAAGACCGAGTTCGGAGAGGACACAAAGATCCGCTTCCGTCCCCACCACTTCCCCTTCACCGAGCCGTCCGCCGAGGTTGACATCTCCTGCTTTATGTGCGGCGGCAAGGGCTGCAGACTTTGTAAGGGCGAGGGCTGGATCGAGATCCTCGGCGCAGGTATGGTTCACCCCAACGTTCTCCGCAACTGCGGCATCGATCCCGAGGTTTACAGCGGATTTGCGTTCGGTATGGGCGTTGAGAGAATTGCTATGCTCAAATACCACATCGACGACATCCGTCACTTCTATGACAATGACGTTCGATTCATCGAGCAGTTCTGATCGGGAAAGGTAGGTAATAATAATGAATCTTTCACTTAAATGGCTTCACGATTTTACAAATACAGACGGCATAACCGTCAAGGAATATTGCGACAGAATGACCGATACGGGCTCCAAGGTCGAGGGCTACGAGGTCCTTGGCGACGACATTCAGAACGTCAAGGTGGCAAAGGTAGTTTCCATGGAGCGTCACCCCGACTCCGATCACCTCTGGATCTGTCAGGTCGACATCGGCAGCGAGGTTACCCAGATCGTAACTGGCGCGCAGAACGTACACGCAGGTGATATCGTTCCCGCGGCAATTCCCGTGGCACACCTCCCCGGCGATATAACCATCAAGGCAGGAAAGCTCCGCGGAGTTGAATCCAACGGTATGCTTTGCTCAATTTCCGAGCTTAACCTCACTCTCCACGATATGCCAAAGGCTTGTGAGGACGGAATCCTCATTCTCGGGAAAGGTTTTGAGGACAAGGTCGGCATGGACATCAAGGACGCTCTCCTTCTTAACGACACCGTCGTTGAGTTTGAGATCACCTCAAACCGCCCCGACTGTCTTTCCGTTATCGGACTTGCAAGAGAAACGGCTATCAGCTTTGATAAGCCCTTCAGCGTTCCCGCGCCTACGGTTAAAGGTGCTGGCGACGGCGACAAGATCGAGAATTATCTCTCGGTCAGGATCAGCGACAGCGACCTCTGCTACAGATACGCGGCAAAGGTAGTAAAGAACGTAAAGATCGCTCCCTCGCCCCTCTGGCTCAGAATGAGACTCCGCGCGGCAGGCGTTCGCCCCATCAACAATATCGTTGACATCACCAACTACGTAATGCTTGAATACGGTCAGCCCATGCACGCGTTCGACTACGCTATGCTTTCAGGCTCTGCGATCAACGTGCGCCGCGCAAATGACGGCGAGCTTTTCAAGTCGCTTGACGACAAGGATCACGTGCTTGATAGCACGATGCTCGTTATCGCGGACGAGAAGAAGGCTTGCGCGCTTGCGGGCGTTATGGGCGGAGCTAATAGCGAGATCAAGGACGGCACTACCACCGTCGTCTTCGAGTCGGCTTGCTTCTCAGGCCCCTCTGTTCGCGTTACCGCAAAGAAGAACGGCATGAGAACAGAATCAAGCTCCCGCTTTGAAAAGGGACTTGATCCCAACAACTGTATGGCAGGACTTCTCCGCGCTTGTCAGCTTGTTGAGGAGCTTTCGGCAGGTGACGTGGTTGACGGCACTATCGACGTTTACCCCACAAAGCCCGAGGCAGTCGTTCTTCCCCTTGAGGTTGACAAGATAAACAAGTTCCTCGGAGTTGAACTTGACTACGACTATATGAAGAGCGTGCTTGAGCGCCTTGAATGTAAGGTTGAGGGCAACGAGATCACAGTTCCCTCCTTCCGCGCTGACCTCACCTGCATGAACGACATCGCAGAGGAGATCATCAGAATTTACGGCTACAATAAGATAAAGTCTACCTGCATCTACGCAGAAACCACTCAGGGCGGCAGAACACCCAAGCAGCAGTTTGAGGTCGATCTTGAGGAGGCTCTCTATGGTATGGGCTGCGATCAGATCCAGACATTCTCCTTCATCTCCCCCAAATACTACGACAAGGTAAGACTTCCCGCAGATAGCAGCCTTCGCAAGAGCGTTGTTATCTCGAATCCTCTCGGCGAGGACACGAGCGTTATGAGAACTATCGCTCTCCCTTCAATGCTTGAGGTTATCGCGAGAAACATCAACTTCTCAAACGAAAACGTGCGCCTCTTTGAGATGGCTACCGTATACATTCCCGACGAGGATGCAACCAAGCTCCCCGCAGAAAACAAGGTCATTACCCTTGGTATGTACGGCGACGAGGATTTCTACACTATCAAGGGCGTAATCGAGAACATTCTTGAAAAGGCAGGCATTGAGAAGGCTAAATTCGTTTCCTGCTCCGACGACGCGGCGTACCACCCCGGCAGATGCGCAAGGATCTACGCGGGCGAAACCCTCCTCGGCACCTTCGGTCAGATCCACCCCTTGACCGCAAATAACTACGGTATTTCCACCCCCGTTTACGCGGCAGAGCTTTCCTTCGACGAGATCTGGAACGCGGCTGATATGACTATTGACTACAAGCCCCTTCCCAAGTTCCCCGCAACCAGCCGTGACTTCTCCTTCATCTGTGACGAAGACCTTGAGGTCGGCACTATCGAGGAGGTAATGGCAAAGGCGGCAGGCAAGCTATGCGAGGACGTCAAGCTCTTTGACATCTTCCGCGGCGAAAAGATCGGCGAGGGCAAGAAGAGCGTTGCGTTCAGAGTAATTCTCCGCGCGCCTGACCGCACCTTGACCGTTGAGGAAGCAGACAAGGTATCAAACAAGATACTCAAGGATCTCTCCTACAAGCTTGGACTTAACATAAGAGGTTAATAGCGATATGGAACAAATCTCAGAAAGAACAAAAAAGCTCAACGAGTATTCCGCGCGCATCAAGGCAGGCGAAACTCTCACACCCGATGAGATCGCTGACCGCGACCGCTTGCGTCAGGAGTTTCTGGCAGAATTCCGTAAGAATTTCCGCCAGCAGCTCGACAATACCGTTGTTCAGTACCCCGACGGCACCAAAAAGCCGCTGAAGGATAAGAAATAAGCAAAAACGACCTCCGACTGTGTCGGAGGTCGTTTCATTTTAAAATCCGTAATATGATTGCATCAATTGTCCAAGCGCGTTATTGCGCGCAAACACTCTTTCAACTGTTGAAGCTACCGCCTCATCGCGAATGTCTACAAGAAGGTCTGCAATTCTTATTCTGTACGACGGATTCCACGTTCTTCTTGATGAAATAATACGTCTTTGCATCTTCTGCCAAGCAGACCTTTCTCGCCGTCGGATGCACTCTCGGCTGACTCCGTACCAGTCGCCAAGTTCCTGCAAGGTCAGGCGGTGCGGATAAAGTATTCTATTCAAAATTATATCTCTGTCCCTTTGATCAACTATCGCTAAATCAGAGATCGCATCTAAAATTATGTTAAAAAAGCTGCCGTATATGCACTCAAACTCTTCGTCATCAAGATATACCGTTGCGCATTCAAGAGCTTTTATACCCTTTTCGTGTATCTTTTTCCACTTTTCAAGGTCCTCGGGAGATAAAAACCTGGGCACCTCGTATCCGTTGTTTTTTTCTTTAATGCGCATTCGTTCAACTCGGTTATAATGCGTTCTGCTGATCAGGTGATCCCTGTTTTCATCAAAATATTCGCAGCACGCGACATTTAGCTCTTTATATTTCTCTATCTCCGACGGTATAAGCTCTTCCTTTACCCCGATGTTTTTATATTTAATATAAAATTTACCTTCATCAAGCGACACGTAAAATCGGTAATATTCACCTATTCTCGCCACACCGATGATCTCACGCTGACAGCGGACGACCAGATCGGGATTAAGCCCGATTATATGATCACAGATGGCGTAAAAGGCTTCTATCAGCTCAACATCGCCACCAAAAAAATTGCCAATATGCTCTCTCGCGTGTGACAAGGGCATCTCTATCTTTTTTGCCATACCGTTTCCCCTTTCAAAAATATATCCCCGCTCTTCGAGTGTTTGTCACGAACAAGCGAGGGATATTTTTACATTATCTCATCAATCTTTGCAACGATTCTGTCGGCGATTGCCTTCATGCCCTTGTCGCCGGGGTGAATTCTGACGCCGCCGTGCTCAAACTGATCAAGCGCCTTCATGCTGTCGTCGTCACCAAGGTCGCCAAGCTTTACACTCTCAACGCCCATAACCGCGCACGCCTTTTCTATTGAGGTATTGATGTACTGGTTTCTCCAAAACGTGTCGGTCACAACAAGCTTTGCACGTCTGCCCTCGGTAAGATATCTCATAGCATCAATAAGCGCGTTTGCAAATATCTCCATGTGCTCGTACTGCGTCATTCTTACGTTCTCGCCAAGACGGAAGATCACAATGTCGGCGTCAAAATCGTACGCCTCCTTAAAATAGTCGCGCGTGTTGGGGGTCGTAAAATTGCCCTCCCAGTCCGATCTCTGCGCGATACAGAACTGAACCTTACCGTACTTTTCCTCAAGCATTTTTACGGTCTGATGAACGTAGTCCTTGTCAGGCGAGGACGCCGCCATGCCGCAGTCCTGATACCAACCAATGCTCTCAAGAACACCGTGTCTTGTTATCGAGTTGCCGATAAAAAGCACCTTAAGACCTTCTTCTCCGTCAAACGACGTTTTGTCGCTGTCCTTAAGCTGATTTGCACTTGATACGTTGTTATTATAAAAATCCTTGTTGTCCTGGTTGTTCATTTCCCTGATCCTTTGCTTAGAAATTCAGCACTCTCGATGCAATTCCAAAGTAAATAACGAGAGTAATGGTGTCAACGATCGTCGTAATAAAGGGCGATGCCATGACCGCGGGGTCAAGACCTATCTTTTTTGCGCCCATCGGCAATATCGTACCGATAATCTTCGCGACTACGACCGCAAAAAATGCCGTGATACTGATAATACCCGCTATAATAAAGTTTTCACTTGTAAACTGACATCCGAAATCGATCAGAATAGTCTTTATATAGCACGCCGCGCTAAGTCCGATACCGCAGATAAGCGATACGCGGAATTCCTTCCAGACAACGCGGAAAAAATCGCCGCGCTCGATCTCGTCAAGCGAGAGCGCACGGATTATCGCAACAGACGACTGGCTTCCCGCATTACCGCCCGTGTTCATAAGCATCGGGAAGAATGCCGTCAAAATCGCATAAGTGCCGATTGCCGACTCGTAATGCGTGATTATCGCGCTTGAGAAAATTGCCGAGATCATAAGCACGAGCAGCCACGGAAAACGCTTTCTCCAGGTTTCCCACACACCCGTCTTCATATACGACTTATCAGACGGCGTAATACCTGCCATCATTTCGATATCCTCGGTCGCCGCGTCTTGAATGACCTCAATAGCGTCGTCAACCGTAACGATACCGACAAGTCTGTTTTCCTTATCAACGATAGGAAGCGCCAACAGACCGTACTTTGAGATCGTGTCCGCTACGTATTCCTTATCGTCGTGCGTCGTCGCGTAAATTATATCGGTTTCCATTATATCGCCGACGAGCTTGTCGCCGTCAGAGAAAATAAGGTCTTTAAAGTGAACCGTACCCTGTAAAACTCGGCTCGCGTCGGTAACGTAGGCAATATAAACGGTTTCCTTATCAACTCCTGTTCTTCTTATGTGTTCAATGGCGCGAGAACAGGTCATATTTGCTCTGAGATCGACGTATTCTGCCGTCATTACGCTTCCCGCGCTGAAATCGGGATAAGCTAAGAAACGGTTAATTTCGGCTCTCGTTTCAATGCTCGCGTTCTTCATTATACGCGCTACCATGTTTGCGGGAAGCTCGTCGAGCATGTCAACCGCATCGTCAACCGCAAGCTCCTCGATAATGAACGAGATCTCTCGGTCTGTCATTGCGGAGATGATCTTCTCCTGCACGTCGCTGTCAAGCTCGGCAAAAACCTCAGCAGAGATATCCTTCTTCAGAAGCTTAAACACTCCGGGGATTCTCTTGGGCGAAAGCTCAAGGAAGAAATCCGCCACGTCGACGGGATTAAGCTCACTGATAGTTCTTGCAAACTCGGCGTATTTTTTGCCGTCAAGCATCTCACCGAGGGTTTCAAATTGCTCCTCGATCTGCTCCTCACGGATCTCCTCAACGCCCTCAAAGTCCTTATCCTCTTCAAAGCTCTTGATATCCTCAAGATCCTCAAAGCCGTCAAGCACCATCTGATCCTCAAGAGAGTCCTCGTCAGCGTCAAGAGCTTGCTCGTATTCAGACTCTACCTCGTCAAATTCGGCAAGCGAGTCATCACTCTCGGCAATCTCCTCCGCACCATCTTCATCTTCTTTATTCTTTTCAATATCTGCAAATATTTCAAAATCGTCAAGTCCTTCGATGTCGTCGACGTTGATTTCCTCATCGTCGCCAAGCTTTTCGACCGCTTCGTCTTCAACAGCTTCTTTGGTAGCTTCTTCGTCTACAAGCTCTTCGTTTTCAAGCTGATCTCTTTCCATATCGGACATGAGCTATTCTCCTCTCAAAAAATTATTGAGGATCGACTTCTCACCACTCGGGCAGAACACAAATTCTCTTCTTTTATGATATCATTTTTGACCTTTGATGTCAACATCATTTCAAAAATTTACAATTTAAAACAAAATGGACGAAAGCATTTGCCTCCGTCCATTTTTATTTAATTACTCAGCAGCCTCGTCGATAAGACGAACGATAGCCATTTCAGCAGCGTCGCCGCGGCGAGCGCCGATCTTGAAGATCTGAGTGTAACCGCCCTGTCTATTTGCATACTTGGGAGCGATCTCGTTGAACAACTTAGTTACAACGTCCTCCTTGGTGATGTATGCAAGAGCAGCTCTGCGGCTTGCAAGAGTGTTCTTCTTGCCAAGTGTAATCATCTTTTCTGCGATGGAACGAACTTCCTTTGCTCTGGTGAGAGTGGTCTCTACCTGTCCGTTCTCAAGCAGCAGGGTAACCATTCCGCGAAGCATTGCTTTTCTGTGTGCGGTAGGTCTGCCAAGTTTTCTGGTTCCGGGCATTTCTGTTTCCCTCCTTCTGCTTAATTAATCTAAATTTCTTACTCCTCTTCGCGCTTAAGGTCAAGGCCAAGCGAATGGAGCTTCTGAATAACTTCGTCAAGCGACTTCTTACCAAGGTTTCTAACCTTGATCATATCCTCTTCGGTACGATTGGTAAGATCTTCTACTGTATCAATGCCTGCTCTCTTCAAACAGTTGAAGGAACGAACAGACATGTCAAGTTCCTCAATGGTCATCTCAAGGACTTTTTCCTTGATGGTTTCTTCTCTCTCAACCATTATCTCTGTCTTCTTTGCATCATCAGAAAGATCTACAAACAAGTTGAGATGCTCATTGAGAATCTTGGCTCCGAGCGAAACCGCTTCTTTAGCTGAAATTGTACCGTCGGTAAGTACGTCGAGCGTGAGCTTGTCAAGGTCGGTGTTGCTTCCCGAGCGAGTGCTTTCAACTGTGTAATTTACCTTATATACGGGCGTGTAGATCGAGTCCGTATAAATCGTGTTGATCGGCATTGAAGAATTCATACCCATCATATCGCTGTGAAGCTGCTTGTTGCGCTCCTGCGAAACGTAACCTCTGTCGCAGTTAAAGGTGAGCTCCATGTAGAATCTCTCGCCTTCTGCTACGGTTGCGATGTGATGATCGGGGTTGAGGATCTCAATGTCCGAATCCTGCTTAATATCGCCGGCTGTAACGTCATGCTCACCAACAACGTCAATAAATACGGTCTTGGGGCCCTGACAGTTGAGCTTTGCGGTAATTCCCTTTACGTTGAGAACGATCTCAGTTACGTCCTCAGATACGCCGGGGATAGTGGAGAATTCGTGAAGAACTCCATCGATCTTGATGTTGGTAACAGCGTAACCGGGAAGAGAGCTCAAAAGAACTCTGCGGAGCGAGTTACCGAGAGTGTGTCCAAAGCCTCTTTCAAGGGGCTCGATCACGAATGTGCCAAACGAACCGTCTTCGCTCATTTCGGCGGTAGTAATATTAGGCTTCTCTATCTCAATCATTCCAAATAAAACCTCCTGTTATAATTTTCTTTAAAGCGCTGATAAAAATTCTGTGCTTTGGTCTTCGGGCTGCGTCGGCTAAGTAACACCGCACAATCCGAATTTTATGCGGTATTACTTGGAGTAAAGCTCGACGATAAGCTGCTCGTTGAAATCGTAGTCGATGTCTTCTCTTGCAGGGAAGGATACAACCTTTGCCTGAAGATTGGTCTTGTCTACGTCAAGCCACTTGGGAGCGTTCTTGCTTTCAAGAGCCTCTGCGAGTGCCTTTATCTTAGCGGAGTCACGGCTGGATTCCTTAACTGCGATAACGTCACCGGGCTTTACAAGGATAGAAGGAATGTTAACCTTCTTACCGTTGAGAGTAAAGTGTGCGTGGAGAACGAGCTGACGAGCTTCTCTGTGAGACTCTGCAAGACCCATTCTGAATACGGTGTTGTCAAGGCGGCGCTCAAGGAGGATGAGAAGGTTCTCACCGGTCATACCCTCTTTACGAGCTGCTTCCTCGTAGTAGTTCTTGAACTGTCTTTCAAGAACGCCGTAGTATCTTCTGGTAGTCTGCTTCTCACGAAGCTGCATACCGTACTCGCCCATCTTCTTCTTAGCTGCACCGTGCTGGCCGGGAGCTGTGTTTCTGCGCTCAAGTGCGCACTTACCGCTGGTGCATCTCTCACCCTTAAGGTAAAGCTTCTTGCCTTCTCTACGGCAGAGCTTGCATGCGGGACCTGTATATCTTGCCATTTTTCAAAAACCTCCTGTTAAAATTATACGCGTCTGCGCTTAGGCGGTCTGCATCCGTTGTGAGGAATAGGAGTAACGTCCTTGATCATGGTGATCTGGAGTCCTACGGTCTCAAGTGCACGGATTGCCGATTCACGTCCCGAACCGGGACCCTTTACGTAAACCTCAACAGACTTAAGGCCGTGCTCAACTGCTGCCTTAGCTGCGGTCTCAGAAGCGGACTGTGCTGCGAAGGGAGTGCTCTTTCTGGAGCCCTTGAAACCAAGCTCGCCTGCAGATGCCCACGAAATTGCGTTTCCGTAAACGTCTGTGATAGTTACGATAGTGTTATTGAAAGTGGACTGAATGTGAACAGCACCCTTTTCAATATTCTTTTTTTCGCGGCGCTTTTTAACGACTTTTTTTGTTACCTTTGCCATTTTTTATGCCACTCCTTTATTACTTCTTCTTGTTTGCGATGGTCTTTGCGGGACCTTTTCTTGTTCTCGCATTGGTCTTGGTTCTCTGACCTCTTACGGGAAGACCTTTTCTGTGTCTGATACCGCGGTAGCAGTTAATTTCTACCATTCTCTTGATGTTAAGGGAAACTTCTCTACGGAGGTCACCTTCAACGCTGTAAGAGTTTTCGATCTCATCACGGAGCTTTGCTATTTCTTCCTCAGTAAGATCCTTTGCTCTGGTATCGGGATTGATACCGGTAGCTGCGAGGATATCGTTAGCGCTCTTGCGGCCGATACCGTAAATATAGGTAAGGGCGATTTCAACGCGCTTGTTGTTAGGAATATCAACACCTGCTATACGTGCCATTAGTTATTACCTCTCTGTATAAATTGAGTTGGATCAAAGTCTGATTATTCGATCAACCCTGCTTCTGCTTGTGCTTGGGGTTCTCGCAGATAACCATGACTTTACCTTTTCTCTTGATGATCTTGCATTTCTCGCAGATCTTCTTTACGGACGGTTTAACCTTCATCTCTGTAAACCAACCTTTCTTTAGAGTATTTTTTGCCGCCTTGGCGGCGAAAGTAAAATCGTGTTTTTATTTGGATCGCCACGTGATACGTCCCTTAGTGAGATCGTATACCGAAACCTCTACGGTTACGTGGTCACCCTGTAAAATTCTGATATAGTTCATTCTGAGCTTTCCCGAAAGGTGGGCTAAAACTATATGCCCGTTGGGAAGCTTTACCTTGAAGACGGCATTGGGAAGTACCTCAACTACCTCGCCTTCAAATTCGATAACGTCATCTTTCGGCATTTTTTACCTCTTTAAGTGATAAATATTTGTTGTAACTTACTCAAAAATCAGAATCGAGCTGCGTCATTACTATAAGTCCCTCGCTTGTAAGCGCGACCGTGTTTTCGTAATGAGCCGAGAGAGTTCCGTCGGCGGTCTTTACCGTCCAGCCGTCACCCATCTCCTTGACGTCGTCCCGTCCGATGTTTACCATCGGCTCGATCGCGAGCGTCAACCCCTGACAAAGTCTTGTTCCTCTGCCCTCGGTGCCGTAGTTCGGTACGTCGGGAGATTCGTGGAGCGCCTGACCTATTCCGTGTCCGATATACTTTTTGACGGTAGAAAATCCGTTTGCAACGACGTAAGCATCGATCGCGTGACCGATATCGCCGAGTCGGTTGCCGATCTGGAATTTCTTTATACCCTCAAAAAAGCTTTCCCTCGTTACGTCGATAAGCTTCTGCGCCTCTGCGCTGACCTTGCCCACCGCCACAGTTCTGGCGGCGTCGCCGTGATAGCCCTTGTAATATGCTCCGACGTCGATCTTTACGATGTCACCCTCAGAAAGAAATCTCTTCTTCGAGGGGATTCCGTGAATGACCTCGTCGTTTATGCTTATACAAGCGCTTCCAGGGAATCCGTGATATCCGAGGAAGGAAGGCTTAGCACCCTGCTTCTCGATGTGATTTCTTATGATCTTATCAAGCTCATAAGTGCTAATGCCCTCTCGGATGTGCTCGCGCGCTATAAGAAGCGCCTCGCCCGTAATTCTTCCCGCTTCCTTCATCTCTTTGATCTGGAGCGGATTCTTTAACTGAATCATCCGAAATTACCTCGGTTTATTTTATGCCTCGACCTTTGCAAGTGCTGCGAGAACGAGAGCGGTCGTATCAGCGACCTCCTCCTGTCCCTCAACCGTGATAAGATTTCCCTGCTTGGAGTAGAAATCCTTCAAGGGCTCGGTCTGAGCATGGTAGGTTTTGAGTCTGTTTGCAACTGTTTCTGCACAGTCGTCATCTCTGATATAGAGGTTTGCTCCGCACTTGTCGCACACGCCCTCAACCTTGGGGGGAATGTAGTCAACGTGGTAGGAAGCACCGCAAGAGCAAACTCTGCGTCCGCTCATTCTCGCGATGATCTTCTCATCGGGAACCTCGATAGAGAGAACGACGTCGATCTTAACGCCCATTGCGCTGAGAGCCTCAGCCTGGGGGATCGTTCTGGGGAAGCCGTCAAGAATGAAGCCATTCTGACAAGCCTCAGTCGAAAGATGGTCCTTTATGATACCAACGACAACCTCGTCCGGAACAAGCTTTCCTGCGTCCATATAGCTCTTTGCGGATGCGCCAAGCTCGGTTCCTGCCTTGATAGCCGCACGGAGCATATCTCCGGTCGAAACTGCAGGAATGTTATACTTCTCGGAAATCTTTGCGGACTGTGTGCCTTTACCCGCGCCGGGGGCACCCAATAAAATCAAATTCATAGTTAACCTCCGAATTTATTGTGGGTCGTATCAATCAAGGAAGCCCTTGTAGTTGCGCATTGTAAGCTGTGCCTCAAGCTCACGTACGGTCTCAAGAATAACACCGACTACGATGAGGATAGAAGTACCTGCGAACGCAACTGTCATGAAGGATGCAGAACCGCTGTTGTAGAAGTTTACGATTGCGTTTGCAACGGGGCCGCGGCCGGTAACACCGGTGATCTCCTTGTAAGTCTCAAAGAGAGAAACGATGATCTTCGGAACCTCGGATACGATGCAAAGGAATACAGCTCCTATGAAAGTAACGCGGTTGAGTATCTTCTGGATATAGTCACGAGTGGGCTTACCGGGACGAATGCCGGGGATCGCACCACCGTTGTTTCTGATATTATTAGCCACTTCAACAGGGTTGAAGGAGATCATAATATAGAAGAATGCGAATGCAAACAAAAGAATTACGGAGATAAGCACGTAAAGGGGCTTAGTGTAATTGAAGTAGTTGTTTGCAAGATTGCTGAGCCACTTTGCATTGGGCCAGATAGTAGCCAGCGTACCGGGAATAGATACGATAGAGTTTGCGAAGATGACGGGCATAACGCCTGCCATGCTGAGCTTGAGGGGAAGGCTGGACGACTGACCGCCGTACATCTTTCTACCAACAACTCTCTTTGCGTACTGAACGGGAATTCTTCTCTCGGACTCGGTGAACCATATAATGAGCCAAACGAGACCGATCATAAGAGCAACGATAAGCAAGCTCCATACGATACCAACGATAACGCCGCTTGTAGAACCGCTCTGTGCAGCAGAAGCGATCATGGTGTAGAAGTTAGTGAACGTAGCGGGAAGTCTTGCGATAATATTTGCAAAGAGGATGATCGAGATACCGTTACCGATACCGAATTCATTGATCTTCTCTGCAAGCCACATAACCATTGCAGCACCTGCAACGTAGCAAGCAATAATAACGATCTTAGCGAAGAGCTTATTTGTGTTGCCGTAAGCAACGAAGCCGTAAGTCTCGATAAGGTTAGCGTAACCGATAGCAGTTACGATTGCAAGACCCATAGTCAAGCATCTTGTAAGGAAGTTGATCTTCTTCTTACCGTTCTCGCCATCCTTAGCCCAACGCTCAAGAGCGGGGATCGCAATGGTCAAAAGCTGAACTATAATCGAAGAAGTGATATAGGGAGATACAGAGAGGGCGAAGAGCGTTGCCTTAGAGAACGCATCACCCGCGAGCAACTGTACTGCATAATTGAAGGACGTTGTGAAAGCGTCTCCAATATCTCCGGATACCCACGGTACCGGAATCGCGGAGCCCAAACGGTAAAGGATAACGATAAGCAATGTGAAGAGAAGCTTTGACTTAAGCTCAGCGGTCTTCCAAGCATTCTTTAACGTCTGAAACATCCTTTATACCTCCTCTGCCTGTCCACCTGCTGCCGTTATCTTTTCCTTTGCGCTTGCAGAAAAGACTGCTGCCTTAACGGTTAACGATTTTGTAAGCTCGCCGTTACCAAGAACCTTGAGTCCGTCAAGGGCCTTGCGAACGATCTTCTTTGCGAGAAGTGCCTCAAGATCAACTACTGCACCATTCTCAAATACGTTGAGGTCGGATACGTTAACTATTGCGTAGTTAGTAGCGAACTTGTTGTTAAAGCCTCTCTTAGGAAGCTTTCTGTAAAGAGGAAGCTGACCTCCCTCAAATCCGGGTCTTACACCGCCGCCAGAACGAGCGTTCTGACCCTTGTGACCCTTACCTGCAGTCTTACCGTTACCGGAGCCTGCGCCTCTACCCTTTCTGAAGTTTGCCTTTACGGAACCTTCTGCGGGTCTAAGTTCATTAAGTTTCATTCTCTTTACCTCCTATTAGCCTTCTACGGTCTCAACTGTTACGAGGTGAGCGAGAACCTTTATCTTACCTGCAAGAACAGCATCGTCGTTGTGAACGATGAAGTCACCGATCTTGTTAAGACCGAGGGACTTTGCGGTAGCCTTCTGATTGGGCTTGCAGCAGATAAGACTCTTTGTAAGTGTAACCTTTTTCATTGTGTCTACCTCCTATATTAGCCCTTAACCTGCTCTACGCTGATGTCACGAATCTTCGCAACTTCCTCAGCGGTGCGGAGCTCCTTAAGACCTTCCATAGTTGCCTTAACAACGTTGGTAGGATTGTTGGATCTCAAGCACTTTGCACGGATGTTGTGGATACCTGCAGCCTCGAGAACTGCTCTTACCTTACCACCTGCGATGATACCGGTACCGAGTGCAGCGGGCTTAAGAAGCACCTTACCTGCGCCGAAGATACCAACAACTTCGTGGGGGATGGTTGTTCCCTTAAGGGAAACGGTGATCATATTTTTCTTTGCGTCTTCAATTCCCTTGCGGATTGCCTCGGGAACTTCAGCAGCCTTACCAAGACCTACGCCTACGTGACCGTTGCCGTCGCCTACTACCATGAGTGCAGCGAAACGAGCGATACGACCACCCTTAACGGTCTTGGAAACACGGTTCAGCGCAACGAGCTTTTCGGTAAGCTCATGCTCAGCCGGATTAAATTTCTGTGCCATTTCTGGTTTCCTCCTGAATGTTCAAATAAATGTTGTTTGAACAGTGTACAAACCGGTTACTAATCCTGATGGATTAGAACTTCAGACCGCCCTCGCGAGCGCCTTCAGCCAATTCCGATACACGTCCGTGATAAAGATAGCCGCCTCTGTCGAATACGACTTCTGTAATACCCATAGCTACTGCCTTTTCCGCAATCGCCTTACCTACCTCGCGAGCTGCAGCCTTGTTGCCGCCGTTGCCCTCGAAAGCTGCTCCGTAAGTAGAAGCGGAAACAAGGGTCTTTCCTGCAACGTCATCAATGATCTGTGCAGAAATGTTTGCGTTAGAACGATATACTGCAAGACGGGGACGTGCTGCAGTACCCGAAATCTTTGCTCTGACTCTCTTATGTCTCTTAAGACGAGCCTTATTGCTGTCCTTTCTTGATACCATGTTACTCCACTCCTTTCATTATTTACCGGTCTTACCAGCTTTACGACGAACGTACTCGTCGATGTAACGAACACCCTTACCGTGATAGGGCTCGGGGGGACGCTTGCCTCTGATAACAGCTGCCATCTGGCCAACTTCCTGCTTGTTAACACCCTCAACTACGATGATGTTACCGCTGTTAACCTTTTCAGTGGTCATCTTGTCGATGCCCTGAGCCTTGATCTCAGCCTCAGTGGGAACCGAAAGCTTAACTGTATCAGTGTCGCTAATGATAAACTTTGCCTGGGGAGTTCCCACGCTGGGCATAAGCGAATGGCCCAAGAAGAGCTGAAGATCCTTGCCGGTCTTAACTGCCTTGTAACCTACACCGATGATCATAAGAACCTTCTTATAACCCTGGCTTACACCGGTTACCATGTTCTGAATAAGAGCACGGGTAAGGCCGTGAACACTTCTATCTTCCTTTTCATCTGTGGGTCTGGTAACTACTATCTGGTTGCCCTCAACGGTGATAGTCATTCTCTCGTTGAAGTTCTCAGTAAGTGTACCCTTAGGACCCTTAACGGTAACGTTGCTACCGTTTACTGTAACTGTAACACCTGCGGGGATCTCGACAGGCATTCTACCAATTCTTGACATATCAGTATACCTCCTAATCGATTACCATACAAACGCGAGGACTTCGCCGCCAACCTTAGCAGCGCGTGCCTTCTTGTCTGTCATGATTCCCTTTGATGTGGAAACTATCGCGATACCAAGACCGTTCATAACCTTGGGCATCTCCTCGTATCCAGCGTAGATACGGAGACCGGGCTTAGAAACTCTCTTGAGACCTCTGATAACCTTGGTCTTGCCGGCGTACTTGAGGGTAACTCTGATAGTGCCCTGCTTGCCGTCGTCAATAACCTCATAGCCTGCAACATATCCCTCTTCTACAAGGATATCAGCTATGGACTTCTTCATGTTGGATGCAGGAATGTCCACAGTCTTGTGCTTAGCGTTGCTAGCATTACGAATTCTTGTGAGCATATCTGCAATTACGTCTGACATCTGCATTTTTTTATCCTCCTGATGCAAGTATGTTTTTTTCTTGCTGCCGAAATCTTTTCGGCGGCATATCGGCGGTTAAGTCCAACCCAGAATCAACACTGTAGATTAACTTCCTTCCGATAGTTAGGGGTTTTATTGAACAGCTCTCTTTGAGAGCAGATTCACATTAAATTTTTGAGATTTGATCAATCTCACTTTACCAGCAGTATACAGCTGAGGAATTTTCGAGATAAAATCGTGGTTCTTCGCGGCGAAGGCTTGCTATATTCGCAAGTCGAGCCGCGAAAACTGCGATTATAGCCGGAAATTACCAGCTGGACTTCTTCACGCCGGGGATTTCACCCTTATACGCGAGGTTTCTGAAGCAGATACGGCAGATACCATACTTACGCATGTAAGAGTGGGGACGGCCGCAGATCTTGCAACGGTTGTACTCACGGGTGGAGTACTTCTGAGTCTTCTGCTGCTTGAGTATCATTGCTGTTTTAGCCATTTTCCATTACCTCCGATTATCTTGCGAAGGGAGCGCCCATAAGAGTGAGGAGCTCTCTTGCTTCGTCATCCGTCGTAGCAGTAGTTACGAAGCAGATGTCCATACCGCGGATCTTGTCAACCTTATCGTACTCAATCTCAGGGAATATAAGCTGTTCCTTAAGACCGAGGGAGTAGTTACCACGACCGTCGAAAGCGTTGGGGTTGATACCCTTGAAGTCACGAACTCTGGGAAGAGCAAAGTTGAAGAGTCTGTCCATGAATTCGTACATCTTTTCACCGCGAAGAGTTACCTTTGCGCCGATCTTCATGCCCTGACGGAGCTTGAAGTTTGCTACGGACTTCTTAGCATAGGTGGGAACTGCCTTCTGACCGGTGATGATACCGAGGTCAGCGATGATAGAATCGATAACCTTGGTGTTATCCTTAGCGTCGCCTGCACCAACGTTGACAACGATCTTGTCAAGCTTGGGGATCTGCATTACGCTCTTGTAGGAATACTTTTTCATAAGGGCGGGAGCAACCTCGGCCTTGTACATATCATTAAGTCTTGCCATTGTCTATTCCCTCCTTAGTTGAACTTGTGGCCGCACTTTGCGCAAACGCGGACCTTGTTATCGCCGTCAACAACGTGACGAACTCTTACGCCCTTGTCGCACTTGGGGCAGTAAAGAGCTACCTTGCAAGCATACATAGCGCCCTCAGCGTCTACGATACCGCCGGTCTCACCCTGTCTTCTGGGTTTAACGTGCTTGTGAATGATGTTGGCACCCTTAACGAGTACCTTGCCTTCCTTGGGAGAAGTTGCGATTACCTCGCCCTTTACACCCTTGGAGTTACCGGTGAGTACTACGACGGTATCGCCTGTTTTAACATGAATATTAGCCATTTCTCGATACCTCCATTAAAGTACTTCGGGAGCGAGAGAGAGGATCTTCAAGAAGTCCTTCTCACGAAGCTCTCTTGCAACAGGGCCAAAGATACGAGTACCTCTGGGGGTCTTATCTTCCTTGATAATTACTGCTGCGTTCTCATCAAACTTGATGTAAGAACCGTCTGCACGCTTTATACCGTGAGCGCTTCTTACGATGACTGCCTTAACGACGTCACCCTTCTTTACCATACCGCCGGGAATTGCCTTCTTAACAGAGCAAACGACGATATCGCCGATGTTACCGTATCTACGACCTGTTCCGCCGAGAACACGGATGCACATCAACTCTTTGGCGCCGGTGTTATCGGCAACCTTCATTAATGTCTGCTGTTGAATCATTTTTTCCTCCTACTGTTTCGAGTACGCTTCGACGTACCTACTATTCGAATTCGATTATTTAGCCTTTTCGATTACTTCAACGACTCTCCATCTCTTAGTCTTAGAGAGGGGTCTGGTTTCCATAATTCTAACCTTGTCGCCTACACCGCACTCGTTGCTCTCATCGTGAGCGTGAACCTTAAGGGTGCGCTTGATGATCTTACCGTATACGGGGTGCTTTACGTTGTCCTCGATAGCGATGACAACAGTCTTGTCCATCTTGTCGCTGACAACCATGCCAACTCTAACTTTTCTGAGTGTTCTTTCTTCAGTCATGACTGTCCCTCCTTATGCGTTCTTCTCATTGAGAACGGTCATTACGCGAGCGATATCTCTCTTAACCTCAGTCATCTTGTGAGGGTTCTCAAGCTGATTTACTGCGTGCTGGAAACGGAGGTTGAAAAGCTCTTTCTTAAGCTCTACGAGCTTTGCGCCGAGCTGTTCAGCGCTCATCTCTCTGATTTCAGTGATCTTCATGAGCTTATGCCTCCTTTACTTCTTCTTTAACCATGAACTTTGTCTTGATGGGGAGCTTGTGGCCTGCAAGACGCATAGCTTCCTTAGCTACCTCTTCAGATACGCCGTCCATCTCGAACATTACTCTACCCGGCTTAACTACTGCTACCCAGTACTCAGGGCTACCCTTACCGGAACCCATTCGAGTTTCAGCAGGCTTCTCAGTGATAGGCTTATCGGGGAATATCTTTATCCAAACCTTACCGCCACGCTTGATGTAACGTGTCATTGCAATACGGGCTGCTTCGATCTGGTTGCTTGTGATCCAAGCGGGCTCAAGGGCTACAAGACCGTAGTTACCATTGGTAATGGTGTTACCTCTGCTCGCCTTACCCTTAAGTCTTCCGCGCTGTACACGGCGGAATTTAACTCTCTTAGGCATTAACATTATTTAGCACCTCCATCTCTGGGTGTTCTGTCAGCTCTGGGAGCTCTGTCTCCGCGAGGAGCACGGTTATCTCTGCGATCACCGTTTCTTCTGTCGCCACGGCGGTCGTTGTTTCTGCGGTCGCCGCGGTTGTCTCTACGCTCGTTGTTACGTGCGGGGCGATTTACTTCGTTAAGAACCTCGCCTCTGTAGATCCATACCTTAACGCCGATCTTACCGTAGGTGGTGTTTGCCTCCCAGAAGCCGTACTCGATGTCAGCTCTGATAGTCTGAAGCGGGATAGTACCCTCGTGGTAGGTCTCGCTTCTTGCGATTTCTGCACCTGCAAGACGGCCGGAGCACATGATCTTGATACCCTTAGCGCCAAGTCTCATGGTGTTTCTGATAGCCATCTTCATTGCACGACGGAAAGCTACACGCTTTTCAAGCTGAGAGCAAACGTTCTCAGCAACGAGCTGTGCGTTGAGGTCGGGCTGTCTTACCTCAATTACGTTGAGGGAAACAGGCATCTTAACCATCTTCTCAAGCTCTGCCTTGTACTTTTCGATCTCTACACCGCCCTTACCGATAACCATACCGGGCTTTGCACAGTGAATGAATACTCTCACTCTCTTGCTGTCACGCTCGATCTCGATCTTAGGAATACCAGCATCCTGGAGTTCCTTCTTGAGATACTTTCTGATGTTGTAGTCGGATACAAGAGTGTCGCCGAACACTTCGTCCTTCGCGAACCATCTTGAATCCCAATTCTTTATAACGCCTACTCTGAGGCCGTGGGGATTAACTTTCTGACCCATTACTCTTGTCTCCTCTCTTAGATTCTTTCTTTAACTACCATGGTTACATGGCAGGTTCTCTTAAGGATTCTGTCTGCGCTACCCTTCGCTCTGGGCATAATTCTCTTGAGCGTAGGACCGGGAGTTACGAAACACTCGGATACGTAGAGCTTGGAAGAATCCATGTGGAAATTGTTTTCTGCGTTTGCGATAGCACTTCCCAAAAGCTTGATAAGGTACTCAGACGCACCCTTGTGGGTGTTCTTGAGGATAGCCATTGCCATTCCTGCATCCTTACCTCTGATGAGGTCGAGAACGATCTGAACCTTACGAGGGGAAATTCTCGCATACTTAAGATATGCTCTTGCTTCCATTTTCTAATTCCTCCCTTGATTACTTACCGTTGTTAGATGTCTTGGAACCTGCGTGGCCCTTGAAAGTTCTTGTAAGAGCGAACTCGCCAAGCTTGTGTCCTACCATATCTTCAGTTACATATACCGGAACGTGCTTTCTTCCGTCGTAAACGGCGATCGTGTGTCCAACGAATTCCGGGAATATTGTCGACGAACGGGACCAGGTCTTGAGAACCTTCTTCTCGCCCTTGTCGTTCATTGCGCAAACGCGCGTATAAAGCTTTTCTTCTACGAAAGGCGCTTTCTTAAGGCTTCTGCTCATTTTATATTCCCTCCTTATTTAGCATTTCTGCGCTTTACGATGAACTTGTCCGTGCGAGCCTTCTTGTTTCTGGTCTTAAGACCGAGAGCAGGCTTGCCCCAAGGTGTCATAGGATTAGCGTGACCGATAGGAGATCTACCTTCACCACCACCATGAGGGTGATCGCAGGGGTTCATGACGGAACCGCGTACTGTAGGACGAATGCCCTTGTGTCTAGTCTTACCGGCCTTACCGACCTTAACAGTGTCGTGGTCGACGTTGCCGATCTGTCCGATAACTGCCTTACAGTTAAGGGGAACGTAACGAACTTCACCGGAAGGAAGTCTTACCTGTGCCATGCCGTTTGCTTCCTTGGAAAGGAGCTGAGCCATGGTACCGGCGGAACGAACGAGCTGTCCGCCCTTGCCGGGGTGAATTTCGATGTTGTTGATGAAAGTACCAACAGGAATGTTTGCCAAAGGAAGCGCGTTACCGGGCTTGATATCAGCGTCGGGACCGGAGTAAACCTTGTCACCAACCTTAAGTCCTTCGGGAGCTACGATGTAGCTCTTTACGCCCTCATCGTTCTGAAGGAGAGCGATGTAAGCGGTTCTGTTGGGGTCGTACTCGATTGCGATTACCTCAGCGGGAGCAGAGCTCAAACGCTTGAAATCGATAATTCTGTACTTAACCTTGTTTCCGCCGCCTCTGTGGCGAACGGTGATACGTCCGTAGCTGTTACGGCCCGCGTGCTTCTTCTTGATAACTACAAGGCTCTTCTCAGGAGTGTCCTTAGTGATGACGTCCTTGTATACCGGAACGGACATGTGTCTTCTCGCGGGTGTCGTAGGTTTATACTTTAATGTAGCCATTCTATTCGACCTCCCTCTTAGTTCATGCCTTCGAAGAACTCGATGGTCTTGGAGTCAGCAGTCAAGGTAACGATTGCCTTCTTCCAAGCGGTTGTGTAACCGAAGTGCACACCGTATCTCTTGGGCTTTCTCTTCATGTTGATTGTGTTAACGGCCTCAACCTTAGTGCCGGGGAACATAGCCTCAACTGCTCTTGCGATTTCCGCCTTGTCAGCAGTCTTTGCTACCTTGAAAACATATTTCTTCTGTGCAACCAAATCCATGGAAGCCTCAGAGATAATAGGCTTAATAATTACATCTTCAAGCATTCTCATTATGCATATACCTCCTCGAGCATTTTAACAGCTGCTACGGTAGTAATGAATGTATCTGCATTCAAAATATCGTAAACGTTGATAGTGTTGTAGAGGCAAGTCTTCGCGCCGGGAATGTTTGCACAGCTCTTAACGATAAAGCTGTCAACCTCGGGAAGAACTACGAGAGGCTTTCTCTCAGCACCGAGTGCCTTGAACATATCAGCCATAACCTTGGTCTTGTAAGCGTCGAGCTTGATGTCGTCGAGAACGATAAGCTTGCCGTTGTTAACCTTGTCGGTAAGAGCGCTGATAAGAGCAAGTCTCTTTGTCTTCTTGTTGAGGTCAGTGCGGTAGGTTCTGGGCTTCGGGCCAAGAGCGATACCACCGTGTGTCCACTGAGGAGAACGGGTCGAACCCTGACGAGCTCTACCGGTACCCTTCTGTCTCCAGGGCTTTCTACCGCCACCGGATACTTCGGAGCGAGTAAGAGTGGACTGAGTACCCTGTCTCTGATTGAGAAGGTAAGCTCTTACTGCAGCGTGGAGGACTGTGCCGTTTACTTCTCCACCGAACAATACGTCGGAGAGTTCCATGGTTCCGACTTCTGCGCCGGCCATATTCAATACTTTAATCGTAGGCATTATTTATTTCCTCCTTTCAATTATGCTTTGATCGAATCGCGAACGAATACGATACCGTCCTTCGCACCGGGGATAGCGCCCTTAACTGCGATGAGGTTTCTTTCGCTGTCGATCTTAACGACCTTAAGATTCAATACAGTTACCTGCTCGTTACCGTACTGACCGGGCATCTTCTTGTTCTTGAAGATTCTGGAGGGATCGGAGATCGAACCCATAGAACCGGGCTGACGGTGGATAGGACCTGTACCGTGAGTCATACGAAGAATGTGATTGTTCCATCTCTTAACGCAACCAGTGAAACCACGGCCCTTTGTCATACCTGTTACGTCGACCTTCTCGCCTGCGGCGAAGGTATCGGCTGTAATGACGTCGCCAACGTTTATTGCGCTGCAATCGTCAAGACGGAATTCCTTGAGGTGCTTCTTGATCTGAACACCTGCCTTGGTGAAATGACCTTTTTCAGCCTTGGTGAGATGCTTTTCCTTAACATCCATGAAACCAAGCTGAACGGCGTCATAGCCGTCGTTTTCAGCGGTCTTCTTCTGTGCTACTACACAGGGACCTGCTTCGATGACTGTTACGGGGATTACGTTACCCTTCTCATCGAAGATCTGAGTCATACCGATTTTCTTACCGATAATACCCTTTTTCATTTTTGTTTTCCTCCTGTAAATTATTGGTTGGATAGGATCTTGTCCGTCCAACGTGACTTACAAGGTTACCGTCACGGCTCACTGCCGTCGGCTGTTGTCCTTGTTTTGCGAGTGGAGCTCGCTTGCTTGATAATTAATTAAAATGTAGGAATCAGATCTTAACCTCGATCTCAACGCCTGCAGGGAGCTCAACGTTCATAAGAGCTTCAATCGTCTTCTGATTGGGCTTTATGATATCAATGAGTCTCTTGTGAGTTCTCATCTCGAACTGCTCACGAGCGTCCTTGTACTTGTGCACTGCACGGAGGATCGTAACGATCTCTCTCTCAGTGGGAAGCGGGATAGGACCCGAAACCTCGGAGCCGTTTGCCTTAGCAAGGGTTACAACCTTCTCTGCAGCGGTATCGATGAGAGTGTGATCGTAGCTCTTAAGACGAACTCTGATTTTTTCATTAACTGCCATTGTAATGTGCCTCCTTTCAAAATTTCGCTCTTGCGTGCATATTTGCAAAAGCGTTGTAAGGTGGGCGTTTTCTTCGTACACCGTGCCGTGTGTTTCTAACCCTTTACATTAAAATACGGACTTTGCCCGCATCAGCATCTGACAGACAAATTCCGAGTAAATCAAAGGATTATAACACCGAAGCACCACTATGCCGCATGTTGCTTAGTGTGTGTATGAAAGACTACGTCGCCCGTTCATACGGACATACTCCACGAAAATTACCTCTTAAAGGCGTCCCTTCAAGAGCAACCTCTCGCTTCATCGCATATCAAGCTCTACTATTATATACTATTTTATCCTTTTTGTCAATAATGATTTTTTATCAGAATTTAACGAACTTTCACCCCTTATTATTGTATAATTTGCACAATTTTTTGCGTTTTCCCCAATTTTTCTCGCCGGCTTTACGCAGTTTCCTTCATTTTATTATATATATAATATATGCACGCGCGAAGCCGCAACGCGCAGCGCCGTGTTCTCTCCGCTTTTTCGCCGTACACGCCTCCGCGTGTTTCATTTGCGTAAATTCTTCCAAACCCTATTGATTTACTCATTTTTTTGTTGTATAATAGATATATATTAACTTTTTTAATCGGAAGTAACCTGAATGAACAATAAAGATACACTTCAACAGACGCATAGCATTCCCTCAGGCAATCATCGGATATGGGCAGCCATTTCCCTCGTTGCCTCAGCTATTATCGCCGCGCTGACATTTACACTTGCGTATAACGCGCAGACGGGATATCTCGTCGGCAAGATCGCGAGCATTCTTTTAGTATCGGCAATCTTAATTGAGCTTGCCATATCCCTGATCCTTGTCCGTACCAACCGTATATATATAAATGATAGAAAACGCACAACCCTTTTGCGCGTTGCTACGTTGATATTGCACCTTGCCGTTGTATTTTGCGGCGTTATGGCAGTCATCGGAAGCAAGAATATGATATTCTCGATAGATTCGCTCAAAAATACCGCCAAGGGTGATGGAACGGTCCTTCCCTCCGACGTGCTTACGGTCGCGATCGTCGTTTTATCCGCAATAATATTTCTTTCAAGTCCTGCTCTTCGCAGGGTTGGCAGTGGTTACGGAGCGGCAGACCAGATAAACGGCTATTCAACGATATTTTTATGTATCCTTGGCATCGCCCTGCTCTATTTTGACATGTCGGTCGAGATGAATAATCCGCAGAAGCTCTTGCTTCAGTTTTCCCTCGCCGCTATATGCCTCTCCAAGCTTTACGAAATGAAGTCGCATATCCAGGGAAAAGGAGCGCGCACCTCCCTCGCCTTCAGACTCTTCTCGGTCACATTCGCGCCAATGGCGGCGACATCAGCCATAATCGCTTTTGCAGCAAAGGGAAAGTCCCTCCCCGCATTCTACCTTTATTTTGCAATAATCATTATTGCGTACGCGCTATTTTATACCGTTGAGATCCTCTCACCCGCAAAAGAGGAATGACAGACAGCACAGATCCTAATAAACTTCGCAAAGCACACAACGAAAAACGAAAGGATCATTGATCAATGAGAACAAGCAATCAGACGTCAGCAAACACCAGGATACAGTGGCTTCACAAGAAAATAGTCAATATGTACTACCCTAATGCAATGCGTCTCGCCGAAAGATTCAATATATCGCACAGACAAGCGCAAAGAGACGTCGACTACTTAAAAAAGCAGCTTGGCGCGCCGCTTGAATACAGCATGGAGCATAAGGGCTTTTACTACACCGAGCAATTTTCCCTTCCCCTCGTCATGTCAAGCGACAACGACGACTCGATGACCGAGCTTTCGGACAGCATGTCGGGCGCGTCAATGCAGGCAGAAAGTACTTTTGTGCAGATGCAGATGCCCTACACGGCAACCCTCGAGATCCCCGACAAGCTCTCGGTGCTGAATCTCAAGAATTTCATCATTTCAAGAGAGCCCCGAAACAAGTACATATGCGAATTCCACAACGTAGAGCAGTTTTTGAGCGTCCTTATAACGCTTCGCTCGGATTTCAAGATCGTAGAGCCTCTCTGGATCCGCGAAAAGCTCGTTAAAATGGCAGAAAACGTCATCAAAAACAACAAATTCTGATAGGTATAAAAGGCGTAAGACTACCGAAAAAAATCAAGTTTTGCGCCTTTTTTCTTTCCCCAAATCATTATTTTCGATGATTTTCATAAATTTTTTCAAAAAATCACAACTTTTTTCAAAAAACCTATTGACAAATCATATTTATTGTAGTATAATACGCAGGTGAGCCGATAAGGCTCTTATCCAAAGACAGCAGGTTCCCGTAAAAGCGCAAGCCACCCTGCCGAGGAAGTGTTAAAAACGAATATTCTGCCGTAGTGGCAAATTATGCGTCTTTCTTCCATCGGGTGAGTGTGCTTTGAGGGAAGGAAGATTTTTTATTTTAGTTTTAATCACTACGGGAGGTGAAACCACAAAATGCCTAGTAATGCAATACTCGAACAGAAGAAGCAGATAGTTGCTGACCTTGCAGAGCAGATCAAGGCAAGTGCTTCCGGTGTCGTCGTTAACTATCAGGGTATCACCGTTGAAAGCGACACGGCACTCCGTAAGGCTCTTCGTGAGGCAGGCGTTAAGTACGTCGTTATGAAGAACACCCTTACAGGAAGAGCATGCGATATGTGCGGCTACGGCGATATGAAGCAGTACCTCAACGGTATGACTGCAATCGCAATCTCCAGCCCCGAAGATCCTATCGCACCCGCTAAGATCCTCAAGGAATACGCAGAGAAGATCCCCTCTTTCCAGATCCTCGCAGGATATGTTGACGGAGAGGTTATTGATGAAGCAGGCGTAAACAACCTCGCATCTATTCCCTCTAAGGAAGTTCTCCTTGCAAAGTTCCTCGGCTCTATCAAGTCTCCTCTTTACAACTTTGCTTATGCTATTCAGGCTATCATCGACAAGGGCGAGGATAGCGCAGAAGCTCCTGCAGAAGCAGAAGCTCCCGCAGCTGAGGAAGCTGCACCCGCAGAGGCTGCTGAAGCACCCGCTGCAGAATAATCGGTCACAGACCAATATAAACATTAAAAAAATATTTATTTACATTCAGGAGGTATATTCAAATGGCATCCGAAAAGATTACAAATATTGTTGAAGAAATCAAGACTCTTACTATTCTTGAGCTCGCTGACCTCGTAAAGGCAGTTGAGGAAGAGTTCGGCGTATCCGCAGCAGCTCCCGTAGGCGTAGTTGCAGTAGCAGGCGCAGCAGCAGCTCCCGCAGCTGAGGAAAAGACCGAGTTCGACGTTATCCTCACCGGCTTCGGCGACAAGAAGCTCAACGTTATCAAGGCTATCCGTGAGATCACCGGTCTCGGACTTAAGGAAGCTAAGGACATGGTTGAGGGTTGCCCCAAGGCTGTTAAGGAAGGTGTTTCCAAGGACGACGCTGAGAAGGTTAAGGCTGAGCTCGAGGCTGCAGGCGCAACCGTTGAGATCAAGTAATTTAAACCTTTTTAGATTACCTTACAGACAACAATTTATAAGCTGTTAATTTTGGATAACAGATCAAGCCGTAAGATCTAATGGTCTTACGGCTTGATTTTGTTATTTTGATGTAATAAATCATTGTTTTATAAATCGTTTGTTGTTATATAAACCAAAAATATACGGAGAACGCGCTTTTCACGTTCTCCGTATTGCTTTATAATTTCTTTTCAGATCAGAATTCAATCTTCTTCTCGATGTAAGCGCGAAGCTCGCTTACGGGAATTCTTACCTGCTCCATAGTATCTCTGTCACGAACGGTTACACAGTTGTCGCCTTCCTTTTCAGCGTCGCCAACGGTGTCAAAGTCAACGGTGATACAAAGCGGAGTACCGATCTCGTCCTGACGGCGATATCTCTTACCGATAGAGCCCGCCTCGTCGTAATCAACCATAAAGTACTTGGAAAGCTCGGCGTAGATCTCGCCTGCCTTCTCGGAGAGCTTCTTCGAGAGAGGAAGAACGGCCGCCTTGATAGGAGCAAGCGCGGGATGGAAGCGAAGCACGGTTCTCACGTCGTTCTTAGCCACGTCGATAACCTCCTCGTCGTATGCGTCGCAAAGCACAGAGAGAACGGTTCTCTCAACGCCGAGCGAGGGCTCAACGACGTAAGGAATATATCTTTCGTTAGTCTCGGGATCAAAGTAGGTAAGATCCTTTCTCGACTCATTCTGATGCTGGGTAAGGTCGTAATCTGTTCTGTCAGCTACGCCCCAGAGCTCGCCCCAACCGAACGGGAAGAGGAACTCAAAGTCGGTAGTAGCCTTGGAGTAGAAGCAAAGCTCCTCGGGATCGTGGTCACGAAGACGGATATTTTCGTCCTTAAGACCGATGGAGAGCAACCAGTTGTGGCAGAATTCTCTCCAGTATGCGAACCACTCAAGATCGGTGCCGGGCTTGCAGAAGAACTCAAGCTCCATCTGCTCGAACTCACGCACGCGGAAGATGAAGTTACCGGGAGTGATCTCGTTACGGAAGGACTTACCGATCTGCGCGATACCGAAGGGCATCTTCTTACGGGTAGTTCTCTGAACGTTTACGAAGTTTGTAAAAATACCCTGAGCGGTCTCGGGACGGAGATAAACAGTGTTCTTCGCGTCCTCGGTAACGCCCTGGAAGGTCTTGAACATAAGGTTAAACTGGCGGATGTCAGTGAAGTTGTGCTTTCCGCAGGTGGGACAATGAATGTTATGCTCCTCAACGAACTCCTTCATCTCGGCGTGGGTAAAGGCGTCGATGGGCTTAGTAAGCTCAAAGCCGGTTTCAGCGCACCAGTCCTCAATAAGCTTATCCGCTCTGAAGCGCTCCTTGCACTCCTTACAGTCCATAAGAGGATCGGAGAAGCCCGCAAGGTGACCGGAGGCTACCCAGGTCTGAGGATTCATAAGAATGGCGGCGTCAAGACCGACGTTATATTTATTTTCCTGAACAAATTTTTTCCACCAAGCCTTCTTTACGTTGTTCTTAAGCTCAACGCCGAGAGGGCCGTAGTCCCAGGTGTTAGCGAGACCGCCGTAGATCTCTGATCCGGGGAAAATAAAGCCGCGGCCTTTGCAAAGAGCGACTATTTTGTCCATTGTCTTTTCTGTGTTTTTCATTTTAAACCTCTTTTCTCCGCCATGGCGTGGCGGCACAAAATTTGTTGATGAATTATGATGCAAAACTGCATTGTTCAAACTATAATCCGATTATAAATTTTAACACAAAAGCCTTATTTTGTCAAGGGATTTTGGCGCTTTTTACTTCGGCAAATCATCCAGTGCCTTACAATTAACAAATTGTTAAAGAAAAGGTCTTAATAAATCAAACAAGTAATACCTAAAGTGATTTATAATTATACTGATAAAATATGCGGATAGGAACTGAACATGAGAAAAAAACGACTTGAAACGCTGGTCGAAAAGATAAAGGAGGCGTGCGGCTCGGTAATGCCGATCGCGCTTATTATTTTACTTCTTTCCTTTACGGTCTGCCCCCTGCCCAACGGAATATTTATAGCCTTCGTGGTCGGCACGTGCCTGCTCACCGTCGGTCTTGGCTTGTTCTCGCTCGGCGCGGAGCTTTCCATGACGCAAATAGGCGGATATATCGGCACCAACCTCACGCGCTCGCGCAAGATCCCGATAATCGCGACAATTTCGCTTATCGTCGGTGTGCTTATTACGATCTCCGAGCCCGATCTTCACGTGCTTGCGGGCTATACGGGCGATCAGAAATTCCCCTTCATCCTCGCGGTCGCGGCAGGACTTGGAATATTCCTCGTCGTCGCGGTGATGAGAATAATCTTCAGAATAAAATTCAAATACATACTCACCGTCGGCTACGGCGCAATACTCGTGCTTTCGGTGATCGCTTACCTCACCGATCCCACATTCCTCTCGATCGCCTACGATGCCGGCGGAGTTACCACGGGAGCTATGTCAGTCCCCTTCGTTATGTCAATAGGCGCAGGTATTGCCGCGATAACCTCGCAGAGCGAGGACGACGACGCAAGCTTTGGTCTTATGGCAGTATGCTCGATAGGGCCTATCCTCTCTATTCTTATAATGGGACTTGCGGGCGGCTTCAAAAACGTATCCTATACGCCTCACGAAGCTCCTGTCTTCTCGGATTCACAACAGATGGGACTTTCCTTTCTCTCCGCTGCTCCGGAAATAATAAAGGACGTTCTTATGGGGCTTTTACCCATAATAATTTTCTTCCTTATATATCAGCTTCTCAGCGTAAGAGTTCACAAAAAAGAGCTTGCGCAGATATTCATCGGCGCGGCATATACCTTTGTCGGCATGCTTTTGTTCCTTGTAGGCGTTAACGTCGGCTTTATGCCCGTAGGAAGCTTCCTTGGCACGACGTTTGCTAATATGAACCACGCGTGGATCGTTATTCCTATCGGTATAATAATCGGCTTTTGCATGACCTACGCCGAGCCCGCCGTCGGAGTCCTTAACAAACAGGTTGAGGAGGCAACCTCGGGAACGATACCTCCAAAGGTCATTCCTATGGCAATGGCAATAGGAGTTGCCGTCGCGGCAGGAATTGCCCTTTCTCGCGCGCTCACGGGTATTCCGATCCTTCCATTCCTTGTAGTTGGATACGTTATCGCGGTAACGCTTTCCTTCTTCTGCCCCAATCTCTTTACTACAATAGCCTTTGACGCGGGCGGAGTTGCATCGGGCGTTATGGCGGCAACCTTCCTGCTCCCTCTCTCGATCGGCGTTTGCTCATATAGAAGCGCAACGCCCTCAATGATCATGATCGACGCATTCGGCACGATCGCGCTCGTCGCTATGATGCCTACAATTTCTATTCAGATAGTCGGCGTAATGTATAAGATCAAGCTCAGCCATAGCCAGACGGCTATTGAGGTTATTGATTCCGAGCCCATCGTCATCGAGGAGCTCGGTGGCAGCGACGTTGAAGCAGTTGAAGCCGCACGTCCCGACGAATCCGCAACCGACGATATTGAGATCATTGAATTCGATTTCGTCGGCGACAACAGTCTTAAATCATAAGACGGAGGTGTTAAGTATGCAAAATCTCTATTTATTCATAACAATAATCAAAAAGAGCGACGGCAAGGAATTTCTTGATTTCTTCCTTGAGCGCAAGGTCACTCCGATATACAGCACGATAGGTCGCGGTGCGGCAAGCTCAAAAACTCTCTCACTTCTCGGCCTTGAGCAGTCGGAAAAGCTCGTCGTACAGTCAATAGTAACTTCGGCGAAGATGTACGAGCTTAAAACCGCTCTCACCAAGAAAATGAGCATCGACCTGCCCGACCGCGGAATTGCTTTGGCAATACCGCTCTCAAGCATAGCGTCAAAGCGCGTGCTTGACCATATCCTGAGCGAGCAGACGACAGAGGAAACCGAAAATCAAGTGATAACCGAAAGGAAAATCGATATGGAGCTTATAATTGCAATTTGTTTAAAGGGTAACAGTGACAAAATAATGAACGTCGCCCGCGAGGCAGGCGCGACCGGCGGTACAGTAGTCAAGGCAAAGGGTACTGCGTCGGGCTCGGACATGTTCTTTGGAATGGCTATCTCGGACGAAAAGGAGATAATCTACATAGTTTCGCGAAAGGAACAGAAATCCGACATCATGAAGGCGATCGCGTCCTACACCAACGAGCACGGAACTCACCCGATAGCATTCTCTCTCCCCGTAACCGAAACCGCAGGATTCAGATTGCTGGATTAATAAGAAAAAATAACGGACGGTATCAGCCGTCCGTTATTTTATATTTCCTCAACCTCGCCGTCGCGGAGAACAAGAGTTGCTCTGCCGTCCTTTTTCACGTCAAGCATCGCCTGCGCGCCGCAGACCATTATCGGCTCGCGTCTGCATACTCCGATGCCAAAGGGCTTGCCTTTTACTGTAAACGATACACCGTCAACGCAAAGCTCAGTCTTACCCGTAAGGCGCGAATATTTATATCCGACCTCGCAGGTCTCGCCATCATATGTTACCTTGAATTTTTGATTTATCATTTCTTCACCTCGCCGTGTTTATAAAAATATTATACGCCTGAGCGAAAGATTTGTCAATAGCCGCCTCTTGTCGAAATTTCATATTTTTATATATAAAAACCTGATAAAAAAAACGAAAACCTATTGCAATCAAAGGGAATATATGTTATAATCTATAGGATAAGCGTGTATAAAACGCACGTTTTGCACAACGTTTCACAAAACCAAAATTTTTTAAATATTTTTTCAAAAAACTATTGACAAATCGACAGGGATAGTGTATAATACTATTTGTTCGCGACACAGATGTGTTGTGTGCGCGGGAGTGGCGGAACTGGCAGACGCGCACGTTTGAGGGGCGTGTGGTTTACACCGTACGGGTTCAAGTCCCGTTTCCCGCACCAAAATACGAGTCGATTTATATCGGCTCGTATTTTTTTATTTTCAGATTTTATTTTGCGAATGCAATTAAAAAATAAAGCACTTCGAAAGGACAAAGCAACATGAAGTACGATTTTAATACTCAAAAGGGCTCGTTCTACCTTTACGATCCCGAAACGGGTAAGGGCTGGGACAACATACTCTTCAACGACAAGAGCTACATCTGCCACATAGGCCACACAGGAACTACCCATTCCAAGTATCTCAACGAGAACTGCACGGTAATTGCATTCTCCGACGGACACTCCATGCTCTACCTTCGCGATAAGGAAAGCAAGAAATACTGGTCTATCGGCGGCTATCCCACTATGCACAAAATGGAAGACTATTGCTGTGAGCATTCGCAGAATTACAGTAAGATCTCCTCTTCCTTCGAGGGCATCAAGGGCGAGATAGTTTACGTTGTAGATCCCAAGGGCACCCGCGAGATCTGGAGAGTAACTATAACCAACAACAGCGATAAGGAAAGAACTATAAGCGCTATTCCCTACACTAACTTCAACCTCGGCGGCTTCGGTCAGCCCTTCTACTATAATATGCCCACCACCTCGGCAACCGAATTCGTTCCTGAGGCAAACGCGATCTTCTGTGAGAACAAGAACCCCTACCGTCCTCATCCGATCTGCTCGGGCTACATCACATCTTCCGTTCCCGTAACGGCATACTGCGGCGGTCATGAGAAGTTCATCGGTACTATGGGTACACACACCTGCCCCCTTCTTCTTGAAAAGGGTGAAGACCTTCCCAACAACCTCTCCACCGTTCGTTCGCGCTCGGGTATCCTTCAGAATGACTTTACAATCGCTGTAGGCGAGTCCGTAACCGTTTACTACGCTCTCGGTCTTACCGATACAAAGCAGAGCATCACCAAGAAGCCCGAGGAGCTTCACGCAGAGTGCGAGGCGATCGTAAGCTACCTTCTCGAAGCTCCCTCGCCCTTCAATTCTCTCTCGGTCGAGTGCCCCGAGCCTCAGATCAACCACGTTCTCAACCACTGGGCAGAGCATCAGATCCGCAACTGTATGATCGGTAAGAAGGCAGTTCGTGACAATGCTCAGCTTGCTATGGCTATCGTCAACTGCGACCCCAACAGAGCAAGAGAGGTAATTGAAGAGTGCATCGTTCATCAGTACTCCGACGGTCATGCAGTTCTTCTTTGGTACCCCATCGTTGACGGTCACGTTTACTCTGATCCCTCCACCTGGCTCACCTTCGCTATCTGCGAGTACATCAAGGAAACGGGTGATATGAGCTACCTTAACAAGAAGTTCGCTTACCTTGACGGCGGCGAAGGCACCGTTTGGGAGCATCTTCAGGCGGCTGTTACCTGGTTCTCTCACGAGGCTAACAAGGGCCCTCACGGACTTCCCAAGATCCACTTCGCAGACTGGAACGACGCGCTCAACATCGCGGATCCCAACGGCGAATCTGTACTTATGTCTATGCTTATCGGTAAGGCATACGTTGAGATCGAGCACGTTGCAAGATATATCGGTGAGAACGAATACGCTGATAAGGTTCACGCGCTCTACGAGGAGCTTAAGGAAGTTACCAACAAGGTTGCGTACAACGGCGATTACTACGTTCGCGCATTCTCCTCTGAGGCAGGCGTCGTAGGTGATAAGGACGCAACTAACGGCGGCAAGATCTACGTAAATCCTCAGTCCTGGTCTATCCTTTCCGGCATCTGCCCCGAGGACAGACTTGAGAACGTATTGAAGTCTATTGACGAGATGGAAACCGATCAGGGCGTTCCGCTTTGCTCTCCCGCATACTCCACCTACGATCCAGCAATCGGACGTATGAGCGGTATGCTTCCCGGTGTATATGAAAACGGCGGTATCTACAACCACGCAGGCTGCTTCAAGGTAATGGCAGACTGTAAGCTTGGCAGAGGCGAAGAAGCAGTTAACACGCTTCTTAAGATCCTTCCCGACGGTAAGGCTAACCCCTCCGAGCTCACCACCACCGAGCCCTACGTATTCACCAACTGCTACTTAAAGCACGAAACTATCGACATGATGGTAGGCTTTGCATGGCAGACAGGTACTTCCGCATGGGGACTTATGACCTGCTACGAGGGTATTCTCGGTCTTAACCGTGACTACGACGGACTTCACATCAACCCCGCATTCCCTGCAAGCTGGAAGAACGTGTCCGCAACCCGTAACTTCAGAGGCAACAAGCTCAACATCAAGTACTTCAACAACGGCGGCAAGACCGTAACCCTTAAGGTTGACGGCAAGGCAATCGACTCTAATCTCGTTCCCGCGTTCGACGATAACGACGAACACGATATCGAAGTATATATCGGTTGATATTATTTTAAAATTAGAGAGCCATTGAGTTCCAATACTTAATTGGCTCTCTCTTTGTTTTTGGGAGGAAAAAATGCACTGTTTAGATAATTCAATCATAACAAGGAAAAAAATGCTATTAATGTTTGATTATTTGTCAAACATTAATAATAATATTATAACGGATCAAATGATCGCCGATTATGGCGGCAAATATATGTTGTACTACGAGAAATATATTAAACAGCTTAATATACTTAATGAATGCATTACAGTACAAAAGGTTGATAAAAAATCATGGTATGTCAAAGTCAACTACTTAGACATTGAAAAAAACGGTATATATGCAAAACTATTAAAAATGCGCGATGCCTATAATGAATATCCTATTTTAAATTATCTTCCAAACAAGGATATATGTGCAATATTTGACATTCCCGTAAAAGCAATTCAAATGTTTAAGGGATATTATAGCTTTGCATCAGACAGATTGCCTAACAGAGATTTATCCGCCGATGACATTCAAAGACTACAATATTTTATAAAAAAGAATAATAAGAATTATTAAAGAGAGCCCTCACGGGCTCTCTTTTTTACTTGTTTATTTCGGGGTTATCTGTTCTCCCCATAATATAATCCATACTTACGTTGTAATAATCTGCCAATATTATAAGAGTATCTGTCGGAGGTATTCTTTTTCCGCTTTCATATTTTGAAAGGAGTGCCTGTTCTATGCCGGTATCCATCTGAACTTTTAACTGTGTTTTATTCTTTTGTAATCGCAATTTTTTAAGATTAGTGTTCATATAGTCAACCTCCTCACTTCCTTTTATGACATTTTATCATATTTGTCTCGCACTCTATATGACACTGTGTCATATTTCGACAAATTTCACAGATGTTTTTTGTTGAAATTGCGAATTGATTTATATGACATTTTGTCATATAATTTATATAATCTCCAATGCTGGAGAAATAAATTTTCAGGAGAATGATTATGTTTTGTCCAAAATGCGGAAAAGAAATCAATGATGAGGCTGTTGTTTGCATAGGATGCGGCTGTTCCGTAAAGTCGACTCAATCTGCAACCACTGCACCGGCTTCTACCCACAAACCCGTTCCCGAATCTAGCAGTACAGCCAACTGTGCGTTGTTATTTGCCTTTTTAATACCTATTGTTGGATTGATTATGGGCATTGTAGGGGTGTGCAAATATAAAACACCCAGTTATAAAAGCAAATGCACAACAGCGATAGTCGTTTCCATTATTGTTTGGATAATAAGCTTGGCTATCGTGTCATCTATATGACTTTGATTGGAGACCGGATAAATGAAATACTGTCTACATTGTGGCAAGCCGATCGATGATAGGTCGGAAATTTGCTTAGGATGCGGCTGTCCCACAGTAAAAAAACATACAGTAACATTTGAAAGAGCTAAGCAATGGTATCTTATCAATCCCCCTATGCACGTACAAATTTCAGGAGAAAATACAGATTGCGAGCTTGCGGTTGAATCGGGAGAGAGTGTTTCAGCGCAGTTACCGGAAGGCACCTACAAGATTCACATCTATAGTTCTCCTCGTTATCACGACTGTATGTTAAATCTGCAAGCAGACACCAAATATAGACTTGCATGGAACCGTTTTAGCGGCAAAATTGAAGTTTGGGAATTGTAATAAAAAGGGAGTATTATTACTCCCTTTTTTCCTTTATCATCTTCCTCAAGGCATCGAGCGCCTTGTCAAGCCCGCCGACCTCGTCGATGATGCCGTATTCGACTGCCTCCCTGCCCTCGATGATCGAGCCCACGTCGGTCGCCATCATATCGGGGCGCATCATCAGCTCGTGGATCTTCTCACGGTTTGCGCGACTGTGAGCGCAAATAAAGTCAATTATCCGCTTCTGCATCTCATTAAAATAGGTAAAGGTCTGCGGCACGCCGACGACAAGCCCGTTGATCCTGACGGGGTGGATCGTCATCGTCGCGCTCGGCACGATAAAGGATCTCTTGCCCGACACGGCAAGCGGAACGCCGATAGAATGTCCTCCGCCAAGAACGACCGACACGGTCGGCTTTCTCATCGACGCGATGACCTCCGCGATCGCCAAGCCCGCCTCAACGTCGCCACCCATCGTGTTGAGAAGTATCAAAAGTCCGTCTATCTCCTCGTCCTGCTCGATCGACACAAGCATAGGGATTATATGCTCGTATTTCGTCGCCTTTTGTCCCTCGGGCAAGAAATAATGCCCCTCTATCTGCCCGATTATCGACAGACAATGTATCGATTCGCCCCTTTTCCCCGTCACAACACCGCCCGTCGCCTCAATATTGTCGAGCTCTGTCAGCTTTCGTTCATTGATCTCCTCGCCAAACTCCCCCGACACACCCTTATTTTTCCTTTCTGAGCGATTTTCTGCATTTTTACAGGTATTCGCCGCTTCACCGTTACAGTTATTGTTATAGCTCATTTTCAAGCCTCCTTGAGCCCGCATCAAAAAGCAGGTTTTTTCTTTATAAGTATTGCCAATAAAGTTTTGCAATAATCTATGATATTTATTCAAAAATCATCTTTACAAACGCCCGAAAATATGATAAAATAAAAAAGAATGGGGATTTATGTCCTCAGTGTACGAATAATAATTTTTTATAATAAGTGAGGTAACAAGTTATGTCTAAAAAAGTCCTTGTTGAAACAAGCGCAAGACACATTCACTTGACCGACGCTGCAGTTGCCGCTCTTTACGGCGAGGGCGCAGTTCTTGAGCCCAAGAAGATGCTCTCCCAGCCCGATCAGTTTGCTGCCGCAAACGCTAAGATCAAGCTCGTAGGCCCCAAGGGTGAGCTTATGCTCTCCGTTCTCGGCCCCACTAGAAAGGCTGACCAGGTTGAGCTTTCCTTCTCTGACGCGCGCGTTCTCGGTCTTAAGGACGTCCCCGTACGCGAGTCCGGTGATGTTGCAGGTACTCCCGGTATCAAGATGGTAGGCCCCGCAGGTGAGTACGATATTTCTGAGGGTGTTCTTATCGCAAAAAGACACATCCACTTCGACACCGCTACCGCAAACGAGATGGGTATTGCCGACAAGCAGATCGTTAAGGTTAAGATCGACAGCGACAGAACCACAATTTTTGACGACGTTGTGTGCCGCGTTTCCGACGCTTACGCGTTCGCTATGCACATCGACACCGACGAGTGCAACGCCGCTTGCGCCTTCGGCGAGATCTACGGCGAGATCATTAAATAACCTACTTTCTTTGAAAAGAAAGTAGGCAAAGAAACTTTACCCTCGTGTGAAATAGGATTTGTTTCAATGCCTATCCCTCGATGGTGAAGTTGTTTCAAATTTGTACTATAAAAAGACCGAAATAAAAAAAGGAGAAAACAACATGAACAATGTAAGTGAATTCCCTTACGCACAGAGCCTTGAGGTTCAGCACATGTGCGTAGTAAAAAAGGGTTGTGATCACGGTCCTGCTCCCCTTCCCGAAGAGGGCAAGTGGATTCAGGCAAAGCAGATTTCCGATATTTCTGCATACACCCACGGCGTGGGCTGGTGTGCTCCCCAGCAGGGCGCGTGCAAGCTCTCCCTCAACGTAAAGAACGGTATCATCGAGGAAGCTCTCGTTGAGACCATCGGCTGCTCGGGTATGACTCACTCCGCAGCTATGGCGGCAGAGATCCTCCCCGGCAAGACCATTCTTGAAGCTCTCAACACCGACCTCGTTTGCGACGCTATCAACACCGCAATGAGAGAGCTCTTCCTCCAGATCGTTTACGGT
>JAFVQU010000025.1 GCA_017504625.1 Clostridia bacterium | reverse complement strand
TCAAGATTAGATATCCCATCATCCAGAATGAGTAAGGTCACTTGCAGACTACAAGTTTGATAGGTCGGAGGTGTAAGCACAGTAATGTGTTCAGCTGACCGATACTAATAGACCGAGGGCTTGAACCTCCTATGTTGCTAAGCCGAAAGGCACGCTACGGCAACAAGGTTTGATCAAGCGAATTTAGTTTGAGTTTCTTTTCGAGCTCGTTTGATTTTTCTTCTTTCGATTGGTCGAGATCATAAACAAGGCGCACGGCAATAGCCGTGTTTTTTTGTTGCTCATATAGTTAAGTAAACTTAACTTAAGCTGCGTTTATTGCTCAAAAATAGCATTTTCGATATAATATTTTATTTTTATATTTACAAAAAAACAAATGTGTGATAAGATTAAAAAAATTGAGGAGCTTAAACATGGCGGAAATACTTGAAGTAATAATGATCTTAAGCTTTGGTGCATCATGGCCGCTGAACGTAATTAAATCCTACAAGGCGAGAACGACAAAGGGAAAAAGTCTTGCATTTTTATTGTTGATTTTCTTCGGATATATAGCGGGTATTACGTCGAAACTGATAAATGAGGCGTATATGACGCAGATAGGTGAGAAGTGGTACGTGCTTTTCTTCTACATGCTTAATTTCTTGATGGTTGGCGCTGATATTTGTATGTATATAAGAAATTACAAGCTTGACAAGGCGGGGGAGTGCGCGAAATGAGAGAGTATAAAAATATAGCATACGGAAATGATACTGCGCAACAGCTTGACATATATTTGCCTGACGGTGAGGTTAAGGCGACCTTTGTTTATTTTCACGGAGGTGGTCTTGAGTGCGGTGACAAATCCTGTGCGTCTATCTTTGCTCCGTACCTCACTGATAGAAAAATTGCGGTTGTATCGGCAAATTACAGAATGTATCCGAGCAATAAATATCCTGATTTTATCTTTGATGCGGCAGAGGCGGTTGCTTGGACGAATAAATATATTCGGGAGGAGCTTAAATGCGATAAGCTATACGTTGGTGGCAGCTCGGCGGGCGGATATCTTTCGATGATGATTTGCTTTGATAATAAGTATTTGGCTTCGGTTGGACTTGATAACTCGGTTATCTCGGGATATTTTCACGATGCGGGGCAGCCTACGGCGCATTTCAATGTGCTTAAGTATTCCGGCGTGGATCCCCGACGCGTTATAATTGACGAAACATCGGCGCTTTACTATGTCGGGTTTGAAAAAGAATACCCCAAAATGCGATTCGTCGTGTCGGATAAGGATATGAAGGGCAGGTATGAGCAGACAATGCTGATGCTCTCGACGCTTGATCACTTCGGATACAAGAATTTTGATCACGTAGTGATGCACGGTTTCCACTGCGAATATTGCGAAAAGCTTGATGAGAAATGCGAAAGTATCTTCGGACAGATGATATTTGATTTTATGAAATGATGTGTTTTATTAAGAGAAACCAATAAAATGAACGTTTTATCAATAGGAAATAGCTTTTCTGAGGATGCAACGCGGTATCTTCACGAAATTGCAAGAGCAGACGGAGAGAGAGTGAATACAGCCAATCTATATATTGGCGGATGCTCGCTTGAAACACACTACAAAAATATGACTTCAGGCGATAGAGCTTATGAGTTACAATATAACGGACAGAACACGGGATTTTCGTATCATTGGACGACGCGCTTCAAAATAGAAGTTGGGACGTTGTAACGATACAGCAGGTCAGTCATTTGTCGTTTAATACTGAAACCTATTATCCCTACGTTGATTTTCTTGCTGATCACATCAGAGAGAAGCTTCCCGACGCAAAGTTATTTATTCATCAGACTTGGGCGTACGAGGAGGGAAGTGACAGACTTTTGAATATTGCACGGTACCGCGATCCCGAGAATATGCTTTGTGATATTATTAAGGCAAACGACGAGGTTGCGCAGCATATACGGGCAGACGGCATAATTCGGTCGGGAGAATTGTTTGGACTGTTACGAAGAAACGAGTTTAACGGGCTGCACCGTGACACTTTCCACGCGTCACTCGGACTCGGACGATATGCTCTGTCTTTGCTTTGGTATTGCACAATTTCACAGAAAAATGCAAATGAAATTTTAATATGTGATTTTGACGACATTGTCGAGCAGAAAGATGTGGAAAGGATTGTTAATATAGTAAATTCTGTAAAAATTAAGCATACTTAATATAATTTCGAAGAAAATTAAGTATGCTTAATTTTATTTTTGCTATATTGGTTAAGCAAACTTAATTTAGTGCAAGGTTAAGCTAAAGATCAAATTTCCCTAAACTCCTTGACATTACAAAGAAAAATGGTATAATTATAATGTAGATATATATGCATTTTTTATGATTTCAGATAAAATGCCGAGAAAGAAGGTAAGCTTTTATGAAAAACAAGAGAATTGGAACGAAATGTGTTCAGGGCGGATACAGACCCGGTAACGGCGAGCCAAGACAGATCCCGATCATTCAGAGCACGACATTTAAATACAGCACAGGCAAAGATATGGGTAAGCTTTTTGACCTTGAGGCAAGCGGATATTTTTACTCGCGCCTTCAGAATCCCACCTGCGACACCGTAGCGGCTAAAATTTGCGAGATGGAGGGCGGTAGCGCGGCTATGCTTACTTCCTCGGGTATGGCTGCTAACTTCCTTGCGGTATTCAATATTTGTTCGGCGGGCGATCACATTGTATCAAGCGCATCTATTTATGGCGGCACGTACAATCTTTTTGCCGTAACGCTCAAGAGAATGGGTATTGATGTTACCTTTATCGACGTAAATTGCTCAGACGAGGAGTTTGAGGCGGCTTTCAGACCTAATACCAAGCTCGTTTTCGGTGAAACGATAGCAAATCCTGCGCTCAACGTGCTTGATATCGAGAGATTTGCCAATATGGCGCACAAGCACGGCGTTCCGCTTATCATTGACAACACCTTCCCGACACCCGTAAACTGCCGTCCGTTTGAGTGGGGAGCAGACATCGTTACTCACTCTACTACAAAGTACATGGACGGTCACGGAAGCGCAGTTGGCGGTGCGATAATTGATTCGGGTAAGTTCGATTGGCTCAAGTATGCCGACAAGTATCCCGGTCTTTGCACTCCCGACGATAGCTACCACGGAATTACCTACGCGGAAAAATTCGGTCTTGGGGGCGCGTTTATTACTAAGGCGACCGCGCAGCTTATGCGCGACCTCGGTGTTACCCCCGCTCCTATGAGCTCGTATATTCTCAATCTCGGACTTGAGAGCCTTCACGTCAGAATGAAGCGCCACTGCGAGAACGGTCTTGCGGTTGCAAAGTATCTTGAGGTTAACGATATGATCGAGTGGGTAAACTACCCCGGACTTGAATCAAGCAAGGATCACGCGCTGGCAGAGAAATATATGCCCGACGGCACCTGCGGCGTTGTAAGCTTTGGAGTTAAGGGCGGCAGAGAGGCTGCTGCTAAGTTTATGAACGCGCTTGAGCTTATTGCGATCGAAACTCACGTTGCAGACGCGCGCTCCTGTTGCTTGCACCCCGCAACTACTACACACCGTCAGCTTTCCGATGCCGATCTTATCGCTTCGGGAGTTGCTCCCGACCTCATTCGCCTTTCCTGCGGTCTTGAGGATGCGGAGGACCTTATCGCCGACATTCAGCAGGCGCTTGATAGAATATAATTTAGGAGTATAAAATGCCAATTAAAATACCGAACGATCTGCCTGCGGTGCAGACGCTTGCAGACGAAAACATATTTGCGATGACCGAGACACGCGCGATCACGCAGGACATAAGACCGCTGAAGATTCTTTTGCTCAATCTTATGCCCAAGAAGATCGAAACCGAAACGCAGATCTCGCGAATCTTAGGAAACACGCCGCTTCAGATAGAGCTTACGCTTATCAGAACTACCTCATATCAGTCGACGAACACCGCGCAGGAGCATCTTCTCGCGTTTTACAAGACCTTTGACGACGTGAAAAATGAGAAATACGACGGAATGATCATCACGGGCGCGCCCGTTGAGATGATGGAGTTTGAGGAGGTCGACTATTGGGGCGAGCTTTGTGAGATAATGGAGTGGTCAAAAACCCACGTCCACAGCACGATGCACATCTGCTGGGGCGCGCAGGCGGGACTTTACTACCATTACGGAATTAAGAAGCACATAATGCCCGAAAAGCTTTTTGGAGTATTTCCTCATCAGGCAGATCACAAGAAGAGCATGCTGCTCCGCGGATTTGACGAGGAATTTTTCGTTCCTCACTCGCGTCACACGACGGTAAAGAGAGAGGATATTGAAGCTATCCCCGAGCTTCGCGTGCTTGCGTCAAGCGATGACGTAGGTGTTCACATCGTATCGCGTAACGGCGGCAGACAGTTTTTTATAATGGGACACTCGGAGTACGATCCGTTAACTCTTGACGCCGAGTATCGCCGCGACCTTGCGGCAGGCTTGCAGATAAAGCCACCCGTGAACTACTATCGTGACAATGATCCCGACAAAGAGCCCGTTGTCCGTTGGAGAGCGCACGGAAGCTTGCTATTTATCAACTGGCTTAACTATTTCGTATATCAGTCAACGCCTTACGATCTTAAGACGCTTTAAAATAAAAATCCCGACCGCTACGGTCGGGATTTTTTTATATATCATTTTTACAAATATCCGCAAGGCTTTCGCGCTTGACGGCGATGTAATCTCTGCCGTCGCGGAGCATAATTACAGGGGGCTTACCGAGGCGGTTGTAGTTTGACGCCATTGAGTAGTTATACGCGCCCGTCGTCAGCACCGCGATCATATCACCGCGCTTGATGTCGCCGGGGAGCGTAACGTTTTCCTGAATTAAGTCGCCCGATTCACAGCATCTTCCCGCGATCGTGCATTTGAATGTGGGAACTGTTGCGTTCATTCGGTTGGCAAGGCAGATCGTGTAGGGAGAGCCGTAAAGCGCATAGCGAGGGTTGTCCGCCATGCCGCCATCCACCGAAACGTAATTTTTGTAGCCGGGAATGCGCTTGACCGTGCCTGCGGTGTAAACTGTAAGACCCGCGTCGGCAACAATACTTCTGCCGGGCTCCATACGGATAGCGGGCATCTCGATGCCAAGCTTTTCGCAATGTGCTTTCATAAAGGAAGCAACCTCGTGAATGTTTGCCGCAATGTCAATTTCGGGTTGTTCTTTGAGATAGCGCACACCGTATCCGCCGCCAAGGTCGAGAATTTTCGTGTCGAAATTATATTTTTTCTTCATCAGAGCGACAAAATCAAGCATTATCTCGGATGCGCGGATAAATACGTCGGAGTCAAAGACCTGCGAGCCGACGTGACAGTGAAATCCGCAAAGCTCGATATTTTTAAGCTCGGTCGCATACTTGCTTATCTGTTCTGCCTGTCCGGTTTCAATAGCCGAGCCGAATTTTGAGTCGACCTTGCCCGTAGCAACCGCCGCGTAGGTGTGGGGGTCGATTCCGGGGGTAATACGGAGGAGAACCTTTTGATTGACACCTCGCTCGCCCGCGATCCTGTCGATAGCGTCAAGCTCCTCGACATTGTCAACTACGAAATATCCTACGCCCTCGTCAATAGCGTATGCTATATCAAAGTCGGTTTTGTTGTTACTGTGGAAATATGCCTTTTCAAGCGGGAATCCGACCGATGCGGCGGTGTAAAGCTCACCCGACGATACGAGATCGGTTCCCATACCCTCCTCGCCTATTATGCGGTATATCTGCTTGAATGACGCCGCCTTGCTGGCATAAAGGGGAAGTGCATCGTCGCCGAAAGCCTTACGCATTGCGTCAACGTACGTGCGGCAACGCTCTCTTATGCGGTTTTCATCGTATATGTAGAGTGGAGTTCCGTATTTTTGAGCCAATTCGACTACGTCAACTCCGCTGAGAGTGAGATGACCGTCGTTATTGACCGATAAATTCTTGCAAATCATTGTTTAAATCCTTAATATTTAATCTGCGGCGACCATACTGTTCATGTCGTAAAGTCCCGCGCTCTTGCCGATGATAAAGTCAGCGGCAACTATCGCGCCCTCCGCAAAGAGAGAGCGGCTGTGAGCCTCGTGCTTCAGCGTGATCGTCTGTGTATCGGTGCCGACGATGACCTCGTGCTCACCGACTATGTTGCCCATTCTGATAGCGTGAACACCTATCTCGTCTTTAACACGCTTTGCCTGTCCCTGTCTGCCGAAGGTGAAGAATGCGGACTTGCGTATCTTCTGTATCTCGCGCGCAAGAAGAAGAGCCGTTCCGCTGGGGGCATCGAGCTTTCTGTTGTGATGCTTTTCAATTATTTCAATATCAGCATCGGGGAAGGTTTTTGCCGTGATCTTGGCAAGCTCGCAAAGGAGCGCTACGCCAAGCGACATGTTTGCAGAGTGGAAAAGAGGTATTTTCTTAGCTGCCTCGACGATGAGAGCCTTTTCTGCGTCATCGTGTCCCGTCGTGCAAAGCACTACGGGAATATTCTTTTCGCACGCGTATTCAAGAAGTGCTTTCGTGCCCGCGTGATGAGAAAAATCGATTATACAATCGGGGGTTTCCTTAACGTCTGTCCAGCTTGTATAGGTTGGGCATTCGGGAAGATCAAGAGATGCGATATCGTATCCCGCGCATAACGTTGAGCCGCGGTAGCCGTCAAGCACCATTTTCTTAAGCTCAACGCCCATTCTGCCGCCAATTCCTGATATAAGTATTTTCATTTTTGTTTTTACCTTTCAATCAGATAAGACCAAGCTCGCGCATGATCGCAGCCATCTTTTCCTCGTGCGCATCTTCCATTTCGGTGAGGGGAAGGCGGAGGCTGTTTTCACAGAAGCCCATAAGCGCCATAGCCGCCTTTACGGGAATCGGGTTGACCTCGCAGAAAAGCGCGTTAATGAAGGGAAGAAGATCAAGCTGAGCCTTGAGGCTATCCTTGTGATTGCCCTCGAAATAATCGTGGCATATCTTGCTTGTTGCCTTCGGCATAGGATTTGAGAGAACCGAGATTACGCCCTTACCTCCGAGCGAGAGAATGGGGAGAATCTGGTCGTCGTTGCCCGAGTAAATATCCATCTTATCGCCAACGAGGTGAGCAAGCTCCGCAATCTGCGAAAGGTTGCCCGATGCTTCCTTGATAGCCACGATATTTTCGTGCTCGGCAAGCTTTGCCGCGGTTGAGGGAAGAATGTTGCATCCGGTACGCGACGGCACGTTATAGAGAATCACGGGCTTTGTAGATGCGTCGGCAATAGAGGTGAACATCTTTACAAGTCCCGCCTGAGTTGCCTTGTTGTAGTAAGGAGTAACAACGAGCATAGCGTCAGCGCCCGCGTCGCAGGCAAACTGCGTCATTTCGATAGCGTAAGCGGTGTCATTTGAGCCGGTACCGGCAATTACGGGAACTCTGCCCGCAACCTGCTTTACCGCAAACGCGATAGCATCCTTGTGCTCGTCGTCGGTAAGAGTGCTTGCTTCACCGGTAGTTCCGCAAACCACGATAGCGTCAATGCCCTCGTCTATCTGCCAGTCGATAAGCCTTGCAAAGCTTTCGTAATCGATCTTATTGTCCTTGAAGGGAGTGATGATGGCTGTAGCTGCGCCTGTGAAAACTGTCTTTTTCATTGTGGTATATCCTTCCGTAAATTATATATTAAAGAAAAAAGCGGCAGATGCTTGCCCAAAGCACCGCCGACCAAAAACTCACCCAATTATAGCATCAAAAGCAAAGGGGAGTGTTTTTCGGATAGCGCTCCGCAATTATGCGACAGCAAAACGGATATTCTCCGAGTTGCCAGACCGCCCTTGCGCAGAGAACGACCTTCGGCATCTCACCCTTTCGTATCGGCAACGCCCGCGCAGGCTTTGCGCCGATATTACTCTTATGCAGATGCACCTCTATCTTCATTTGTCAGTATAGCACAAAAAAAGAGCGTTGTCAAGGGATTCTTGCTTGAAAATAAAGACTTTTGGAAGCATTTTTCAATATAATCGGCAAGATAGCGGCTCTTGTGCGGAGAAGGAGAAAAAATTGCAATAATTAAAAGGCTTTTTTAAAAAAGCTATTGACTTTAGCGCTTTAATGTGCTAAAATATACGCATATTGATAAAATTTGGGAAAAATATTTGTGCTAATGAGTTTTTCCTTGAAATAAGGAGGATATATGGGACGTCAGTTGACGAATGATGAAAAAGAGCTGTTTGCGGCAATCCTTACGTTATCAGACGCGGATGAATGCGCGGCATTTTTCGAGGATATATGCACCATAAAGGAGCTTGAAGACCTCTCGCAGAGATGGTGCGTTGCCAAAATGCTTTCCCAAGGCGAAAAATATCAGAAAATTGAAGAAGTAACCGGTGCAAGCACGGCAACGATAAGCAGAGTTAACAAGTGCCTAAATTACGGAAGCGGCGGCTATCGCGCTGTTATTGAAAAGACTGACAAATAAAACGGAGTTTAATATGAATATTAACGATAAAACACTCAAGGCGGGAGAGCGAGCAATGTATAGCTTGCGTCAGCTTTACGAGAGCTTTGGATATTCTCAATATAAAATGAGCAAGTTTGAGGAGTACGATCTCTACGTCAGAAACAAGAGCTTTCTCGTGTCAGATCAAATAATAACGTTTACCGATACCGACGGTAAGCTTATGGCACTTAAGCCCGACGTAACTCTTTCAATCGTCAAAAACAGTAGAGAGGGTATTTGCGGCGTGCGCAAGCTCTACTATAACGAAAACGTTTACAGAGTACCTCGCGGTGCGCTATCCTTTAAGGAAATAATGCAGACCGGACTCGAATGCATAGGAGAGATAGATACTTATTACATGCTTGAGGTGCTGACTCTCGCGGCAAGCAGTCTTGAGCTTATATCTTCCAATTACGTGCTTGATATCTCGCACGTTGGTATAATTTCTTCGCTTGTTGATGAAATCGGACTTTCAACGTCGGGCAGACAGAAGATATTTAAATGCATAGGTGAGAAGAATATTCACGAGATAGATACTGTATGCGTGGCAGAGGGAAAGAGCGATGATGCGGCAAATAAGCTCAAAAAGCTTATCACGCTCGGCGGTGACTGCGACGTTATGCTTGATATTCTGAAGAGTAATGAGTGTGAGAGCGACGCAAAAGAGCTTGCTAAGATCATATCTCTCCTTAAAGAAAAATACGGTGCTAAGATAAGACTTGATTTTTCGGTAGTCGACGACAGCAATTATTATAGCGGTATCGTCTTTAAGGGCTTTATAAATGGAATACCCTCGGCTATTCTTTCGGGCGGAAGATATGATAATCTTATGAAAAAGCTTGGAAAGGATACCGGCGCGCTTGGTTTTGCCGTCTATCTTGACCTTATAGACGAGCTTGATGACGGCTATGACGATTATGATACCGACGTTGTCGTCGTATATAAGGACGGTGCTGAGCTTTCATCACTCTACGCGCTTGCAGAAGATCTCCGCAAGGACGGTAAAAGAGTAACGGTGAGAAAAACGATGCCGCATAGGCTAAAGTATAAGGAACTTATAGAATTTAACTGAGAGGAGGACTTTTCATGCTTAATATAGCGCTACCCAAGGGCAGACTTGGTGAAAAGGTCTACTCTATGTTTGAGGAGGCGGGCTTTGACTGCCCGTCGATAAAGGAAAATAACCGCAAGCTGACCTTTGAAAACAGCGAGCTCGGGATAAGATTTTTCTGGGTAAAGCCGAGCGACGTTGCGATATACGTAGAGCGCGGCGCGGCGGATATAGGCGTTGCGGGCAAGGATATATTGCTTGAATATAAGCCCGACGTTTACGAGCTGCTTGATCTTAAAATGGGTGTATGCAAAATGGCGGTTGCCGCGCCTGCGAATTTCCGCGATAACCGATCGCGCGCATTGAAGGTCGCAACCAAGTTTGCGAATATTGCAAAGGAGCATTACGCAGGTGAAGGCAGGGAGATAGACATTATTCATCTCAACGGCTCGATTGAGCTTGCTCCCATTCTCGGTCTTTCAGACGTTATCGTTGATATCGTCGAGACGGGAAGAACGCTTAAGGAAAACGGACTTGAGGTCGTTGAGGACGTCGCTCCGATAAGCGCAAGACTTATTGCCAATAAGGCAAGCACAAAATTTAAAAGCGAGATAATAGACAGAATTACATTTGCTCTTTCAAAAACAGTAAAATAAACAGGTCGGGAAAATGATAAAGATTTTAAAATACGGAGAGGTGTCACGTGACGAGATATTCGCACGCACGGCTCCCACGGTCAACGTAGAAGCAACGGTTGCCGAAATAATAAAAAACGTCAGAGAGCTTGGCAACAAAGCACTTTTTGAATATTGCGAAAAATTTGATAAAGCAAGGCTGGACAGTCTTATAGTTACCGAGAGCGAGATAGACGAGGCCATGTCGCTCGTTGAGCCTGAATTTATTGATATTCTTTCACGCGCGGCGGCAAATATCTTTAAATATCACGAAAAGCAGGTAAGACGCGGATTTGAGATAAGGAATGACGACGGTACTGTTATCGGTCAGAAGGTAATACCCGTTGACCGCGCGGGACTTTACGTACCGGGTGGTACGGCGGCGTATCCCTCAACCGTGCTTATGGATTCGATACCCGCAAAAATAGCAGGCTGCAAAGAGGTAGTTATCGTTACTCCCCCAAATAAGGAGGGAAAGATAAATCCCGTTATTTTGGCGGCTGCAAGGATAGCCGGTGTTGATAAAATTTTTAAGGTCGGCGGCGCGCAGGCAATTGCGGCACTTGCGTACGGTACAGAGTCGATCCCCAAGGTCGACAAGATCGTCGGCCCCGGAAACGCATTCGTCGCAGAGGCGAAAAAGCAGGTGTTCGGTGTCGTATCAATTGATATGATCGCAGGCCCCAGCGAAATTTTAGTGGTGGCGGACGGCAAGTCCAATCCCCGTCATATTGCGGCAGATCTGCTCTCTCAGGCAGAGCATGACAGAATGGCAAGCGCAGTGCTTGTTACCGATAGCGTGGATTTTGCAAACGCCGTAAGCTGTGAGCTTGAGCGACAGATACCGATGCTTGAGCGTGCGGATATTGCGCGCGAGTCGATAGACAAAAACGGAAAGATCATTGTTGCCCCCGATATCTCTCTTGCGATCGAGATATCAAACGAGATAGCTCCCGAGCATCTTGAGCTTTGCCTTGATGATCCATTTGATTATCTTGACAAGATTCGCCACGCGGGTTCAATATTTATGGGCAGAAACTGTCCCGAGGCACTCGGCGACTATTTTGCAGGCCCTAACCACACGCTACCCACAAGCGGTACGGCTAAATTTTCAAGTCCCTTGTCGGTAGACGACTTCGTAAAGAAGACACAGTACACCTACTACACTAAGGATGCTCTCAGAGCGGTTGCCGACGATATCGCCTACTTTGCAAACAAGGAAGGCCTTGGCGCACACGCCAAGAGCGCCACGGTCAGATTTGAGGATTAGGGGAGATGCGTTTGGGGAACTTTTTGGGAAAAAGTACCCAAGCCCCTCAAAAACTTTAAATAAAATATGGAAGATTAGACTACATAAGGTTTAATTGGAAAACAAAGAACAATGAGTAAATTTTTTAGTGAAAAATATAAGGGGTTGACACCGTATACACCGGGTGAGCAGCCTAAAGAAAGAAAATTTATAAAATTAAATACGAACGAGTCGCCCTATCCGCCATCAAAAAAGGCGATAGAAGCGGCGGCTGAGGCGGCAGGTTGCCTTCAGCTTTACAGTGATCCCGAAGCGAAGCTCTTGCATGAGAAGATAGCAGAGCTTTGCGGCGTGACTCCCGATTGCGTTCTCGCGACCAACGGCTCTGACGAGATATTGAACTTCGCGTTTATGGCGTTTTGCGACGACGAGCATCTCGCGATTTTCCCAGACATAACATACGGCTTTTACAGCGTTTTTGCAGAGCTTAACCGAGTACCGTACAAGACGGTGCCTCTTTCAGACGATTTCACAATTAATATTGAGGATTACTTCAACGCGGGTGGAACGGTGTTTATTGCAAACCCTAACGCGCCGACGGGAATTTGCCTTTCGCTTGATGAAATTGAGAAGATAGTCGCCACAAATCAGGATAACGTGGTAGTCATTGACGAGGCGTACATTGATTTTGGCGGTGAGAGTGCGGTCGGACTGACGAAGAGGTATAAAAATCTGCTCGTTACCCAAACTTTTTCAAAATCTCGCTCAATGGCAGGTGCGCGACTTGGCTTTGGCGTAGCTTGTCCCGAGCTTATCCGTGACCTTAATACTATAAAATACTCGACGAACCCCTATAACGTCAATTCAATGACGATGGCGGCGGGCGTTGGCGTGCTTTGCGATGAGGAATACACAAGATCAAATTGCGCGTCGGTAATAGCCAACCGTGAATATGCTATGGCAGAGCTGAAGGCTCTGGGGTTTGAAATGACGAATTCAAAGGCGAATTTTATCTTTGCAAAGCACCCGTGTATTGACGGCGGTGAGATTTACTTGGCACTTCGCGAAAAGGGAATACTCGTCCGTCACTTTACGGGAGAGAGAATATCACAGTATAACAGAATAACCGTCGGCTCACGAGAGCAGATGCAAGCACTTATCTCTGCTATCAAAGAAATTCTGGAGGAGAAAAAATGAGAAGCTATAATATAGAGCGCAAGACTGCGGAAACAGATATAAATCTTTCCTTAAACCTTGACGGTACGGGAAAGAGCGAGATAGACACGGGCTGCGGCTTTCTTGACCATATGTTGACCTTGTTTGCCTCGCACGGCAGATTTGACCTTACGGTCAAGTGCGTGGGTGACACAAACGTTGACTATCACCACACGGTTGAGGATATCGGAATTTGTCTTGGAAAGGCATTTTCCGAGGCTCTCGGAGATAAAAAGGGAATTGAGCGTTACGGCTCGGTAACGATACCTATGGATGAGGCACTCGTGCTTTGCGCGGTTGATTTCTCGGGCAGAGATTATCTCGGCTTTGCGGTAGAGATACCATCAATAAAAGTCGGAGATTTTGACACCGAGCTTGTCGAGGAATTCTGGCTCGCACTTACACGTCAGGCAAACTGTACGTTGCACTTCAGAAAATTTGCGGGCAGAAATTCACACCATATAATCGAGTGCGCGTTCAAGGCGGCGGCAAGAGCTATGAAGCAGGCGGTGAGAATTGATCCCGCGTGCGCAGACGAGATCCCGTCAACGAAGGGAGTTCTTTGATGATCGCCATAGTTGACTACGGAGTTGGAAACCTTTTTTCACTTAAAAGCTCGTTTGCGGAAATAGGCGCAGACGTGACGGTGACAAGTGATGCGGAGGTTATAAGGGCCGCAGAAAAGATAATTCTTCCCGGTGTAGGCGCGTTTGGCGACGCGGCGGAGAAGCTCCGTCAAAGCGGGCTTGACAAGGTCGTAATTGAGGAAACTCAAAAGGGAAAGCACCTTATGGGAATTTGTCTTGGTATGCAGCTGTTGTTTGAGAAGAGCTTTGAGTATGGAGAAAACGACGGGCTTGGACTTATAAAAGGCTCTGTCAGACCTATTTCCGACGTTATACCAAAAGACCTGAAAATACCTCATATCGGCTGGAATCAGCTATCATTCGGAAAATCGAAGCACCCGATTTTCAAATATCTTGACGAGGGTGATTGCGTTTATTTCGTTCACTCGTTCTACGGAGCAGAATGCGACGAAAGCGTGATCGCAACCACCGAATACGGAGCTGCGCTCACGGCGGCTGTTGCCTCTGCTAACGTATGCGGCTGTCAGTTCCATCCCGAAAAGAGCGGAAAAGCAGGATTGTCGATATTAAAGGCGTTCTGCGAATTATAATTTTAGTTTATACCCCGAAAGGACCACACCAAAATGCACATTTTTCCCGCAATAGACCTCTATGAAAAGAAAGCCGTCAGACTTTACAAGGGTGACTACGATAAAATGACCGTTTATAGCGATGATCCCTTGGCAGTCGCCCTCGATTTTGAAAAAAAAGGAGCGAAATTCATTCACCTCGTTGATCTTGAGGGCGCGAAATTCGGCACAACGCCAAATATTGACGTTGTCAGCACAATAGCGCAAAGCACCTCGCTCTTTACCGAAATAGGCGGAGGCATCCGCAATATTGAAACTGTAAAAAAATATTTTGAAGCAGGTGTTGATCGAGTTATTCTCGGTACTGCGGCGGTAGAGAACGAGGAGTTTCTTTCCGCGGCGATAGCAGAATACGGAGATATGATCGCCGTCGGCGTTGACATCAAGGACGGCAAGGTAGCAATCAAGGGCTGGATAGAGAAAAGCGAGCTTGACGCGTTCGATTTTTGCGAGAAGCTGCAGAAAATCGGCGTTAAAACGATAATTTGCACAGATATTTCAAAGGACGGCGCAATGAAGGGCGCAAATCACACGCTTTACAGTAAATTGAGTGAAAAATTTGATATGCAGATAGTCGCGTCGGGCGGAGTTTCGTCAATGGCAGACGTCAGAAAGCTTTCAGCACTTGATATTTACGGCGCTATAATCGGAAAGGCGTACTATACGGGAGCTATCGATCTGCGCGAGGCTATTGAGGTGGCAAAATGATAACTAAAAGAATTATTCCTTGTCTTGACGTCAAGGATGGGAGAGTTGTTAAGGGCGTGAATTTTGCGGGACTTAGCGACGTTTCCTCCCCGGTTGAGCTTGGCAAATATTATAGCGACTGCGGAGCTGACGAGCTTGTTTTTTACGATATTACCGCATCCAGTGAGGGCAGAGCGCTCTTTACAGACATTCTGCGCGAGGTCGCGTCGACGATTTTTATTCCATTGACGGTCGGTGGAGGAATAAATACGCTCGAGGATTTTGACAGAGTGCTTAAGTGCGGCGCAGACAAGGTGAGCGTAAATTCGGGCGCGATAAGAAATCCCCAGCTTATAAGCGAGGCGGCAAAGCGATACGGCGACCAGTGCGTTGTCATTTCAGCCGATGTCAAGCGTGTTGACGGAGTTTTCCGAGTTTTCAGCAAGGGCGGCAGAGAGAATACGGGCATGGAGGCGGTCGAGTGGATTCGTCGGTGCGTTGGTAACGGCGCGGGAGAGGTCGTGCTCAATTCGATTGATACCGACGGAGTTAAGCGCGGATTTGACCTTGAAATGCTTGAGGCAGTTTGCAACGCAGTATCAGTTCCGGTTATAGCATCGGGCGGCGCGGGTTGCATTGACGACTTCAAGACGCTCTTTAAAGCCTTGCCCGGAGTTGACGCAGGACTTGCCGCGTCGATATTCCATTTTGGCGAGGTGAAGATACCCGATCTCAAGCGCGCGCTTGCAAGAGAGGGAATTCCTATGAGAATGTGAGGATAAAAAAATGATTAATATTGATGAACTTAAATTTGACGAAAAAGGTCTTATTCCCGCTATCGTCGTTGACAGAAAGACCAAACGAGTGCTTACCCTGGCTTATATGAACAGAGAAAGCCTTGAAATTTCAATAAATAAGGGACTTACGTGCTTCTTCAGTCGCTCACGTCAAAAGCTTTGGCTTAAGGGAGAAACGAGCGGAAATTATCAGCATATTGTATCGATAGTTGCCGATTGTGACAAGGATGCGCTTACAGTTGAGGTCGACCCCGACGGCCCCGCTTGTCATCTCGGCACGACCTCTTGCTTTGAAAATCCAGTATGGGAAAATCCCGATGCCAAGACTGAGGAATTTTCGCTTGACGTGCTTATGAAGCTCATAGAGGGCAGAAAGACCGAGAAAAAGGAAGGCTCCTACACCACCTATCTCTTTGAAAAGGGAATTGACAAAATTCTCAAAAAGGTAGGCGAGGAGTGTACCGAGGTAATTATCGCGGGCAAGGCTGACGATAAGGCGGAAACGATATATGAAATATCCGACCTTGTTTATCACGTTATGGTAATGATGGTAGAGATGGGCATCTCACTTGACGATATCAAGAACGAGCTTGCATCGCGCCACGTCATCGACCACAAGGTAAAGCAGGAGAAAATGACCAAGTAAAAAAGAGGCTCTGTGAGCCTCTTTTTTATATGCTATTTAGCATGACAAATGATTTCGTTTATCAGAAGATGTCTGTGGTCAAGATCGCAGCCCTCTGTGTTGCCATTCTCATCAGCGATCGGGGGAACTATGTCTTCGATTATCTCAACAGTGAGGCAGAGATTGCCGCCCTCGTCGATTGAGAGGAATTTTTCGCTGACGTCCTCATATAGCTTAAGCTTTTCGTCAACTGCCGCCTCGGCATTCTTGACGGCTTCCTCGCTTATGTCCGAAATAAAGCGGGAATATACGCCAAGCTCGCTTTCCTTCACGCCCTCAAGCTCGTAGTTTGCGGAGAGATTTACCCAATAATGTTCAAGAGTGTCGTACCCGTAAAAGCAAAGCTTATAATAAACGACTATGCCGCCCTGATTTGTAGTATTTATGCTTACATTATAGAAGAATAGATCCTTTGCCTCAAAGCCGTAGGCATGCATGATCGCCGCATCGGATATCTTGCGTATTGCCGCGTGCTCCTCGCTGAGAGCAGGATCTTCCCAAGGGTTTGTCGGCTTTGTGGGCTTTTCGCACGCCGCCAGACAGGGAAGAAGCGCCAATAATATCAATAATACAGAAATGATTTTTTTCATTCGGTTGCCTCCAAAAATGATGGATGTAGTTATTATACCATAAATGTTTACAAATGTCAATAAATGCATGGTCATGTAGCGCACGGTGGGTTTGAATCCTTGCACAAATCCGCAAGCGGATTTGGCGTAGCGTTCCGAGCGACCGCTATTCCAACAACAAAAAAGGAACATAGACACAAGGTCTACGTTCCTTTTTTGTGAGTAATCTAAAATTTTGATACCGTTTCAAAATGGGTACAATTTTTTGAACTATGGGTGCATCTTCCTACAAGGGTTTGCACCCATTTTAGTTCGATAAATTGGAATTTACTTAATAGATAACTGTTTATCTCTTATCTTCAAACATGCCTCAATATGCATAATCCAATGTCTTGAAAATGGCATCTGAATCAATCCTTTTACATCTTTTCCACACCAATAATCAATTAACCAATAGGCATTTTCATCTACACTTACTACATTTAATTTTTCCAACTGTTTTCTTCTTTCATCTGATATTTTTTCCTTCATATCACTATATGTAAGTGTCTTTAAAATCTGTGTTGTTGATTTATCAACATCACCAATATAATTATACAGTTCTTCAATAGACAGTTTCTTAGAAAACTCTCCAATTTCTTCTTTTACAAGTTCATTTGCAGTTGTTATAATCGGGGATTTTATGCGACTTTGATAATCTCCCTTAAACAAAATTTGCTCATCATTTGCAATAAGCGAATGTGCTACAATATCCTCTATACGAAAAATATGCCACAAGGAATATGCAATCGTTTTGTTATGATAACCTTTTACGTTCATATAAGGCATAGCACAAAAATCAGCATCCGACAGTTCATTCCTAAACTGCATAATTTGTTCCATTAGGCTTCTGCGAAGTTCTAATAATGTATCTATACCCTTGGCAAAAGTGTCTTTTCTCTTAATTTGTAACTGTAAGGTCTTATTCATTTCTGCCCATTCTTTATTCATAAATTAGCATCTCACTAAATTCTTATTTTCCTAACTGTTCGACCTATTGGAATTTATCGGTTTAACAAAAACTGCTCAAGGTTTCTTTCGTGTCGATATTTATTCGAAGCTTTTTTATCCTTTTCTAAAATAACATCATTCAAATTGATTTGATTTAGTGATGCGATTGCAAAAGCATAGTGAATAACATCGACCAATTCGTTGGCTAACTGTGATTTTAAATCTTTGCTATCGGATGCTTTTCGACCATCACGTTTGTTTAGAACTTCAGCCACTTCGCCTACTTCTTCAACCAATTTCATAAACAAGCTGGTATCAATACCGTGGCTCTTATAATGGTCATATAGGTAATCTTCATAATCTGTAATACTGACTTTCATCATATCACCTCGCTAAATTCTTATTTATCGGTGAGTTTATTATATCACATTTTTATGAATAAATCAAGGCGCAAGCCTTGTATATCATCCGCAATTTATTGCGGTATATCATCCGCCCGAAAACGAGTATATCTCGCTTTCGGGCGAGTATATCATCATTGCGAAAGAAAATACAGCCTACGGCTGATGATATGCACCTTCGGTGATGATATACGCCTACGGCGATGATATGCCATTGCTTTCGCAATGGATAAAAAAAAGACTGCAATTTTGTGTCAAAATTACAGTCTTTTTTTGGTCTACTCGGCCGGAGTCGAACCGGCGACCTTGAGAGTCGGAGTCTCACGCTCTATCCAACTGGGCTACGAGTAGTCGACTAAATTTAATTTTAACACCTTTTTAAGTCTTTGTCAATCGTAGCCGTCAACTGGCGCGCAAATTCAAACTATCTTTCGACAAAAAGCCGCAACATTAATAGTTCAAGTTAATTTGCCAACCGCCCCATTTTAGTTTGCAAAATAATTTTAAAAAGTATATAATACTATAAAATAAAGAAAAACTATTAAGGTGAATTATGAAAACAAAACCAGTTTGTTTAATCATTATGGACGGCTACGGCTGCCGTGACTGCGGCAATGGCAACGCAATCAAAATTGCTAATAACGGTGTTATAGACCAACTTTTAGCAAAATATCCATCAACAACGCTTGGTGCAAGCGGCTTAAACGTAGGCTTACCTGACGGGCAAATGGGCAACAGCGAAGTTGGCCACTTAAATATCGGGGCGGGCAGGATTGTATATCAGGAGCTTACCCGTATCACAAAATCAATCACGGACGGCGACTTTTTTAAAAACCCAAGTTTAGTTGGGGCAATGGATAATGCTGTTAAAAATAACAAGGCGGTGCATTTATACGGTCTTTTATCAGACGGCGGCGTACACAGCCATATAACCCACCTTTACGCGCTTGTTGAATTAGCAAAGCAAAGGGGTGTTAAAAACCTTTATATCCACGCCTTTTTAGACGGGCGTGACGTTTCGCCAACAAGCGGTGCGGACTTTATCCACACCCTTCAAGCAGTTTTAAACGAAAAGGGTTTAGGAAAAATCGCAACCGTACAAGGCAGGTTTTACGCAATGGACCGCGACAACCGTTGGGAACGCGTTCAAAAGGCTTATGAATGCTTAACAATCGGTAACGGCGAAGCAGTAACTGACGCCGAAAGTGCCGTTCGCCAAAGCTATGAAAAGGGCGTAACAGACGAGTTTGTTCTTCCAACAAACGTCCACGAAAACGGCAAGCCAATCGGCTTGATTGGTCAAGGCGATTCAATTATCTTCTTTAACTTCCGCCCGGACAGAGCAAGGGAAATCACACGCGCGTTTTCACAAAGCACGTTTGAAGGCTTTGTTCGCCCAACTGGCTTTTTAGCGCCATACTACGTATGCTTTACAAGGTACGACGCGACCTTTGAAAATATCAAAATTGCTTTCAAGCCGCAAAGCTTAAAGAACACGCTTGGCGAATACCTTGCGGACAAGGGCTACAACCAGCTACGCATTGCCGAAACCGAAAAGTACGCACACGTAACCTTTTTCTTCAACGGCGGTGTTGAAGCACCAAACAATAACGAACAGCGCGACCTTATACCCTCACCCAAGGTTGCAACCTACGATTTGCAGCCCGAAATGAGCGCGCTACCTGTTACCGACAAGGTGTTAGAAGAAATCGCAACCGATAAGTTTGACGTAATCATTTTAAACTTTGCAAACTGCGACATGGTTGGTCACACAGGCGTTTTAGACGCTGCAGTAAAGGCTGTTGACACGGTTGAAACTTGCGTACAAAGGGTTGTTGACGCCGTTTTGGCTAAAGGCGGTGTTGCGCTTATCACAGCTGACCACGGCAACGCTGATATGATGATTGCAGACAGTGGCGAGCCTTTCACCGCGCACACCACAAACCCAGTACCGTTTATCGTTGTTGGCAAAGACTATATCGGCAGGACTTTAAGGGATAACGGCGTTTTAGCCGACATTGCACCAACGCTTTTACAGGTTTTAGGCGAAGAAATCCCTGAAGAAATGACAGGCAAGTCACTTCTTAACTAACGCCAAAGCACCGCACGGCTAAAGGCATAGCGATTTTTGGCGGCTGAAAAACGGGCGGTATAAAGCGTTTAAATATTAACAAAAGTTAATAAATGGCTAAAACTTATTAGTTTTTGTCAAAAAATGCTTGTTAAAACGAATTTTATGTGCTATAATCTTATAGCATTTTAACAAAAACATTGGTTGGAGATATATCATGGCATTAAACTTACTTGCAATTCAAATCCCACATGTACTTTACAGTGTATTAAACTATTTCTGTCTTTTCGGGGCTACGTTATGCGCACTTTTCGTAATCGTGGTCGTTTTAGTTCAACCTGGTAATTCTAATGGTATCAGCGCACTTGGCAACAATGCAGAAACCTTCTTTAACAAGGATAAAGGTAAAACTTTAGAAAGCAAGCTTAAAAGGCTTACTTACATCTGCATTGCAATCATCGCTGTATTAATGATTGTTTACTTATTATTACAAAACAACGCAATCATTACCGTTAGATAATTTCATTTATTGACTTGTACTAAACGACTGCCTTAATGGTGGTCGTTTTTGTATATACTTTGCAAAAGCGCAATTTAAAAAGCCAACAAAAAAGGATAATTCTTGCCAAACGGATAATAATTATAATTATGTCTATTGAAAAACGTATCGTTCAAAAATTTAAATCGGGCGAATATAAGGACGTCGGCTTTATAGAAATCGCCAAGCGCGAAGGGCTTGTCACCGATGACGAGCTCAAGCTTTTGCGTGCCAAATTGAACGGGCTGTGCAAGGACAACGTTTTGTATCAATCAAAGGGCAAGTTTAACTTAAGCAAGCGCGAAATCTTCAAAGACCCTAAAAAGGCGGCGGAAGCCGAAATCGTTAGGGGCGAGATCCGCACCAATCCGCGCGGTTTTGCTTTTTTAGTGACCGATAGCGGCGACTATTTTATCGCGGGCGAGAATTTAGGCTATGCACTAAACGGTGATATTTGCGAGTGCGCTGTTTTATACGGCAAGTCGGGTAAGCGTGACGCGGCAATCGTTTTAAAGGTTTTAGACCACACCATCACAAAGCTTGCGGGCGTTTATTTTAACGAAGGCGCTTTCAGTTATCTGCGCCCAGACGATCAGCACTATCTTTGCGATATTTTATTGACTGACCTTGGTGGATTCAAGGCGGAAAAGGGCGATAAGATTTTCGTTGAGATAACAAGCTTTAAGGCCCGCCGCTGTCCTGAAGGCAAGATTATTGCCCACCTTGGCAAGAGCTTTGAGCTTAAAGCTGAAGAAGACAGCATAATTTATTCGTGCGGGTTTTACGAAGGCTTTTCATCTTTAGCCGCAAGTGACGCGCGGCACATTGACCAAAAAGTTGCCGATAATCGACTTATAGACCGAGTTAATCTTGAAAACGAATTGATTTTCACCATCGACGGCGACACCGCAAAGGACTTTGACGAAGCGGTTTCGCTATCAATTTTAGAAAACGGCAACTACTACCTTGGCGTGCATATTGCAGACGTTTCCGAATACGTCACCCACGAAAGCGCGCTTGACAAATCTGCTTTTATGCGCGGTACGAGTGCGTATTTTCCGGACCGCGTTATCCCAATGCTTCCGTTTGAGCTTTCTAACGGCATTTGCTCGCTTGTGGAAAACGAGCGCCGCTTAACGCTTTCTGTTTTTGCCGAAATCGACAAAGCGGGTAAAATCGTTGACAGCAAGCTTTGCGAAAGCTATATAAAGTCCAAAAAGCGCATGACTTATGCAAACGTTCAAAAAATCATTGACGGCGATGAGTGGGCTTTAAAAGAGTTTGAGCAAATCGTCCCGACCGTTCTTATGATGAACGAGCTTAAAAACGTCTTGGAAAACCGCCGCTTGCAGGAAGGCTATATAGACCTTGCCGTAAAGGAAGGCGACGTAATTTTAAGCGGTGATAAAATCACGGTTGAGCTTCACAAATCAACCGACGCAACGCGGCTTATCGAGCAGTTTATGATTTTGGCAAACGAAGTCGTTGCCGAGCATTTATTTTATCTTTCCCTGCCTGCAGTTTACAGGGTTCACGAAAAGCCGGATAAATCCAAAACCGAAAGCTTTAAGGAGTTTTTAAAGGCGATTGGCGAAAACGTGCAATGGCGTAAGGATGAGCTTTACCCCCTTGATTATCAAAGACTTTTAAAGTCGCTTCAGGGTACGCCAAAGTTTGCCGTTGTAAATAAAGCCATGCTCCGCTCAATGCAAAAGGCCTATTATTCAACGCAAAATCTTGGACACTTTGGGCTTGCTTCAAAGTGCTATTGCCACTTCACGTCGCCAATAAGAAGATACCCGGACCTTTTGTGCCACCGTGCGCTAAAGGCTTCACTAAAAGGCGATATTGGTGCGTTAATCGACGTATACGCCGACTTTTTCAGTAAAGCCGCGGCGCAAAGCTCTAAAAGGGAGCGTTTAGCCGACGAAGCCGAGCGTGCCGTAACAGACCTTTATAAGGTTAAGTATTTAGAAGACTTTATCGGCGAAGAATTTAGTGGCGTAATAAGCGGCGTTAACCAGCACGGGCTTTACGTGGAGCTTGAAAACACCTGTGAAGGTTTTATCCCAATCGAGCTTTTACCCGGCGGCGCTTTAGAGTACGATGAAAAATCCTTCGCGTTAAGGAGTAAAAAGCGCGTTTACAGGATGGGGGATACCATCCGTATTGCCGTGGTTGGCTGTGATATCGGGCAAAGAAAATGCTTTTTTGCGCCCGCAAATTTAACAAGGGGCTTGCCAAAAGGCAAAAAGTGTGGTAGAGTATAAGCAATGAAGATTATTACCGAAAACAAATCTGCAAGATTTGAATATTTTATTGAAGACCGCATCGAAGCCGGTATCAGCCTTGACGGGGGCGAAGTCAAATCTATAAAAGCAGGCAATATTTCCTTAAACGACAGCTACTGCTCAATCTATCAGGGCAGCGTGTTTATAAAAAATATGCACGTTGCGATTTACGAAAACGCAGGGGCTTATAACATCAAGGAAGCCAAGCGCGAAAGAAGACTGCTTCTTCATCGGCGCGAGATTAACAAGCTTTCCCAAAAGGTCAAGGAAAAGGGCTATACTTTAGTTCCGCTTAAGGTTTATCTGTCGGGCTCGCTTATCAAGCTTGAAATCGGGCTTTGCAAGGGTAAGCACACTTACGACAAGCGCGAAGCTATCCAAAACCGTGACGTTGAACGCGCCACCGCGCGTGAGATTAAAAAATATATTTAGGGGTGAAAAAATGGCAACAGCTAAAAAAGAAACAACAAAACCAGCTAAAAAGGTTGAACCTAAAAAGGAAAAGCCTGTTGAAAAAAAGACTGCCGTAAAGTCTGAAAAAGCACCAGCAAAGCCTGCTGCTAAAAAGCCGGCTGAAAAGCCTGAAAAGAGATCCGCTGAAGAAAAGAAAGCACCTGCTAAAAAATACCACATCGCACAACGAAGCGAAGATAATTTATGGCAGGTAAAATCTGAAGGCGCTGAAAAGGCGTTAAAGCTTTTTAAAACCCAGCAGGAAGCAATCGACTATGCTAAAAAGGTTGCCGGCAATCAGGAAGGCTATATCGTTATACATAAAAAGGACGGCAGCTTCAGGAAGCTGACTTACTAAAAAGTCGGGCTATAAGCCCGTTATCGCACAAGTTTAAACAAAAATTTAATAGAAGATAGCATTTTTTGCTATCAAATGGGGCTGCACCGGATTCGACTGTAGAAAAAAGGGCAGGTATAAGCATACCGAAGGCACGTCTTCGTTAAATACGGAAACTTAAATTTAAATGCTGACAATAACAGATTAGCAGTAGCTGCGTAATTTACACGCGCTTGTTCTACCCAAAAGTTCTGTCGGTTTGGGATAGGGCATGATTTCAGACAGAGCACGGCCTATTTGGTTTGATTGCGCCAAGCGGGCGGCATTTAGTAATCTACGGCATAATTAGGGTGTTCTTTTCCGTGTTGTGCAAGAGATTAATAAAGAAATAAGTATGTAGAAAACCTTTCGGTTTTTTTGCAAGACGAGAGTTCGACTCTCTCCAGCTCCACCAAAAAGAAAAGTCGCGTAAGCGGCTTTTTCTTTTTGTACTTTTCACTCTTCTTTTTTCACTCTTCACTTTTCTCTAAATCCCCCGCGCGACTTTTCCAGAGAAGAGATAAGAGAGAAGAGAGAAAAGGTAGCTTTTCTCCTGTGCCTTTGGCGCTTTGGTCGAAAAGCATTGATTTTCAGTAAAAAGTGTGATATAATGATTTCAAAACGAAGCAAATCAAAGGAGGAAAGCCACTATGAAAAAAATCGTATCACTTGTAGCCGTATTGGCAGTATTTGCGATGCTTCTCGTTGGCTGTGCCGGAAAATTCGATATGGATAAGAGTATCCAAAAGCTCAAGGATAAGGGCTTGACCGAAGGTATGTGCTACATCACAGAGGAAGAATGCGAACGTGCAACCTCGCTTACAAACAGTGAAATTGCGTTT
>JAFVQU010000005.1 GCA_017504625.1 Clostridia bacterium | reverse complement strand
TTACCATTGCGCCCGGCATGTGCTGATAGCCTCGGCTATCAGCGGCTTTGGGCGAGGATTCGCTTTCGCTCACCTCGTCAGATAAAAAGCGTAAGGCACCTGTGGAGAATTTTCACAAGTGCCTTTTGTTTTTTATTTACCGTAATTAAGTGATAAACAGCTTAATATTGCTTTATTCCTCAATCGCCTCGACGAGAAAGCTGACGGGGCGGAAGCCGTCGTTGCAGGACACCATTGCGGAGTGGGGATCTTTCATCCAGTCGCCGTAAAAATATCCGCCGCCGTTTGCAAGCTCTCTGACAAATCGCTCCATGCTCTCCCACGCCGCGCCGCAAAGTCCCTCGGGCTTCTCTCCGTTTTCGGATATAAATACCGAGCCAAGTAGGGTGTCGCAGGCGTTTTCCATCGGGTTTTCGTATTTTTCGATAAGATCATTGTGTATCGCGCGACACATCGCGGTTATTCTGACTTTTTTCATAGTTTACTGTCCTTTACTTACTCTTGCTATAAGCACAGAGCCTTTTTTTACAAGATACTCTCGGCATTCCTTGTAATCGGGGAAAATTCGCGCCATCTCACTGTAAAAGCGCGCCGAGTGGTTCATCTCCTTGCGGTGACAAAGCTCGTGAACGACGACGCTGTCAAGCACGCGCGGCGGCGCTAACATAAGCGCGAGATTGAAGCTCAAATCGCCCTTGCTGTTACAGCTCCCCCAACGTGATTTCTGCCGTCTTACCGTTATTTTGCCGTAGCTTATGCCAAGCAAGGATGCATAGTGCGCCACGCGTTCGGCAAAAAGAGCTTTGGCTCTCTCTCTCAGTGCCTTTATCTCGGCTTCGGTCAGGGGCGTGACCATTTCCGCCCTCTCTGCCCTCTCGCGTGCCTTTTTTATATGTTTGTCTATCCAATCCCGATGCTTGTCAACAAAGCTTTTGATTTCGCGGTAGCTTATTTTCAAGGGTGCGCGGACGATAAGCTCGCCTCCCTTTATCTGCAAAGCGAGGGTTTTTCTGTTGCTTTTTATGACTGTGTAGTCCATTATCACTTGATGCAGAATTTAACGATATCATCCCTTACGCTCTCGTAGGTAACGTCGTTTAAAATTTCGTGTCTGCCACCCTTATAGAGTATGCAATCAACGTCAGCACCGCGTGCTTTAAGCTTTTCCTCAACCTGACGGACACCTGCGCCGTAGTTGCCTACGGGGTCGTCCTCGCCTGCGACGAGCAGGATTGGGAATTGCTTTTTGCCCATTTCCTTGAACCACGCGCCGCGGTTTGAATTTTTAAGGAGCGTCATAAGGTCGCCCATCGCGCTGACGGTGAATTTAAACGTGCAGTAGTTATCCTCAAGATACTTGTTGCGAATGCTCTGGTCGGTGGTGAGCCACGATTTTGAGCTTGCGTCTGCATCGCCCTTGAATTTGTTATTATAGCTGCCAAACGCCATTTTGTCGATTAATTTTGAAATGTGTCTGTCGCCCTTAAAGAGCTTTATGAGAGATATAAGCGCAATACCCACGGGTGCGGCGGGATTTGCTCCGCCCGTGCCCATAACGATGAGCTTATCGGGATTGACGTATTTCTCGGCGGCAAGACGGACGATAAACGAGCCCATACTGTGTCCCATGAGAAAATATGGCAGCTTGCCGTACTTTTCGCTATATTCAGCAAACACCGCGTCGGAGAACGCCTTTATATCGCGGCAAAGCAGATCCCATCCGCTCTTTTTTGCGATATATCCAAGCTCGCTCTTATCTCGCGCGGTATTTCCGTGACCGAGGTGATCGTAGCCGAAGCAGATAAATCCGCGCTCGCAAAGATCGCTCATTATTCTCTCATATCTGCCGATATGCTCGGTCATTCCATGCGCTATCTGAAAAAAGCCTACGGGAGCTGTATCGGGCTCGTAGATCACGCCCTTAAGCGTATGTATTCCGTCGCACGAGGGCGCGCAAAATTCCTTCTTCGTGAATGACATAGTTATTCTCCTTCCGTAAAAGCTCTGCACGCTCTGACGGCTCTTTCCCAGCCGCCAAGCTGTTTTTCTCTTGTTTCTTCATCAATTTCGGGAGTAAAGCTCGCGCCACCCGAAATCAGCGAGCGAATCTCATCTCTGTCGCGGAAAAATCCGACGGCAAGACCCGCAAGATACGCCGCGCCCGCGGCGGTCGCCTCGCTGTTGCGTGATCTTATGACCTCAATATTTGAAAAATCGCTCTGCATCTGCATAAGCAGATCGTTTGCCGACGCGCCGCCGTCTACCTTGAGCGAGGTGATAGGCTTTTCCATATCCTTATTCATCGCCTCAATAACGTCGGCGGTCTGATACGCGATCGATTCAAGTGACGCGCGGATAAGGTGATTTTTGCCCGTGCCCGAGGTAAGTCCGACAACGCTACCTCTCGCGTGCATATCCCAATGCGGCGCGCCAAGTCCCGCAAAAGCGGGCACGATATAAACTCCGCCGCTATCCTTGACCTTGCGGGCAAAATATTCGCTGTCGCGGCTATCGTGGATAAGCTTCATCTCGTCGCGAAGCCAACGGATCACCGCGCCACCCACGAATACGCTACCCTCAAGCGCGTACTCAATCGGTCTGCTCTGCTCACCTGCCGCAATCGTTGTAAGAAGTCCGCTGTTGCTTTCAACCGCTTCCTCACCCGTATGCGTAAGCAGGAAACATCCCGTGCCGTAAGTGTTCTTCGCCTCGCCCGCAGAAAAGCATCCTTGACCGAAAAGCGCTGCCTGCTGGTCACCCGCAATACCCGAGATCGCAAGCGTTGCGCCCATACACTCGAAATATCCGTAAATTTCACTGCTGCTCTTTATCTCGGGCAAAACACAAGCGGGAATGCCGAGAATATCAAGCATTTTTTCGTCCCACTCGCCCGTATGAATATTGCAAAGCATCGTTCTTGACGCATTGGTGCGGTCGGTTACGAAAACTCTGCCCTCACTCAGCTTCCAGATAAGCCAGGTATCGACCGTACCGACAAGCAGCTCTCCCGACTCGGCAAGGGCGCGTGCGCCCTCTACGTTATCGAGTATCCATTTTATTTTAGTGCCGCTGAAATAGGGGTCGATACGAAGTCCCGTAGTTTTGCGGATATATTCAGCATGACCGGCTTCTTCAAGAGCGCGGCAAATGTCGGCAGTTCTTCTGCACTGCCAGACTATCGCGTTATATATCGGCTTTCCCGTGCTCTTGTTCCACGCGATAACCGTTTCGCGCTGATTGGTGATTCCGACCGCGGCGATCTCGTTTACGTCAACACCGCTTTTCGCGATGCACTCGGTAAGAGATGCGTACTGATTTGCATAGATATCCATAGGATCCTGCTCTACCCAGCCTGCCTTGGGGTATATCTGAGGAAACTCGTGCTGAGCCATCGACACGATGTTCGACTCTCTGTCAAACAGTATCGCGCGCGCGCTCGTAGTTCCCTCGTCAAGAGAAAGAATGTATTTTTTCATACCGTTCTCCTTTAGTTCTATATTTTAAAAAATGCCGTACGCGAGCATTCCAAGTGCCGCGCTGATAAGTATCATAAGTATCGGGGAAAGCTTTTTGCGGAAAACAAATTTTGATATAAGCGCCGTCGCTGTCAAAAGTCCGAAAATGACAAGCGCACGGACGTCAAGGCTCATTCCTGCATCAATCGTTGACGAGCCGAGCACCACCGCAGAGAACATCGTAAGCGCGGTAGCTAAAATAAGCCCTATAACGCAAGGGCGAATACCGCCGAGAAATGCCTTTACTCCCGCAAATCTCATAAGTCCCGAGATTGCCGCGGCAATTATGAGAATTATGATAAACGAGGGTAAAACAACACCCAAAGTGGCGCAAAGCGAGCCTAAAATACCGCCCTGTGAGGAGCCCACGAAGGTTGCCATATTGACAGCGATAGGGCCGGGAGTTGACTCGGCAACTGCGATAAAATTAATAATCTCTGCTTCGGTAAGCCAACCATGCATAAGTGTAAGCTCGCGTATCATCGCTATCATTCCGTATCCACCGCCGAATGAAAACGAGCCTACCTGAAAAAAGGTGAGAAAAAGCTCAAGATAGATCATTCGCTCGCTCCTCCCTTCACTTTTTTTACAAGATAAAGGACGACACCGAGCACTCCGCAAACGAGTATGTAAATAACCGTCGAGAAATTGCGAGAGAGCAGAGTCAAGCCTGCCATACAGACGGCAACTGCCGCGATAACGGAAATATTAAACGGAGTTTTCTTTATTCCCTTGAGCATTCTGATGCCGGCAGACAGAATAAGATAGATCACTCCGACGCGGATGCCCATAAATGCGTATCTCACGATCTCAAGCGACAGAAAAGCATCGAAAAAAAGTGATATCGCATAAATTATCACAAACGAAGGAATACACATTCCAAGCGTTGAGATAGCCGCGCCCCAAAATCCCGCTTTTTTGTATCCAATATATGTCGCGGCATTTATTGCGATAGGGCCGGGAGTTGACTCGGCTATCGCCGCCATATCGAGAAATTCCTCTCTGTCTATCCACGCTCTTTTGGAAACGAATTCGTTTTCAAGCAGGGCTATCATAGCATAGCCGCCGCCAAAGGTGAAAAGTCCGATTTTAAGCATGGTCAAAAAGAGCGAGGAAATAAGCCTACCTTTTTTCATTTTACAGTCTTTCAAGTATTTCCTGGGCATTTGTATCAGGCTTTACCTTTGGCATTACCGCCTCGATATTGCCTTCTGCGTCAATGATGAAGGTCGATCGCACTACACCCATACTGACCTTGCCGTAATTCTTCTTTTCCTGCCATACGCCGTAAGCCTTGATAGCTTCAAGATTTGTATCCGCAAGAAGAATGAATGGCAAATTATACTTTTCGGCAAATTTCTGATGAGAAGCGATGCTGTCCTTACTTATGCCGATGACCTCAACGCCCTTGTCCGCAAAGCCCTTATACGCTCCCGCAAAGGCACAAGCCTGACGTGTGCATCCGGGGGTGTTGTCGCGAGGATAAAAATAAAGCACTACTCTTTTGCCGAGAAGGCTTGAGAGCGAAACAAGATTTCCGTCCTTGTCGGGCAAAGTAAAATCGGGGGCTTTCATTCCAACTTCCAACATATATTTATCCATCCTTTAAAGTAATTTGTCCTGTAAGATTATTCTATCACACATCAAAATAAAAATCAATAGAAAGTTATTTTCGTTTTTCACTTGATAAGCGAAGAAAAGTATGTTATAATTTTTACAATAATATTTTTGGAGTGTTAGCTATGAATATCAGCGAAAGATTTTTAAAATACGTTTCCTACCCCACGATGTCCGACGAGTCGTCCGACACCGTGCCTACTACCGCAAAGCAGCTTGTTTTGAGCCAATATATTGCAGACGAGCTTGAAAAAATCGGACTTTGTGACGTTGAGCTTGACGAAAAGGGCTACCTTTACGCTACCCTGCCCGCAAATTGCGACGCAAAGACAACGATCGGCCTTATCGCGCACGTTGACACCTCCGACGCTTGCGCAGACTATCCGATAAATACTAAAATAGTGAAATACGAGGGCGGAAATATCTGTCTTAACGAAGAAAAGGGTATTTTCATGACGCCAGAGGACTACCCTCAGCTTGAAAATTATATCGGCGATCATCTTATAGTCACCGACGGCACGACGCTTCTCGGTGCTGACGACAAGGCGGGTGTTTGCGCGATAGTTTCCGCAGTTGAGCGCATAATTAAGAGTGGCGCGCCTCACGGAACGGTAAAGATCTGCTTCACTCCCGACGAGGAGGTAGGACGCGGAGCTGACTACTTTGACGTTGAAAAATTCGGCGCTGACTACGCCTACACTATCGACGGCGGATCTCTTGGCGAGATAGAATACGAAAACTTCAACGCCGCGGCGGCGAGAGTTGAATTCTTCGGCGTATCTATCCATCCGGGAAGCGCAAAGGATAAGATGAAGAACGCGCAGCTTATGGCTATGGACTTCAACGCCCTGCTCCCCGCAGACCAGATCCCCGCAAAGACCGATGGCTACGAGGGCTTTTTCCACCTTTGCGACATGAAGGGTGACTGCGAGAGCGCAGAGCTTATTTACATCATCCGCGACCACGACAGAGCAAAATTCGAGGAAAAGAAGGCTCTCTTCTCCTCAGTTGCCGACAAGATCAACGAAAAATACGGTGCGGGAAGCTGTATAGCAAGCGTCAAGGACTCCTACTACAATATGAAGGAGATAATTAATGACCACATGTATACAATTGAGCGCGCAAAGGCGGCTATGATAGCCGTCGGCGTTGAGCCCAAAGTCATTCCTATCCGTGGCGGTACTGACGGCGCGCGCCTTTCCTTTATGGGTCTGCCCTGCCCCAATATCTGCACGGGCGGTGAGAATTTCCACTCTCGCTTTGAATTTCTCTCGGTTGAATCGCTTGAAAAGGTCGTTGACATCACCGAGCGCATAATTCTTGACGCAAGAGAGGTATAACTATGGCAAAATTATATTTTAAATACGGCGCGATGGGCTCGTCCAAAACCGCCAACGCGCTTATCACGAAGTTCAACTACGAGGAACGCGGAATGAAGGTCTGGCTTATCAAGCCCGCGCTTGATACCCGTGACGGCGCGGATATAGTCCGCTCACGTATAGGACTTGAAGCGACCGCTTACGCCATCACTCCCGAGCTTGACGTTTTTGAAGAATTCAAGGCGGCGGGAGAATTCCACGTCGTTATTGCGGACGAGTGCCAGTTCTTTACGGCAAAGCAGATAGACGGACTTCGCCGCATTGTTGACGAGCTTGACATTCCCGTGCTCTGCTTCGGTCTGCGCACCGACTTCCTTACCCACACCTTTGAGGGAAGCCACCGTCTTTTTGAGGTTGCCGACTCGATAAGCGAGATAAAGACGATATGCGAGTGCGGAAACAAGGCTATCGTCAACGCGCGAATCGACGAGGGCGGCAAGGTGGTGACCGAGGGCGGTCAGATACTCCTCGGCGGAAACGACTCCTATATCGCCATGTGCCACGCGTGCTGGAAAAAGGCGATAAAAGAACAAAAATAAATAAAAAACGGTTGCGGATATGCAACCGTTTTTTATTCGCCTTTTTTCTTTTCTCTTCTCTTTTTGATCTCTTTTTTTGCGCGTCTTCCCATTTCACGAAGCAAGCCGAGCGTTTTCTCGTCCTTGGGGAATAAAAGGCGCAAAAGAGCGATAGAAATCGGCACGGTTATCAGCTTTTCGGGTGTGAATGGCAACCAGAGAAACGCAATATAAATGCCCGACACCGCAGTCATCCATTCAATGTTAAGATACGCGCCAAAGCCGAGCAGGACGTACGCCCAGCCGTTAGTTATCATCCACGCAATACCAAAGCAAAGAAGAAAGCGCGGATTTGTTACGCAGTATATAAGTCTTTTTATTCTGCGCAATATCGTTTCCTTCGTTATCTTCATAACACCAATTATCTTTTAATTCTTACCAAGGTATTCATTCCCTCAATAAGCGCGTTGCAAAACGTCAATATTTCTTCCTCGGTATTGTACTTACCAACACTCACTCTGATCGTTGTATCCGCTTCCTCGGCTTTAAGTCCAAATCCGACGAGTGCCGACGAGATGTTTCTCGAATGCGACGAGCAGGCAGAGCCCGCAGATACGCAAATTCCCTTTCCCGACAGGAAGTTGAGCATAGTTTCACTCTTAATACTCGGCAAGGTCACACTCACGATATGAGGCGCTCTCGCGCTCCCCGGAAGATTAACTCTTGCGTCGGTATTTGAAAGCTTTTCACAGCAAAGATCGCGCAAGGACGTCATTTTTGCAACGTTCTGAGAAAACTCGGAAAAGCCCTCCTCAGCCGCCGCGCCAAACGCCGCAATTCCGATTATGTTCTCTGTACCCGAGCGAAATCCGCCCTCCTGACCGCCGCCGATGATATAGGGAACGATCTTTCTGAGCTTGATTATCTCGGGGCTTATATAGAGTGCGCCTACGCCCTTAGGCCCGTGTATCTTATGAGCGCTCACGCTTATGAAATCCGCGCCAAGACTTTTTGCGTTAAAGGGCACCTTTAAAAATCCCTGCACTGCGTCGCAGTGAGTGGTTATATCTGCCGACACTCTCTTTGCCGCCGCAAAGAATTTCTTTACGTCGTAGACCGCTCCCGTTTCGTTGTTGACAAGCATTAGCGACACGAGCGCGACCTTATCGTCAAGCACCGACGTATATTCGTTGTAGTCAAGCTCTCCGCCGCGAGTTGAGAGGCGAATTACCTCAAAGCCATCCTTCTCAAGTCTTTTCATTACGTTCTCGACCGCGGGATGCTCGGAATCGGTCGTGATGACCTTGTTCGCGCGTCTTTTCTCCTTTGAGTAAAGGCTTCCGAGTATCGCGGTGCAATTTGACTCGCTTCCGCACGAGGTAAATATCAGATTTTCGGGCGCAGGGTGAGAAAGTCCCATCGCGCGTCCGACCTGATCGCGAGCCTTGTCAATAATCGCCCGCGCTTCTACGCCAAGCGCGTGCTTTGACGAGGGGTTTCCGTACACGTCAAGCACCTCGCCTATTCTTTTCTTTGCCGCCGCCGATAACTCGGTAGTCGCGCTGTTATCCAAATAAATCATATTTTCTGTCACTTGTGGGAGAGCATACACTCCCCCACGCTTTCTTTTTAAATTATCTTATTTCAAATACCTCTATCATCTTTTCAACGTCGGAAACGTGAGCATCGTAATTCTCAGCCGTTGCCGTATAGGTAAGACAATAGATAGCGTCGCCCTTCTTGACGATTGCCTGAAGCACCTTGTAATCAATTTCGCCCGTACTCACCGCTATAACGTACCGTTTAGCGTTGAGGTCGCTTATCGTGATGTTTTCTGAAGAGATAAGCTCGTACTCTGCAAACATATCCTTGTACGAGGCTTCGCAACGTGCAAAATAGGTATCAACGTCCTTCACCGCGTCACCCGTGCCGCAGATATATATCTGCACGCTTACGTTTGAACGGTCGCTCTCGGAATAGTACGCCGCGCTTATATCGGTTCTCTTATTTATCTGCCACTCAGTCGGCACAAAAAATCTGTATGCGCGCTCGTCGGTCGAGATGAGCTTCATTCCCTCGGGCACTTCCACCTTGTCGGAATATTTCTTCTCTTCACCCGACGAATAAGCAGACGCAAAGGTGAAATACGGGATTATTCCTTCTCCCTTATCGTTGCCCTCAACGTCCTCAAGATGCGACTCGTAATATTCCTCGGGAGCTGTGTATGTGAGAATATACATATCCCCGTCGTATCTCGCCATCACCTGCATATATTTATATGCTACCTTTTCAAAGGTGCCTTCTCTGTTCTGATAGAGATTATTTGCGATAAATACGCTCTTTATCGCGGCAACGCCGCCGAGAACGCACTTTTCAGTGCCGATAAGCTTGTATCCGTCAAGCTCGGAGGGGTACATTTCGTTGCAATAATTTGCGTATTCCTCTGCCGTCATCTCACCCGCATCGTCGGCAATATAAACGCTTACCGATGTGTTTTCGGACTGAGAGAAGAACGCACTCGTGACACCGCCCGTTGTGTTGGGCATCCACGCCTGAGTAGGCACGTAAAGTCTGAATTTATCTCCCTCGCAAGCAACGAGCTGATATCCCTCGGGGGCGTCGCTCTGCTTGCACGAGGCAAACGATAATATAAGCGTAACCGCAACAAGCGCTACCGCTAAAAATTTTACTGTTCTCTTTAACATTTTTCGCTCCAAATCAATTATCCTCTGTTAAGCATACACTCTGCCGCGGACAAAATTCCTATCTTGCCGCTCTCATAGGTAAGACCGCCCTGGAAGAATACCGTATAAGGCGCTCTCATAGGCCCGTCAGCCGAAAGCTCTATCGACGCGCCCTGAACGAACGCTCCCGCCGCCATAATGACCTCGTCGTTATAGCCAGGCATTGCCCACGGAACCGGAGTTACGAAGGAATCGACGGGCGAGCCCTTCTGAATACCCTCACAGAACGCGCACAGAAGCTCGGGCGCTCCCGTGATAACCGTCTGGATTATGTCAGATCGCTCAATATTCCAACGGGGCTCTACGTTATATCCAAGCTCCTCAAATACGTACGCGGCAAGATGCGCGGTCTTGAGCGCCTGCGCGGTGGTATGGGGAGCGTAGAAAAGTCCCTTATACATATTCTTGGTCTGACCGATGGTCGCGCCGACCTCAAGTCCGCAGCCGACGCTTGTAAGTCTGTAGGACGCAAGCTCGACGGCACGCGCGCTGCCCGCAATATATCCGCCTGTCTCCGCCATTCCGCCGCCGGGATTTTTGATAAGCGAGCCGATAAGCATATCGGCGCGCGGCTCGGTCTTCTCGGTAAACTCACCGTAGCAGTTGTCAACCACGACGTAGGTTTCGGGGGATATAGACTTAACGAAATCTACCGCCTCATCGATCTCGGCAACCGTCAGGGTCTTTCTGTTAAGATAGCCCTTTGACCTCTGAATAAATATGACCTTTACGGGTCTGCCCGTGTTCATTTCACGGCGCAGGATCGCACCGATAGCGTCAAAATCAAATTTTCCGCCGTCAATAAGCTCTACCTGCTCGTATCTTACGCCAAAATCGGCAAGCGAGCCGTTTCCCGCTTCACCGCAGATGCCGATGACCTCCTCAAGCGTGTCGTAGGGCTTGCCCGCTATAGAGCACATAAGATCGTTCGGGCGAAGAAGACCGAAAAGTCCGATCGTGAGTGCCTGAGTACCGTTTACGATCTGGTGGCGCACGAATGCCGCCTCAGTACCCATAACGTCTGCCCATATCTCGTCAAGCACGTCACGTCCGCGGTCATCGTATCCGTAGCCTGAGGTGGTATCAAAATTCGTTGCCGCAACCTTATGCTCACGGAACGCGTCCATGATCTTATTTGTATTGTGGAACGAAATCTCGTCTATTCTTCTGAAATAAGGCGCGAGTGCCTCCTCTGCCTTGGTTGCAATGGTATTTATCTTCTGTGAAAAAATCATTTTTTTGCTCCTTGTTTTGTATCAAAGACCGTTTACTATCTCACGAAAATAATCTCCGCGCGCGGCAAAGTCCTTAAAATGATCAAAGCTTGCGCAGGCAGGTGAAAGCAGGACGATATCGCCATTCTCTGCCATATTTGCCGCCTCAATGACCGCGTCTTTAAAATCAGAAATATGCTTTACGGGTAATTTTTCTCTGTCGTAATCGGGGCAACGCTCGATCTCGCGAAGTATCTTTTCCGCCGTAGCTCCAGTCAGCACCACCGCGCGCGCCTTTTCGCAAAGGCTCTTTGCAAGCGTGTCAAAGGGTATCTTTTTATCGTAGCCTCCGCAGATAACTATCGGGGCTTTAGGAAGCGCTCCGAGCGCCGCCGCGGTTCTTGACGGACTTGAATCTATCGAGCTGTTATAAAACCTTACTCCGTCCTTCTCGCGAACAAGCTCAAGTCTGTGCGCGACGCCTTTGAACGTGGTTGCTACCTCTCTCACCGTTTCAAGTGACACAAGTCCCTCGGTGAGCGCAATCGCGGTCATATAATTTTCAACGTTATGTCTGCCCGGAAGCAGAATGTCACTCGTCTTAAGTATTTCTTTTCTTTCCGCGCCGTCGTCTGCATAGATAACTCCGTTATCCTCGTATATAGCGCGGCAATTGTTCTTTCCCACGGGAACTATCTCCTCAAAGCTATTTGACCTTGACGAGAACAATGTCAGCGCAAGCTCGCTTTTCTCGGCTATCTCTCGCGTTATCGCGTTCTCCGCGTTGGTTACGAGCCTATCTGTCGGCGCGTGTCGGCATATGTTGAGCTTGGCGTCGATATATTCGTCCATTCCCGTATGCCAATCGAGATGATTGGGCGAGAGGTTGGTTATCGCGGCAATACTCGGCGAACGCGTCATCGTATGTAGCTGAAAGCTTGAAAGCTCAACAACCGCAAAATCGTCCTCGGTCATATCAAATGCCAAGGGAAGCAGGGGCGCGCCGATGTTGCCTCCGACATAAGCCTTACCGCAACCGCTTGATTTACATTCGGTATCAAGGAGCAGATGCGTGAGCGTGGTTGTCGTCGTCTTGCCGTCAGAGCCTGTAATGCCGATAATCTTCGCGGGACATATCTCAAAAAAAAGCTCCATTTCACTCGTAAGTATCGCACCGTTCCGGACTGCATTATTTATTTCGGGCAAATCGGGACGAAACGCGGGCGAGCGGAAAATATAGTCACCAAAAAGTCCGTCAAGATAGCTATCTCCAAGCACGAAGGTGGCGCCGAGAGATGCAAATCTTATATAATCGGCGTCGCCCTCAAGCGCCTCGTTCTTATCTCTCACGGTAACAGATGCCCCGACCGATAAAAGAATCTCGACAAGCGGCTTATTTGAGCGCGCAAATCCAAGCACGGCACATTTTTTATTTTTAAATTTATCCGATAAATATTCTCTGATATTCAAAGCGACCTCCCGCGGCACATACTCCGCTATTATAATTATATAATATTTTTTATTGTCTTTCAAGAGAATTACAAATTTTTTTGTAAAATTAAAGAAAATTTTGTAATTCGGGCGATTTTGCTCTTTTCAAAAATATTTTTGTGTGTTATAATAATAGAGTATGAGATTATTCGAAAGGAAGTAACTCCATGGCAGAGGCTACAAATAAAAAGGCTACTCCACAGCACTACAACGACCAAAGCATTCGCGCGCTCAAGGGCGCGGACCGCGTGCGTAAGCGTCCCGCGGTAATTTTCGGATCGGACGGACTTGAGGGCTGTGAGCATTCATATTTTGAAATACTTTCAAACTCGGTCGACGAGGCAAGAGAGGGACACGGAAACGAGATATTGACAATTCTCTACCGCGACCACTCTATAAAGGTTGACGACCGCGGCCGTGGTGTTCCTCTCGGATACAACGAAAAGGAACAGCGCTGGAACTGGGATCTTATTTACTGCGAGCTGTACGCGGGCGGTAAGTACGATAACAATAACGGCTCGTCGGCTTACGAATTCTCACTCGGACTTAACGGTCTTGGCGCGTGCGCTACACAGTACAGCTCCGAGTTTATGGACGTTTATTCCTACGACGGCAAGTTTGAGCGCCATATCGCGTTCAAGAAGGGCGAGCCCGTGACGGGCGAGCTTGAGGAGCGCGAGCTTGAGAAAAAAGAAAAGCGCACGGGTACGGTCATTCACTGGCGTCCTGACCGCGAGGTATTTACCGATATAAACATCACTCCCGAAAGGATCAGAGAGATCCTTCACCGTCAGGCAGTTGTTAACGCGGGCATTTCCTTCGTATTCAAATATGAAAACGAGGACAGATCCTTCACCGAGGAAAAGTTCCTTTATGAAAACGGAATTTCCGACTACATCAAGGAAAAGGTGGGCGACAGCGCAAGAACCGAGCCTGTCATATGGCACCTTGAAACTCAGGGACGCGACCGCGACGACAAGGACGAGTACAAGCTCAAGGCAGATATCTCGTTCTGCACGTCAAACAACGTCAGCATGCTCGAATATTATCACAACTCGAGCTTTCTTGAGTACGGCGGCTCTCCCGACCGCGCGGTAAAGAGCGCGTTTACCTTTGCGATTGATAAATATTTAAGATCCAGCGGAAAATACAACAAAAACGAGGCAAAGATCACCTTTGCCGACGTATCCGATTCGCTCGTTCTCGTTTCAAACAGCTTTTCAACGATGACCTCGTACGAAAACCAGACCAAGAAGGCTATCACAAACACCTTCATCTACGAGGCAATGAACGAATTTTTGCGCTACAACCTCGATATTTATTTTATCGAGCATCCCGTTGAAGCCGAGATCATGGCAAATCAGGTTCTTGTCAACAAGCGTAGCCGTGAAACCGCCGAAAACGCGAGGATCAGCATCAAAAAGAAGCTGACGGGAACCATCGACATAGCAAACCGCGTTGAGAAGTTCGTCAACTGTCGCTCAAAGGACCCCAACGTGCGCGAGCTTTACATCGTTGAGGGAGATTCGGCTCTTACCTCCTGTAAGCTCGGCCGTTCCGCCGAAATGCAGGCGATCATTCCCGTAAGAGGTAAAACCCTGAACTGTCTTAAGGCGGATTATGCCAAGATATTCAAGAGCGAGATCATAACAGACTTGCTTAAGGTAATCGGTTGCGGTGTTGAGATCGAGGGCAAGGTCAAGGGTGACATTTCCCCCTTCAATCTTGACAATCTCCGTTGGTCGAAGATAATTATCTGTACCGATGCCGACGAGGACGGATTCCAGATAAGAACGCTTCTTCTGACAATGTTCTATCGCTTGCTCCCTACTCTTATCAAGGAGCAGAGAGTATTTATCGCGGAAACGCCCTTGTTTGAGATAACCGTCAAGGATAAGGGCAAGGAGCAGACATATTTTGCGTACGACGAGTTTGAAAAGGCCGACATCCTCAAGGAGATAGGCAATAAAAAATACACCATTCAGCGTTCAAAGGGTCTTGGTGAAAACGAGCCTCAGATGATGTGGCAGACGACCATGAACCCCGCTACCCGACGTCTTATTGCGGTCACTCCCGCCGACGCCAAGAAGACCGAGGAGATATTTGACACTCTGCTTGGTGACAATATCGCCGCAAGAAAGGCGTTTATCGCCGCGCACGGCAAGGAATATATGAAGGATATTGATGCATAAAAGAAAAGAGCCGCTCGCGCGGCTCTTTTTTTGTTTTTATCATTCAAGCTCAAGCAATTTGTAAACCTTGAAAATATCACCTGCGCCCATTACGACAACTATATCGTCCTCGCAGGCGTTTTTCTTTATAAGCTCGGCAACTCCGTCAAGACTTCCGCCGACAAGTGCTTTATCACCGATAGCCTCGGCAAGCTTTTCGGAGGATATTCCGTAGATATTTTCTTCTCTTGCGGCGTAAATGTCGGCAAGAATGACGGTATCCGCCTCGGAAAAGGCGCATTTGAACTGGTCGACAAGCGCGGCAGTCCTGCTGTACGTGTGCGGCTGAAAGGCGCAGATAAGTCTTCCGCAACAAGCCTTTTTCGCACCCGAAAGCGTCGCCGCTACCTCGGTGGGATGGTGTCCGTAATCGTCAAAGACCTGCGCGCCACGTATCTCGCCCTTATATTCCATTCTTCGCTTTGCGCCCTTGAAATTTCCAAGTCCTTCTACTATATCGGCAACGAAAACTCCGCTTACGTGCGCCGCAGCTATCGCCGCAAGCGCGTTATAGACGTTATGCATGCCAAACGCGGGCATACTGATATGCGCAAAGCTCTCGCCCCTATAAAGCACGTCAAATTCGAGTCGCGCGCATTCACAGCTTATATTTACCGCGCGGAAATCAACACCATCGTTCAATCCAAAGCTTATAAGCGTCGCGCTCTGGTCTTTTATAGCACAAAGTATATTTTCGTCATCGGCATTGTAGATAATCTTGCCCTCATCACCGACGAGCGAAGCAAATTTATGGAACGAATCGCGTATCTGCTCTATGCTCTTGAAATAATCGACGTGCTCCATTTCGGCATTAAGCAATACCGCAACGGTCGGATTGAAATCAAGAAAGCTGTCCATATACTCGCACGCCTCAAACACGAAATCGTCGTGCTCGCCAAGATAATAAGCTCCTCCCATTGACGAATATTCCGCGCCCGAAATTATCGTAGGCTCGCTCTTACTCTTATTCTTTGAAGCCGTGAGGAATATTTCCGCGCACATAGAAGTGCAGCTGCTCTTTCCGTGCATTCCCGCAATACCTACGCGGTTTTGATACTCGGTCATGACGAATCCGAGATAGTCCGCGCGGGAGATGCACGGTATTCCCTCGTTCATAGCTCTTGCATACTCGGGATTATCGGGGGATACCGCAACGGTATATACGACCGCGCCGCAATTGCTTCCGATATTCTCGTTTTTATGCTCGTAGAACATCTCAATTCCCGCGCCCTCAAGTCGCTCGGTAAGCGCGCTTCTCGTTCTGTCCGAGCCCTTGACTGAAAATCCTGCTCTTTTTGTAAGGAGGGCAAGCGAGGACATCATTATTCCGCCCGCTCCGAGAAAAAATATATCCTTATCACCCGACGCGAGCATTATTTCTTTTATTTTCTTATGTCCAAGGTGTGTATTAGGCGTAGCCAAGAGGTCCATCTCCTTTTTCGACGTGTTAGTTAGTGTATCGGTGTGATATCATCATCAAAATATCCGATTTGAGAGTAAAAAAATGCACTTTTCACAAAAAAAACCGAATTCTTTTGAATATTCATCACACAAGCTATGTATAATGATTTTATAAGAAAGTAAAACAACGGAGGAATATCATGCAAATAACCGATATCAAAATAAGAAAGCTTTTTAACGAAGGACCTATGAAGGCGGTCGCTTCTGTCACCTTTGACGGTCAGCTTGCAGTTCACGACATCAAGGTCATCAACGCACGAGAAAAGCTTTTTATCGTAATGCCGAGCAGAAAAAATCCCGACGACACGTACCGCGATATAGTACATCCTATCAATTCTCATTTCAGAGCAACGCTTGAAGCCGCAGTAATTGCCGCATACGAGGATGCGCTTGAAAACGCAGAAAGCTTTGACGATGTCGTTACCGCAGAGGTATGATATAAACGTTAATACCGAGCCGCAGAATTGCGGCTCTTTTTTTATTTTATTCGAGCAAGCTTCCGTGTGACAAAAGCACCCTGCCCGACGAATCGGTCGAGATAGTGCCAAAGCTCTGCTCACTCTTTCCAAGCGCGCCGGGATTCATAACGTAAAGCGGCTTTTCAAGCTTGATGCTAAACTCGTTTTCGGGTAGGATCGTCATTTCAAGACGTTTATGAGTATGACCGAAAAGCAGAACGTCAACCTTATTCTCTGCCGCCCTTCTGATAAGCGGAAGAGGGGTAAGCTTCACGCCGTCGCTGTCGCCGTGCTTCATCATGATCCTTAATCCGTCAAGATTTATGATCTGCTCGTCAGGCGCGTCGGTCATGAAATTAAGGTAGAGTACGTCGCAGTTTCCGCAGACCTTATAGACTGCTATTCCCGTGGTATCGCAATAATCGAGGTCCTGCAATCCGTCGCCGAGGAATATCAGGGCGTCGGGACGTTTGATCTGAAGCCTTATAGCCTCTTTTATTCTTTTAGGCTCGCCGTGTGAATCTGAAATAACCAAAATATTCATACTCATCCCCCAACATCAAACATATTTATATTATATCACCAAGCGCGAGATTTGTCTATACCAAAAGACACACTTTTTTCGTTTTTACATAAAATGAAAATGAAGACGCAGACAAAGCTCTGCCCTACCAATCTTTTAAGGGAGGTCAACGTTATGATGCTTGACAGAAACGCCCTTGAGCGTTTGCTTTCGCTTGACGATGCGGCACTTACGGCAGTAATACGTCAGCTTGCGGCAGGCGCGGGCGTAAATACCGCCAATCTTAACTTCGGCAAAGCCGAGCTTGACAATATCCGCCGCGCGCTCTCACTTGCGACCGAGGGCGACACGTCGCTTGCCATGGACATAATAAAAAACTTTAAAAAGCAATAGGAGGACTTAGTATGAGCGAACAACCTTCCTCCGCCTCCGACACGGGCTCTGCCGACGTACTGGGTGATATTCTCGGCAAGATACTCGGCTCGCAAATACAGGGTGGCAATCCAACGGCTTCCCAGAAGGAGCAACCTGAGCAAGCAAGCACTGAGAATATTGGCGCGGGAGTGTCGGGGGACATTTTTTCCTCACTTTTATCAAATCCCGATCTTCTTATGAAGCTGCCCTCGATCATTTCGGCGGCAAAGCCGATAATCGAGATGATGTCGCAGCCAAAGCAACAGGCAAGCTCAGAAACGGCTACCGTAAGCGCAGGCTCAGTATTAAAGCCTTCACAGCCCTCGCAGCCCTCGCATCACGCCTCGCACCTTACAGACAACAGAACCGCTCTTCTTTGCGCGATGAAGCCTTATCTCAGCGACGACAGACGGCGCGTCATCGACTACATCGTAAAGCTCGGCAGACTCGGCGACATACTTAAAACCTTATAATTGAACGGAGCAGATTATGTACGTAAGACCTCCTAACTCAACCACCGAAAAAATAAAGGTTCCCGAAAATTATCGGGGGAACGCATTCGGCTCGTCGGGCGAATACACCGACATGCCGCCTCCTATAAGAATTCCCCGTTCTGACTACGATCTGCCGCCCGAGGAATACCGGGAGCGAAGAAATATCCCCGAGGGCGAAGAAATTTTTGAAAATCATCGAGAAAATATTAACGGCAGTCAGAAATTGCCCGCCGTTGCGGAAAGCAAGTCTGTCGAGCCGCCAATTTCGGCGACGAACACTCAACCTTCTTATTCTATAAAGCATACGTCGGACGACACGGCAAGAAATCCGATATTTTCCTCCCTCCTTCCGCCGCTCAACAACTCCGCGCACTTCCCCTTCGGTCACGGAATAGGCGCAGAGGAGCTGTTGATACTTGGAATTATGCTTCTTATTTTCGCTCACGAGGGCGGATCGCGAGAGGACGACAACGAGCTTATTTTACTTTTGGCACTTTTACTTTTCGCGGGTTGATCTCTAAATTAAGCCTAAAAACGCTTTTGCTCACTCTGTTGTGAACAAAAGCGTTTTCGTTTTTATCAGATCATAAGATATTTTACCTTGTCAAGCGTGGCGGGGTCATCGTAGTCATTCTCGCTTGAAAGCTTATTGCCCGCAATAACCGAATCTATCGGTGCGCCGTATCTCTTTGCAACCGACCACAAGCTCTCACCTCTCGACGGATAGCAGACGGTATATTCGCCGACTCGGCGGACTATTTCATCACCGAAGCTTACGCTGTCAAGCAGCTTGGTCTGCGCCGTTTCCCATGCGCCGCCGCTCATGCTGATCTCGCTGTCAATTCCTATTCTCTCTCCGTCCACTCTTGCTCTTGCGCTTACGACCTCACCCTCAAAGAGAGCATCCGTCAAGGCTTCAGAGAGCTTATTGGGAGCGGGGCATGCGTATCTGAAAGGAAACTCGATGCTTTGGCTTGAATATTCATTCTCCTTCATAAGAATAAGATCGTATTTCGCTCTGCCGTTTACGATGCAACGGCCCTCCTCAAAGCTATACGCCTCGGGACAAACCGTTCCCGCAACGTCAACGATACTGCACTCGGGCGATATACCCGCCTCATCAAGAGTCATTGAATCGGAAAGAGTAAAATTGCCGTTTATAGCCGTCTCAAATCTCGGAATATCAAGCATCTTATAGTCGCAGGCAACTCTGTGCTCGGTTGAATATACGTCCTTGACGTATTTTATATTATCGGCCGTTGACGCATGTGTCTCAATAAGCATTCCGACGTCGATAAGTATCCTTCCCTCGTCAACGTTTATGCTCATCTCGCATACGGTAGCCCGTGCAGACGCCTCGTCACCTCGGCAAACTCCATTTGACGCGATGCTTTGGGAGAACGGTATCTTCCTTATTAAGCTATAAGGCGCCGAGCCGTCCTCCTTGCTCATAAGGAGCTTCAGATAAAGATTTCCTCGGCAAGATACCGCGCCGTCAGCACAGCTTACCTCGTCGACGAGCGCCTTGCCGTCAGCAAGTATAACTCTTACGTCACCCGAGCCCGAGTTTATTATTTCATCTGACAATCTGAGCATTTCACCCGCAGACACGACGGTACGATAAGTCGTTTCCTTGCCGTAAAGCACCTCAAGCGAGTCGTCTCCAAAGCTATCCTCTACCGCCATATCTCCAAAAGCCCTCGCTCTCGCGCGAAGGCGGCACTTGATGCTGAGCCTTCTGGGAGAGGTCACACGACCGCTTACGTTATCCGCAATTATCGCGGCGTAGGCAGATGTATTGACAAGCGACGAGGTGTCCGCCCCGTCAAACGGCACGTCGATCTTGTATTCGGTCGATATAGGCGCGCAATAGATCTGATTATCACTTCCCGTGTAGATCACGTAATAATCAACGCCGCCTGAAAACTCCGCGCTTCTGTCACCTACGTATTTTGATGCGGGAAGCACGTTTGCCGTTACACGAAGCAATCTTTTTATCTCGGGCTGGTAATCGGGAAGAGTGAAATCTCCCGATATCTCGTGAAATATGCTCTTGTCAGAAATAGGTATCTGAACGTATCCGTCCGTCTCTCTCTTGTTTCCGTATTGATCCATAATTATTATCCTCCGCAGTTTTTATCAGTAAAGAATATGAGGCTATCCATACTTTTATGACTTTTCCCCGCTATCTCACGAAAAAGAGAAATTTCGCGTATAATGATACGGAGAGAATTTGCTTTTGGAGGTTATTTTATGATAGTTTACAAGCAATACAACCGCGCGCGCGCAGTCGAATACGCAAAACGCTGGGCGCTTGACAGAAATCCGCTTTTTACAAATTTTGCGGGCAGAGGCGGCGACTGCACGAGCTTTGTTTCACAAAGCATATACGCGGGAAGCTGCACGATGAATTTCACGCCCGACTTCGGCTGGTATTACATAAACGAAAACGATCGCGCGCCCGCATGGAGCAGCGTCAGATACTTTTACGATTTTATAACGGGATCGTCAGACTTTTCCGCTCAGAACGGAAATATCGGCCCCTTCGGCGTTGAGGTTGATGCCTCGGGTGTGCTTGAGGGCGACGTAGTACAGCTTGCGGACAGCACGGGAGAGTTCTATCATACTCTGATAATTACGGGCTTTTCGGGCGCGGATACTCTCGTATCGGCTCACACCAACGACGCTCTTGACAAGCCGCTTTCAAGCTATAATTACGCTTCTCTGCGTTATATTCATATTGAAGGCGTGCGCCTCAATATTGCCGACGACACCTGCTTTACCGCGCTTATTGAGGGAACCTCGCTTTCTTTACCCGAGGAATTTACCTGAATTTTGATTTAATATATTATCTTGACATTTACGGTTCGATGTGCTAAAATGAAATATATATAAAAAATAGCTCCCATAGGGAGCTGAGGAGATATAATGAATAAACAAAATTTAAAAAGGATATTCTCAAGATCGCTCGTAATTTTCATAGGACTTGCGCTTGCGGTTACATATTTCTTTATACTCTATCAGAAGGACTTCATTCTTTTTCAGCTTTCGTCTTTCGTGAAGATCCTACGTCCTTTCATAATAGGTATGATTTTGGCGTATATCATGAAGTCGACCTGCAACCTTTTTGAAAGGTTGATCTACAAGGGCTTAAGCAAGTCCAAAAAGCACGACAAAAAACGCGATGTTAAGCTTTCGGGCATTATTGCCGTGGTGCTCACCTACCTTGCATGGTCAGCAATACTTACCGCTCTGCTTTGGGTAGTAATACCTCAGGTCGTTGAGAGTATAACCAAGTTTATCAACGATATGGTTATATTCATTCCCGAATGGATAGAAAAAATACTTGAGTTTGAGCAGAAGTTCCTTGAAGATAACGAAACGCTTAAGCCTTATATTGACAGCATTGTCACATGGCTTATCAACTGGTCTGAAACCGACCTTATTCCTTATCTGCGTGACCTTAGCGCGTCTATCATTCCCGCCCTGCTCAACATCCTGACGATAATCAAGGACATCGTCATAGGACTTATTATTTCGGTATTTATGCTTTCGGGAAGAAAGATACTCGCCGCAAAATCCAAGATACTTATCCGTTGTATTTTCAAGGAAAGAACCTCGAACGCGATCATATCCGAATTCAAATATGCTGACAGAATGTTCAGCGGATTTCTTGAAGGCAAGGTAATTGACTCGTCTATCGTCGGTCTTGCGTACTACATCTTCCTTGTTGCCGCGGGTATTCCTTACCCCGCGCTTATCGCCGTGATATGCGGAGTGACCAATATAATTCCCTTCTTCGGCCCCTTCATAGGCGCTATTCCCTCGGGTCTTATCATTCTTATGACCGCAGACAATCCTATCAAGGTGCTTTGGTTTGCCATTTTCGTATTTGCCGCACAGTTTATTGACGGATATATCATCGATCCTCACATCGTCGGAGGAAACATCAAAATGTCCTCCTTCAGCGTTCTGTTCGCCGTTATCCTCTTTGGTGGACTCTGGGGATTCTGGGGCTTGCTCGTCGGTGTTCCGACCTTTGCGGTCATTTACGACATTGTAAAGAAGATTATCGTTTATTCGCTCAACAAGCAGGGTAAATCCGAAGTGCTGACCGAATACTACGCTGATTTCAAAAAATCAGCTAACAAGGAAAAGCATAAAAAAACACCAGATAACAGCGAAAACATAACGGTAGTTGCCGACGGCGGTGAAAAGGTATCTGACGAGGGTAACGCATCCTCCGCCGACACGGAAGAAAACAAATAATCATCAACAACAATAAAAGCCAACACGTATTTTGTGTTGGCTTTTTATATGATATCCGAAAGCTTATATCCCTTGTACCTGCAGGTTTGGATGATTGCTCGATCCCGTATTTTCATTGCCTTTTTGTTGATGTTGCAAACGTGTACCGCTACGTTGCCGTGAGTAAGGGATTTGCCGCAGAAGATCCTGTTCGCTATCTCATACGCGGAGGTGTATCTATCGTTTGCTCTTATAAGCTTCAGTATTGCGAATTCGGTCTTTGTCAACGGCAGTATATAGCCGAACAAAACCGCATGATTTCGTTTTGTGTCAATATATAATTTTTCTTCGTTAGTCATCAATATTATCCTTATCAATTTCTATTCTTCGAATTTGCGGGAGTTCGAATCATACTGTTCATTGAAAAACAAGCACCCCGAAGTATCGGGATGCTTGTTTTTGGTGACCCGCCGGAGATTCGAACTCCGGACCCCTTGATTAAAAGTCAAGTGCTCTACCGTCTGAGCTAGCGGGTCAAATTTTCGCCTACCCAAATATTATATCACAAGAGTGACGCTTTGTCAACACATTTTTTCCCTTTATTTAAATAAATTGCAAATTGACAAAGCGTCGCCATTTGTGCATTTGGTACCACCATTGTATTCCTCTTATATTTTCTGCTTGACAGAATCGGCAAACTGCGATATATTGATCTCAAAAATAGTGGGAAGCGCCATATCCGAGCGCTGATCGGCGTTATCTCCGCCGCCAAGTATTTCGTTTCTTATCGTCCTCACGAGAAGTCGGTCAAAGCCTTTAAATTTGGTATAGTCAAGCGATCCGCCAAAGCATGCGATATCCATAGCAGAGTCGTAAAGCTCCTTTGGCAGTGCTTTTTGCGCATACTCTTCAAAGCAATCAACAAGTCCGCAGCAAATAAAATATCCCGATCTCATTCCTGCAAGCTTGTCCTTGTTTGCCTTAATGAATCTGCGCGCCGCCTTAACAGGCTTTCCCATTCTGATCGAAAAGCCGACTATAACGACGTCAAATGCGTCAAGGTCAATAATATCCTTGCCGATCTCCTGCAATATGATCTCGTGACGGCTAAACTGCTTTGCCAAAAGAGATGCGCACTCCCTCGTCGTGCCCGCACCCGTCGCGTATATTATTCCGATTTTCATTTTAATCTCCATTCCGCCGCATACGGAAACCCCCAAAGCTCAACTAATTCGCTTCGGGGAACCCCGTGGCGGCACAAATAGTAGTCAATGAATTTTGCCCGTGTGGCAAAATTCTCGCGTGAAAAAGTATATTTACCTATAAGAAGAATTTAGCTTTCACGCTATCAGCCTTTTCATTTTCTTATGCATCCGTTCACTTAATTATATAATATAAATATTAAAAAATCAAGAATAAAATCCTCTGCTTATTGAAAATAAGCTTTTTTTGTGATATACTATATCTATAAAGACACGTTGGCGAAATGGAGATCAAAATGTCAGATATACTTGAAGTAAAAGAAAAAATAGAAAAATTGCGCCGTGAGCTTACTCACCACGCAAAGCTTTATTACGTTTACGACTCCCCTATAATCTCGGACTACGAATACGATATGATGTTCGCAGATCTTAAGCGTCTTGAAGAGGAGCATCCCGAATTTTTTGACCCCGAATCCCCCACCCAGAGAGTTGGCGGAAAAGCGCTTGATAAGTTCGGCAAGGTCACTCACAAGGTCAGAATGGACTCGCTCGCCGACGTTTTTTCATACGAGGAGCTTACCGATTTCGTGTCCGCTACCGAAAAAACGGTTGACGGAATAGTTTGGTCGGTAGAGCCTAAGATAGACGGTCTTTCGGTTTCGCTTAAATACGAAAAAGGAGTTTTCGTTCAGGGCGCGACTCGCGGCGACGGAATCGTGGGCGAGGACGTCACCCAGAATATCCGCACGATATTCTCTATCCCCATGACGCTTCCCGAGGAGCTTGATCTCACCGTGCGCGGCGAGGTCTATATGCCCCGCTCGGTCTTTGAGCGCATAAACGCAAAGCGCGAGCGCGAGGGCAAGGCTCTTATGGCAAATCCCCGAAACGCCGCGGCAGGCTCACTCCGTCAGCTTGATCCCGCGATAACCGCATCGCGCGGACTTGATATTTTCGTCTTTAATTTTCAGGAGGGCGACCTCTATATTGACGGTCACGCGGCAGAAAGCCATACCGAAACGCTTGACAGGCTCAAGGCTCTCGGCTTCCCTACCGTTGATATGAGGATCAAGACCGACAGCGTTGATGAAATTATAGCTCACATTAAAAAAATAGGTGCGGCGCGCGACTCTCTCCCCTACGATATTGACGGCGTGGTAATCAAAGCAGACCTGCTTTCCGACCGCGCGCTTATCGGCGAGGGTACAAGCACACCCAAATGGGCGGCGGCATACAAATTCCCGCCCGAAGAAAAGGCGACGAAGCTCATTGATATCACCATAAACGTAGGCAGAACCGGAGTTCTTACCCCCACGGCAGTTCTCTCTCCCATCAGGCTTGCGGGAACGACCGTCAGCCGCGCGAGCCTTCACAATCTCGAATTTATCCGTGAGCGTGACATAATGCTCAGCGATACGGTAATAGTTCGCAAGGCGGGCGACATAATACCTGAGGTCGTGTCCTCAGTTCCCTCAAAGCGTGACGGAAGTGAAAAGGAATTTTCGATGCCCGACCGTTGTCCCTCTTGCGGCGAGCCGGTATTCTACGACCCGAGTGAAGCCGCGGCGGCGCGTTGCACAAATCTCTCCTGCCCCGCCCAGCTCTCACGCGGAATTGAGCATTTTGCATCAAAGGATGCTATGAGCATCGACGGGCTCGGACCGCAGATAGTTGAGCTGCTTATTGACAACGATCTTATACACGATGCCGCAGACCTCTACTCACTTAAGGCAAACGATATAGCCTGCCTTGAGCGAATGGGAGAAAAATCGGCTCAAAATCTTATATCCGCAATTGAAAAATCAAAATCGGCAGGTCTTGAGCGACTTATATACGCTCTCGGAATCCCGAATATCGGCGAGGTTGCGGCAACCGCTCTCGCGGCAAGATACAAGACACTTGACGCATGTATGGAAGCGACACTCGACGAGCTTATCGCACTTGACGATTTCGGCGCAATAACCGCTGAATGCGTGGTTAACTTCTTCTCGCATACTCCCAACCGTGAGCTTTGCGAAAGACTTAAATCGGCGGGAATTCTCACCGAGGCTGTCAAGCAGGCATCGTCGGATAAATTCGCGGGGCTTACCTTCGTGCTTACGGGAACTCTGCCCACTCTCACTCGCGATGAGGCAAGCGAGATGATAGCCGCACAGGGCGGAAAGGTATCGGGCTCGGTATCGAAGAAAACGAGCTACGTCGTTGCGGGAGATGCCGCAGGCAGTAAGCTGACAAAGGCACGCGACTTCGGAGTTACCGTTATCGACGAGGCAGAGCTTCTCCGAATGATCGAGGCGTAAGCTTATCTGAGTCCCGTAAATTCAACTATTCCGTTATAAATTCCCTGCGCAAAAAGCTCGGGATTATCTCGCATAAGCGCGGCATCACCGGGATTGGAAATAAATCCGATCTCAACAAGCACGGCGGGCATATTAGTCTTTTTGAGAACGTAAAGTCCGGGGCGCACCTTCATTCCCCTGTCCCGAAGTCCCGTTGCCTCAACGAGATTTTCGACTATGTCCTCACCAAGCCTGAACGCTCTCGTGTCACGCGCGTAAGAGTATGCCTCCACTCCCGAAACACCGGGATTTTCCGAGGCATTGGTATGTATGCTTATAAAATAATCAGCTCCCCATGAGTTAGCGTCGTCAACTCTTGCGCGAAGGCTTGAGGCATTTGACGTTCCAAGCTGTGTATCGCGTGTCGGGCGCGAGAGCCTTACCTCATAATTTCCGCTTCTCTGTAAAAGCGCGGCAAGCCGTCTGCCTACCTCGTAGCTGATATCCTGCTCACGCAAACCGTTTCCCTCCGCGCCTGTGTTTGGCGGATCGGGATTGTGACCCTGGTCAATATATATTTTCGGCATATTCTTTCCTCCGCAAATGTATTCCTTACAATTCTATGTTACACCGACTTTTTGTGTGAGAAAATTGCCACATTGGAGTATTAAAAATGAACGATTCTATTGAAAAGCTCGATCTCGGCGTTGAGATCTCCCCCGAAAAAAATAAAGTGGTTGGCGGCACGCTCTACCTCGTCGCAACGCCCGTCGGCAACCTCGCCGATATATCGGCGCGCGCGGTAAAGGTGCTGTCAGAGGTCGATTTTATTGCCGCTGAGGATACGAGAAACTCAATGCGCCTTCTTTCCTACCTCGGTATTCAAAAACCGATGGTGTCATATTTTGAGCATAACAAGCGCTCGCACGGCGATCTTATCTGCGATAAATTGCTTGGCGGTCAGTCCTGCGCGCTTATTACCGATGCGGGAACGCCCGCGATAAGCGATCCGGGTGAAGATATAGTTGCGTTATGTGCTGAAAAGGGCATTCCCGTGACGAGTATTCCGGGCGCTTGCGCCGCAATACTTGCGCTGACACTTTCGGGGCTTCCCACAGCGAGATTTTGCTTTGAGGGTTTCCTCTCCGCCGACAAAAAGGAAAGACGCGCGCGTCTGGAGCAGTTAAAGTTCGACGACCGCACGACTATATTCCACGAAGCACCTCATAAGCTCAAGGCAACTCTTGCCGATATGTGTGAAATATTCGGCTCTGAGCGCAGAATGTCGCTTTGCCGTGAGCTTACAAAGCTCAACGAGGATATCCACCGCACGACGCTTGAGGGCGCGTGTGAATATTACGAGCAAAATAACCCCCGTGGAGAGTACGTTCTCGTAGTTGAGGGCGCGCCTGAGGGGATGATACAGGAAAAGGGCGAGGATCTTTGCTCTCTTTCGGTCGAGGAGCACGTTGAACACTATATCAGCACAGGAATGAGCAAAAAGGATGCTATAAAGGCAGCAGCACACGACCGCGGAGTACCGAAAAACGATATTTACATGCATTTTGTCGAAAAATAAAATGAAAACGGGGGCAATCATTAAAGCGACGGACTTGTTGCCCCCGCTCTCTTTTTTATTTCGTGATTTTTTTAAAAAGCACTTGACAAAAACAAAGTTTATGGTATAATATATTGGTAAGCCAATTTAAACGGATGGCTTGCGCGAGTTTAAAGCTCGTTTGAATACTTTTTTGGAGAAGTACTCAAGAGGCCGAAGAGGCGCCCCTGCTAAGGGTGTAGGTCGGATTTACCCGGCGCGAGAGTTCAAATCTCTCCTTCTCCGCCAACGAAAGCACCGCAATCGCGGTGCTTTTTTCGTTGGTGGGAGAGATTTGACTCGAGCGACGGGGACCCGGCAAGAGAGGGAGAAAAATCGACCGCCGCGGATGACAAAAACATTGAAACGACGGCAATTTTATGATATAATAAGCTTGCCGACAAATAAAAATCATCTTTTTTTAAAAATCAACACAAATTGCAAAATATGTTGTTCAGTTTCTTCTTTTTCACAGGTATAATAAAGACACTGAAACGAAAAGGAGAAATAAAAAATGAACACAGACAAAATTATTGCAGAATCTATCGCTAAAGAATACGCTCCCAAGGAGCATTCAAAAATCATTGCTCTTAAAAAGCTTGATGCAAAGGCAAAACGACCTGCCAACATCTTCGGATATACCTTCGGGACTGTTTCGGCGCTCGTAGCAGGAACGGGAATGTGCCTTGCTATGCAGGTCATTGGAGGAACGATACCTTTTATGATCCTCGGCATTGTAATCGGAATTATCGGCTTCACCTGCTGTGGAATCAACTATCCCATTTACAAGAAAATGCTTGAAAACGGCAAAAAGAAATATGCCTACGAAATCGTTGAGCTTGCAAGAGAGATCAGCGAAGGCAAATAAGATTTAAGGAGGGCGCGTATGATATGAACAAAAATGAAAGTAAATATTTCAATACGGCAGTCAAAATGGACGAAGCCCTCTTGTCGCTCCTTGAAAAGAAGGATTTTGAGTATATTACCGTTAAAGAGATATGCGATGCCGCCGGCGTTAACCGCTCCACATTCTATCTCCATTATGAAAACACATACGATTTATTAAGGGAAACAACGCAATATATCCTTGACAAGCATTTTTCCTATTACGATATTTCTAAAAAAGACGTGGTTCACGGATTGGAGAACTGTAGCCGTAAGGAGCTTATATTCATAACCGATGAGTATCTTTTGCCGTATTTAACCTTCATCAAAGACAATCGCCGCATATTCAAGCTCGCTATCAAACGCTTCAGGGTAATGAATATGGACGACGTGTACGGCAAAATGTTCAAATACATCTTCGAGCCAATTCTTGTTCAATTCGGTGTCCCCTTGAAAGAACGCACCTACGTAATAAAATTCTATTTGACGGGCGTATTCGCTATCGCGATGGAATGGCTCGATAACGATTGCAGCGACGATATAGATTTTATTATCAAGGTGATGAGAGATTGCGTTTTGGGAGCGCGGGATATCAATGGATAAAGTAGTAAAGCTCGCGCTTATCAGTTTGCTTTTCAATATAGTTTTTGCTACGTACCATATCGTGTTGGGAACAATAACACATTCCTGGTGGCTCTTGACGGTAGGTATCTATTACGCGATCTTAAGCATTGTTCGCTTTGCCGTGCTTCAAACAAAGAAACAAAATAAATTTATAACGAAATTCACCGGCATAATGCTGATGCTGCTATCTCTGCCACTTGTCGGAACGGTAATACTTTCCGTAATTCGTGACAGAGGAATGGTAATGCACGAGATCGTTATGATAGCAATGGCAACGTACTCTTTCACAAAAATTACGCTCGCTATAATAAATTTGATCAAGGCGCGAAAAAGCTCTTCTGCCAAGCTAGTTACTTTGCGAAACATATCCTTGTCGGATACCTGTGTTTCAATATTCTCATTGCAACGCTCAATGCTTGTATCATTTGGTGATATGTCCGAAACCGATATATGTATATTCAATGCAGTTATAGGCGCGGCGGTTTGCGCTATTGTCTTTCTGCTTGGGCTAAACCTTGTGAAAAATAAGAAAATACTATTCAACAATCTGAACGAGTAAAATGATAAACACAATTCGAAGGATAATATCCTATTAATCAGTCTACCGAAAAGGACACCAAACGGTGTCTTTTTTTTGCGGGAAAGAGTTGAGCTCTCATTCTTGACATCTTCTCCTCTTTCGTGCTATAATCAATCCGAGGTGATAATATGGACTTTAAAATAATTCGAATTTCAGATATGCCACTGATAAAAGACTGTGCGGCTGATTGGTTCAATCAGAAATGGGGTATCCCAAGGGAAGCCTACGATGAAAGTATGTCCGACGCTCTATTGAACGAAAGTACGGTTCCGCAGTGGTACGTCGCACTTGACGGCGCGCGCATCATTGGAGGCGCGGGCGTAATTGAAAACGACTTCCACGACCGACGGGATCTCACGCCAAACGTTTGCGCACTTTTCGTAGAGCCCGAATACCGTTGCCACGGTATCGCAGGTCAGATTCTCGATTTTATATGCTCGGATATGAAAAATCACGGGCTTGACGCGCTTTATCTGCTTACTGACCACACCTCATTCTACGAGCGCTACGGCTGGCAATATCTCTGCGAGGCGCAGGGTGACGGTGAGCCAGATACAAGCAGAATGTATATGAGAAAGCTTTGATATAAAAATTCCTCGCGCAAATCCGCGAGGAATTTTTTGTTATATAATAATTTCAACGCCGCTGTTATTTGCGCTCTTATACATCGCAAATACGGTATTCATCGTCATAGCTACATCGTCGAGAGTAAAATATTCTCCGAAATCGTAAAATTTGCGAATCAGCATTTCGTGCCCTCTGCCCCAGTACATTTTGCCTGTCTTGGGCTTTGAGTCCTCCGCAACGACTTCACCGTTAACAAATAGCTTTCCTTGCTCGTATCTCGCAATTCCCTTTTCAAACACTATTTCAAAGGTAGGCGCGGGATTGTCACCGTATGCATTAGTAGCAAAGAAGATGCCGCGCGCTCCGCAATCAAGCTGTAAGCATGCCGACATAGTGTCCTCAACTTCAATTTCAGGAATCGCAAAATTGATCATCTGCGCTCTGACCGACTTTATATCTCCACAGAGGTAGCTAAAATAATCAAGCGTATGAATAGACTGGTTTATAAGCACACCGCCGCCCTCGGTAGCCCATTTCCCTCGCCACTCGTCTTTTGCGTAATAAGAAGCATCGCGACACCAGGTAACCGTCGCCTTCGCTGTTTTTATTTTTCCAAGTCTGCCACTGTCAACAATAGCCTTAAGCTCCTCAATTGAAGGATTGCATCTGTTCTGAAAAACCGCGCAAAGCCTTCTTTCAACGTCTATTTCAATAAGAGAAGAAAACTCACCCTCGGTCATAGTAATGGGCTTTTCGCAAACAACGATCTTGCCTGCCGCGAGTGCCTTTTTTGCCATTTCAAAATGAAGATGATGCGGAGTACAGATATGTATACTGTCAATCTTTTCATCAGCGAGCATTTCATCAAAATCGGAATATGCAACAACACTGTAAGCATCAACGCACCTCTGGCGTTTGTCGGCATCTGTTTCGCACACGGCATACAGTCTTGCGCTATCGGTACTGTTGATCGCCGCCGCGTGTATAGGCCCTATCGCGCCATATCCGACTATACAAACGTTTTTCATTTTAACAAAATCCTTTTGTAGTAAGGTAATTATAGCTTAAAGTAAGAGCCTTGAAGGGATCGGAGTCTATGTGGTTTCCATCCTGTTCCACGAGCGCCCAACGGGTGCCCGCCTTCTCACATGCCTCAATAATGCCGTCCCAGTTAAGATTGCCCTCACCAACGTGTGTCATTCTCGCGGGCGCGGTCCAACCGATAGCCTCAATCGTGTAATCCTTGAAATGAACAGCCATTACGCGTTTTCCGAGTCTTTCTATCTCCTTTTCGGGACATCTTCCGCCCGACTGAACCCAGTACGTATCAAGTATGAAGCAGAACACCTCGGGATCGGTCTCCTCAACAAGTCTGTCAAATGGGATTCTTCCGTTTCTTCTTACATACTCAAAGGCATGATTATGATAACCAAAGTACATACCCTCTGCCTTTAGTCTTTCGCAAACGGGCTTGATCTCCTCGATGAACTTGGTAATTCCCTCGTCACTCATAAAGTGAGATTCAGGCATACTGCCAAGTCCGCAAAGATCGCAGCCGAGGATCTTGTTATACTCGATAACACCTTCAATATCATTGATAAAGTCGTTATATCCCTTATGAGTTGTAACGCACTTAAGTCCGTACTTATCAAGGATGGGGCGCATATCCGCCGCTGCCAATGGTGTACCCGAAATCTGAACGATCTTGTAGCCTATCTCGGCGATTTTTTTGCAGGAAGCCTCAAAATCTTCAATGGTCTTTGTATGCTCTCTGATTGTATAATACTGAGCGCCTATATGCTTATCCATAGTAAATCCTCCAATCTGTCAATAAGTTCCCGTTGTGTCCGCAACTACCTTGCTCTCAGCCTTGACTACGCTAGAATTCTTTATCTTCTCCTGAAGCATATCGTAGAATCTATCCTCGGGGAAATTCTTTGTTTCAACAATCTCTCCCGTCCAACCGCTGAGGTGGATAGCGTTCGATATAGTAAGACCCTTGATTCCCTCCTGACCGGGAGCGAGAAGAGGTGCGCCCTCTTTGATTGCCGCAACTACGTTTTTGAAAATACCAACGTGCTGCTCACCGCCCGAGAAATCAACGTCTACGTTGACAACCTCGCACTCAGGCTTGCCGAAGGGCTGAGTATTGGTCTTTTCAAACTCGCGCTCAGAAACCGCGTTCTTATGGAATACCATCTGGTTACCCTCGATAACGATCTTACCCATATCGCAGGAAACCTCAAGTCTGTTCGTACCGGGTGCTTCACCGGTTGAAGTTATGTACTCGCCCGTAGTTCCGTTGTCATACTCAAAGAACGCCATAACGTCGTCCTCAACCTCGATATCGTGGTACTTTCCGAAGTAAACCTTTGCAAAAACTCTGTCGGGAACACCGAAAATCCACTGCCAAAGGTCAAGCTGATGAGGATTCTGATTAATGAGCGCTCCGCCACCCTCGGTTGCCCAGGTTGAACGCCAGGTAGAGCTATTATGATATGCCTGTGATCTGTACCAGTCTGTGATGATCCATGTAATTCTCTTTATGTGTCCAAGCTCGCCGCGCTGCACCATCTCACGAAGCTTCTGATAAACGGGATTCGTTCTCTGATTGTACATCATGGAGAACACCTTGTCCTGCTTTGCTGCAGCCGCGTTCATTTCCTTTACCTGCTTGGTATATACGCCTGCGGGCTTTTCAACGATAACGTTAAGACCGTACTCAAATGCCTTCATAGCGTACGCCGCATGGTCGTAGTGATATATTGCAATGATTACTGTATCGCAAAGTCCGCTCTTATAAAGCTCCTCCGCATCTGCGAAAACCGGAATGTTGGGATATTTCTCCTGCGCAGTCTTGCGACAACCCTCGTCGATATCGCAGATAGCCGCGACCTTCATGCCGGGAACCTTGCCCGATACTATATTGAACACGTGTCCGCGGCCCATATTACCAAAACCAATTACACCAATCTTTACGTTGCTCATTTTAATGTCCTCCGATTTATGTATGATTGTTTAAAGATAAATTTCAAATCAAACTCTTGCGATCACGTCAAGAAGACAGCTGTGCGCAAGTGTAAATGTTCCCTCTCCGCTCTTGGGCAGGCCAAGCATCTTGTCGTCAAGCTCAAGATCAGCAAGACCGTCGAAACTTCCAAGATGAGGCTCCAGACTCAAAAATCCGTCATATCCCGATGCAAAGAGGCGAAGAAGGAGGTAATCAAAATTACCGTCACCCATGCCTGCGGGAACAACCGTGCCGTCAGATGCCTTAGCATCCTTGATGTGAACGTATGCGACGTGCTTCTGAAGCTTGTCAAAGGCAGTCTTGGTATTCTGACCGCACTGAACGAAGTTGGCAGGATCAAATACGGATCTGAAGTTCTCGCAGCCAAGAGTTTCCATAAGGTCGAAGCAACGCTCCACAGTATCTCCGTAAATGTCCTTCTCGTTCTCGTGAAGCAATATAACGCCATACTGCTTTGCGTAATCTATCATTCTGCGAAGCTTTGCGATAACGTCGGATCTCTCCTCTACCGTCCACTCACCGCCGTTGTGGTAGAAGCTGAACATTCTTATATATTTCGTGTCAAGCGCATTTGCAATAGTTACCACTCTTTTGAAAAGCTCAAAATGCGCCTCGAAATCGTCAGTAAGCTTTATCTTTCCGATAGGTGAGCCAATGGAAGACGCCTTGATGCCATACTCTGCCATCTTTGCCTTAAGCATCAACAGCTCGTTATCATCAATTTTGGAAATGTTTTTGCCGTTGATTCCTCTGGGCTCAAAATACTTTATCCCAAGCTTACAAAGAACTGAAAACTGCGTATCAATATCACTGGCGATCTCATCGGAAAATCCGCTTATCTTTTCGTAGATCATAAAATCAACCTCACTTTACTCCAAAATTTGTAATTCTACAACTATATCATATCACAATTTTTGAAATTTGCAATATAAAATATTGTCAGACATATTGCATTTTTTGCGAAAGTGTGTTAAAATACACTTAATTTCCATTCTTTTCACAACTGTAGTCGTACTTTATCACATATTATTGAGGAAAAACTATGAATAACAGCTTTTTGGCATTCGGAGACAACACAATAGAAAATCCATCAAGTGAGAAGTTTCGGCTCCACGTTCACGACAACTATGAAATATATCTCTTTCTTGAGGGCGATTGCAAATACGTAGTTGAGGAAAACGTCTACGATCTTGCACCATGCGATATGATAATCATCAAAAAAAATCAGCTTCACAGAGTCTATCACAACTCACCTGCCCGATACCGCCGTATCGTTTTGAACGTTCCACCTGAGTTTTTTGTTATAAATAATTGTCGGGAATATGAGACCAAATTCCTTGCAACTCACGGTGACGTAGGTAACAAAATAGATGCTAAAACAGTTAAGGGCAGCGGGCTCTACGATGCGATAATGCGCGCCAAAAAATATTCCGACAATTTCACCAACTGTAATTCTCCCATAGCAATTGCATGTGTTATTGAGATCCTATATCTTATTCACAGTGCGAAAATAAGCACCAAACCAATATCCTCAAACAATCAGATAAAGGAAATTATTGAATACCTCAACGACAATTTTATGGACGACATTACACTTGAATCGCTTGAGCGTAAATTCTTCATCTCCAAATATCACCTCTGCCACATATTTCCTGAGGCAACCGGACTCACTGTGCATCAGTATATGACAAAAAAACGACTTGCATATGCCAAGGAGCTCATCAAAGCCGGAAAGACCGCCAGCTTTGCCTCTGACGCGTCAGGATTTAAAAATTACTCCTCGTTCTACCGCGCCTACGTCAATGAATACGGCACATCGCCTTCAATAACAAAAAAGCCTTAGAGAATACAAAATAATAAAAAACCTCGTCATAGCCGACGAGGTTTTTTATTATTTTGGGCATTAGCAGAACCACCAGATCTTACCGTTGAGAATTACACAGATAAGGTCGATAAGCCACAAAAATGGAGCACAAACGAAAAGAATGATAGAAATAATAATTCCTACGTTGTTCTTTGCCTCTATGCTTCTGAAAAGTCTGTAAATATTCCATACGATATCGAGTGCGGGAATGCAAAGAATAATCTTCACGATCCAGGGAAGATTGTCAAATGCCTTAATAAAATCCTTCATATATAAACCCCTTTTCATTTTTGGTGTAAATAGCACCGCTAATATTATATACTTTTTCTCTTTCAATGTCAATAAGATACGACAAATAATGTCAAATTTCAAAAAAGAAGCGACCGATATCGGTCGCTTCTTTTTTATTTGCACAAAATTACTTGTACTTTCTCTTACGTGCAGCCTCAGACTTCTTCTTACGCTTTACGCTGGGCTTCTCATAGTGCTCTCTCTTGCGGAGCTCGGTAAGGATTCCGGAACGAGCACACTGACGCTTAAAACGACGGAGCGCACTGTCAAGAGACTCGCCGTCTTTTACTTTAACTTCTGCCATTTATTTTTCCCTCCCCTCGCTTTAAAAACAGGTTCAGTGAGTATTTTTCTCACAGATACTTTAATATTATACTACGACAAAATCGTTTTGTCAATATTCAAATGAGAAAAAATTAAGATTTTTTTATCATTTTACGACAATATTGACGATTTTGTTAGGTACGACGATCTCCTTAATAACGGTTTTGCCCTCAATTGCAGCCGCAACCTTTTCGTCAGCCTTGGCTATCGAAAGCACCTCGTCCTTGTCGGTGTCTACCGCTACCATGATCTTTCCTCTTACCTTACCGTTGATCTGAACGATCATCTCAACCTCATCGTCTGCGGTCTTTGCTTCGTCATAGACAGGCCAAGGCTCGTAAGCGATCGTATCGGTGTGACCGAGAGTTTCCCAGATCTCCTCGCCTATATGAGGACATATGGGCGAGATCATTTTGATAAGTCCCTCTGCATACTCGCGAGGACACTTGCCCTCCTTATACACCGCATTTACAAATATCATCATCTGCGAGATCGCGGTATTGAACGCGAGCTTCTCAAAGTCCTCGGTGATCTTCTTTACGCTCTTGTGGTAGAGCTTTTCAAGTGCGGGCACTTCTCCGTCAACTATATTCTCTGCCTCGGTAAAGAAGTTCCATACACGGTTGAGGAATCGTCTTGCGCCCTCAACTCCCGCGTCACTCCAGGGCTTGGAAACCTCAAGCGGACCCATGAACATCTCGTAAAGACGGAGGGTGTCCGCGCCGTATTCATTTACGACGTCGCTGGGGTTTACTACGAATTCGGGGAATCTCTTACCCATCTTGATACCGTTTGAGCCGAGGATCATTCCCTGATGCACGAGCTTACGGAAGGGCTCCTTTGTGGGAGCAAGTCCCTTATCGTAGAGGTATCTGTTCCAGATTCTCGAGTACATAAGGTGACCGACCGCGTGCTCGGGGCCGCCGATATAGAGGTCTACGGGCATCCAGTGACGGAGAAGCTCCTGATTTGCGAACTCTTTATCGTTATCGGGGTCGATATATCTGAGGAAGTACCACGAAGAGCCTGCGGAGCCGGGCATAGTAGAGGTCTCTCTCTTACCCTTGATTCCGTTCTTGTCGTAATTCTTCCATTCTTCAGCATTCTCAAGGGGGGCTTTGCCGTTGACGCCCTTGTAGTTTTCAAGCTCGGGAAGGATCAAAGGAAGCTCCTCGTCGGGAAGAGTATGAACGCTGCCGTCCTCACCGTGAACCACGGGAACGGGCTCACCCCAGTATCTCTGACGCGCGAAGATCCACTCTCTGAAGTGGTAGTTTACAGTTCTCTTTGCAACTCCCTGCGCCTCAAGCTTAGAGGTTATCGCTTCCTTAGCCTCCTCAACGGTAAGTCCCGTGAACTCCTCGGAGTTTACAAGTCTGTATCCCTTGCCAAGATAATCCTGCTTTTCAAAAGCTTTTTCAGACACGTCAACGTGGCCGAGCTTTTCGTCGCCGTCGATTACCTGGATCATATCTATATTGTGCGCGATAGCGTATTCAAAGTCGCGCTGATCGTGCGAGGGGACTGCCATTACCGCGCCCGTGCCGTAGCTTGCAAGCACGAAGTCACCGATAAACATTCTGACTTCCTTGCCGTTTACGGGGTTGATGCAGGTAACGCCCTTGAGCTCACAGCCCGATTTGGTCTTGTTAAGCTCGGTTCTGTCCATATCGTTCTTCTTGAGTGTTTCATCGATATATGCCTGAACCTCTTCCTTATTCTCTATTCTCGGCATAAGCGACTTGACTACGTCGCCGTCGGGAGCGAGAACCATGAAGGTAATTCCGTAGATAGTTTCAATGCAGGTGGTAAAGATCGAGAATTCACCACCGCCGACAATCTGGAATTTGACCTCAACACCGGTCGACTTGCCTATCCAGTTCTTCTGCATAAGCTTGGTTGATTCGGGCCAATCTATCTCGTCAAGTCCTTCAAGAAGCTTCTCTGCAAACGCGGGCTGATTGATGACCCACTGCTTCATATTCTTTCTGACTACGGGGAATCCGCCTCTCTCGCTCTTACCGTCGATGACCTCGTCGTTGGAAAGCACGGTGCCAAGCTCCTCGCACCAGTTAACAGGCATGTCGATATACTGTGCGTAGCCGTCAAGATAGAGCTGCTTGAATATCCACTGTGTCCACTTGTAGAAGGACGGATCGCTCGTCGCGATCATCTTCGACCAGTCGTAGTCAAAGCCAAGCTCACGGAGCTGCTTTGAGAAGGTTTCGATATTCTTCTGGGTAAAGCCGTTGGGGTGGTTGCCCGTGCTTACGGCGTACTGCTCTGCGGGAAGTCCAAATGAGTCATATCCCATGGGATGAAGGACGTTATAGCCCTGCATTCTCTTCATTCTCGATACTATATCGGTAGCAGTATAGCCTTCGGGGTGACCTGCGTGAAGTCCTACGCCCGACGGATAGGGGAACATGTCAAGCGCGTAAAATTTCGGCTTTGAAAAATCCCAAACGTCAGTCTTGAAGGTCTGGTTCTTTTCCCAGTATTCCTGCCACTTCTTTTCAATTAACAAATGCTCGTATTTCATTTTATATTTTTCCTTTCGGTTTTTTACAAATAAAAAAACTCCCGCCTCAAAATTGAGACGAAAGCACTAAAGTCCTCCGCGGTACCACTCAAATTGCATTCTTACGAATACCACTCTGACCTGTAACGGCGGCTGACCGTTCTTCCCTACTGAATTTTCGAAAAGACTGCTCCGAGGCGAGTAAGAATTTACATCTTAGCGCCTCGCACCAACCGACGCCTCTCTGAAAAGATACCTAATTCTCTTTCCTCATCCATGCATTTTACAACATTACTATTATATTTGATTATCCCCTTTTTGTCAAGGTTTTTTTCAAAGTTTTTCCGTCAGTTTCAGCATTAAAGGACGGACAACAAGGCAATTTAAAAAATTTTTATTTTTTTCAAAAAAAGTATTGACAAACATAATTCATTGTGGTATAATATCAAAGTCGCCGATATAAAGCGAACGCCTATCAACTAAATACGCTGGTGTGGCTCAATGGCAGAGCAGCTGATTTGTAATCAGCAGGTTGATGGTTCGACTCCGTTCACCAGCTCCATTCGGTAGGGCAACAGTCCAACCGAATATGGGGGATTTCCCGAGCGGCCAAAGGGGGCAGACTGTAAATCTGTTGTCACTGACTTCGGTGGTCCGAATCCACCATCCCCCACCAGAAAAAAGCACTTGCAATTGCAAGTGCTTTTTTCAACGAAATAAATCCTTTACGGGATTTGTGAAATACACTTCGTGCGTGAAATACGCCGTGGCGTGTGATGGATTTATTTCACATTTTGTAACGCAAATATTTCACTGAAACAACTTTATAATACAATAATAGTAAAAATCAAAGCTTCGGTCGATGCTTATACTGATTTATTCCTGATGACTTGATAAAACGTCCGCAATCCTCTCACACGCGTGTCCGTCACCGTACGGATTTTGAGCGCCGCACATACTGTCGTAAAGAGCGCGGTTTTCAAGT
>JAFVQU010000024.1 GCA_017504625.1 Clostridia bacterium | reverse complement strand
TCACCGCATTTGGAAGCCTCACTCCGCTACGCTCCGTTCCGCTTCCAAATGCATAAATTTGTGATCTAAAATGTGTATACCATGTCCTTACACAGATTGTTTACAATGTTACTCTTGACACGTGAATCGCCCCTACGGTGAGGGGGGGTTTTGTGTTATGTATCTTTCTGAAAACTTACTTTGCAGGAACGTATATTCTCAAGTGGTCCGCTATTTCTGGTGACACACTTGTCTTTGCTCCTTTGTAGGAGAGATTAAATCCGCGAAGCGTGAAGTCACCCCACCATTTTTCGTTGACCGCTACCGCGGAGGAGGATACCTTTTCGGGACGGGCTGTATTCTTGGAGCTTTCGGTTTTCCATCCTTCAGGGCGGTACTCATAGCCCTCATCTAATATTATAATTGATCCCTCGGGAAGATCTTCTTTTGTGAATATTTCTGAGGCAATGTAATTATCGGATGTACCGTTGTTTGTCTTCAGCCCTATGCCGTCAATGGAATAATAGTAGCCGTTGCCAAGGTTTTTCCAATCAAGAAGAGTATATTCTCCGCCGTTTCCGAGCATTTTGATATATTGCTCGTCACTTGGCTGTGTGTAGGTCTTGAATTTTGATTCGGTCACCGCATAAGGAGATGTCAACGCGTTATTTACAGCTTCTTTTATTACATCCTCGTCAAGCCTGATGTATTCGAATGCTTCGGGATACCAGTCTATCCCGTCAATGTTATTACCCGTAAGTGTCGCGTACCAGGTAAGACCTGCGGCGTACCTTCCCTTATCTACCGTAAGATGAAAACCGTCTTTGGTCATATTATCTCCTATGTAGGATGTGCGAAGATTTTGGACCATAGTTCCACAGGGAATGACACCCTTAATGAGAGGCTCGGTGAGAACCTTTTCGTTTACGGCATCAACGATGGCGTTGTACATGGTAATTTGATCATTTGAATATTTATAAAATTCATTGTGTGTGCTGTTTGCCTGATAGCTCCATGTCATGTGCCAATAAATGTCGGCATCAGGGTTTGAGCTGCTTACACGCTCAACGAGAGAATGTAGATTTCCGAATGTGTTCTTCATTCCGCTGCTTCCGCTTCCTTGCTGTACCGTAATGATATCCCACTCCTCTTCATCGAGAGCTCGACTTAAGGTAAAGCTCGGTGTCTGTACCCAATTTCCAGTGGTGTTTTTGTAATAAACATATGAGGGACTGTTGTTTTGCAGATTGCTCCAATGCATGTCGAGTGTACAGCTTCCGATGTATAGATTGCCAAGAATAACTTCCTCGTATCCTGCACTTCGGAGTATCCCGGGGAGAAATTCCATGCCGTCTATACTGAAGCTGTTGCCTATAGCTAATATTTTTATGCTTTTCTTTGTCATGTCGGAATCGTCCTCCGTCTTACCTGTGTCCTCTTTGTTTTCTGTATCTTCTGTATCCTTTTTGTCTTCTGTGTTCTCCGTATAATTCGTATCCTCTGTAACGTCAGATATATCTTGCGGTGAATTACCGCTCGTGTCGCAGGAAAATAACGTAAAAAGACAAATAGCTCCCAAAAGCAATACGATCATTATTTTTTTCATAATAAATGTCTCCTTGCAAATATCTGTGTTACGATTGGTTTTATTATACCTCAAAAATGTACTGATGTCAACCTGATCGTATTTGTCTTGAAAAAAAGCCTCAATAGAGAAGAGATAAAAGATAATAGTACACCAAAAGCGGAAATCGCATCCGTATCTATTATCTGTTCACTTTTATCTATTGTCTCTTATCTTAGGCAAGTCCTCTTGCCGCTTTTGGTGGACCCGAGGGGAATCGTTCTTGATTTTTGCTCGATGTTTCGGAATTGATCTAAGGTAACATCTCGCAAAAATCTTCGGTCACATATTAAAAATTCTTCGAATTTTTAAATCAAAACAATTCGAGGAATTGTTTTGCGTACAACGATTCACAGGATCGTTTTGCTCATTGCGTTCGATTCCCTTTATGTAAAAGTTCCACAAAAAAACACGGAGACACACTTGCGTATGTCTCCATATTTTTTTGGTGGACCCGAGGGGAATCGAACCCCTGTCCGAAAACCTCTTGATATGACTTTCTCCGGGTGAAGTTTGTTATTTATGTTTCCCCTTGAACGACGTCAACAAACAGACTTCATTCTCGGGTAGCCATCTTTTGCGTGATCGGTTCGATGGCGAGACACCGATGCACGTTCACCGCTTACTTGACGCTCAGCCCGAGGCCGCGATACTCCTCGGGGGAACGGGTGGCGATTATGCCACGGCACTGCCCTTAGGCAGCCATTGCAACGTTTCTATCGTTAGCGTTTAATTTTAAGTTTGGGCCTTTTCAGAGTTTGCCCGTCTCTACCCGCTTATCATACCTCAAAATCCCCGTCGAAACCGGTACACCCCCATAGCGCGTCGCCAAAGCGACTACGCAGTGAAATTGCGCCGTTGGCGCAGTTATATTTCAAATCGCGGGGGCGATTTGAAGTGATATTGTGCTTTGCACAGTGATATTTCAAGCCTGTGGCTTGAAGTTATCCTCGATCCTTCATTCTTCTTTCAATCTCACGGTCTGCGTCGTGCTTGGCGATAGTATCTCGCTTGTCGTAGAGCTTTTTGCCTCGACAAAGACCGACCTCGACCTTAACGCGCGAGCCCGAGAAATAGAGTGAGAGGGGAACAAGCGCCATACCCTTTTGCGCTACGAGTCCGTGGAGCTTCATTATCTCGCGCTTGTGCATCAGAAGCTTGCGCTTGCGAAGCGGATCGCGGTTAAAGATATTTCCGTGCTCATAGGGACTTACGTGCATACCAACGACGAAGATCTCGCCGTCCTTTATGTCACAATAGGAATCCTTAAGGTTGACGTTTCCGGCGCGAAGGCTCTTGACCTCCGTGCCGAAAAGCTCGATGCCCGCCTCGTACTTTTCATCAACAAAATAGTCGTGATAAGCCTTTTTATTCTGTGCGATAATTTTATTTCCGCCTTTTTTTTCAGCCAAGATGGGCACCTCCCTTCAGAAATTTGCTTGTCTATTATACTACTTTTTTGTTTTCTTGTCAAGTGGGGAAAGCGCGTAGAGAATTATTTCTCCTCGACAGTTATCCCCTTAAAATAAAGACTTTCGTCAAACAGCTTTCCGTTTTTATCCTCGCAAAGAAGTCCAAGACAAAATCTGCCGTCTTCGTCAGCGCGAGTAACCTCAAACGCGATAACTCTTGCGCCAACAAGACTCTCGCAGGGGTCTGCACCATTGAGGACGATCACGCGCTCAGTACTTTCAATTGTGAGAGCGTTATTTTCGTACTTAACGGAGGTTATCTCTGCTTCTGCCAACATATTGAGCATATTTATAGGAGTCCATCCGATTACTTCTGCAACGTCCTCAAGTGAATCGTCGTACTTTGATTGGACAGCCTCGCATTCTCGGTTAAGCCTGCCGCAGAAGCGGGTAAGCTCGTCGTATATATCGTAGCTGACGGTACCAAGCGCAAAAACTCGAATATCCGCGATTTTTTCAATTATCTCCTTGGGGAGAGTCTTTACAAATTCAAGATTATCCTGATAGTTTTTATCAAACTCTGCCTGTGCAGCATCCTTATCAAAGACTACGCGGTTGAATCTTGCCGCGCGTTTTAAATGCTTGGCATACCAGCCCGACTCGGACTTATAAAGCTTTTCAAAAAACTTATCCGAAAAGCTTTCAGCGCGATTTGATTTGCGCAGAGAGAAGCACATCTGCGATATAAGGGTATTGTGGTACCATTCATCAGTAAAAAATTTCATTTTAATCTCCAATATAGGTTTAAATGACCGCCGTTTGCACGGCGGTCATTGTATCATTTAACTTTTACCGTTACTACTACGCCGCCGTCGTTAGTGCCGGAGATCGTATAGTCGAAATTCATACTTCCGTCGGGATTTGCCGTTTTTGCGGGAACCTTGATCACGTCGCCCGAGGATGCCTCGGTGTAGTAAACGTAATATACGGAGTCGTCGCTGACGGTTATCGAAAGAGGCTCGTTATAGGAGGTGTTATTCTTAAGATACTCCACGTATTCCTCAAGACAGAGGTTGTTGTCAACCATATACTTGGCGTGAGGAATTCCTACGTAACGGAATGCGTAGGTGTAATCATCAACACCGGTGATCTCTACCTTGTCAGCGGGATATCTGACTACAAATCCGTACTTGTGGCAGTTTTGATTGAGCCAGCTTTCAAGCGCGGAGTTGCTCTCGTCATAGAGATAGGGGCTAACGCCCTTATATACCGTCAAAGCAACTATCAAACCTGTATGACTGTCACTGTAGCCGGCGGCAATGGACGTACCGAGATTTGCCTGATCCTCGTGCGTTCTGAATGCAGAGGAGATCATAATGCTGTGGTTATCAGTATCCTTGCCGAGCTGTACCAGCATCCTATGAAGATAAGTCATTGCGGTTGCTTCAAGTCTGGGAGATGAGTCGGTAAGGTTGTACGTTGACGAGCCGTCGCTGTTAGAAGCTCTGTAATCAAATATTTTTACAAGATTAAGCTCTTCGGGGATATCATATTTATGAGTATCGTTAACAAGCACAAGACTTCCAAGCCTGTCTTGAGATGCTTCAATGGTAATATCTTCGAATTCCATATCAATATCGTTGTTACCCAAAATGCCGCCTCTGTCGGAATTTCCCTCAACGCTCAAAACAATGATGGCAAGGAGAAGAAGTAAAGCAATCAGAGTAAGCGCGGCGATAACGATAAGAGTTATCTTTTGCAGCTTCTGCTTATCGAATTTTTCTAAAAAATCCATAAAATATCTCCTTTCGCAATAATAATATTTTACCGTTTAATCGGCGCAAAGCGCAACGGTTAATCTCTGTTGCGCCTTGCCTTTGAATGATATAGCTCGTTTTTATCAGTTGTTAGCGTCCTTGATAGAGAAGTCCATACGACCCTTCTTGTCAAGACCGATGTACTTAACTCTTACAGCGCTTCCAACGTCGATGCCTGCGTCGGTAACCTTGTTAATGCGGCGGTCACAGATCTTGGAGATGTGAACCATAGCTTCCTTGCCGGGAGCGTACTCAACGAAGCATCCTACGTCCTCATTGGGCTTGTCCTTGCTTGCAAGGATCTTTACAACGGTTGCGTTGTAGCAGCAGCCAACCTCGGGCTCGAATACGATAGCATCGATCATCGACTTAGCGATAGCAGCGCTCTCGCCGTTGATAGCCGCGATGCAGATAACACCCTCGTCGTTAATGTCAACCTTAGCGCCGGATTCTGCGCAGATCTTCTGAATTACAGATCCACCCTTACCGATAACCTCACGGATCTTGTCGGGATCGATCTTGAAGGAGGTCATCTTGGGAGCGTACTTGGAAACCTCAGCTCTGGGAGCCTCGATAGCCTTGAGAATTACGTTGTCGATAATGTACTCACGGCCTGCCTTGGTCTGCTCGAATGCCTGAGCAATGATCTCAGGGGTAAGACCGTCGATCTTAAGGTCCATCTGAATAGAGGTGATACCCTTCTTGGTACCTGCTACCTTGAAGTCCATATCGCCGTAGAAGTCCTCAAGACCCTGAATGTCGATCATGGTGTCCCAAGAGCCGTCCTCAGCGGTGATAAGACCGCAGGAGATACCTGCAACGGGAGCCTTGATCGGAACACCTGCTGCCATAAGAGCGAGGGTAGAACCGCAAACAGAGCCCTGCGAGGTAGAACCGTTAGAGGAAACTACGTCGGAAACAAGACGGATAGCATAGGGGAATTCCTCCTCGGAGGGAAGAACGGGAACAAGAGATCTCTCTGCAAGCGCACCGTGACCGATCTCGCGGCGTCCGGGGCTTCTTACTGCCTTAGCCTCACCGGTGGAGAAGCCGGGCATATTGTAGTGGTGCATATATCTCTTGGAAGTTTCGGAGTCGATACCGTCAAGCATTTGGGCCTCGGAAAGAGTACCGAGAGTTGCAACGGTAAGAACCTGAGTCTGTCCTCTGGTGAAGAGACCCGAGCCGTGCGCTCTGGGAAGAACGTCAACCTCAGCGGCAAGACCTCTGATCTGGTTCATGGAACGTCCGTCAACACGCTTCTTGTCCTGAAGGAGCCAACGACGAACGATCTTCTTCTGGATCTTGTAAACAAGCTCCTCCATCATACCGGGAAGCTCGGGATATTCTTCAGAGAACTGAGCAAGAATAGCTTCCTTTACGGGGAACATTCTTGCGTCACGAACGGTCTTGTCATCGGTGTCGAGAGCGAACATAACGTCCTTCTCGCAGAAGTCGAAGATCTTGTCGAACATATCGTGGTCAAGCTCGCAGGAGGGATAGTCGAACTTGGGCTTACCGATCTCGTCAACGATAGCGTTGATGAAGCCGAGAAGATCCTTGATCTCCTTGTGAGCGAGCATGATAGCGTCGTACATAACCTTATCGTCAACCTCTTTTGCGCCTGCTTCGATCATAACGACCTTTTCCATAGAAGCGGCAACGGTGAGCTGAAGGTCAGAAACCTTCTGCTGCTCGGTGGTGGGGTTGATGATGAACTTACCGTCGATAAGACCTACGTGAAGACCGCCGATAGGGCCGTTCCACGGGATATCGGAGATAGCGAGAGCGGTCGAAGCACCGATCATAGCGGCAACCTCGGGAGCGCAGTCGGGATCTACCGACATAACGGTAAGAGTAAGAGCAACGTCGTTACGAAGATCCTTGGGGAACAAGGGTCTGATAGGACGGTCGATAACACGGCTGGTAAGTACTGCCTTTTCGCTAGGCTTACCCTCACGCTTGAGGTAGCCGCCGGGGATCTTACCTGCAGCGTACATTCTCTCGTCGAAGTCGACGGAGAGGGGAAGGAAGTCGATACCGTCACGGGGCTTTTCGGAAGCGGTAGCACAGCAGAGAACTGCGGTATCACCGTAGCGAACGAGTACCGAACCGTTTGCAAGACCTGCCATTTTACCGTTCTCGATTACGAGGGGACGGCCGGCAAGCGTGTAGTTGAACTTCTTGAAGTTCTTGAATTCCATCTGGGAACTTACGATTGTAGTGGACATTTGATTTTCCTCCGTTTTTTATTTTTTCTGCGCGGAGTTTTAGGACTTAAATACGAGCCTCAGGCAGTATCCCGCGGCGCGCCAAGGCGCATATTTAAGCACTAAAAGCCTCGCGCATTTTGTAAACTTTTGTAATATTTGGGAGATGATCCCATCCTTAAAAAGCCTTATTTTACGGCATTTTTATAGAATAAAAAGGGTTTAGACAGGAAGAAGCGGAGTGACAAATCTGAATTGGCACTCCACTTCCGTACAATTATTACTTTCTGAGACCGAGCTTCTCAACGATAGCTCTGTATCTCTCGATGTCAACCTTCTGAAGGTAGTTAAGAAGATTTCTTCTGTGACCAACCATCTTGAAAAGGCCGCGACGGCTGTGGTTGTCCTTGTGGTTACCCTTAAGGTGCTCGGTAAGGTTAGCTATTCTGTAAGTAAGAATTGCGATCTGAACCTCGGGCGAGCCTGTGTCACCTTCGTGAGTTGCGTACTGTTCGATAATTGCCTGCTTTTCTGCTGCTGTCATTTTCGTATTCACCTTTCGAAAATAAAATATTTTTGCAAATACGAGCCGCACCGCAACCGAGAGGGTGAAATTCACGCTTTGGGTTGTCTCACAAAGGAGTTTTACGGGCGTGACGCGCCAAAATCCATAGATTTTGGCAGACCTCGAGAAGCCGTGCCGCCGTTATGCAGGGTATATTATATCACAATAAAAATGATTTGTAAAGAGTTTTTTTAAAAAATTTTTATTTTTGTATATATTTAATAAAAATAAGTAAACAAAGTGCGCCAAACTACGTTTTTGTTCGCCGCACTTTGCCAATGAGCGCATATACACCTGATAAAAACAGCATCGCGCCGAATATCTTACGCAAAATCACGGGATTTATTGCTCCGCCGACAATACTGCCGATAACTGTTCCGACAGTTCCGAATAGCGCAAGAGCGGCAACGGCCGAGAGTCTTATACGCTTACGTATTAAATGAAAAAGCAGCGCCGCGCTTGCCGAGAAAACAAAGAAAAGCAGATTCATTCCTCTCGCACCGACCGCGTCTACCCCCTCGACCATAGTGAGCCATATGACGAAAAGTCCGCCACTTCCCACGCCAAGTCCCGAAAGAATTGCGATAAAGAGTGATACTGCCGCGTTTGATAGTTTAGAAATTTCGTTGTCCATCGGTTATCCCTCTATTTCATCATCATTCTTGCGCCCGACCAGATGACTAAAATAGCAAATATCTTTGCTATCCATACGTTTTTTATTTTTGACAGCAAAAGGCTGCCGATGATCCCTCCAAGTGCGGCGGGAATTGCGTATATTGAAAATCCCGTTGTGTCAAGAGAGCCCTGAGCGGCATAAATCAGGCATGAAACGGCACATCCGGGTATCATTGCCGCCTGTGAATTCACGTAAACGTCGCGGCGGTCGGGGAAATCGTCACGCGCAAGCCGAGCGAGCGCAAACGATAAAAGTATACCGCCACCCGCACCGATGAGGGCGTTACAAAAGCCGCTTACGGCGGACACGCCAAGCAATATAGCTCCTTTTGTTTTCTTTTTCATTTTATCTTGCCATCCTTTCGGGAAAACGGTAGATTTTCGTTATCTTTTTTTGCAAAAAAACGCTTGTTCATACTTTACAAAACTCATCCCTTATGTTATAATAATATATAGTGATTTATTATATCGTCGTCGTGAGTACCGTACGATTAGTTTGTACTGCGTGAGAAAATTTATTCACGATGAGATCGACGTAACAAGGGGGCGTTTTCAAATGGCAGATTCAAAGAAAAAGAAAAAATATGTGAAAAAGAATGACGTAAAAAATAAGACTAGTAAGGAAGTGGATAAAAAGCCCTTTGCTTATCATCTTATTCCGTATATTTTCGCCCTGTTGGCTATTTTCTTCACGCTTTGTTTTATAACGAATGCGATATGCAATCCCGGTAATACGCTTAACGGCGGAATGGAGAGCAAGCATACGCTCGGAGTCGTCGGATTCTACGTATGCGAGGTATCAATGGGACTTCTTGGATGCGGTGCTTATGCTTTGCCGGTTTTGATGATCCTTTTCGTCGTATTCTGGAAGAATTATGACAGACGCTCGTTCGTGTCGCTCAATATCGTAATACTTATTCTTTCGGTTGCGCTTATCTCGGCATTTTCTCACGTGGTTATACACGCTAGTGAGGGAATTGAGGGATTTGCGACAAGCGCGGCTCTGCTTTACGATGAGGGCGCGATGCTCCACGGCGGAGGAATCATAGGCGGATACATCGGATACGCCGCGTACGCCGTGCTTAACGTATTCGGATCGATCTTTGTTATAATCGCGATACTTATTCCTATGCTCTTATTCTTGCTTGGTACGACGCCCGTCGAGGTTGCAAAATGGATATATGAAAGGGCAAGGATAGCCGTTAAGAAAAACGCAGAGCTTGGAGCGATTCGCAGAGAAGAAAGACGTCAGCAAAGAGAGATAGATAAGCTTGCTGCCGCAGAGGCGCGTGAGGAAAAAAGACTTGCTCTTGCCGAGGCAAAGAAAGCCAAGGAGGAGGAGGCTGACGAGCCTAAGCCTTATATTAAATCCAACTCTGAAAAGTCCGAGGAGGTCAAACCCGTCGTTGAGGTAGAAAAGGATCCTACTCCATCACCCGAAGAAAGAACAAGCGGCGGAGTTATCATTAATCTTCCTCCTTATGATGAGGAAGAAGACAAGCTTAAGCTCAACGTTTTCTCGGGAAGCGGTTCAAAAACAGATGCGCTTCGTGACGAGGAAGAAACCGAACACGATGAAAATGATTCGGCGGATGAGATTGACGAAAACGAGCCGACCGAGGAAGATACGACCGTTATATTTACCGGTGGCAAGTCAAAGAAGAGTGGAAGTAAAATTGATATTGAGGATATAGCATCCGATCTCTTTGACGGGGAGGATACGCTTACCGGAGTTGACTTTGTGGTTGACGAGGAGACCGGCGAGGTTATGGATGAAAATTCCGAGGACGAGCCTATCGTGGACGAGCCTGCTCCCAAGCCAGTTAAGGAGCCCGTTCCCGAATACGTATTCCCACCTATTGATCTTCTTGAGCCCGGTAGCTCAAAGTATTCCTCCGATCCTGCCGAGATAGAGCAAAATGCAGAGGCGTTGCGCGGAGTTCTTCAGAATTTCAAGATTCCGATAAAGGAGATAAGCTGCTCCTGCGGACCTACCATTACCAGATACGAGATTAAGCCCGAGGCAGGTGTAAGAGTCCGTCAGATCGCAAATCTCGTTGACGATATTTCAATGGCACTTGCAAAAACCGGTGTCAGAATCGAAGCGCCCATTCCCGGCAAGGCGGCAGTCGGCGTTGAGGTTCCTAACGATAAGCCTGCGGCTGTAAAGCTTCGCACGCTTATTGAAAACGTTGACTTTATTACTCATAAGAGTAAGCTTGCCGCTTGTCTTGGTGCGGACGTTTCGGGTAATCCCGTTATGTTCGATATAGAGAAGATGCCTCACGTGCTCGTTGCGGGTACTACTGGATCGGGTAAATCTGTCTGCATCAACTCAATCATTATGAGTATCCTTTACCACGCAAAGCCCGAGGAGGTCAAGCTCTTGCTTATCGACCCCAAGAAGGTTGAGTTTAAGGTATACAAGGATATTCCTCACCTTTGCTGCCGTATAGTCAGCGATCCTAAGAAAGCGGCGGGTGCGCTCAACTCTGCCGTTAATGAAATGGAAAAGAGATTTGAGCTTATCGAGGAGGTTGGCGTTCGTAATATCACGGGCTATAACCAGGTTACCAAGAATGACCCCGAAAAGCCTTATATGCCCAGACTTGTAATCATCATAGACGAGTTTGCGGATCTTATGATGACAGCAAAGGAAGAGGTTGAGACCGCTGTTGTTCGTATCGCTCAGAAGGCGAGAGCGGCAGGTATCCACCTTATTATCGGTACACAGCGTCCGTCTGTTGACGTTATTACCGGTCTTATCAAGGCTAATATTCCTTCGCGTATTGCATTCACCGTTATGTCGGGTATAGACTCGCGTACTATTCTTGATACCGTCGGCGCAGAAAAGCTCTGCGGACGAGGCGATATGCTTTACGCTCCCGTGGGCGCACAGAAGCCCGCGAGAGTTCAGGGCGCGTTCGTATCCGACGAGGAGGTTGAAAGAGTCGTTGACTTCGTTAAGTCGCATAACGCTCCCGTAAGATATGACCGCGAATTTGAAGCATCTATTGACGTTGAGGCGGCAAGATGCGGAAATTCCTCTCAGGGAGGAGCGCCGAGCGGTGAAATGGGCGGCGCGGGTGACGAGGACGCGTTACTGTACAGGGCGGCAGAGCTTATAATCGACGCCGGAAAGGGCTCGACCTCACTTCTTCAGAGAAGAATTGGCGTTGGCTACGGCAGAGCGGCAAAGATGCTTGACCGTCTTGAGGAGATGGGTATTGTCGGACATCCCGAGGGAACTAAGCCCCGTGCGGTGCTCGTTACGAGAGACCGTCTTGACGAAATAATGAAGAACAACAAATAAAAATTTGTGTGAAAGGAGCAAGCGATATGTATCCATACGATTTAATACCCGGAGTAAGCCTTTACGTAATTTTCATATGCGTTGGAATAATCGCTTGCTTCATCACATTTTCAAAGCTCTCAGATAAAAGAAAAATAAGCGCAAAGGTGCATAATCTCGCGCTTATATGCGGCATACTCGGAATTGCGGTCGGACTTGGCTTTGCGGTGCTTTTTCAGGCACTTTACAATATTGCGTCGATCGGTCGCTTTGAGATAAGCGAGGGCACGGGCTCAACCTTTTACGGAGGGCTTATCGGCGGCGCAGCTATCTTCCTTTTGGTATACTTCGTTTACGGAGGAGTTAAAATAAAGGATAGGGCACAGCTTAAAGAATTTTTCCCGCTTTTGTCATGCATAGCTCCCGCAATCGCAATAGCGCACGGCTTTGGTCGACTTGGTTGCCTTACGGCAGGGTGCTGTCACGGTTGTCAGACTGATTCCTGGATTGGAATTATGATGCACGGCAATATGGGATATGCCAAATACGTACCCACACAGCTCTTTGAGGCGATATTCTTGTTTTTGCTCTGCGCACTGCTTATCATAAGAGCGGTTGAAGGGAAAAAGTATAATTTCTCGTTTTATACCGTAGGCTACGGCATCTGGAGATTTGCCATTGAGTATGTGAGAGCGGATTATCGAGGAAGCACGTTTGTAAGCTTCCTTACCCCCTCCCAGCTCGTTGCGATAGGATTTATTGCGGCGGGAATTGCACTTGCCTTTGTCGAAAGATGGGCAGAGAAGAAGTCTTTGACGTCAGAGCCCGAGGGGTGCGAAAATGAGTAAGAGAAGGATCGCAATAGCGGTCACGGCGATAAGCGTCATTCTTATGGTCTGTTACGAGCTTTTTCTTGGCGACGTTATTTTTTCGTCACTTGATGAGAGTGTGAGATCTCTTGTTGATATGACCGTAACGAGATCGCTTGGCGCGGCGGTATTTATAACGATACTTGTATATCTTGAGTTTAAGGTCTTAAATCCGATAAAAACACCGATTTTTAAATCGTTTTTGTTTTGCCTTCCCGCATTTGCGGTGGCAATAAATAATTTTCCTTTTTCGTGTATGGCTAAGGGAATCGCGGTGGTCAATGCGCCCGCATGGAAAATAGCTTTGCTCGGCTTTCAGTGTTTTGCCGTCGCGTTATTTGAGGAAATGGCGTTTCGTGGAGTGATATTTCTTGGCTTTGCCGAAAAAAGAAGAAGCAGACTTGGACTTTTTATATCAATAATTTTGTCAAGCGCGGTTTTTGCCGCGGTACATCTTTTAAATATTTTCACAAGCTCACCGATAGCAGTGATAATGCAGATAGGATACTCCTTCCTCATTGGAGGAATGTGCTCGGTAATTCTGCTTAAAACCAAGAATATATGGCTTTGTGTCGCAGTCCACGCGGTATTTAATTTTGGCGGCGCGATAGTCACTACCTGCGGTCACGGTGAGATATGGGATACCTTTACAGTAATATTTACTGCCGTTTTGGCGGTGGTAACGTTTGTATATATGCTTGTTGCTTTCATAAAGCTTGATGTTTCATCAACCTACGGCATATATAAAAAATGAATTTGAAATTATCAGAACAAATATAATTAAGCGAGGTCTTTTATGAGAGGAATCGATACCGCCTTGCGTAAGCTCAGGCGCGAGGTGTTTAAAGAGGTGGCAAGAGTTGCCTACGAGGCGGGTGAGGAGGATGTAAGAGCTGAGATTGAGGCTATACCGTACAGAATCACGCCCGACGATAAGCCGAGATACCGAGAAAGCATATACCGCGAGAGAGCGATCGCATCCGAGAGAGTTCGTCTTGCGATGGGACTTTCTCTTCGTCCCGAGGATAAGCCCGTGCATCTTACAAGCGGACTTACGAGAAGTAATATTCCCGAGAAATACTACGAGCCGCCGCTTATGCAGGTGATCCCCTCGGCGTGTGAGGCTTGTGAGGATAACGTCTATAAGGTAAGTGACCAATGCCGCGGATGCGTGGCTCATCCTTGCGTTACCGTATGCCCCAAGGGTGCTATTTCAATAGTCAACGGCAAATCTGTAATTGACCAGAGCAAGTGCATCAAGTGCGGCAAGTGTAAAAAGGTCTGCCCTTACGATGCGATCGCGCATAAGGTACGTCCTTGCTCGTCGGCATGCGGTATTAAAGCAATAAAAACCGATTCGCAGGGCAGAGCGAGGATAGATAACGACATGTGCGTTGGCTGCGGACAGTGTATGCTTGCGTGTCCCTTCGGCGCAGTTGCCGATAAGTCGCAGATATTCCAGCTTATTCAGGCGATCCGACGCGGAGATAAGATAGTTGCTGCGGTAGCGCCCGCAATAGTCGGTCAATTTGGCGACAACGTTGGACTTGGACAGATCAAGGGCGCGCTTAAGGCCCTCGGATTTGCCGACATGCACGAGGTTGCGGTCGGTGCGGACGTTGGCGCGGCAGTTGAGGCGCATCATTACGCCACAGAGGTTGCAACGGGTAAAATACCGTTTATGCTCACCTCCTGCTGTCCCGCTTGGGCTATGCTTGCTAAAAAGCAATTCCCGACGATGATCGACGAGATATCAAACGCGCTTACCCCTATGGTTGCAACAGCGAGAAGCATAAAGCAGAAGGAACCCGACTCAAGAGTCGTGTTCATCGGTCCCTGCGCGGCTAAAAAGCTCGAGGCAGGACGTCAGTCTGTCAGAAGTGACGTGGATTTTGTTATCACCTTTGAGGAGCTTTCTGCTATGTTCGAGGCAAAGGGAATTGACTTCGGTGCATTTGAGGGCGACACCTTTGAGGACGAGGCAACGGCGGCAGGACGTGGATATGCCTGCGCTGGTGGAGTTACGTCGGCAATTACCGATTGCATAAACGAATATTATCCCGGAATAGAGGTAAAGATAGAGCATGCGGACGGCCTTGACGAGTGCCGCAAAATGCTTATGCTTGCCAAGGCGGGCAAGAAAAACGGATGTCTTATCGAGGGTATGGGATGCCCCGGCGGTTGCGTTGCCGGCGCGGGAACCTGCCTTACTGTAGACAAGGCATCGCAGTCTGTGCAGAAGCTTATGAAGGCGACTGAGAAAAAGCTTCCCGAAAAAGAGCTTTTTGAAATAGAGCTTCCTTAAAAAAACACATAAAGAGAGGTAGAGAATATGTCAAACGGAACAATAGAGAAGGGTGCTATGCATAAGCTTTCTTACGGCTTGTTTGCGCTTTTTACTAACGATGGAAAAAAGGATAACGCGTGCATTATCAATACCGCAACGCAGATATCCGACGAGCCAAAAACGATAAGCATCTGTGTCAACAGAGCGAACTATTCAAACGAGATAATTAAGCAGAGCGGAGTTTTCACTATCTCAATTCTTTCCGAGAGTGCTCCTTTTGATATTTTCAAGAGATTCGGCTTTGCAAGCGGACGTGATACCGATAAGCTTGACGGATTCGATAAGGTTGCAACAAGCGAAAACGGTCTTAAGTATCTTACCGAGTATTCAAATGCGTTTATAAGCGCAAAGGTACTTTCTATGACCGAGGTGGGCACGCACACGGTATTTATCGCCGAGGTCACCGAAGCGCGCGTGCTGAATGAAGAAAAATCAGCTACCTACGTATATTATTTTGAGAATATTAAGCCGAAGCCTGAGGCTAAGAGCGCACCTGCGACTGCTGAGAAAAAGATAGTCGGCTGGCGCTGTAAGATATGTGGTTATGAGTATGAGGGCGCAGAGCTTCCCGAGGACTTCATTTGTCCCTGGTGCAAGCATCCCGCATCGGATTTTGAGCCTATCTACGGCTGATAAAAATGAAATCTGACTTCCCAAGAAGATTTTTTCTTGGGAAGTCTTTTTTTATGCTTTCGCAAATATAATGCAGTAAGGGAGGTGAGGGGAAATGCAGATCATCAACACCGTGCAAAAGAAAAGACGGGCAGACGAGCCTCTTTTGTACGCCTTGTCTGCCTTGCCGTATAAGCTTTCCGATGAGATAAGAAAAAGCGGATACATAGACAAGCTTGAGGAGATACGTCTGCGACAGGGCAGACGGGCATCCGTTGTCGTCGCGGGTGAGAATATAATGCTTTCGACCGTGCTTGATAAGAGCGAGCTTTCTTCAACCTTGACGGGAATGTGTCAGGGCTCACTTTACGCGTTCAGTGAAACTATAAATCAAGGCTATATCTCACTTCCTCACGGTATCAGAGTCGGAGTTTGCGGAAGTGCCTCGTGTGAGGGCGGCAGAATAATCGGTGTCAGAGAGATAACCTCGCTCTCGATCAGAATACCGAGCAGGATAATTGATGCGGGCGAGAATATATGCTCGCTTCTTCGTGAGTTTGACCGCGTGCGCGGAGTACTTATTTTCGCACCTCCAGGTGTGGGTAAAACTACGCTCTTACGTTCCGTTGCCAAAAAGCTTTCTTCGGGTGACTATCCCTTGCGCACAGTTGTGATAGATACCCGTGGCGAGCTTTCGTTTTCAAACGAAGGGCAAGGGCTTTGCATCGACGTTTTATCGGGTTACCCTCGGCGCGAGGGAGTTGAAATTGCGACGCGCTGTCTGAACGCGGAGGTAATTATTTGTGACGAGATAGGAGATTACGAGGAAGCAATGGCGCTTGTTGCGTCACACAATTGCGGAGTGCCGCTTATTGCAAGCGCGCATGCAGCAAGTATTGACGAGCTGCTTACCCGCACGGGAATCAGACTTTTGCACGATGCGGGAATATTCGGCGCGTACGTAGGTATATCACGTAAGGGTGACAATGGCTTTTTTTACCGTGTGCATCGCCGTGAGGAGTGTGATGCTCCGCTGTTCACCTGATAAATCTGGAGATAAACAATGGTTTTTAAGCTTGCGGGCAGTATAATAATTGCCTTATCATCACTTTTAGTTGCTATGTCGCACCGTCGCTTTCTTGATAAGAAGCTGAGAACGCTTGACGGCTTCATATCGCTTATTATGTATATAAAAGGACAGGTCGATTGCTACGCATTGCCTCTTTATGAGATACTTATAAGCATTCCTGCCGAGATACTTTGTAACTGCAATTGTCCCGAGGGAGTTGAGTCGCTTGACGAGCTTATAAGTGAGAGCAAAATATATCTTGATGACGAGAGCCTTCGTTTGCTTGAGGCGTTTTGTATTGAGTTTGGAAGTGTTTTTCGCTCCGAGCAGCTTCGCAGATGTGATTTTTACGCTGAATCACTCGTTGAACAAAGAAAGGTTCTTTCAGATGAGATAATCAAAAGCGGACGTGTCGGCAGTGCCTTGTCAATATGCTCATCAATAGGACTTATTATATTGCTTTGGTAAAAAAGAAAGGAAACGTATCATTTTGGATATTGGAATTATTCTTAAGGTGGCGGGAGTCGGAATTCTTGTGTCCGCCGCATCACAGATACTTTCAAAGTCGGGACGTGACGAGCAATCAACACTCGTGACTATCGCAGGGATCGTCGTTGTTTTGATAATGCTTATCGGAGAAATAGAAAAGCTTTTTGAGCTTGTCTGTTCGGTTTTTGGCTTTTAAAATGAGCGATCTTATCCTGAAAATTTGCGGTGCGGCAATACTATCTGCGATTTTTATACTCATACTTAAAAAGAGCGGAAGTGACAGTGTCCCGCTGTTAAAGATCGCGGCTGTAATATTGCTTTGCGGCACGTGTGTTATGGCTTTTTCTCCGATAATCGAATATATGCGCTCGCTTTCCGATGCCGTCGGCTCGCTTTCGTCGGTTTCGGCCATTTCTGTATTGCTCAAGGCCTTGTGTGTGGCATTTCTGACCTATATCTGCGCGTCGGTTTGTCGAGAATGCGGCGAAGGAGGAATAGCCTATTTCGTTGAGCTTGCGGGAAAGGGAGAGATAATTCTGCTCTCGCTTGAGCTTATCGGTGAGATATTTAAGGTTGCCGAGAAAATACTTGATCTGGGAATTTGAAAATGAGAAAAGTAAAAATAAAAAAGGCGTTTTTCGCCGCCATTACGCTTATGCTTGCATGCTCGATATTTTTTTTAGTCGCTTACGCGGACGAGCAGGGGGAGAGCGAAAAAATGCCCGATGAGTACGGAGATTTCATCGGCTCGTTGCCTGACGACGTAGCAGACAAGCTTGGTGGGGCTATAACAGACGATATAGGAGAAGTTAGCGACGCGGCAATAGCTCTCAGCTCAGCGGAAAATATAATAAACATACTTATAGATCTGTTTTTAAGTCAGATCAAGGACGCCCTGCCTACGTTAGCAATTATTTTGGGAGTTGTAATAATATCCGCCGTGCTTCATACGCTTTCGTCGTCCTTTGCGGGAGGGCTTGGCGGCGTGATCGACCTATGCACAAGACTTTGCACGTATTCGGTTATCGCGGGTACTGCTATTTCCTCGGTCTTGTCGTTAAGTAAGTATTTTTCTGCGCTTTTCACGGCGGTGGCGGCATTTCTTCCGCTGTCTGCGACGCTATACGCGATGGGAGGAAATCTCACGCTTGCGGCAACGTCGGGCGCGGGTATCTCGGTGATCCTCACTGTCTGCCAGTTTATATGCACGTATACCATCATACCCGTGTTTTGCCTTTGCCTTTGTTTGTCCTTGACGTCGGTTTTTGACGGAGTATTTTCCTTTGCGGGCAATACGATAAGCGGAAATATCAAAAAGTGGTATAATATTGCTCTTGGATTGGTTATGACCTTGCTGACGACCTCACTTGCAACTCAAACGATAGTGGCCTCAAGGGCAGACGGAGTTGCGATGAGAGGACTGAAATTTGCCGCGGGAAGCTTTATACCTATCTCGGGCGGCGCGGTTTCATCAACGCTCGGCACTCTTGCTTCCAGCGTCGGGCTTATTCGCGGTTCGGTCGGGGTCGTCGGGATAATTGCGCTTATATTGATGCTTTTGCCGACGTTGCTCAGTCTTGCGGTAAGACGGCTTACATACGGAATTGCCGAGATATGCGCGGGGCTTTTATCCGCAACCGCAGAGCAAAAGCTGCTTGGCGAGATAGGAAGCCTTTACGGATATCTTGAGGGCGTTGCGGTGTTATGCTCTGCGGTATTTATAATAGCGCTTGCGATATTCGGAAGTATCGCAACACCAATTGGATAGAGGTCAGCGTGAAAGTTAAATTATTCTTGTGGGTAAATATACTTTTTCACGCCCGAATTTTGCCACAGGGGCAAAATTCATTGATTACTATTTGTGCCGCCGCACGCGGCGGAATGTAGGTTAATATGAAGGAATACGTATTTTCGATTTTAGCCGTCGCGACGGTCGGCGCGCTTGTGCTGATACTCTCGCCTGAGGGTGAGGGCGGTGGAATAAAAAAGCATATAAGCCTTGCCGTAGGACTTGCGGCAATACTTGTTATTATTTCACCGCTGACCAAGGCTATGGAGTCGCTTGCCAATCTGAATTTTGAAGGAATTACAAGTAATACGGGTGATGCCGACGAATACGAGAGCATATTTTACGATGCTTTAAATAAGGCAGAGATAAGCAATTTGAAGTCGGGCATCAAAGCGGCGTTGCGCGATAAGTTCGATATCGACGAGAGCGAATGCTCGGTAGAGATCACACTCCGCGACAATAAGATTCGCCGAGTGCTTATAAGGCTTTACGGCTCTGCGGTGTGGTGTGACAGCGGAGCTATAGAAAAATATTTATACGAGCTTTTGGGGTGTGAAATAGTCACTGCAATAAATTAAATGAAGGGAGAAAAAATGGCACAGGGAAAGCAAAACGAGGTGTTAGGAACGATCAACCACATGAAGAAAAAGGGGAGCCTAAAGCTCTTTATTGTCGTTTTATTAGTTGGGGCTTTATTGCTTTTGATCGGCATGCTCGGACTGTTTGACGGTAAGGATGACGGTAACTCAAAAAATGACGGGGAGGAGGAAAAATATTCTGAGTTCTATGAATATAAGGAGCTGATGGAGGACGAGATCAGAAGCGTATGCGAGAGCGTGTCGGGTGTTGAGAGTGCGCGCGCGGTAGTGTTCTTTGACGGAGTGGGAGAGAGCAGGTACGCGCAAAATTCTCAGATAGGGAGTAACGAAAAGACCGAATACGTAATAATCGGTAGCGGATCGTCCTCTCACGCGCTCTATCTTGGCGAAGCTCTGCCGAAAATATCGGGAATTGGCGTGGTCTGCAGGACGGGTGGGAGCGTGAGCGCGAAAAATGAGCTTTGCGCTCTGCTTGCCGCAACCTACGGCATACCGATGACGCGGATATACGTAACCGAGGCGGGTTAAAAAACTTTAAAAAGAGGCATAAATCAGAAAACGGTAAAATATAATGTAACGTAACAAAAACATAGCTTGGAGGATATATTTTATGGCATTCAAAGACAAAATGAAATCGGTAAAGGATTTTTTTTGGAAGTCGGGTAAGAGAAATCTGATAATAGCATGCGCGGTCGTGCTTATCGGTGCGGCGGTATGGATCAATTGGGCGTTTTTCTCAAAGGACGCAAACGACGGCTATACGTACAGCGGAAGCATGGGCATGAGCGGTGAGCTTGACAACTCAAAAAATCCCACCTCGGGAGCTGAGGATGATAACGATGCACAGACCAACAGCGACAGCTATTTTTCCACTGTCCAGGTAAGCAGACAGAGAGCGCGTGACGAAGCTCTTGAGGTGCTTCAGGCAGTAGTTGACAATACCAACGCGACCGACGAGGTAAAGGCGGAGGCAGTTGCCGAGATTGCAAAGCTCTCTCTTGAGATGCAGCAGGAGTCCGATATCGAGTCGATGATCACCTCGAAGGGATTTGAAAAGTGCATTGCGGTAATTAACGGCGAGAGCGCGAGCATCGTTGTAAAATGCTCTGAAACTCTCACTCCCGCAGAGCTTGCGCAGATCAACACCGCGGTCTACGAGGTAGCGGGAATTGAGCCTGTTAACGTGACTATCGTCGGAAAGCAGTAATTACTTAATGAAAAAAGGGGCAGATGCCCCTTTTTTCTGTTATCGCGTGAACAAATCGAATTTTGCGGCATAAACTTGTTAATAAAAGGCTGAAATTTAGGAAAACGGAGAGCTTTTATGAATAATAGGTATTTTGCCGCGTCAAACTCGTCGCGGGGATTTAAAAATTATTTTAAGGAGGTTTTTGAGCGTGCCGACACGATCTACGTCGTCAAGGGAGGGCCCGGTACGGGCAAAAGCTCGTTTATGAAGCGTTGCTCAAGGCACGCAGAGGAGCAGGGATGTATCGTTGAAAATTACTGCTGCTCGTCGGATGCCGATTCGCTTGACGGCGCGCTTATCTTTGACGGAAAAAAGTATATAGGCGTTCTTGATGGCACCGCGCCGCATATCTGGGAGCCCGAGTTTCCCGGAATACGCGAGCAGATAGTAGATCTTGGGCAGTTCTGGAACGGAAAAATTCTGACTGCTCAAAAAAATGAGATAATTGCACTGGGACGTAAGAAAAGTATGGCGTACAACAAGGCGTATACTTACCTTCGCTCCTGCGGAAATCTGCGCACGGTAACCGATATGCTTTTGCGCGAGGTGTTAAATTACGAGAAAATGTCACGCGCGGTCACGAGGATCATTCAGTCGCTCGGACTTAAAGACGGTATTGCCACACTTATTCCCACACCGACCGATGCGGTGACTATGAAGGGGTACGTGACGATTGATACCTTCCGCGAAAAAGCCGAGAATATCTATGCCGTGGGAATGTCGCATGGAATAGGTCAGCTTTTCCTCTGTGAGCTTGAGGATCAGCTAAAGCGCAAAGCCGTAACGGTGCGGGTTGCCTACGACGCGGTCTGCCCGTGGCTGATAAATGAAATTCTGATAGAGGATATAAAGACGGTATTTTGCGTAAGCGAAACAGACGAAAATGATATAGAGCCTGTCGGCAAGAGCGGAAAATACATAAATTCCAAGCGGTTTGTCGATGCAGAATCGCTCCGCGCGGCGCGGGGGGAGATCCGCTATACAGGAAAGCTCTCGCAAAGCTCGCTTGAGGGCGCGCTTCACGCGCTCTCCGAGGTCAACGTCTACCATTTTCTCCTTGAGGACATCTATAAAAACGCGATGGATTTCAAAGCCCTTACAAGCTTTACCGATGAATTTGTGGAAAGCTTTATATAAAAAAAGACCTTGACGGCAAGCCGTCAAGGTCTTAACTTTTTACTTTTCAGGATCAAGATATTTCCACGCGCCGACGAGGTAGTTTATACCCGAATGGATCGTGAGATATATCATAAGCACGGTGGTTACGAACGTGATGGGCGCGATTCCGAGAATGTTCCAGCCGACGTTCAAAGCCGAGTAGATAACAGGCTCAAGAAGTGCGGCGCAGATAGCAATTATCTGTGTAACCGTTTTCATTTTGCCAAGCATATTTGCCGCGATAACTACCTTCTGCTTGCCCGATGCCGCAACAAGACGGATGCTTGTTACCGCTAACTCACGGAAAACTACGACTACAAGGGCGAAGAAGTAAAGGGTGAACATTGCGATGTTTCCCGCGCTTGTAAAGAGAATGCAGAGCATTGCGCCGATTACCATAAATTTGTCGGCAAGGGGATCAAGGAATTTACCAAAGTCTGTTACAAGGTTATATTTTCTCGCGATCTTGCCGTCAAGCATATCGGTAAAGGACGCCGCGATAAAGAGGAACGCGCCGACTATGGTGAGTATCGTGTTCGTCGTTGCGCTAAAGCTTACGAAGGTAGGCAGGAGCATTACGACCATAAATATCGGAACCATTATAAGACGAAGCACTGAAAGCTTATTGGGAAGATTCATTTTCATATCTATCACTCACTTTCCACAAAAATTATTTATTTGTAACTGCAAAGCCGCAAAGGTCGTATTCCTCAACTCTGCGGATCTTGACCTTGACAAATTGTCCGGGCTCGATTTTTTCTTCGGATTTGAAGAATACCTTGCCGTCGATCTCGGGAGCGTCAAACTCACTTCTGCCGAAATAGTAGTCGCTTACGGGGTCGAAGTCTTCGCAAAGCACGGTCATAGTAGTGCCAACGCGTGCCTGATTTTTTTCCTCGTTGATAGCAAGCTGGGACTGCATAAGAATATCCATTCTGTCCTGCTTTATCTGCTCGTCTATCTGACCGTCAAAATTATATGCGGGAGTGCCTTCCTCGCGAGAGTAGGTAAATACGCCCGCGCGGTCAAATCTCTCGGTCTTGATAAACTCTGCAAGCTCACAGAAATCCTCGTCGGTTTCCCCTGGGAAGCCGACGATAAAGGTCGTGCGGATGACTACGTCGGGAATCTCGCGCTTGAGCTTTGAGAGTACCTCGCGGATCATCGCGCTCTTGCCGTGGCGGTTCATACGCTTCAGCACGCTGTCGCTGATGTGCTGAAGGGGAAGATCAATATAATGGAGAATTCGGGGATTGTTCTTCATCTCCTCGATAAGTCCGTCGGTGATCTTGTCGGGGTAGCAATAAAGCACTCTTATCCACGGGATAGATGTTTCTTCTGTAATCTTATGCAAGAGCTTGTCAAGACAGTACTCGCCGTAAAGGTCGATGCCGTATCTCGTCGTGTCCTGCGCGATAATCGTAAGCTCCTTAACACCAAGCTCGTCAAGCTCCTTTGCCTCCTTGATAAGCTCCTCCATGGGACGGCTGCGGAATTTTCCGCGTATATCGGGGATAGCGCAGTAGGTGCAGCGGTTGTCACAGCCCTCGCTTATTTTAAGATAAGCGGCGTAGTCGGGAGTTGTCAGAATTCGGTCGCCGCCAAGACGCACGGTGTCCTTGTCCTCGTGAGAATAGTAGCGGCAATCGGGCTCGTTTTTCTTTTTCTTCTTACCTGCGTTCTTAGCAACCGAATCGACCGCCTCTACGATATTATGTATGCTACCAACGCCAAGCACGGCGTCAACCTCGGGGAATTCCTCAAGAATTTCCTTGCCGTAACGCTCCGCCATACAGCCTGTGACGATTATACCCTTAAGACCGTTATGCTTTTTGAGCCAAGCAATGTCGAGGATATTGTCAATAGCCTCTTTCTTTGCAGACTCGATAAAAGCGCAGGTGTTTATAATAACTATCTCTGCCTCGGTTTCGTCAGGCGTGATCTCGTGACCTGCCGACGCGATCTCGTGGAGCATTACCTCGGTGTCAAGCTGATTTTTGGGACAGCCGAGTGAAATAAATCCAATTTTCATATATTACCTTCTTTATAGAATTTTATGCATATTTTATCACTTTAAATATTAACACAAAAAATGTGAAATGTCAAGAGAAACAGGTGATTTGAGGGCAAGCCCGACGCAAAATCAAGTTGACAAAAGAAAAAAAGAGTGATATAATATGTAAAGCTCCGCCGAACGGTCGCGCGCAATCATGCCTAAAGGTCTTTGCGTGAGGAAAGTCCGGGCTTCGCAGGGCAGGGTAACTGATAACGTCAGCCGCGAGTAATCGCCGGGAAAGTGCAACAGAAATAGACTACCCAAGTCACTTGGGAAAAGGTGGAAAGGTGGGGTAAGAGCCCACCCACTCCTATGGTAACATAGGTTTGCTGTAAACCCTACCCGAAGCAACACCCGAAGGGAAATACGCCCTGAATTCCGAAAGGATACTTTCGGGTGGCACGGCACGAGAGTGTCGGAGCTTTTCGGTGACGAAAAGCAAAGATTGATGACCGTTTAAGACAGAACCCGGCTTACAGACGGGGCTAAAAAGACCTGATAGCGTTAGCTATCAGGTCTTTTTCGTTATATAAAGATTATTGTTCCATAGTCGTAAAGCGGTTTGTCGGAAAGACAGACAACTTTTTTTCCGTGCTTTTCGCAGAAATCGTTTATAGCTTTTCCGTCAGGATGCAGGGAAATATCTCCGCAAAAATATACCGCATCTGCAAAATTGCCCGTAGCTCCACCTATAAAGCCGCAATCATAGCCCGAAAGCTCAACTCCCGTTGGAGTTGCAAGCAAGGCATCAATGCCTGAAGAAATACAAGCCGAATAGATTGGCTTATCTGCGGTAATTATCGCATTATCGGAAATAATTGCCGTAGAGCATTTCGTATAACCTTGAGGCACGTCGAGGATTTTATAGCCGTTATCATTCGCCGCATCTAAAATAAGCTTTGAAACGGTTTTTTTATTGCAAATAAGCGCATTCCCCACAAGCGCGGCGTTGAATTTGACGTCATGAGGATATTTTTCGCTTATCTCTTCTTTTGAAAGCACCAATTCAAGCCCCGACAAGCTCAAGATTGGGTCGATAAGCGATTTGTTATCAACGTAATATCTTTCGTGGCAAAAAAGCTTGCCAAATCCGCAAAAAACAAGCATATCGGGGTGTGATGCCACACCTTTTTGAAGATAGGGCGCGGGAGGCATCAAAAAAAGCTCTGCTCCCATATTTTTTAAGGCGAGCAGAGAATAATTATCAATTCTCTCATCAATCAGAGCGATCATTTTGATAAATCCTCCAAAGAAAAATTTACGGGGTGCGTTCTTCACACACCCCAAAGTAAATTTATTGCTTTTACACCGATCAAGCGCGGTTAACCTTGCCAGAACGGAGGCAACGAGCGCAAACAGCAACGGTCTTAGGTGTACCGTCAACGATTGCCTTTACCTTACGGATATTGGGCTTCCAAGTTCTGTTGGTCTTACGGTTAGAGTGAGATACGTTCTGACCGAAAACAACGCCCTTACCACAAACACTACACTTTGCCATATTATGACACCTCCTTGCAACTTCTTGCATCTATTGTTAAGAATTTTTTTTACATACTGCAACTTCGATATTATACCACACTTTTTTCATAAATGCAATAGTTTTTTGAAAAAAAGTTGAAATTTTTTGAAAAAATATTTTTCTGCCTTATAAGCTTTATTAATCAGCGAATTTTGCCTCGCAGATATCGCCGTCGTGAGAGAGAAGTATCACGTTGCGGAAAACCGAGTGCAGAGCCTTGTCACTTCTCACCTTGACCTCGATAAAGTCTGCGGTGTGTCCTTTGGCGTATCCGTCCGACCAGCTTTCAAAAAGCACGCTGACCGATTTTCCCTCTGCAATCTTTTCGTCAAGAATTTCCGATCTGATCTCGCGGCTTATTGCGCTGAGCTTGTGTACACGCTCCTTTTTTATCTGCTCGGGGATCTGATCCTTCATTGTGGCGGCAACCGTGCCTTTGCGCTTTGAGTACGGGAATACGTGGATCATCAGAAATCTTGCGCGTCTTGCAAATTCACAGGATTGCTCAAAATCTTCCTCGGTTTCACCGGGAAATCCGACTATAATATCGGTTGTGAACTTAACGTCGGGCATAGCGGCGCGCAATCTCTCAATGCTTGCCAATGCCTGATCAGCATTGTACTTGCGGCGCATGGCGGCAAGAGTTTTACTGCTTCCGCTTTGAAGCGAGAGGTGAAAATGCGGGGCTAACGATTTGAGATCCTTAATTTTTTCTACGAATTCGGGCTTTATGACCGTGGGATCAAGCGAGCCGAGTCGGACTCTTTTGATTCCGTCAATCTTGTCAACCGCATATAGAAGCGAGCCGAAGTCCTCCTTTTCGGGAAGGTCACGTCCGTAGGAGCCTGTTTCAATACCCGTAAGCACGATCTCGCGGCAGCCGCCCGCAGTAAGCTCTGCAACCTCATTTATTACCTCGTCAAACGGCTTTGAACGGATGGGCCCGCGCGATGCGGGAATAGTGCAATAAGCGCATTTCGATTCGCATCCGTCCTCAATTTTCACGTAAGCGCGGGTGCGTTCAAATCTCTTTATCGACATAGGCTCAAAGCCCTCTTTGTCAAGATCGGGAACGCATATTTCGGCGGCTTCATTTTTCTTGCCGCCCTTGACAAGCTCACAGAGCTTATCACAAACAGTCATTTTATTTGACGTACCGCAGATATAGTCAACTCCGTCAATAGCCGCAACGTCCTCTGGAGAGACCTGAGAGTAGCAGCCCGTGACGAGTATGTACGCGTTATTATTTTGCTTCATCATTCTGCGGATAGTCTGGCGAGCCTTTCTGTCAGACTCGGCGGTAACCGTGCAGGTGTTTATTATATACGCGTCGCAAATTTTGCCGCTGTCGCAGATATCAAAGCCCATATCTTCAAGCTTTTCGGCGATAGCCTCGGATTCGTACTGATTGACCTTACAGCCAAGCGTAACTATGCCGCATGAAATTTTTTTGTCCAACTGAAAAAGCCCCCTTTCATAAATTACACCGTATATTGTACCATTAAAGACGGATTTTGTAAAGATAGAAGTAAAAAAGTTTGCTTTTTTATTTCATTTTATTAAAAAAGGCTTGAAAAATGAGGGATTCGGTAGTATAATTAAACAAAGAAATAACGCCAAAATTGGCGAATTGAAAGGAATTATAATTATGAGTCAGCTTCACGTGGTAGATCATCCCCTTATCGCGCACAAACTGTCAATAATGAGAAATAAAAAGACGGGCTCCAAGGATTTTCGTGAGCTTCTCAACGAGATAGCTATGCTGATGGGCTACGAGCTTACCCGTGATCTTCCTCTTGAGGAGATCACCATCGAAACACCTATTCAGAAGACCACCGCATACACCATTTCTGGTAAAAAGCTTGCCATCGTTCCGATCCTTCGCGCAGGTATTGGCATGGTTGACGGACTTCTTGATCTCGTTCCCGTTGCAAAGGTAGGTCATATCGGCCTTTACCGTGATCCCGAAACACATCTTCCCGTAACATACTACTGCAAGCTTCCCGCGGATATTGATCAGAGAATAGTAATTCTCGTCGATCCTATGCTCGCTACGGGCGGTTCTGCCTCCGATGCACTTACAAAGCTCAAGGAGCACGGATGCAGGCATATCAAGTTTATGTGCCTTGTTGCCGCTCCCGAGGGAGTCAAGAAGGTTCAGGAGGATCATCCCGACGTTGATATTTATACCGCCGCGCTTGATGAGAAGCTTAACGATCACAAATATATTGTTCCAGGTCTTGGTGACGCAGGCGACAGAATTTTCGGCACACTCTGACCATCCACTCTATGCAAATTTTGAAAATAAATAAAAACGACGCGGGACAGCGGCTTGACAAGTTTCTTACCAAGGCGGTGAAGGGACTTCCCGCGTCGCTTATGTATAAATACATAAGAACCAAAAAAATAAAGGTCAACCGCAAGCGCTGTGAGCAAAAGCAAATACTCGCAGAGGGCGACGAAATTCAGCTTTTTATAAGGGACGAGTTTTTCGATTCGCCCGAGCGTGACGAGGGCGCGCTTGCACGCATTACGCCCAAAATAGATATCGTCTACGAGGACGATAATATCATTCTTTGCAACAAGCGTCCGGGCGTACTTTGTCACGAGGACGATAGCGCAAAGGACAATACGCTTATAATGCACATTAAGGCGTATCTTTATCAGAAGGGTGAATACGATCCCGATGAGGAGCAGTCTTTCGTTCCCGCGCTTTGCAACCGAATAGACAGAAACACGGGCGGTATCGTAATCGCCGCAAAAAATGCAGAAGCTCTGCGCGTGATGAACGATAAGATCAAAAATGATGAAATAAGAAAGTTCTATCTCTGTGCGGTTCACGGAAAACTCCCCAAGAGAGCAGATACTCTTAAAGGATTTTTGCGCAAGGACAGCAAAAATAATCTCGTTACGGTTTCCGACACCGAAAAGCCAGGATTCAAGCACATAATAACTAAGTATAAGGTCATAAAGGAAGCGCGCGAATCAAGTCTTGTTGAGGTCGAGCTTGTAACGGGCAGAACTCATCAAATAAGAGCGCATATGGCTCATATCGGTCATCCTTTGCTTGGCGACGGCAAGTACGGAATTAACCGTGACGACAAGTCTAAGGGATATAAATATCAGGCTCTGTATTCTTACCGTTTGATATTTGACTTCGGTCGTGACGAGGGATATCTCGGATATCTTTCGGGCAAGGAGATAAGCCTTGACAGAGATGAAATATGGTTTGTCAAGGATTACGAATAATATCATAAAAACATCGCGTGGAAAAGCGCGATGTTTTTTATGTTTTGTTGTAATTTTCCAATATCTTATTGACTTTTATATTTATGTATGATATCATCAACACAAGATAATTCCATTTTTTCTGAAGCGAAAGCGAGGATAAAAACATGTACAAAATTTCAGTTCCGATATACGGCTCAACCATAGTCAAAAATCCTGAATCAGCACTCAAGGAGCTTAACAGATTTTCTCCCGACAGAGTTTTCATTGTTGCTGAGGGAGGGTTTTATTCTGATGTAAACAAAGCAACTAAGGATATTGAAAATCTTAAGTGGAGCGTTGATTTTTTGCGCAAAAATGGCTATGCCGACAAAGAACTGGGGGCTTGGACGCTGAGCTTTTCCAACAACCGTAGCGAGCGAAGCATGATAACTCTTGAGGGAAAGCAGTTTGGCTTCGGCTGTCCCGCAGATCCTGTTTTTACCGAGCAGTGCATGGATAGAATAAGATCTCTGGCGAAGACAGGTGTCGATATCATAATGCTTGACGACGACCTTCGCTACGGATTTCTCGGCTCTCAACGAGCATGCCTTTGTAAGCACCATCTGAAATATATTTGCGATGAAGTTGGAGAAGAATTGACCGCGGAGGAAATATCTCCCCTCATTTTGAACGGTGGAAAGAATAAATATCGCGATGCGTTCCTCCATGCAAACGGATATTTTCTTGAAAAATACGCAGCTAAGCTCAGAGAGGCACTTGATGAAGTCGATCCCACCGTTCGCTTGGGATATGCGGCTTGTCTGACCTCATGGGATTACGATGGAACTGACGTTGCAAAGCTCTCGAGAATTTTTGCAGGTAATACTAAGCCATATGCAAGAGGAATTGGCGCACCTTATTGGTCACGCGATAAGCTTTGGGGCAACGAGCTTCAGGATGCCATCGAGCTTGAGAGAATGGAGTCGGTATGGACACGATCTGAGAATCTTGAGTTCTTTACCGAGGGCGATACCTATCCGCGTCCCCGTCATATGTGCTCGGCGGCGCGTCTTGAAATATTTGACACTGCGCTTCGCGCGTCTGGGGCTTCAGACGGTATACTTAAATACGGAATAGACTATTGCTCAAATCCCAATTATGAGACAACGTATGCAAAATTTCATGAAAGAAATCTTTCTCTTTACGCGGAAATTGATAAGTATTTTCACGGTAAAGATGCTTGTGGAGTAAGAGTTTATGAGGCAATGAACAAAATTGCCGATATCAAGAACCCCAACGAGCTCGGTGTGTCGAGCGATCTTCAGAGCAGCTTCTTTAGCCGCGCGGCAAGAACTCTTGCCGCTTGTACTATCCCGACCACGTATGAGGGCAAGGGCGTTTGTGGTATTATGTTTGGTGAGAATGCAAGACATTTTGACGAGAGCGTGCTTGAAAACGGTCTTATCATCGATATTCTTGCGGCAAAGATACTTACCGACAAGGGAATTGACGTTGGTCTTAAATCAGTCGGCGCAGAGCATAGAGTTGATACCGAGCATTTTATTGCAGAGGATAATGATATAATGGCTATCGGTATGGCAACATATGATGTTGAGCTTGATGAGAAGGCGGAGGTGCTTAGCGAGGGTATCTTCTACAGTAACCGTTACGTCATGTCTTATCGCTATGAGAACGCAAAGGGACAGAAATTCCTTGTTCTCAATATGAATCCCGAAAACAGCAACACTACTCTTCTGCAGCACTATGCAAGAAGCCGTCAGTATGCCGAAACGGTCAAGTGGTTTACAAACGGTAAGGGACTTCCCGCATATTGCTACGGTAACCCCAAGATGTATACTATCTGCAAGATGAGCGAAAATGCTCTTGCAGTCGGGCTTTGGAATATATTTGACGATATTGCACTTGAGCCCGTTGTCGAGCTTGGAGAGGTGTACGGTGAGATAAGCTTTATAAACTGTACCGGTAGGCTTGAAGGAAACAAGGTATATCTTGCTGATATAAATCCCTATACTTTTGCAGGCTTTGAGGTAAGAAAATAAAATCTTAAGCAATTCTTAATTCGCTTTGCTACAATAAAGAATTTGCCGATAAACCTTGACAAAATCGGACAGAGGATATATAATAATATTACCGAAATAACTATAAAGGAGATTGACAAAATGAAAAAGACAATCATGAAAATCGTTGCACTCTCTCTCGTTGCAGTTATGATGTGCGTTCTTCTCGCTTCATGCGGAGGTCCCTCCGGTGAGTACGGCTCTGACGACTACACGCTTAAATTCTCCGGCTCCAAGGTTACCGTTTCGTGGAAGGGCTTTACCCAGAGCTACGAGATGAAGGGTAAGTTTGAGATGGGCAAGGATGACGAAGGCAACAAGACCATTACCTTCACCATGGAAGAAACCGAGGGTGAGAGCATGCTGGGTGATGCTGCATACGCAGGAGCAAAGGCAATCTTTGACGGCACAAAGTCCTACAATTCCGGCAGCGACGACGACGGTAAGTATATCGAAATCGGCGGTTTGAAATTCTACAAAAAGTAATCATTGCACATAAAAAAAGACCTGTTGCATCGCAACAGGTCTTTTTATTATCCCAAAAGCACGTCGGTTATAAGCATCACGCAAAATCCGACGAGAAGCGCATACGTTGCGCCGCGCTCGTGTCCGTGAGCGTGTGTTTCGGGTATCATTTCGTCGCTTATGACGTATAGCATCGTGCCTCCCGCAAATGCAAGAGCAAAGGGCAGGATCGCCGACGCTATGCTGACTGCAAAGTATCCGATAAGCGTTCCGACAATCTCAACAACTCCCGTGAGCATAGCGATAATCAGGGTTCTTCTCGGTTTAACTCCCGCGGCAAGCATAGGTCCGATTATGACCATACCCTCGGGGATATTCTGAAGCGCGATACCGCCGGCAATTATAAGCGCCTGCGACGTATCGCCCGATCCAAATCCAACTCCCGCGGCAATACCCTCGGGGAGATTATGTATTGCTATCGCGGTAACGAAAAGCAATACCTTACTGAGATTTTGGTTGTTATGAGATTCAATATCCGTTCCCGCAAGCTTGTGAAGATGAGGCACGAGCTTATCTATCACGTTCAGGCAGACCGCACCGGCAAAAATACCCGCTACGGTAATAATAATTCCGTACTTACCACCGTAATCAAGAGAGGGAATGACAAGCCCCAGCACAGCTGCGGCAAGCATTACACCCGCTGCAAAGGATAGAACGATATCTGAAAATGAGTGCGAAATTTTTTTAAAAATAAAGCCTATTATTGCTCCGATTACAGTCGCACCGCCGACACCGAGAGCAGTCAGCAAAACAAGTTGCATATTTACTCCTATACGACGCTCCCGCCTATACAGACGGGAGCGTTAATGTTTAAATTAAGCTTCAGAGAAGGAATCCTTGCCTACTCCGCAAAGGGGACACGCGAAATCCTCGGGAAGATCCTCAAACTTAGTGCCGGCGGCAATACCGTTATCGGGATCGCCAACTGCCTCGTCATATTCCCATCCGCAAACGTCACATACGTACTTTTTCATATTTAATTTCCTCCGTTAATATAATTATATTTTGTGTTTTTTAATTTGTTAACTCTTTTGCAAGAAAATCGAGTGCCGCCATGCTCTCATCGTTAAGAGCAGACGTGATTTTCACCGTTGTATCGGTAAAGTTGATATTTTTACTTTTTTCAAACATCTCACGCATCTTTTTTGCCGCGATAGGTGCCCAGCTTCCGTTTTCAATAAGTCCTACCGTGCGGTTTGAGTAATTTCGCTCGGTGAGATGATCGATAAATTGCTTCATAAAGGGGAAAATGTCGCCGTTATAGGTCGTTGTAGCCAAAACGAGCTTGCTGTATCTGAAGGCATCCTCGACCGTTTCGAAAATCTCGCAGCGTGCAAGATCGGTAAGAACTACCTTGTTGCCGAGAGCCTCAAGCTTGTCCGCAAGAAGTTTTGCCGCGCGTCGTGTATTACCGTAAACCGATGTGTACGCGACAAGGACACCGTCTTCCTCAGGCATGTAGCTTGACCAGGTATTGTAAAGTCCGATATAGTAACCAAGATTATCATCAAGCACAGGGCCGTGGAGCGAGCATATTGTCTTAATATCAAGACCGCCTACCTTCTTGAGAAGAGCCTGCACCTGAACACCGTATTTGCCTACGATACCGAAATAATATCTTCTTGCCTCACACGCCCAATCGTCGTCCTCGGAGTCAAGCGCTCCGAATTTACCGAAAGCATCTGCGGAGAAGAGAATCTTGTCGTATTCGTCGTAGGTTACCATAACCTCAGGCCAATGTACCATAGGCGCGGTTATAAAGGTAAGATTGTGTTTGCCGAGCGAGAGCTTGAAGCCCTCTACCGCAACTATCTGTCTGTCCGCATAGTCATTTCCAAAGAAGCCCTTTATCATTGGAAATGCCTTTGCTGTCGCAACGATCTTTGCTAAAGGATATTTGTCGGTAAATCTTGCTATGCTTGCCGAGTGATCGGGCTCCATATGTTGAATTATCAGATAATCCGGAAGCCTGCCCTCAAGCTCGCGCTCAAGGTTTACAAGCCACTCGTCGGTAAATCCGATATCGACCGTATCAAGCACCGCGATCTGCTCGTCGATAATAACGTACGAATTGTACGCCATACCGTCGGGCACGGGATACTGTCCTTCAAAAAGGTCAATTTGTCGGTCATTGACACCGATATATCTTACGTCGTCAGTAATTCTCATTTAATACCTCTTTGGTCATAATTTATCGTCACGCTCATCATACCACATCTGATCTTGTCTGTCAATATTTTTTTAGTGACTGTGTCACACCGTATCAATGCTGTATTTTTGACATGAAACGCACGATTTAATCAAGACCTATCTTCTCGTAATTCGGGAAGATAGGTTTTCTTGCTTTTAAGGTCTGAGCCCCATTCCGCCCTCAAGGGTGAGCGTTTCGCCGTTCATATACTTGAAATCGGGTGAAGCAAGCTGAACGCAGACGCGTCCGATCTCGCGCTCGGGGTCGCCAAAATGTCCCGCGGGAGGCATTTTAACGTTTGCCTTGAACGCCTCGGGATACGCCTGCTCAAATTTCTCAAGCTGCGCCGTCCAAGCGAGAGGACATATAACGTTTGTATTTATTCCGTACTGTGCCCATTCGGTTGCCGCTACTCGCGAAAGACCGCGTATGCCTTCCTTTGCCGCCGCGTACGCGCACTGACCGAAGTTTCCGAAAAGTCCCGCGCCCGAAGCGAAGTTTATAATGCTTCCTTGCGTTTCCTTTAAGTAGGGGAATGCAGCCTTCATATAATGGAATGTTGCGTATAGTCCCGAATATATCGCAAGGTCAAACTGCTCGGTTGTGTGATCCTGAATAGTTACACCCGACGCCGATGCCTGAGCATTGTTGATAAGCACGTCGATCCTTCCAAATTTCTCAATAGCCATTTTGACTACCTTCTGCGCGGTTTCCTCATTGTTTGCTCCCGATGATATATCGGCGGGAATTGCAAGAACTTCTATGCCGTAAAGACGCTCAAGCTCTTCCTTAGCGTCCTCAAGCTTTTTGACGTTTCTGCCCGTGATAACGAGGTTTGCGCCCTCCTTGGCGTATGCTGTTGCAATACCGTAGCCGATAGAGCCGCATCTGCCGTCGGAAAGCTTTGCGTATCCCGCACCCGTAATTATAGCTGTTTTGTTTTTCAGAAAACTCATAATCGATCCTCCGTTTAATATAGATTTGTATTTTTTTGTTTTAATTTTATCATATTTGACAGGATAAAATCCGTGATTTAGTCACCTAACACTTATATTATGGGAAAAGAAAAAGCAGCTTTTTCAAAATGCTTTTAAATATGTATTATTTCTTACTCTTCGGCTGATATCGTATCTCGCTTACCGAATATACGGTTACAAATGCTTTGGGATCTGTCTTGCGTATAAATTCCATCAGCTTGCGGTATTCGTTCTTATCAACTATCGCGATGACCTCTTTTCCCGATATGTTGTTGTACGCGCCTGTATTATCGTACAATGTCGCGCCGCTATGCAGCTCGTGCAGAATATAGTCGACGATGACGTCGAGCTTTTCTGAAATTACGCAAACCTTTCGCTTGATGTTAAGACCGAAAATAAAATGGTCAACCACAACGCCGCCAAAGTACGTACCGAGAACGCTGAGAATAACAGTCTTGGTGTCAGAGCAAAATGCCGAAGTCAACGCAACCGCAACACCGACTATGGCGCCTGCTTTTCCAAGCTCTATTCTGAAATATTTGTTCATGATCTTTGCGATAATGTCAAGTCCGCCCGACGATGCGTTTGTGGAAAACAAGACTGCCATTGCCATGCCTACGATGAGAACGTAGCACAATACGTCAAGCAAAGGATCGTTTGTTAAAGACTTAAAATTAGGGAAAGACTGCTCCAATATCCACATAAAGAAGGGAACCATAATTGAAACGTACACCGTTTTTACGCCAAATTCCGAGCCGACAAGAATAAATCCGATAATCAGAAGAACTACGTTGATAAGAAGATTGAGCACGGATATTGGAATGGGAATAAAGTTATTCAGTACCATGGCAAGCGCGGAGGCACTTCCTATTGCAACGTTTGACGGCAGCATAAAGAAAAATATTGCCGCCGCCGATGCCAAAGCACCGAGCGTAATGATTATGTAATCTCTGAGATTTCTCAGAAAAACCGATTTTGTCATTTTGATACCTCAATTAAGTACTTAACTTTTTTATTTTACCACAAAATGAGGAAATAGTCAAGTTTTTTGGCTGTACTGCCTTGAATCTTTATGTTTTAATTTTATCATGGAAAAGATGAAAAGTCAATGAAATATATTCTTTCACAACAAAAAACACCGCTTTTGCGGTGTTTTTAAAAATATATTATTCCTTACAGTTTTGAATGAAGCTCTTGATCCTCGGATGAAAGCATAGGAATATCATAACGGGCAACGATATAGCGCAGCCTATTGCAAAGAGAATATACAAAGGGAAGAACTCACCGAGGAAGCCGTAAACGAGGGCAGACAGTGCAGAGCCGCCAACAGTTGCCGAACGAAAGGCTCCAAGTATTGCGCTTCGGTTTTGCTCGGGTAACGCAAGCATCATTGATGCGCTGAATATGGTATTGCCGATGCAATTCAGAAATCCTGCCGCAAATGCGAATATGCACATTGGAACAAAGTTGGAAGAAAAATACGCGGATATCATAAACACGGTAGAAAGCGTAAATCCAAGAGCCATAAACCAAAATTGTGTTTTGGGCTTTAGCTTTACGATTCCGAGCATCAGAACTGCAATCAGACACGCCGCCGAATATATGGAGACCAAATATCCGTACATATCAACGGTAAAGTCCTTTTCCATACAGAACGGAAGCATAAGAGAAAAGGCTCCCGCGGCAAGTAGATTGATGATCAGTGCGCAAGGAACAAATACTTTCAGGCAGCCGTCAGACAGAATCGTTTTCACGGCGGCAAGGGTATCGGTCAATACTCCGCGAACAGTAACGGGTGTTTCCTGCTGGACTGTTTTTGGAACACGAATAAAAAATTCGGTAAATGCGGAATAGAGATTGCTTATTCCGTTAATAACGACGATCAATGGAACACCGAAAAAGGCAACCATAGCTCCGCTAAACGCCGAGCCGACGAGGTCGATAAGTGACACGGTACCCGAATGTATCGACTGACCGCGTACCATATCGTCGCGCGGGATTATGTCTATCATTAAGGTGCTGATCGCAGGGGAATAAAACACGCTTCCAAATGCCGCCAAAAACGCGGCAACAAGCACGAATGGAACATTTAAAGCGTTAAGATATGCAAGCACACCGACTGACAGCATAATTATGCCTTGCGCAATATCTATACAAACGATCAGCCATTTTCGGTTGCATTTATCCACTATACTGCCGCAGAAAGGCGATAGAAACATCGTGACTAACATAGAGATAGACGACATAATACCCATCAGTGCCGTTGAGCCTGTCGTTTGATATACCCAGTAGCCTATCGCGATGCTATACATCACGTCGCCGATCGTGCTGACCGCGTTACCTTGAAGTAACAGGATAAAATCCTTATTCCATAGCTTTCTTTGCATAAGCCATTGCCTTTCTTGCATACCCATATTGTTAGGAATCATTATAGCACACAAGCGATTTTGAGTCAAGTGCATAAATGCAAGAGGAGGATATAACGCTGTATCAGGGAGAAATTGTTCCGCGTATAGCATTCGATTTTAATAATGCCGTGTTAAAAAGAAAAGCACTTCTTGCGAAGTGCTTTTCTTTTTGAGGTGTGTTGACAAAAAAGATGCCACTCATAAAACATCATTTATTTCATAAAAATTCGTATGATATGCGAAAAAAGGTGTTTTTGAAGATTTTAATTTAACAAGGTAAAAGGAATCATCGACTTTTGAATACGAATAAACCTTGTCGTTGACCACAATTCTTCCGCTACGGAAATACAACGCATTCTCCTGTTCTATACGTCGATAGTAACTTTTTAGCTCTTGGCCTTTTTGATATAGTTTTTCTTTGCTAACGCTAAATCTTCCGGTTTTAATTGCAAAGAATTTCAAGTAATAATAGCAAAGAAGAAATCCGAATATAAACAGTATAATTACAGGCGCAATAATCATTACCGCCGTTGGACTTACAAAAGTAAGGTGACGAGGCGGCAAATAAACTCCATTTGCATAAAGAACGGCATACATAATGTAACATAAAATCGAGATGCTCAGAAAGAACGTCAACCAAACAGTAACGGCTTTACGTTTGTTTAGAAGAGCAAGCAGATCGCGCTGTATATCTTGCTTGGTTATTGATTGTTTTTTCATACATCCACCGCCTTTCTCAAATAAATTATATCATATTTTCTGATGTTTTTCAATATTTGCCGTAAAAATAGTAGGGTAAAGGT
>JAFVQU010000016.1 GCA_017504625.1 Clostridia bacterium | reverse complement strand
GCTTTTTTGCTTTGTACTTCTATCTTCTGTTGTTCAATTGTCAAGTTTCAATCGCTCACCCTTTTTTTCGTGAGCTTGTCTATTATATCACTTTCTTCCCTCCTTGTCAATACCTTTTTTGAAAGTTTTTTGAAAAATTTTCAAGGTGATTTTAAAGTGATTGGTGGGCCAACAGGGACTCGAACCCCGGACCGACCGGTTATGAGCCGGTAGCTCTAACCAACTGAGCTATTGGCCCGTTTATAAAACGGTGCTGTTTTACGACAGCCTTTAAATTTTATCACAAATCAACCGACTTGTCAATAGATATTTTGAATTTTCTCATTATTTTTTATTTTTAACAAAAAATACTTGCTTCACTTCAAAATTGTAGTTATTTTGTAGTAAATCGGACAAGTACGGCATATACTTTATTACCGCACGCGCGGAATACGTATATAAAAGGAAGGAAATCAAATGAAGCTTTTAAAATTCGCATTACTTATTCTCTGTCTTGGTGCCCTGCTATGCTCCTGTGCAAAAGAAAGTGCGGGAGATAATATTCAAACCTCCAAATTAGTCATTGACAGCTACAAGGTACAGCTTGATCACTATGCCGCACTTCTCGAATCAATGCAAAACGAATTGATCACTGAACGCGAAGAAAAATTCATACTCAAGCACGGATATGAGAGCGAGATCGAGGCATTGCAAAAGGAGATATCCGGACTGAAGCAGCAATCGGGCAATACGGCAAACAATGAGAGCAATTCATCAAGCCGAAACGATAGACACGACGTATATCCCGAGCAGATCGAGCAGACCTCGGCAAGCACACTATATAAATATGAAGTTATTGAGCAAAAGTTGACTCTTGGAGAATACGTCGGCGATAAGACATCGGTCACGATTCCTCAAACCGTGAACGAGGTCAAATTAATTCGCATCGGCGACGAGGCATTCAAAAATTCGTCCGTGCAAGAAGTAATTATCCCCGACGGAATCGAGGAGATCGGTTGGTTTGCATTCTCGGGTTGCCGCGCGTTGCATCGAATTGAAGTACCCGCGTCCGTGATCTCGGTCGAATACGGAGCGTTTGAATACTGCTCCCCCGCTCTCGTCATCGTGTGCGAGCGAGGCTCATACATTGACACCTACGCACAAAGCTGGGGGATCAGGGTTGAATATAAATAAGCGAAAGAAAAGACCGCATATGCGGTCTTTTCTCTTTAATTATCAGCGAATCTTAAGAAGATAAGCTCTGCCGTCGTATTTGTAACCAACAAGGAAGCCGTTTGTCGTCTTATTAACGGTAACGTTTTCAGCCTTCTTGTCAAGCGCGCACATTCTCTTGAATCTGCGCTTCTTTCTCTGGTTATACGCCGCGGTACTGTCGACCGTGATGAGAACCGAGGTAAAAAGTCCCTCGAGATTTGTAAGCACGTTCTGCTCCGCGCTATTGAGCTTTCCGTCAAGGAAGAACTCCTTATCGTCAAGCGAAACGGGACAGGGGGCGTTCATAAACGCGCGCTTGTCAAGATGACGTCTGAACACGATATCGGCAGACGCATTTCTGACCGACGCGCTTTCTCTGTAAATTATCTTCTTTCCGATAGAAGGAATATTGTCCGAATTAGCGTCACAGCTTATCGCGCAATAGTCGGCAAGCTTGAACGCGGGCATCAAGGGAGTGTGATCGGCGTACATGAGCTTACCGCCGCAGCACTCGCGGAGGAATGCCATCGCCTCGCACATCTTTTCTCCTCTGCTCTTGCCCGCCGAGGGAACGAGTCCCGCAACGTAAAGATTATCGAGCTTGACAAGGTCAAAGCCCCACATAAAGAGGATGGTGTGAAGGGCGTCTCTTACGTACTCACGAACCTCGGCATTCTCGGTGTCAAGAACGTAGAGATTTTTCTTGGTCTTGAAAAATCTGCCGTCGGGACAGAGTGTGAGCCAATCCTTATGCTTGAGGTAAACGTAAGAATTTTCGTCAACCGTAAAGGGTGAGATGCAAAGTCCCGACATCATTCCCGCCTCCTTGATATCGTCGGATATCTCGCGAAGGCCTACGGGGAATTTATTGGTATCGGGTGTGAGCCAATCGCCGTTATTGCAATATTTGCCGTCAACGATGAAGATATTGGGCTCTACGGGGAAATTCTCCTTGACCGCGGCAAGCTTGGTCTGCACGATATCCTCGTTTATCTCGGAGAGCTTCTTGGTCGAATATCCGACGAGAGGCTCTGCGGGGGGATTTTCGCTCTTACCGAGCGCCTCGAACCACTTATCAAAGACCTCGTCCTCACTGCCCTCGCAGAAGAAGATCGAGATCGCCTTATAATTATTGAAGCACTTGACTCCCTCAATATCCTTAGAAATTTTGAGGGTTGCGGTGCTTGCGTCGTAGTTGAACACGGTATATCCCGTCGATTCGTCAAGGGAGGCAAAAAGCTTGAACTTATCTCCCTCTCTGAAATAACAATATGAGAAGCCGTGGATAACTCCGGGCTTATTCTTATATTTAACTATCGAATAGTCGCCACCGAATTTCTCTGCGCAGATACGGCGCACGTAGCTTGAAACTGCGTCAATTCCGTATATCTTATCGGTAAGAGAGTATTCTCTGCTCTCTGTAGCTGACTGAAAACCGTTCATAAACACGGCGCAATCCTCGCTTACGGTAAGAGGGATTCTTACAGAAAGCGCGGCGGGTGTATAATCCGCGGTAACGAACAAGGAGTAGGTATCCTCGCCTTTTTCCTCAGTATAGGTTGCATATTGAGGCTTTTTGGGAGTATCGGCAACTACACCGTCGGGAGTGTAGTACGCTCCGACCGCTTTGATCTTAAGGTTCATATTTTCCTTTCCGCGCCCGAAATTCAGGCGCTCAAACAAAGATATACATATACATTTTATCATATTTTTCTGATTTTTGCAATAGTCTTTAAATATTTTCTTTCGACAATAAAAAAGGCGATCCGTCACACCGTGACAGACCGCCTAAATATTATTTTAACAGGAACTTTGTAAATATCCTGTACCAGACCTCAAAAAAGCTTATTTTTTCAATATCCTCTGCCGCAACAACATCGGCTCTGCCTATCTCCTCACCGTCGAGGGTAAACACTATCTTGCCCACAACGTCTCCGGTCTTTATCGGCGCGCTCACCTTATCGGGAAGCTCAAGCTTGTATTCGACCTTGCCAATCTTTGACTTTTCAAGTACACAGGAAAACTCGGCGCACTCGGCTTTAAGCGAATTTTTCACGCCTCCGATAGTTTTTATCCCATCAAGCACCTCGCCGCTATGGGTATAAACTCCGTAGTTTGCAAATCCCCAGTCAAGCAATCTCGTCGCCGCCGCGTTTCTGATATCTCTGCTCTCCGCACCCATAATTACCGCAACGAGCTTGGTGCCGTCGCGCTCGGCAGTCGCGCTGATGCAAAATCCCGCCTTTGCGGTCGAGCCTGTTTTCAGTCCCGTGCAGCCTCGATAAAACCTGACGAGGCGGTTGGTATTGGTAAGTCCGAACTGTCCGTCGCGCACGGTGTCCATCCAGATAGAGCTATATTCAAGTATCTTTTCGTGCTTTATAAGCTCCGCGGACATTATCGCAATATCTCTCGCACTCGTCAGATGATTCTCTGCCGTATCGTCAAGCCCGTTTGTGTTTTCAAAGGTCGTATTTTTCATTCCAAGCTCGCCCGCGCGCTGATTCATTCTCGCGACGAAAGCCTCCTCACTTCCCGAAACAAATTCGGCAAGCGCGCAAGCCGCATCGTTTGCCGATGCGATAACAACGCTTTTGAGCATATCCTCAACGCTCATCTCCTCGCCTTCCTTAAGGAATATCTGCGAGCCGCCCATGCTTGCCGCGTGCGCGCTGGTGCTTACCATATCGTCGAGCTTTATCTTACCCTCGTCTATCGCCTCCATAACCAGCAAAAGCGTCATGACCTTAGTGACCGACGCTGGCGGAAGCGCTTCGTCTGCGTTCTGCTCGTAAAGCACCTGCCCCGTGGTCGCCTCGATAAGTATCGCGCTCTTGCAATTGAGGTCAAGCGACGGAGAAGCCTCCTCGGTCGGCGCGCTCTGGCTCGTCTGCTCACATTCCGCCCCGGTTGCAAATACCGGTGAGAAGCTGAACTGTAAAACGAGAAGCGGTATCAAAAGAATTACCGCCAATCTTTTAAATTTTGAAATAAACATAAAAAATCACCTCTTACCCAATTATATTGAGGCAAAAGGTGATTTTATGATTTATTTTCTCATTTCTTTCTGCGGCTTTGGCGATAAACCCTTTTTATGTACGCAAAGGTTTCTTTTTCGCCCTTCTCTGAAAGCATCGTGAGCCACTCCTCAAGCGTTGCGGCTGTGTTTGCGTGGATCTTGTCGCGCGCTCTGCCTCGATTGTAATAATTTAGCGGCGAGGCATCGGTATACTTATCGCCCTGATATATCTTGCTGGCGGCAATTCTGTCGCAAAACATCTCGATAAGATACTTAAGCGGCATCTCGACGGGCTCGTAATTTTTCGTTTGTACGTTCACGTCAGTCCAATATTCAAAGTGGTGCTTATTTCTGCCCTTGTGGTGCATCCAGGCGACCGAGCGTCCCTCGACCTCTCTCTCCTTTTCGGTAGGGCTTCTGTTGCCGAGAAAATATTTCGCGCCTGGGATAAACTCGGTGGGGCTGTATTTTGACAGATCGTGGAAAAGTCCCTGCCAGCCTATTCCCGCCTTGAAGCAGTGAGCGATCACCTTATTCCTGTGGCGCGTTATCGTTATAAAATGCTTTATAGGATGCGACATAACCTTTCCTTCCTTTCAATTTAATTTTTTATCGGCTTGAATTCAAGCTTGTCGATTATATTGAGTCCCTTGTGCTTTTCAATAAGCTTTTTTACTCTCTTTATGCTATCGGGTTGTACTATATCGCGCGGATCGTGTCCGTCACAGCCGATTATGGTCTTTGCGCCAAGCTCGCTTGCGACAGTCCAGAAATTATCAAGCGGATAATGTCTGCCGTATTGCGCGCCGAGCATATTTATCTCAAGCGGTACGTCGTGCTTTTCGGTAAACTCAATAAGCCTTGTAATCTCCTTGCGATAAAGCTCCTCATCACCGACGAAGTTGACCAAATCGGGATGGGCAAGATACGAAAACTTACCCGTCGAAAGTCCCTCGATGACCTGATCGACGTACGCCCTGAGCGACTCAACGTCATTGGTCGCGGTGCCGTGATACGGGCCGTCGTACTCGTTATTGCGCCAGTGCTGTCCCATGATGAGATAGTCGATGGGATACTGATCTATAAAATCAATAAATCGGTCAAAAACCGCGGGATAATACTCTGCCTCAAAGCCGATGAATATCTTGATATCCTTTTCGTATTCACGGCGGAGATCAAGCAACGTATTTACATAGTCCTCGGTTTCCTCAAGAGACATTCTGATGTGTGAGGTGTAGCCGTTACCGTAAGGCATTGGCGCGTGATCGGAAAATCCAAGCTCGCAAAAGCCGATCTCTATCGCTTTTTCTATAAATTCTCTCTCACTTCCGACGGCGTGATGACATCTCGGCGTGTGAGTGTGGTAATTTGCTGTCATTTTATGCTCCGGACATTTAAAATTCTTCTCTGATAATTATAGCACTTTTATTTTTGTTTGTCTACTGTTATTTTCAGGTTTTTGAAAAGATACGGCGCGGGGGAAGAAAGGCCTTCTCACAAAAAGCATTTCTTCCCCCACAAATATCATTTATCCAACATTTTTGCCAAATACTGTCCCGTATAAGAGCCCTTGATCTTTGCGACCTCCTCCGGTGTTCCCTCGGCGACAATAGTTCCGCCGCCGTCGCCGCCCTCGGGGCCGAGGTCGATGATATGGTCTGCCGACTTGATCACGTCAAGATTATGCTCTATGACGAGCAGAGTGTTGCCCGCGTCACAGAGCTTTTGCAAGACCTCCAGCAGCTTTGCAACGTCTGCCGTGTGAAGTCCCGTGGTCGGCTCGTCAAGAATATAGATCGTCTTGCCCGTGCTGCGCTTTGCAAGCTCGGTCGCAAGCTTTACTCTCTGCGCCTCGCCACCCGAAAGTGTGGTCGAGGACTGACCTATCTTGATATATCCAAGTCCGACGTCGTAGAGAGTTTGAAGCTTTCTCGTTACTCTCGGTATGCCGTCAAAGAAGGACAAGCCCTCCTCGACCGTCATATCAAGCACGTCAAAAATGTTCTTTCCCTTATATCTGACCTCAAGCGTGTCGGCGTTGTATCTTCTTCCCTTGCAGACGTCGCAGGTGACGTAAACGTCGGGCAAGAAGTGCATCTCAATACACTTGACGCCGTCGCCCTCGCAGACCTCACATCTGCCGCCCTTTGTGTTAAAAGAAAATCTGCCGGGAAGATAGCCTCTCGCCTTTGCGTCCTTCGTCGATGCGAAAAGATCGCGTATATCGGTGAAAACACCCGTATAGGTTGCGGGATTTGAACGCGGCGTGCGTCCGATAGGGCTTTGGTCGATGCAGATGACCTTGTCAAGCTCCTCAATTCCCTCAATTCCGTCACACTTACCGGGATATGCTATCGCGCGGTTAAGATCGTGCGCAAGCTTGGGGTAAAGTATGCCGTTTACGAGCGAGGATTTACCCGAGCCCGACACTCCGCTTATACAAACGAACTTACCAAGCGGTATCGTAACGTCGATGTCCTTTAGATTATGCTCCTTCGCGCCCTTTACGGTTATAAATTTGCCGTTGCCCTCGCGGCGCACGGTGGGTACGGCGATCTTCTTTCTTCCCGAAAGATACGCTCCCGTGATCGAATCGGGATGCTTCTTTACCTCGTCGGGTGTTCCCGCCGCTACGACCTCGCCGCCGTGTATTCCCGCGCCGGGGCCGATGTCGATAATATAGTCGGACTCCTGCATCGTTTCCTCGTCGTGCTCGACTACGATAACGGTGTTTCCAAGGTCACGGAGCTTTTTGAGCGTAGCGATAAGGCGCGAATTGTCGCGCTGGTGAAGTCCGATGCTCGGCTCGTCAAGTATATAAAGCACGCCGACAAGCGACGAGCCTATCTGGGTGGCAAGTCTTATCCTCTGCGCCTCGCCGCCCGAAAGCGTTCCCGCTTTTCTCGCAAGCGTGAGGTAATCAAGTCCAACGCTGACAAGGAATCCAAGTCGCTCGCGTATCTCCTTAAGTATCTCGCGCGCTATCTCGTTTTCGGTATCGGTAAGCTCAAGATTGTTAACGAAATCAAGCGCGTTTTGTATCGACATTGAGCAAAGCGAGTGGATATTAACACCGCCGACCGTCACCGCGCAGGACATAGGATTAAGTCTTTGTCCGCCGCAGTATTTACAAGGCGCTTCCTCAATAAATTGCTCGTAATAGTCTGCGCTCATTCCGTATTCGAGACGTTGCTCTATCATACGGATAAGTCCGTCAAATTTTGCCTTTTTCCTATGCGCCTCGCCGCCGAAATACCTTACCACGTCATAGCTTTCCTCGCCCGAGCCGTACATGAGGATATCGTACGCCTCGTCCGTAAAATCCTTAACGGGCATATCAAGCGTAAAGCCGAATCTCTCGCCTACCGCCGAGAAAAGAGGCCCATTCCAGCTCTCCTCCTCAAGCGTCTTAAAGCCGTTTACGTTGATCGCGCCCTCGGAAAGCGAGAGCTTTTTGTTAGGTATCAGTCTGTCGACCGCAATTCTTCTCGTTTCTCCAAGTCCCGAGCAATGCGGACACGCGCCCTGAGGATTGTTGAACGAGAACATGCGAGGCTCAAATTCGCCGACAGATATTCCGTGCTCCTCGCACGCGTAGGACTGACTGAAGCTGAGAACCTCGCCCTCGCTCTCCTCGGCATCGCGAGGCACGGGAACGATGATAAGATGTCCCTCCGCAAGCTTGAGCGCGGTTTCAACCGAATCGGCAAGGCGGGCGCGTATGCCATCGCGCATCACAAGTCGGTCAACGACTATTTCAATAGAGTGCTTTTTATTCTTATCAAGCTTGATCTCTTCGCTCAGATCGTAAAGGTTTCCGTCAACGCGCACACGGACGTAGCCACTCTTTTTCGCGTCGGCAAATACCTTTTCGTGCATACCCTTTTGCGCGCGGACAACGGGAGCAACGACCAAAAATCGCTCTCCCTCGGGTAGCTTCAGTATTCTCTCGATTATCTGGTCAACGCTCTGCTGTCTTATCTCCTTGCCGCAGATAGGACAGTGCGGAACGCCTATTCTCGCGTAAAGCAAACGCAGATAATCGTATATTTCGGTAACAGTTCCTACCGTTGACCTCGGATTTTTCGACGTCGTTTTCTGGTCGATCGAGATCGCGGGTGACAAGCCCTCTATCGAGTCAACGTCAGGCTTGTCAAGCTGACCGAGAAACATTCTCGCGTAGCTTGAAAGCGACTCAACGAAACGCCTGTGTCCCTCCGCGTAGATCGTGTCAAACGCAAGCGACGACTTTCCGCTTCCCGAAAGTCCCGACAAAATGACAAGCTTGTCCCTCGGTATCGTGACGTCTATATTCTTCAAATTGTGGACGCGTGCGCCCTTGATGGTTAGATTTTGGTTCATGTTTTTTCCAAGGAAAACTTTTGAAAAAGTTTTCCTTGACCTTTCAAAACTTTTAATAAAAATGGTTTATTCCCCACCGTTTACACAACTTAATGGGACTTTATTTTAAAATAAGACTGTATCGGCTGGGTTCTACACTGCAGGGCGTGCTCCACCACAGCAGGCTGAAATTTGCGAGCAAATTTCAGCGTCACTCCACCATAGTTAGAACCCCGCGGCAAAGTTCTTTGCCAAGCTTTCTTTCAAGAAAGCTTGCCGCCGGAGGCACGCATCCCCGCATCCTACCCTTCTCTCAGCTTCTTGATCTCGTCGCGGAGATACGCGGCTTTCTCAAATTCAAGCGTGCGCGCGGCATCCTTCATCTCTCGGGTAAGCTTTTCGATAAGCTTTTCGCGCTCGGTGGCGGTGAGCTTCTTTTGCGACTTCTTCTTGTCGGCACGGCTCTTTCCGCTGTCGTCGGGCGCGCCCATGTCGATGACGTCGCGAATGCCCTTGATAACGGTCTTGGGAATAATGCCGTGTGCCTTGTTGTAATCGTCCTGAATCTTGCGGCGGCGGTTAGTTTCGGCAATCGCTCTCTGCATAGATCCCGTCATATTATCGGCGTACATTATAACCTTTCCGCTTGCATTTCTCGCCGCGCGACCGATGGTCTGGATAAGCGAGCGCTCGGCTCGCAAAAATCCTTCCTTGTCGGCATCAAGAATTGCCACGAGCGAAACCTCGGGAATATCAAGTCCCTCACGGAGAAGGTTTATTCCGACAAGCACGTCAAAAACGCCAAGTCGAAGATCGCGTATGATCTGAATACGCTCGATGGTGTCTATATTGAAATGGATGTATCTCACCTTGATACCGTTTCCGTCAAGATAATCGGTGAGATCCTCCGCCATTTTCTTTGTAAGCGTGGTGACAAGCACCCTCTCGCCCTTCTCGGTTCTCTTTCTGATCTCGCCCATAAGGTCGTCGACCTGACCCTCGATCGGGCGCACCTCGACCTCGGGATCAAGAAGTCCCGTGGGGCGAATTATTTGCTCGACCACTTGCTCCGAATGCTCTCCCTCAAAATCGCCCGGCGTTGCGCTGACAAAGACCGCCTGATTGATCCTCTCCTCAAACTCCTCGAAGAAAAGCGGGCGGTTGTCGTAAGCCGAGGGCAAGCGGAATCCGTAATCTATAAGGTTTTTCTTTCGCGCGGTGTCGCCTCCGCTCATTCCCCTTACCTGCGGCAAGGTAACGTGCGACTCGTCGACGAAAAGTAGAAAATCCTTTGGAAAATAGTCAAGCAGGGTGTAGGGCGTAGAGCCCGCGGGCCTGCCCGACAAAATACGCGAATAGTTCTCAACTCCCGAGCAAAAGCCTATCTCGGAGAGCATTTCCATATCGTATTTGACGCGCTCAACTATTCTCTGCGCCTCAATGAGCTTGCCCTCCGACTCAAAATATTTCGCACGGTCGATCATTTCGGCATAAATTTCCTTGATCGCCGCCTCGCGCTTCTCGTCGGACACAGCATAGTGCGTTGCGGGGTATATCGGCGCGTATGAAAGATGCCTGATGACCTCTCCCGTGACGATATTTATCTCAGAAACGCGGTCGATCTCCTCGTCGAAAAACTCAACGCGGATCGCGTGCTCGTTCATGCTCGCGGGGATTATCTCAACCACGTCGCCGCGCACACGGAAGGAGTCACGCACGAGATTGAGGTCATTTCTCGTGTAGCTTATTGAAATGAGCCTTTTTATGAGCTCCTCGCGCGGCATAAGCATACCGGGACGGAGCGAGATAACGAGATCCTTGTAATCGTCGGGCTCACCGAGCGAATATATACACGAAACGCTGGCAACGATGATGACGTCGCGGCGCTCAAAAAGCGAGCTTGTCGCCGAGTGGCGAAGTCGGTCTATCTCCTCGTTTACAAGCGCGTCCTTTTCGATATACATATCTTTTCCGGGGATATATGCCTCGGGCTGATAGTAATCGTAGTAGCTGACAAAGTATTCAACGGCGTTATCGGGAAAAAACTCACGGAACTCCGAGCAAAGCTGCGCCGCAAGCGTCTTATTATGCGCAAGCACGAGTGTCGGACGGTTTATCTCGGCAATTACGTTTGCCATGGTAAAGGTCTTGCCCGATCCCGTAACTCCGAGCAAGGTCTGCATTCTCTGCCCCTCGCGGATACCCTTGACAAGTCCCGCTATCGCTTCGGGCTGATCGCCCGTGGGCTTATATTCACTTTTAAGCACGAACTTGTCCATATTGATCCCCTTTCAATGAAACTCGTGTTCTTTTTGCGTTATATATTATTATAACATAAACGATTTTAAATGTAAAGAACTTTAAATATTTTTACGAAAAATCGAAAAATGAAGAGCTTATAAAGAAAATGTATCATAAATAAAAAAGGAATTGCAGCTGCGTCCTTTCGACTATACCTTGCAAAGCAAGGCCGAAGCAATTCCATATACTTATTATACCACACATTGAAAAAAAGTCAATAGACCTTTTAATACAAATCTTTGATTTTGACAGTAAGGGCAGAATCAGAGGCTCATATACTCCTGACAGCTTCTTTGAGCCGGATTAAATAAAAAATCCCACCTCCGAAGAGGTGGGTGAGAAGTCTACGCATAAAAGCCAAACGTTCTTCTCCGTCGTCGCGGAATTCCTCCCGACGCTGCCCTGTTACATGGGGCTGGTGGCTTTTGTATTATATCACAGGAGGTATGGTTATGTCAAGTGTAAATAATAGTTTAAATCACAAGCTAAAAGATCTTACCGTAGAGCACAAAAAGAACCGCTATACAGCGGTTCTTTTTATCTTATTCGGAAAAGGTCACTATATTCTTGAAAAGTCCTTTTGCACACTCGTATCTGTCCTCATTTGCGTTCTTGCCGAAGACGTAGGGACGAAGAATACATACGATAGTGTCCTCGGGAATGACCTTAAGCGCGTCTATATAAGAATAGATCGCAAGGTCGCCAAGTCTTACACCGTATCCGTCGGCAACAACGCCTGTGGGAAGGCTTTCGCCGAATATCTCGGAAAGAGGCAAAACTCGGTCGTGAGTTCTGAGGCTTTCAAAAAGATACTCGCTTACAAAAAGCACTGCCGCCTCTCCGCCCTGGAGATACGCGGTATATTCCTTGTGTCTGTCGACGTTATAGGACTGGTCGACCACGGGGACGTAATGCCACCCGCCGTCTGCCTCGGTTTCGGTCTCGGTGTGGTTAGCCTTATCCAGCTCCTCCTCGGAATATATGGGGTATGCCAGCACGTCAAGATCCTTTTTGCCGTCGCCGTTTGCGTCATTGGGCAAAAGCTGCCCCAAAGCCGTGCTTATATCCCTGCTTTGCAAGGGCGTAACGGTTTCGGGAACGGCAATCACTACAGAAGCGTCCGCGTCGGTCTTACCGACCATCTGCACGACGCCAACGATGATAACTATCGCAAAAAACGCGATGATTATAACCTTCCACTTATGATAATACCAAAAATTATCAAGCTTTGCGAAAAACGGGCTGTTGGGCGCCAACCTGATCTCAGCGCCATCAAGCTTTGACTCGTCGAAATCTCTGTTGTCGTTCATTTCCCTGCTCCCGACTTATCAGCCCTCGTTCTTCTGCGCTCTCGCTACCTTCTTGATCTCCATGTGCACGGTGCCTGCGGGGATCTCGATAACAACTGTATCACCCTCGCGCTTACCCATAAGCGCACGGCCGATAGGCGACTGATCGGAGATCTTCTTCTCAAGAGGATTTACCTCGTTAGAGCCTACGATGCTATATACGATCTCCTCGTCGTACTCTACGTCGTAAACGGTTACGACCGAGCCGAGAGATACGATGCTTGTATCAATGCTGTTCTCGTCAACGATAATTGCGTTTGCGATAAGCTCCTCAAGCTCGCTGATTCTTGCCTCAGTCTTAGCCTGCTCGTTTCTTGCCTCGTCGTACTCTGCGTTCTCGGAAAGGTCACCGAACGAGCGCGCGGTTGCGATTGCTTCCTTGATCTCTTCTCTTCTGACCGATTTGAGATAATCAAGCTCGTCTGTAAGTGCCTTGTAGCCTTCGGGGGTATAATTCTTCTGATTTGCCATGATGGTTTCTCCTTAATATATGTGTATGTGTGAAATTATTTTTTATTGTTCTCCCTTGACTATCTCGATTGCCTTTTGAAGCTGAGTGTCAAGCTCCTCGGGAAGCACGAAGAAATTATATTCGTACGCTTCCTCGGGAAGTGCAACCGCATAATCGGGCTCAATTCCTATCTCGTGATATATCTTGCGGCTTGCCGAAAAATACATTGCGGTGGTAACTCTGAGCGCACCCTCAAGTCCGTATTCCTTGAGAGGTACGATGGTCTGCATACAGCCCTTACCGTAGGTCTTCTCGCCCACTACCTTTGCAAGCTCGTAGTCGCGGAGGGTTGCCGTAAACAGCTCTGCCGCCGACGCGGTGTTTGCATTGGTAAGAACTACCGATTTGAGATCGCGGTACATACCGATCTCATTATACGCCACGTTGAAGCCCTCGTACTGAGGCCCGTAATTAACGGGGCTGACGTAATCCGCCGCACTCGTTCCGTCACCGTACTCAATACCGATAATAAGATCGTTTCTCTGCAAGAAGTAAGAAAGAACCGCCTCGATCGACAAAAGGTTGCCGCCGGGATTGTTTCTGACGTCGAATACAAAGTATTCGCATCCGCTCTTGATAAGCGCGTTCACCGCCTTTTTGAACTGTGTTGCGGTGGTCTGATCAAAGCCCGTAATATTAACGATACCGACCTTGGAATCACTTGCGCTTATACGGTATCTCACAGATTCGGTAATAACCTTTTTACGCTCGATAGCAAATTCAATTATCTTAAATCCGCTTATCTCGCTCTTATCGGGGCGGTATACCGTAAATTCAGCAACCGTTCCCTCCTCACCACGCATTTTGTTGAGTGCCTGGTCGTATCCGAGCGCGTCGACAAGCTCACTGTCCTCGCCGCCGCCCGCGTAAACGATGTGGTCGCCGACCTTTACTCCGCCCTCAAGCGCGGGGGAATTTTCAAATACCGAAATGACCTGGAGAGTTTTGTAATTGTAGCCGTTTATCTCAAGCAAGGTGTCGATTATCGAAACGCCGATGCCGACGAATTCTCCCGTGCTTTCAGTATTATACGCCTCGTATTCCTCGGCGTTCATATACTCGGCAAACATATCGCCCGTTGCGGCGATGTAGTATTTGAGGAGCATTTCGCCGAACAGCTCCTCGTCGTAGCCGTCGTAGGAATATGCCCTGAACACCTCATCAAGTTTTACAAGATCGGCAACGTAATCGGGAAGCCCCGACTTATCCGCCTGGGTTATAACGATCTTATGCTCGACTACCTCCTGGCGATTGACTACCTCGGTAACGTACCGACAACCCGTTGCGCTGATGAGCGTACAAACGACGCAGAGCAGAGCCACGAAGGTCAATACCTTTTTATTTTTTACTTGTATATGCTTTTTCTGAGTTTTTTTCATTTTTCGCCTTTCGATAACGCTTTAAATAGCGTTTTTATTGATATTTTTTGATGATTTTCGTTAAATTATCCGACAAATTCAGGTCAAAACAATCCAATAAGCGAAACACCGCATCAAAAAACAACGACGGTGTCTCGCTTATATTTTATTCACTAAAATATCAAATTATCTGAGGGATCAGAACTTGGTGGGCTTGGACGCGAGGTACTTTTTAACCATAAGCGCTACCTTGAAGGTGATAGCGTGCTCGAACTCGCGGAGGTCAAGGCCCGTGATCTTGCGGATCTTCTCAAGTCTGTAAACGAGAGTGTTTCTATGTACGAAAAGCTTTCTTGAGGTCTCGGAAACGTTGAGGTTGTTCTCAAAGAAGCTCTGGATGGTCATAAGGGTTTCTCTGTCGAGAGATTCAAGGCTTCCCTTCTTGAATACCTCCTGCAAGAACATCTCGCAAAGGGTGGTGGGAAGCTGATAGATAAGTCTGCCGATACCGAGGTTTTCATAGCTGATGATGTTCTTCTCGGTCTCGAATACCTTTCCAACGTCAAGGGCAACCTGCGCCTCCTTATATGCGCGAGCGAGATCCTTGAGGTTGTCAACAACGGTAGAAATACCGATATTTACCTTGGTATAGAACTCAGTGGTAAGTGTGTCGGAGATGTTGGTAGCGATCTTTTCAATGTCCTTGATATCCGCGTCGGACTTTACGTCCTTAACAAGCACAACGTCGTGCTCGCCTACGCTGATAACGTAGTCCTTGGACTTGTCGGGGAACATATTCTGGAGCATCTCGAAGGGCATAACGTCGGTCTTACCGTAGAACTTGATAAGGAACACGATTCTGCTCTCCTCGTTGCTGAAGTGAAGCTCCTTGGACTTGATATAAATATCGCTGGGAAGGATATTGTCAAGAATGATGTTCTTGATGAAAAGTCCCTTATCGTACTTTTCGTCATAAAGATTTTTGATGTTGCAAAGCGAAACTGCGAGGAGCTTACTCATCTTCTCAGCCATCTTGTCTTCGCCTTCCATAAATACAACGTACTCGTTCTTAGAGCCCGCTGTCAAGGGGCGGTAGGTGTATCCGCCCAAAACCGCAATGTCGTTGGTGTAGTGGAGCTCGTCGCGGATTCCCTGCTTAACCTCGCCGATCTTAACAAGCTCGGAGCAAGCGATAACAACGCCGTTCTCGTCAATTACACCGATAACGCGGTCAACCGCGGTTCTCATCTGATGAATTACGTTCTGAAACAATCTGTTTGCCATTTGATACCTCTTTGAAATGTTATTCCTTAAATTTTTATATATGGGTTTTTAAAGCTCAAATTCATAAACCAGGCATCCGAGCGCAAAGCCGGGTGCGGTTTCGGTGCGGAGTATTCTCTTTCCAAGTCCCACGGGGATAAGCCCTGCCTCACGGGCGCGCTCGACCTCCGCAAGTGAAAAGCCTCCCTCGCTTCCGATAACGAGCGAGATGCTTATCTCACGGTCAAGGCTCTCAAGCTCGGTCTTTTTTTCGCGCAAGACCTCCTTTAGCGGTCTTGTGCCGTCGCCCTCGTAGCAGAAAAGGCAAATATCGCACTCCGACGCGACCTTCAGCATCTCGGAGAACGAAACGGTGGGATTAACCTTGGGCACGTGTCCTCTGCCCGACTGCTTTGCAGCCTCAAGCGCGATTTTATTTCTTCTGCGAAGCTTATTTTCCTCGTTACTCTTTTCCTTTGCGATACAACGCTCGCTATTGAACGTCGTTATTGAATAAACGCCGCTCTCGACCGATTTCTGAATTACCGAATCAAGCTTTTCACCCTTGGGAAGCGCCTGATAAAGATACGCGCGGTATGGCGGCTCGGTATCGCACTGCTTTTCTTCCGTAATTCTTGCGACGACTCTGTCGGGCAAGAACTCCTCCAAAATGCAATCGTATTCTGTCTTTTGCATATCGCAAACGGTTATTTTCTCGCCTGAAGCCATACGAAGCGACCGCGAGATATGATGCGCGTCGTCACCCAAAATCGTGACATTGCCATCACTTATTTGTTCTCTTCTTACGAAAAAACGTGGCATTTTATGTTCTCCGTAGCTTTTGTTAAAAATAACGGCTTTGTTATCTTTTTGCACAAAAAACGCTTATTTTTCAAAGCAAACTCCAAAACCGCAATTTGTCAGCGAATTTGATTATAATACAAAATAACCAATTTGTCAACTCCTTTTTTGTAAAAAATAACATTTTCATTCACAGAATTTACAATTTATCTTTATTTTCACAACTCCTACAAGGCATAACAAACAAAATGTCTAAATTACACAAAGAAAAATGCACAAAGGGAGAGGGCAAAACTGCCTTCTCCCTTTTATTTATTAAACTTTAGATCGAATGAACGCCCGATGCCGCGTCTGCGTTGGCATCCACGCCGTATTTCTGGTTCTTTCTATGCTCGAAGAACTTGAGCGCTACCTGCTCGAAGAGAGCGTAAGAAAGCACGTCCTCGTCCTGCTCGAGATATCCCGCGGGGATAGCCGCGCGGAGAGTGTCAAGCTCGGGCTTAAGATCGTCAGCGGGACGGTAGTCGATCACCTTTGCGTCGTCGCCGAGGATCTTCTTTACGAACTCGGGATCGATTGCCACGGGAGTCTTACCGTACTCGCCGCGAACAACGCCCTTGAACTCCTTGGTGCAGGTCTTATATCTCTCGCCGTTAAGCACGTTGAATACCGCCTGAGTACCTACGATCTGTGAGGAAGGAGTTACAAGAGGAGGATATCCTACGTCTGCTCTTACTCTCGGCACCTCCTCAAGCACCTCGGTCAGCTTATCCTCCTTGCCCGCCTGCTTAAGCTGGGACATAAGGTTGGAGAGCATTCCGCCGGGAACCTGATAAAGCAGAGCGTTTACGTCTACCTTAAGTGCCTTGGGGTTGAGAAGTCCTTCCGCAAGATACTTTTCGCGGAGAGGAGTAAAGTGCTTATTGATCTTGTTGAGCGCGTCGAGGCTGATTCCCGTATCGTACTCTGTTCCCTGCAATGTCGCTACGAGAGTTTCCGTGGGGGGCTGGGACGTACCCATAGCCATGGGCGAGATAGCGGTGTCGACTACGTCAACGCCTGCCTCTATCGCCTTAAGAAGCGTCATTGAAGCAAGACCTGCGGTATAGTGTGTGTGAAGCTGAATGGGAAGCTTGGTGCTTTCCTTAAGAGTTTTTACAAGCTCGTAAGCGTCGTAGGGCTTAAGAAGACCCGCCATATCCTTGATACAGATAGAGTCCGCGCCCATGTCCTCAAGACGCTTTGCGTACTCGGAGTAATAATCCATAGTGTATACGGGGCCCGTGGTGTAGCTGAACGCCGCCTGAACGTGTCCGCCCTCTTTCCTGGTCGCGTTTATCGCGGTCTTGAGGTTTCTGGGATCGTTGAGCGCGTCGAATATACGGATAATGTCGATGCCGTTGGCTATCGACTTCTGAACGAAGTACTCAACCACGTCGTCGGAATAGTGACGGTAGCCGAGAATATTCTGTCCGCGGAAGAGCATCTGGAGCTTTGTGTTTTTGACCTCGTTTCTTATCTTGCGGAGTCTTTCCCACGGATCCTCGTTAAGAAATCTCATACAAGCGTCAAAGGTCGCGCCGCCCCATGCCTCAAGCGAGTGGTAGCCCACCTTGTCCATATCGGCAAGAATGGGGAGCATCTCCTCGGTCGTCATTCTCGTCGCGATGAGCGACTGATGCGAGTCACGGAGTACAGTTTCGGTAATTTTTACCTGTGCCATTTATTTATATACCAAGCCTTTCTGAAAATTTTGTCGGTCATCAACCGATCCACGACAGAAATACACCCGCCGCAACCGCAGAGCCGATAACGCCCGCTACGTTGGGTCCCATCGCGTGCATGAGAAGGAAGTTTGAAGGATCCTCCTTCTGTCCGACGGTCTGAGCAACTCTTGCCGCCATAGGAACCGCGGAAACACCCGCAGAACCGATAAGGGGGTTGATCTTTCCGCCCGAGAGCCAGTTCATTATCTTCGCGGTGATAAGTCCGCCGCAGGTCGAGATGCAGAACGCAACAAGACCGCAGACTACGATGATTACCGTCTGCAAGCTCAAGAAGTTCGCGGCAGAAGCCGTCGCGCCTACCGAGATACCGAGAAGGATAGTGATGATATTCATAAACTCGTTCTGAACCGTCTTTGAAAGTCGCTCGGTAACGCCGCAGACGTTGAGTATATTACCAAACATCAAGCAACCGATAAGCGAAAGCGCGTCGGGCACGAGAATGCCAACGACAAAGGTTACGAGTATGGGGAAAACGAGCTTTTCAAGGCGCGATACGGGACGGAGCTTATCCATCTTTATAAGTCTTTCTTTCTTAGTGGTAAGAAGCTTCATAAAGGGAGGCTGGATCATCGGGATAAGCGCCATATAGGAGTATGCCGCGATCGCGATAGCGCCGAGAAGCGCGGGGCCGAGCGTCTTGGTAACGAGTATCGCGGTAGGGCCGTCAGCACCGCCGATAATACCGATAGAAGCCGCCTGACCGATGGTATAAAGTCCGGTCATAAACGCCGCCGAGAAGGCTACGAATACACCAAACTGTGCGCCCGCACCGATAAGGAAATACTTGGGGTTTGCGATAAGAGGGGTAAAGTCGGTCATAGCTCCGATACCTATAAATATGATACAGGGATAAATACCGAGCTTAACGCCCATATAGAGCAGATCAAGAAATCCGCCCTTATTTATTACCATCTTGATAGACTCAAGAACGGTGAGCTTTCCCGCGTCGTCTATCCACATTTCAAGGTGGAAGAGATTTGCGCCAGGCAGGTTGGTAAGCAGCATGCCGATAGCTATCGGGAGAAGGAGCAGAGGCTCAAACTTTTTGGCAATTGCAAGATAGATAAGCACGAACGAGATAGCGTACATGACGAGATACTGCCATCCCATCCAGACGCCGTCCGTAAAGCTTGCTTCGCCAAAGATGTAATTGAAGCCCATGCTTCCAATAAAATTCTTTATTGTTTCAAGAATCTCTGACATCTATACAATTCCTTTCGTAAATTTAAAATTTCAATATGGAATTGCTGTCAGTTGAGGGTTACGAGAACTTCCTCGGATGCAACCGACGCGCCCTTCTGTACGTTTACAGAAGCAACCGTGCCATCCTGGGGAGCGCAGATGTCGTTTTCCATCTTCATAGCCTCAAGCACGCAAAGAACGTCGCCCTTCTTGACTGCCTGACCTGCGCTTACGTTAATCTTCATAATAGTACCGGGCATAGGTGCCTTTACTGCAACTGCGCCTGCGGGTGCGGCGGGTGCCTTGGGAGCCGCGGGAGCTGCTACGGGAGTTGCTGCAGGTGCTGCAGCGGGTGCTACGGGTGCTGCTGTGGGAGCAGACGCCTCCTGACCTACCTCTTCAACCAATACGTCGTACGATACACCGTTTACGGTTACGTTAAATCTTCTCATTCTATAATACCTTTTGCCTTTCTATTATTTCTTATTCCAAGCGCGCTCTGTGCTTCTCTTGAAGGAAACAACTCTGAAGCCGCCGACAAATTCGTTCTTATATTCTTCGCTCTCAAGCATAGCCGCGATAGCCGCGGTGATAACTGCTGCTATCTCGCCGTCGTCATGTACGGGGGGAGCGATCTGCGCGGGATCAAACGCCGCCGAGATCTCCTCGTCGTCCTCGACCATAACGGTCTTTCTGACCTTTCTTCTCTTCGGCTTCTCTTCCTTCTTTTTGTTTGGCATGTCGTAAAGGAAAACCTTTGAAAGCGACACGATTCCCCAAAGAAGTCCAAGTACCGCGAATATCATCAGCATACCGGTGACGGTCCCCTGCATAGCGTATCCAAAGCGCTCACTGAGCGTCATATCCGCGCCCGACAAATTCTGATCAAGCTTATCAGCCGCGCAAACCGAAATACTGAAGAGCATTACGATAATTGCGGTCATGATCGCAAATATACGTATCTTCTTACTTCTTTTCATTTTTTACCTCCGAAAATCAAAGAGGAGTTCTTGCGTACTTGCGCTCGGGAATGCCGTCCGCCTTTACCGCAAGCATATAGAGTGCCGAGCAAATTCTTGCGCGGAGGGTTTCGGGGGAGATGATATCGTCGATATCGCCCTTCTCTGCCGCACAGGTTGCGCTCGCGTACTTTTCGCACCATTCAGCCTCAACGTCGGCTCTCGACTTGTCCGCGCTGATCTGATCGTTCATAAGGAACGCAACCGCGCTCTCGGGGCTCATTACGCTGATGACCGCGCCCTCGGTCGCGATCTCAATATCCGCGCCGATAGCCTTTGAGCCGAGAAGTGTAAAGCCTGCTCCGTAAGCCTTGCCGACTACTGCCGTTACCTTTGCGCAGGTAGCGTTGGCGTAAGCTGACGCGAGAGCCGCCGTGCATACGGGGCATGCGCAATCGCAAAGTCCTTCGCTGTCAACGAGCGTGAGGATCGAAATTCCAAATCTGTCGCAGAAGGAGATGATATCAGCCGCCTTCTTTGCGCCGATAAATCCGATCTTACCCGCGTCACAGGTATTGTCGGACGCGATAACACCGCAAAGTCTGCCGCCGAAGAATGCAAAGCCCGTAACGATTCCGCTGACTCTTGCGTTGATCTCGATAAACTTGCCGTTGTCGCAAAGTGCCTCAATAAGTGCCTTGCCGGTAAGTCCGTCGATAGCAACCGCTCTGCCCGCGTCGTCGCCCGACATACCGCTTGCATCGTCCTTATTGTTCTGAGGAAGTATCTCGACAAGCTCACGAGCCGCCGTGAAAGCTGCCGCCTCGTTCTCTGCCTCGATAGAGCAGAACTGCTCTTTACTGTTTGAGGTCGCCTTAAGATAAAGCTCCGCCTTATCGGCAACCTTAACGGTAAGGTCAAACATATTTGCAATGGTGAGTGCCATTCCCGTGCAGATGCCGTCGAACACCGCGATCTGAGGGATAACTCCCGACGCGCGAGATACCGCCGCGATAAATCTTCCGTATGCCGAAAGCGTTGCGCTTCCGTCAAGCACCGCCGCGCCCGCGCTGTCAAAAACGCCGATCACGGGTGCGCCGTTCTTTATTGCCATATCGTAGAGCATTTCGATCTTCTTTGCTCCCGCCTCGTCAAACGCGCCCTTAGTTCTGTCGCTGTCCTGCACAAACGCAAACGCGAGCTTGCCCGAGATCGAGCCGTAGCCGCAAACTATGCCGTCGTAAGCCTTATCGTCGCCGCTTCGCTTAATAAAAGCGCCAATCTCAACGAAGCTTCCTGCATCGAACAGCGAGGCTGTTTTTTGGTATCCAACCGTCAAATTCTTGTCCATTTAACTGCCTCCAAAATTTATTTTAAATATTTTCTTTCTTCTTCAGGGCTAAAAAAACACCTTCTCGCCCATTATAATAATTATAACTCATTTACGTATAATTGTCAAATCAAATGCTTGAATTTATTTGTAAAATATTAGTGAATTTGTGAACATTCTTCACAAAAATACTGCTTCCTCTTTTTTCGTCCTCGCCTCCCGAAAAAAATTTATTTTTCACGCAGATTACGACCTTTTTCTCCTTGCGCATTATGTAAAATAATACTGATAAATACGTCGGGCGGCAATAAACGCCAAAAGAAAGACGAAAACACGAAGAGAAAGGCACGGACGAAAAAATGAACTGCGAAAAATGCAAAAACAAAAAAGCAACCCTCTTTTATGCCGACGAGGGCGGAATACGGCACGCCTTGTGCGCGGCGTGCGGCGGCAGTATGAACAAAATAAGCGAGCTATGCGAAAAAAATCAATCCCCCACGGCAAAATTCATCCCCGAAAGAACTCTTTATTCCTTTTACGAGCGACAAAGCGCCGTATCCCCCTACATACTTCGAGCGGCAGGTGACGAGGCGGTATGCTCCTCCTGCGGCGCGACGCTTGATGAAATAATCAAGCAGGGATGCTTTTCCTGCCCCGATTGCTACGAATGCTTTGAGGACTATCTCGCTCATCCGCAAGGAAGCCAAAAGGACGCTCCGATATCGAGAATGCCGTCCTCACGGCGCGCCGACATCGACAGGCGTCGCGCTCTTGAGTCGCTCAGAGCCGAGATCAAGCTTGCGATCGAAAAAGAAAACTACGAGCTTGCCGCAACACTTCGCGACAAGGCAAAAAAGCTTGAATACAAGCTTTAAGCGAAAGGAGATAATAAAATGTTCTGGTACAACACAGAGGACTCTAAAAATCCTCACGTTCTTTGGTCAAAGGTAAGATATATGCGAAATATCGCGTCACTTCCCTTCAACGCGCGGGATAAGGAATTACCGTCTGGTCACGGGACTTTTTCCTCAAGACTTTCCGAGCTGATGGAGGCAAACGGCTTTCACTCGCATCAGATGACGAGCAGCCCTTGCGCTGAGATATACTCACTTGCCGAAAAGCAGCTTATTGATTACAGCTTTGCAATCGACAATGGCGAGAGGTGTCTTTATTTCAACGAGCCGTGCAATCTTACGATATTTTCGGGCGGTGAATTTCACCTCAATATACAAGCTCTGCTTTCGGGCTTGTCGCTTGACGAGGCGCACAAAATAGCCTCTGAGGCAGAGGAGCTGCTCGACCGAGAATTCAGCTTTGCATACTCGGACAAGCTCGGCTATCTTGCCTCCGACATCGCGCTTTGCGGCTCTGCCCTTGAGCTTTCGGTCTGTCTGTTTTTGCCCGCGTCAAGACACGGAGCAAGGTACGGAGATATGCAACGCGAGGCGGCGGCTTACGGCGCGACCTTATCCCCGTTTTTAGCAAAATACGACAACGCGGGCGACCTTTACGTGCTTTCATATATTCCCTCTCTCGCGCTTGACGAAAAAAAGGCGATCTCGGACTTTTCCGCGCTTATAGGTGATCTTGTAAGCAGTGAGATAAGCTGTGAGCGAATTGTTTTTTCAAATAAGAGCACAATAATATGCGACAGGGCGTGGCGCGCGCTCGGCACGCTCGCAACGGCGCGAATGATCGACGAGGACGAGCTTCTCTCGCTGATCTCGCGCATAAGACTTGCTATCGCTCTTCCCGCCTGTCGCGACGGCGCGCCAAAATGCCCGATATCGCTTCTCAACACGCTGACCTGCGAGGGACTAAACGGCGCGGTCGCGGCAACTCTCGGCAATAGCTGTCACTCGCTTGACGACTGCAGAGTAGGGCGCTCCGACGGGGCGAGAAAATATATTTTACCGCTTATAAGTCAGCTTATCGGCGCGGCAATATAAGCGAAAACAACATCTTTATGCCGCGCTTGCGGCGGAACGGATAATTTATGGCAAACAAATTTACACCAAAGGCGCAGTACGCGCTTAACGTCGCGCTCTCCTGCGCGTCTGATCTCGGTCATTCCTATATCGGCTCGGAGCATCTTTTACTCGGGCTTCTCGGAACGCCCGACGGCGCGGCGGCAAGGATACTTTTCTCGCGCGGAATAAAGACCGAAAAGGTAAAGGGCGCGGTCGTGGAGATAAGCGGCATCGGCTCTCCCGAGCTTATTTCCCCGTCGGATATGACTCCGCGGACAAAGAAAATTATCGAGGGCTCGGCATACGAGGCGGCGCGCGCAAATCAGGCGTATATCGGCACGGAGCATATTTTGCTCGCTATGGTATCAGACCGAGATTGCGTGGCGGTCAGAATTCTCGAGAGCCTCGGCGTGTCACCTAACGACGTCAAGGGCGATCTTGAGAGCTACATTGACGCAAGCCCCTCAAAGCGCGACGCGGTATTAAAAAAGAACAACGACAGACAATCCTCTCAAGCCGATAAAAAAAGTGCGGTGCAATCCTTCGGGCGAAGCCTTGTCGATATGGCGCGGCAAGGCAAAATAGACCCCATAATCGGACGCGACAAGGAAACCGAGCGCGTGATACAGATACTTTCGCGCCGCACCAAAAACAATCCCTGCCTTATCGGTGAGCCCGGCGTTGGTAAGACGGCGGTGGTCGAAGGACTTGCAGAGAGGATAGCCGACGGCGACGTACCCGAGATCCTGCGCGACAAGAACGTAGTTACGCTTGACCTCTCAAGCATGATCGCGGGCGCAAAATACCGCGGCGAATTTGAGGAAAGGCTGAAAAATATTCTTGCCGAGGCGCAGAAAAATCCCGACCTTATAATATTCATCGACGAGATACACACGATAATCGGCGCGGGGGCGGCGGAGGGCGCTATTGACGCGGCAAACATCATCAAGCCCGCGCTTGCGCGCGGTGAATTGCAGGTTATAGGCGCAACTACGATCACGGAATACCGCAAGCACATTGAAAAGGACGCCGCGCTCGAGCGACGTTTTCAATCGGTGACGGTAGGCGAGCCGAGTGAGAGCGAGGCTAAGCAGATACTCCTCGGTCTGCGCCACAAATACGAGTCGCATCACAAGCTCAAAATATCAGACGAGGCGATAGACGCGGCGATCTCGCTCTCGGTACGCTATATAAGCGACCGCTTCTTGCCCGATAAGGCGATCGATCTCATTGACGAGGCGGCGGCAAGATTGAGGCTTAAGATCTTCACCTCCCCGCCCGAGCACAGAGAAATGGAAAACGAGCTGAGGCGGCTTGAGAGCGAGAAGATCGAAGCGGTGACTGAGCAGAATTTTGAGCTTGCCGCATCGCTCCGTGACCGCGAGGAAGAGCTGAAGAAAAAGTATCGGGAAGCCAAGGACGAGTGGGAAAAGCGCAAGAATATTGAGGACTTAACGCTTTACGAGAGCGACGTTGCCGACATAGTTACGGGGTGGACGGGAATTCCCGTAAGCAGCCTGCTCAAGTCCGAGAGCGAGCGACTTCTTCACCTTGAAGAAAAGCTGTGCGAGCGCGTTATCGGTCAGGACAGCGCGGCGCGCGCCGTCGCATCGGCTATACAACGTAGCCGCACGGGACTTCGCGATCCCTCGCGTCCTATCGGCTCGTTTATCTTCGCGGGGCAGACCGGCGTGGGCAAGACCGAGCTTTGCCGCGCGCTTGCAGACGCGCTTTTCGGCAGCAGCGACGCGATGATAAGGCTTGATATGTCGGAGTATATGGAAAAGCACTCGATCTCCAAGCTCATCGGCTCCCCTCCCGGCTATATCGGCTACGACGACGGCGGATTTTTGACCGAGAGGGTACGCAGAAAGCCTTATTCAATAGTGCTTTTTGACGAGATAGAGAAGGCGCATCCCGACGTTTTCAATATTCTGCTCCAGATACTTGACGACGGAATTCTGACCGATTCGCAGGGCAGACGCGTTGACTTCAAGAACGCGATAATCATTATGACGACAAACCTTGGAGCAAAGCGGCACGGTGAGGTCGCAAGGCTTGGTTTTTCGGCGGGTGCTGATGCCAATAACGAGGTCAAGGAGCGCGTTGAGGACGAGCTTCGCCGCGCCTTCCGTCCCGAATTTTTAAACCGTATTGACGAGATAATTATTTTCAACAAGCTCTCGCGCGACGAGCTGATTAAAATTGCCACGCTTATGCTCTCCGAGGTCGCAGACCGAATTGAAGGCTCGGGTGTTTTCATTGAATTTGATAGCGGGGTTGCCGAGCTTATCGCGCAAAGCGGAAAGACCGACGAATACGGCGCGCGACCGCTACGCCGCGCGATAATCAACCTCGTTGAGCTTCCCTACTCGCGCGCCCTGCTTGACGGAAGCTTCAAAAAGGGCGATTTCATCCGTGCCTTCGTCAAAGACGGCACCGTTGAATTTGAAAAGAAAAAGGGCTGAGATTTTTTCATTAAAAATCACTGTGAATTCTTGCAATCATCGCAAAAAAATGTTATAATAACGGTGGTGAGCGTAAGCCACCGTTATTTTGTGTTATTTGAGGTCGATCATGGTATATTTTCAGAGTGATTACATAATGGGAGCGCATCCCGAGATTCTCCGCCGCCTTGGTGAAACCAATTTCGAGGCTCTCGCGGGCTACGGATTTGACAAATACTGCGACAGCGCAAAGGAAAAGATAAAGGTGGCGTGCGGATGCCCCGACAGTGACGTATGGCTTATCGCAGGCGGTACGCAAACCAACGCTATCGTTATTTCCTCGATGCTTGCGCGATACGAGGGCGTTATCTCAACGGTAACCGGTCACATCGGCTTTCACGAGGCAGGCTCGATAGAATACACGGGACACAAGGTATTCCTGCTTCCCCACCATAACGGAAAGCTTGACGCGGACGAGCTTGACGGCTTCATCAAAGATTTTTACGCCGACGATAACCACGAGCATATGGTATTTCCCGGTATGGTATACGTATCGCATCCGACCGAGTACGGCACGCTTTATACGAAGGACGAGCTGACAAGGATTTCGGATATCTGCCGCAAGAAAGGTATTCCGCTCTTCCTTGACGGCGCGCGTCTTGGCTACGGTCTTATGAGCCGTGACACAGACCTCTCACTCCCCGAGATAGCAAGTCTTTGCGACGTTTTCTACATCGGCGGCACGAAGGTCGGCGCACTCTGCGGCGAGGCGGTCGTATTTACGAAAAACAATACGCCAAAGCACTTTATGACCTCGATAAAGCAGCACGGCGGACTTCTTGCCAAGGGCAGACTTCTCGGCGTGCAGTTTGACACGCTTTTCACCGACGGACTTTATTTTGAGATAAGCAAAAACGCGATAGATCAAGCGGAAAAGCTGAAAAAATTGCTTGCCGATAAGGGATACAGATTCCACCTCGATTCTCCCACCAATCAGCAGTTTATTATCGTTGAAAACGGTAAGCTTGAAGAGCTTAAGAAGAATGTGGCGGTCGGATTTTGGGAAAAATACGATGACAGTCACACCGTCGTGCGCCTTGCAACGAGCTGGGCAACGACCGACGCCGATATTGAAGAATTGGCAAAATATTTATAAAAACAAAAGGAAAAGGTTATGGACGCAAGACGAGAGCTGCCGATAGCGGTGCTTGACTCGGGAGTGGGCGGAATAAGCGTGCTTCGCGAGCTTGTTCGCATTATGCCACAAGAAAATTATATATATTTCGGCGACTCGCAAAACGCGCCCTACGGCTCAAAGTCAAAAAGCGAGGTGCTTGAACTGACGAAGAAAAACCTCGCCGCCTTGAAGGAGCGAGGAATAAAGGCTCTCGTTATCGCCTGCAACACCGCGACGAGCGCGGCGGTCAGAGTTTTGCGCGAGGAAAATCCCGAGCTTATCATCGTCGGCATCGAGCCTGCGATAAAGCCTGCGTCCGAGATATGCGAAAAACCGCGAGTGATAGTGATGGCAACCGCCCTCACGCTTCGCGAGGAGAAGTTCAAATCGCTTGTCAATCGCTTTTGGGGCAAGGGAGAGTTCATTCCGCTTCCCTGCCACGGGCTCGTTGAATTGATCGAAAAGGGCGACCTTGAGTCGGATGAGCTCGACGAGTATCTTGCCAAGCTTTTCGCTCCATATAAGAATGAAAAGATCGACGGCATCGTGCTTGGCTGCACCCATTACCCGCACGTCAGATCAATGATCGCAAAGCATTTCTCTGCCGACGTGAAGATCATCGACGGCGGCGAGGGCACGGCGCGACACACGAAAAGAAAGCTTTTGGAGGCGGGGCTTCTCCGCGACACAAGCAGCGAATCTGACGGCAAAATCGAGATCATCAATACCTCGCAAGATGAGAAAATGATCGAAATTTCAAAAAAGCTTTTGTACAGATAAAAAAGGAACGCCGAGGCGTTCCTTTTTTATTTTATTTGGTTGAGAATTTATAAACCGTAGTCGATTCAAAGACCTCGCCGACATCAAGCGTGCAGTCGGTGAAGTTTTCGTGATTTATAGCGTCGGGCATAAGCTCGGTTTCAAGACAAAATGCGTTCTGCTTGCCCTGAGGATAGCCGCCCTTGAAGGGATAATCGGGATTGATAAGGAAATTTCCGGTATAGAAATGCGCGCAGGGCATATCCGTGTAGGTTTCCATAACCCTACCGCTCTTCGCTTCCCACACGGTAAATCTGGGCTTTGCCATAGGATCATCACTCTTGGGGAAATTGAGGCAGTGGTCATAGCCTGCCGCCAAGCGCATAGGCTCGTAGAAAAGGTCAAAATCGCGACCGATTGCCTTAGGCTCTCTGAAATCAAAGGGAGTATTCTCAACGGGGATAATTTTACCCGTGGGGGTAAGATTCTCGTCTGTTTCAAGGAAGCTCTCCGCATCGGACTGCATAACGTGGTCAAAAATCTTGCCCGACGCATATCCGCCTAGGTTGAAATAGGTGTGATTCGTGAGGTTCAAAATCGTTTTTTTATCGGTAGTCGCGCGATAGCTTATTGAGAGCGCGTTATCCTTCGTCAGCTTGTATCTTACGTTGATGGTAAGCGTGCCGGGATAGCCCTCCTCGCCGTCGGGTGAGGTATATGAAAGGTCAAGGCAACAGCCGTCATCTTCAACAGATGCAACCGCATCCCAGATTTTATGGGAAAAGCCGACCTTGCCGCCGTGAAGGTGGTTTGCTCCGTCATTGCAAAATAGCGTGTACTCCTTGCCGTCAAGCATGAATTTACCCTTATCAATTCTGTTGCCGAAACGACCGATAAGCGCGCCCTGATAGCCGTCACCCTCAACGTAAGAGCGAAGGTTGTCGTAGCCGCCTACTATATCGCAAAGCTCACCGCGGCGGTCGGGCACCATAAGCTTTTGAATCGCACCGCCAAAGGTGATGATGTCGGCACTCATACCGTTATCATTAGTCAATGTGTAAACGTCAACGTCGCGTCCGTTGTGCGTGCCGAAAAGTTTCTTCTCTATGTTCATTCTTTTATTCTCCGTATCCGTTGGGATTATTTCTCTGCCAATTATTCGAGTCGCGGCACATATCGGTAATGTCGTATTCCGCAGTCCAGCCGAGAATCTCTCTCGCCTTGGTGGGATCTGCAAAGCAAGCGTCGATGTCGCCGGGACGTCTGCCCTCGATCTCGTACTTGATCTCAACTCCGGTAGCTTCCTTGTACGCCTTGACGATGTCAAGCACAGAATATCCCGTGCCCGTGCCGATATTGAAATAGTCGATGCCGCGGCGCTCCTTGATAGATTCAAGCGCCTTCAGATGCGCGCGGGCAAGGTCAACTACGTGGATATAATCGCGGACACCCGTTCCGTCGTGGGTATTATAATCGTTTCCGAAAACGTGGAGATAGGGGAGCTTACCGCCCGCAACCTTTGTGATATAAGGCATAAGGTTGTTCGGAATTCCGTTGGGATCCTCGCCGATAAGTCCCGATTTATGCGCGCCGATAGGATTGAAATAGCGAAGAACCGACACGTTCCATTCCTTGTCGGACACGTAGATATCCTTCAAAATTCGCTCTATCATAACCTTTGTTTCGCCGTAAGGATTGGTCGCGTTGCCAACTCTTGCGCTCTCCTTGATCGGCACCTCGTCGGGCGCGCCGTATACGGTTGCCGATGAGCTGAAAACTATCGTCTTTACTCCGTGACGGCGCATTGAATCGCAAAGCATAAGCGTTCCCGTCACGTTATTATGGTAATATTCAAGGGGCTTTGATACCGATTCGCCGACCGCCTTAAGTCCCGCAAAATGAATTACACTGTCAATTTCGGGATTTTCGTCAAATATCTTATCAAGAGAAGCAAGATCAAGCAGATCTGCCCGATAAAACTTAAAATCCTTGCCTGTGATCTGCTTAATTCTGTCAAGCACGACGGGCTTACTGTTTGAGAAGTTATCCATAATAACTATCTCGTATCCCGCATTCAAAAATTCAACCGCCGCGTGAGAGCCTATAAATCCCGCGCCGCCCGTAATCAAAACTGACATTTTCCACCTCGTAGCTTTATCATTTTTTCGTTATGCTTTTATGCACAACACCCTTTTAATTATATATCAAATGATGCCGAATGTAAAGAATATTTTGCGATTTAATATTTTTTTTACATTTTGCGATATATCCTTATTTGCTTGACACAAGAATAGAAAAGTAGTATAATTTTACTTGTAAATTTTGCAAAATGAAAGGATGGGCATAATGAAATTTTTGCGCATCACGGCACTTTTTCTTATAATAGCTCTGGCAGTTCCCTTTCTTGCGTCCTGCCGACTTACACTGATAGGCAACGAGCTTGAGATCAATATCTCGGTGCTTAACGGCACAACGGGATTTGGCGCGGCAACGCTTATAAGCGACACGATAAACGGACAGAGCGACTTAAATTACCAATTCACAGTTGAATCCGACGCGTCAAATATCACCGCGGGACTTATCAACGGCTCAATTGATATTGCCGCGCTCCCGACCAACGCGGCGGCTAACCTCTATAACAAAACGGGCGGCAAGGTCAAAATTGCCGCAGTCAATACTCTCGGCGTGCTTTATCTGCTTACGAGCGAGGGAGTGACGGTGGAAAGCATTTCAGACCTTGAGAGCAAGACCGTCTACTGCCCCGCGCAAAATCCCGCGTTCATTTTTGAGGCGATCTGCCGCGCAAACGGTCTTATTCCAAACGAAAACATTACGATAGACACGGGATACGCTCAGCCCGCCGATCTCCGCGCGGCACTCGTTACGGACGAAGTTGATATCGCGGTGCTTCCCGAGCCTATGGTGACGATTGCCACGAGCGCGAACTCAAATCTCTCGGTCGCGCTTGACCTTACGGCAGAATGGGAAAAGGCTTACGGTGAGGGCACTCTGATGCAGGGATGTATCGTTGTCCGCACCGAATGGGCAGAGGCGCACGTAAAGGAGCTTGCACAGTTCCTTGCGGACTACAAGGCTTCTATCGAATTTACCAACGCAGAGCCTCAGAAGGCGGCGGCTTGCATCACGGGGGTCGGCATTTTTGCGGGCAAAGACGACGTAGCCGCAAAGGCAATACCGAACTGCAATATCGTCTATATTGACGGCGAGGAGATGGCAAGCTCACTTGATATATTCTTCCAAAAGCTTTATACTGTAAACCCCGCCGCGATTGGCGGAAAGACACCCGACGCGAATATTTATTATATTGACAATGATTAAAAAAATTCTGAAATACACGATAATAGCACTTATCTGGCTCTTGCTTTGGCAGATTGCGGCTATGGCGGTTAGCGAAAGCTTGCTTTTGCCCTCGCCCGTCGAGGTGACAAAAAGGCTATGTGCGCTATGCCTTACCAAAGAGCTTTACTCTGCCCTGCTTTCGTCATTTTTGAGAATATTCTCGGGACTTTTGCTCGGATTGATTCTCGGTGTTGGCGGCGGCATACTCACCGCGAGATACAAGATAGCAAGGGATTTTTTCACGCCCGCGCTTGCCGTGATAAAATCAACTCCGATAGCCTCGTTTATCATTCTCATTCTGCTTTGGCTTGACCGAGATACCGTGCCCGTGATAATCTCCCTGCTCGTCGTGCTTCCTATCGTCTGGAGCAATATCGAAACGGCAATTCTCGGCGCGGACAAGGAGCTTCTCGAGATGGCGAGAGCGTACAAGATGAGCCGCGGCGCGCTTATAAGGCATATTTATCTGCCCACGGTCGCGCCGTACCTTGCGGCATCGCTCAACTCGTCGCTCGGTCTTGCGTGGAAGGCGGGAGTTGCCGCCGAGGCTCTCATTTTGCCCGCGGTCGCTATCGGAACGCGAATTTTTGAGGCTAAATATAATCTTGAAACCGTCGACCTCTTTGCGTGGACGGTGGTAGTGATAATTCTGAGCGTAATTATCGAAAAGCTCGCGATATCACTTCTTGGGGCGGCAACAAAACGCTTCAATTCTGTAAAAGGGGGCGCGGCAAAATGATAAAGCTTGAAAACATATCGAAATCATACGGTGACAGAGCCGTTTTGACCGATTTTTCGCTCTCGGCAGATATAGGCGAGCGCATTTGCCTCGTCGGTGCGTCGGGATGCGGAAAAACCACGCTTTTGCATATAATTGCGGGACTTGAGATGGCTGATGGCGGCAACATCCGCGTAAGTGACGCCGTCGCGGTAATGTTTCAGGAGCCTCGACTTCTTCCGTGGAAAAGCGCGATAGAAAATATAGCGGCTGTTCTGCCGAAAAGCACTCGCGTTCCCGCAATCGAGCTTGCCAAAAGGCATCTTTCGGCGGTCGGACTTGCCGCCGAAGCCGAAAAAATGCCCGATTCTCTCTCGGGCGGTATGGCGCAAAGAGTTGCCCTTGCAAGATTTTTTGCCTTTGCCGACGTTACAGGCGCTCAGCTTCTCCTTCTTGACGAGCCCTTTTCGGCACTTGACAAGGCAACGGCAGACGATATGCTTTCGCTCCTTGACAAATTCTCAGAGGGAAAGACCCTTGTCCTCGTCACACACGACGAAAGCCACGCCGAAAAGCTCGGCGCAAGGGTAATAAAAATATGAAAAAAGCCTCGCTTGTGCGAGGCTTTTCTTTATTCTCAAACGTATTTGATCGACAGTGAGCCGAGGTTGTTGTCACCCTCGATCTTGAGCAGAGGCCCGTCGGGGTTACCGCCGTCAACGTCTGCCACTACGTTTCCAAGACTGTTGTCTATATTGTGGACAAATCTCCAGCTTGAAGGCACCTCAACTACCATTGAACCGAGGTTATTGTCAACGTGAAGCGTTCCGCCGCCTGCGTATTTTTCAACGTTTGCAAATCTGATAACGCACGAGCCGAGATCGTTCTCAACGTATTCCTCAAAAAAGCTTTCCGCATCAATGTATTTCACACTCGATTTGAATGACGAGCTGCTTCGATGGAATTTATGTCCGTCACACTTCACCGCCCTGAACTTGCGGCGATTTTTCTTCGGGAGAATTATCTCAAATCCGAGCTGGAGCAGGCACGCACAGCCGAAAAGCAACCAGTTGTTGATTATGTTCTCGTCCTCAAGAGAACAAAGCGTTGCTATATTCTTCTCAAAGAGCATAAAGATAAAGGAAAGCGGCACGAAGATCTCGCTGATCTTGCCCTTTATTATCCTCTCTATCGTGAAGGATAGTAATATCAACCCAGCGACGATCGCAATAAACGATATCTCTCCAATTGCGCTTGTAAAGGGTGCCATTACGCCAAGAGCGTTGAGCAAAAGCGCAACCGCGAGCAGTATAAATCCAAGTCCCCAAAATATCTTTTCAGTTTTCATTTTCCCAACCTCATTTCGTCAATTTTATCCCTTAATACCTTATAATAACTGCGTGAGAAGTAGGTTCTCTTGTCACAGCCCTTAAAGCCTATCTCGCCGTTGCCGACAAGCTCGCGGCGGAGCGACGAGATCATCATCACGTTTGCCACCGTTGATTTTGAGATCCTCGCAAAGCACGACGGGAGCAGGTTTTCAAGCTCAAAAAGCTTATACTCACAACTAAAGGTCTTTTTTTGCGTGTGCGCGTAGATCTTTCCGTCGTACGCCTCGAAAAAGAGGATGTCCTTTATCGGCACGTAATACTCGACACCCGAGAGATGAAGCGTCATCTCTCGCTCGCTCGACACGAGCCCCTCAAGCATCGACTCGATGTTTTTTATCTGATCGGTGCGCGCGCGGCAACGGATTATTATCTCCTCTTGTCCGTCGTCGCATATCTCCGTCCGTATCTTCAAGCCGTCGCCTCCCTTCTCTCGATTACAATGTTATTTTAGCATTTTATTTTGAATTTGTAAATAGGTTTTAGTCAAGAGGTCGAAATTCGTGGGTAAAACGCGTAAAAATCTTGCTTCTGTGGCTTTATCCCTTGTCAAAATTTATCTCTCGAGAACCTATTCCCTTTTTTGCCAGAGTTTTTGAGGGATTGGGGGAAGTGCAGGAGGGGGAAAGGGCAACTTTTTCCCAAAAAGTTCCCTTTCCCCCTCTTGCATTTTCCTCTTTCTTATCCCAACATAACCGCCAGCGCGCACCAGCCGTTGTCCTCAACGCGCTCGACGATTTTAAATCCGTGATGCTCGAAGCAAGAAACCACGTCGTCGCAACGCTCGGAAATGATACCCGAGGCGAGCAAGACCGTCTTTTCGTGCATAAAGGGCGCGACGTCGGGCGTCATACGAATTATGATGTCCGCAACGATGTTAGCGCAAACGATGTCGTAACCGCCGACTATATTTTCTGCCTGCTTTAAGAGGTCACTCTTGCCGCAGGTGATGACGTCCTCAAGTCCGCTGTCACGCACGTTTTCAGTTGCAACGCGCACCGACATGGGATCAAGATCATAAGCGCGGCAAGGACGAGCGCCAAGCTTTGCGCCGCAGATAGCCAGAATTCCGCTGCCCGTGCCGACGTCAAGAAGACTCATTCCCTCGCCCACGTACTTTTGAAGCAATCCGATAATAAGGCGCGTCGTTTCGTGCGTACCCGTGCCAAACGCCATACCGGGATCCATCGTCACGATGATCTCGTCGCCCTGCGCCTCGTATTTTTCCCAAGCGGGAACGATGACTATTCTGCCGATCTTGAAGGGCTTGTAAAACTCCTTCCAGGAGTTTGCCCAGTCCTCCTCGCAAAGACCGATGACCTCAATATTTGCGTCACTCAGGTTGGCAGACGCGAGTCTGTCACGCAAAAACGCCATATCGTCGGCAATATTCGCATCCTTGGGCACGAAGTAGGACACCGACGCGTGCGACTTGTCGGCGTTAAGTATCTTCTCGTCAATAAGATCGCCGTAGCAGGTCTTAAGGTCGATGTCGGAAAGGTCGTCGATGAGAAGATTTGAGTTTATCATGCTCATAAGCGAGGTAAGCTCGTCAAGACACTCGGTCTTGACGGTAACCTTTATCTGCAACCACTCGGTAACCTCACCGAAGTCGCCGCACACGTAATCCTTATCTACATTATTATTCATAAGTTTTTATTTGAGGGGGGAGGAGAAACTTTTTTTGAAGAAAAAGTTTCTCCTCCCCCCTCAAGCTCCCCCTATCTTTTCAAAAACCTTAAATAAAAGGAATTAGTTTGATGTATTTTTATTTTTTGTCTTTTTTGAAGAAGCTTTTCTTCTTTTGGTAGTTGCTCTCGCCGCAAGCCTCTGCAAACGCGCGGAGAAGCTCCTTTTGCTTGTCAGAAAGTCCCTTTGGCGTTTCAATATTCACGCGGAAGATAAGATCTCCGCGGCGGCTTGAATTCACCATCGGCACACCCTTTTGCTTGAGCGTAAAGGTGGTTCCCGTCTGCGTTCCCTCGGGGATAGTGAACTTCTCACGCCCCTCAAGCGTGGGCACGTCGATCTCCGCTCCGAGCGTTGCCTCGGAAATAGTGATCGGAACCTCGCAGAAAAGCGTATAGCCGTCACGCTCGAAGGTGTTGCTCCTTCTGACGCTTACGATAACGTAAACGTCGCCCGATGCGCCGCCATTCTTGCCGTCGTGTCCCTCGCCTCTGATAACAAGTCCCTTGCCGTGATCGATACCCGCGGGAATATTGACCGTCATCTTCTTGTTCTGACGCTCCATACCCGAGCCGCGACAGCTCGAGCAGGGATTTTTGATGTATTTACCCGTACCGCGACAATTTTCACAGGTAGTGGTTGACTGGAACTGCATGCCGCCAAGGTTCTGCATTACCCTTCTCTGTCCCGTGCCGCGACAGGTGGGACAGGTTTCAACCTGACCGTTTTCCGAGCCGCTTCCGTTACATTTTGAGCACTTTTTGTATCTGTTGAAGCTGATGTCCTTCTTACAACCGAACACCGCCTCCTCAAAATTGATAGTTACTCCTATCTCTATATCGTCGCCGCGCTGGGGGCCGTTTCTTCTCTGACGCGAGCTGCCGCCGCCAAAGAAGCTGCCAAAAATGTCACCGAGATCGACGTCACCAAAGCCGCCAAATCCGCCAAAGCCGCCAAAGCCGCCCGCACCTGATGCGGTATCAAACGCCGCGTGGCCGTACTGATCGTACTTTGCCTTCTTGTCGGAGTCGGAAAGCACCTCGTACGCCTCGTTGACCTCCTTGAACTTTGCCTCGGCTTCCTTGTTGCCTGGGTTTATGTCGGGGTGGTACTTCTTTGCAAGAGAACGGTATGCCTTCTTTATCTCAGCCTCGCTCGCGCCCTTGCTTAGACCCAGCACCTCGTAATAATCACGTTTATCTGCCATATATACTCCTTGTAGAAAATGCAGGGAGAACCTTTTTCATGAAAACTACGTAGATTGCAAGCAATCTACTCTTCGAGTTTTCTTCGAAAACATCGAGGCTTCTCCCTGCACCCTCTCCAAAAACCTCAAAAATAGATGTATTTTAAGCTATGATATTTACCTCAAGCTGCCTTGACTGTAAGGACAACGATGAGTTCGGAAAAATATCAAAGCTGATTTGGGAAAGGCCATTTTTGATGACCTTTCCCATCATTTGTATCAATTATTTATTCGAGTTATCCTCGTAGCTTGCGTCGTAGAACTGACCGTCCTGCGCGCCGCCGTTGCCGCCCATGTTGTTAGGATCAAAGCCCTGACCCTGAGCCTGCTGAGCATAAAGCTTTTCGCTGATCTTGTAGAACGCCTTTTCAACCGCCTCGGTATCAGCCTTGATAGCCTCGGTGTCGCCGCCCTTAAGGGTTTCCTTCAATCTTTCAATAGCCGCCTCAACGTCTGCCTTATCAGCCGCGTCTACCTTGTCGCCAAGCTCGCCCAGTGTCTTTTCGCTCTGGAAGATCATGCTGTCAGCGCGGTTTCTTACTTCAACCGCTTCCTTAGCCTTCTTGTCCTCCTCAGCGAACTTTTCAGCGTCCTTAACTGCCTTATCAATATCCTCCTGCGACATATTTGTCGAGGAAGTAATGGTGATATGCTGCTCCTTACCTGTGCCCTTGTCGCAAGCGGTTACGTTAACGATACCGTTAGCGTCGATGTCAAAGGTAACCTCGATCTGAGGAATACCGCGGGGCGCGGGAGTGATTCCGTCAAGGCTGAAGCGACCGAGAGTGGTGTTATATGCCGCCATCTCACGCTCACCCTGAAGAACGTGGATCTCAACCGAGGTCTGTCCGTCAGCCGCGGTGGAGTAGATCTGGCTCTTCTTTACGGGGATAGTAGTATTTCTTTCAATAATTCTGTTGAATACGCCGCCCATGGTCTCGATACCGAGAGAGAGGGGGGTTACGTCGAGAAGGAGAAGGTCCTTAACGTCGCCGCCAAGAACGCCGCCCTGGATTGCCGCGCCGATTGCTACGCACTCGTCGGGGTTGATTCCCTTGAAGGGCTCCTTGCCGATGAACTTCTTAACTGCATCCTGAACTGCGGGAATTCTTGTCGAGCCGCCTACGAGAAGCACCTTGTCAACCTGGCTTGCGGAGAGTCCCGAGTCGTGAAGAGCCTGCTTTGTGGGACCCATGGTTGCTTCTACGAGATCTGCGGTAATTCTGTCAAACTCAGCTCTTGTAAGAGTTGCCTCAAAGTGAAGAGGGCCTGCCGCGGTTGCGGTAATGAAAGGAAGGTTGATGTTGGTGGAGGACATACCCGAAAGCTCGATCTTAGCCTTCTCTGCCGCATCCTTAAGTCTCTGAAGAACCATTTTATCCTTGCGGAGATCAACGCCGTTCTCCTTCATAAACTTATCTGCCATCCAGTCGATAACTCTCTGGTCGAAGTCGTCACCGCCGAGCCTGTTGTTACCTGCGGTTGCAAGAACCTCAAATACGCCGTCGGAAATTTCAAGGAGAGATACGTCAAAGGTACCGCCGCCAAGGTCGAATACCATGATTTTCTGGTCTTCCTTGTCAACGCCGTATGCAAGTGCTGCCGCGGTGGGCTCGTTGATTATACGAAGAACCTCAAGGCCTGCGATCTTACCTGCGTCCTTGGTTGCCTGACGCTGTGCGTCGGTGAAGTATGCGGGAACGGTAATTACCGCCTGACTTACGCTCGTGCCGAGATATGCCTCTGCATCGGACTTGAGCTTCTGAAGGATCATTGCGGAGATCTCCTGGGGAGTGTAGTTCTTGCCGTCGATAACGACCTTTCTGTTAGTACCCATATCTCTCTTGATAGAGATAACCGTCTTGTCGGGGTTGGTGATAGCCTGGCGCTTTGCAACCTGACCTACCATTCTCTCGCCCGTCTTGGAAAATGCTACTACGGAAGGAGTTGTTCTTGCTCCTTCGGGATTAGGAATTACAACTGCCTCGCCGCCCTCGTAAACTGCGACGCAAGAGTTTGTCGTACCCAAGTCAATACCAATAATCTTTGCCATAATATGTTTCCTCCTATGGATTGTTTGTGATTTATTTTTTATTTTTCGCTACTTTCTTGAAAGAAAGTAGCACAAAGAACTTTCAATATGAAATGTTTTTGTTTACTACTGTTTAGGTTTTGAAATGATGGGGTTATCAGTTGGCTACCGTTACCATTGCATAACGAATTATCTTATCGCCTTTTTTGTAACCCTTTTGGAACACGGTGACGATCTCGCCTTCCTTGTGGTTTTCGTCGTCGACCATCATCATCGCGCTGTGCATATTGGGATCAAATACGTCACCCTCTGCTCCGAACGCCTCAACGCCAAGTCTTGTCATCGCATCTGCCGCGCCCTTGAGCGTCATTTCAAGTCCCTTTGCAACGCCATCTGCATCGGTAATGCCGACCGCGCGCTCAAGATTGTCGATTATGGGAAGTATCTGCGAGAGCGCATCTGCATACGCGTCTGCGTATATTCCCTCTTTTTCCTTGGCGCTTCTTTTACGGAAATTGTCGTATTCCGCCGCCATTCTGAGATACTTATCGTTAAGCTCTGCTATCTCGCCGCTCTTCTGCTCAAGCGCCACCTCAAGATTGCCTATCTTTTCCTCAAGCTTTTTATTTTTCTTTTTGTCTGATTTGGTTTCCTTTTCCTCAGCGACAGCCTCGGTCACTTCCTCTGCCACCGCCTCCGCATCGATTTCCTCGTCAGACGTTACCTTTTTTTCATCCTGCGCCATTATCCTCGCCTCCGTCTAAATCCTTTCCGTTTAAAAGATTAGTTTCATTCAAAATACTCTCGATGTTATCCGCAAGCCCCTCGATCATTGCAACGACCTTTGCGTAGTCCATTCTGCGCGGACCGATAATTCCTATCGCGCCAAGCGTTTTTCCATCGCGGATGACGGGCTTGAACACGAGCGCCGAGTTGTTCATTACCTTAACCGAGCTTTCAGATCCGATAACGACGTTTACGCCCTCGGAGTCTGTGTCGGACACAAGCTCAAGTATGTCCTCCTTCTTCTCAAACGCGCCGAGAAGCTCGCGAAGCTCTTCCTTGTTGCTGTACTCGGGGTATTGAAGAAGCCTATCCATGCCGCTGACCTTGAGGTCGCCGCCGTCAAGCTCGTTCATGCTCTCGTATATTATCTTGATGATAGGAGTTGCGATAGCCGCCTTATCTCCCATCGCGCTTTCAAGCTTCATAATAATAGGAAGCGTTATCTCGTTTGCCGTAAGTCCCGCGATGTGATCGTTTAATGCCATCGAAAGATCTGTCGCCGTAAGCTGACTTATTCTCATCTCTATCGAAAGCCGCTTGGTAATAACGTTTCCGTTGCTACTGATCATAACGAGAAGCAGACTGTGTCTGTCAACGTAGATAACGTCAAAGCGCTTGATGCTGACAGAGCTTGCGCGGGGCTTTATCATAAAGCTGGTGTAATTGGTGAGATTACCCGCAACCTTTGACGCCGCCATAAGAATCTGGTCAAGCTCGTTCATTTTCGATTTGAGGAGCTTATTTATCTCGGTGATCTCGCTTGTAGTCATCGCGTAGCTCTCGATAAGTGAGTCTACGTAAAATCTGTATCCAAGCTCACTCGGTACTCTTCCCGAGGACGTGTGGGGCTGCTCGAGGTAACCCATCGCTTCAAGCTCTGCCATCTCGTTTCGGATGGTAGCAGACGATACGTTCAAGTGCTCGTCTTGCATAAGATACTTTGATCCGACAGGCTCTCCGTCAACGATGTGCGCGTCGACTATCGCCTTGAGTATTCGCTTTTTTCTTTCGCTAAGCTCGCTTTTGCCGTTCTGTGACACCGTTTTTTCGTCCTTTCCTCGCATTTCGAGTAAAATTTCAATTTTTCGACTCGATTTTTCGTGATTTTTAGCACTCTTTTGTCTTAAGTGCTAACCCACGCTAATAATATACCGCTTTTTTGCCCTTTTGTCAACCCCCAATGGCAATAATTTTGTTAACAAATTGTAAACACTTGCAAATATGCTCACTCGTCTGCTAAATATCTGATAGAGGTCACCTTGCCCTCCGAAAAGAAAAATTGCAGTCTGCAACGCTCCCCTTCGTACTCGATATTTTCGCCTTTTTTGTCGTAATCTCTGCCGTATAGCTTAACCACGTCGTGAAGACTGTCGCCGATGCGTATACCGCGATTGGTAGCGACGCCGTCACCCGTGATGATCACCCGCTCGATTATCTCCTTACCGTTTTCCCACTCGGTATACACGTCAAAGTCTGAATAATGATATATTCTCTCCTCTCCCTCAAAAGCGCACGATGGGGAGGATTGCATTGACCTATGCTCGCCGAGATATCCAAGCACGTCCTCGGCGCGAATACCCGGCACGATATCAACTCCGTTTGCGTGAAAATAATAATCGTCGCTCACTTCTCTCATCACGCATGAGCCCAAAGCGAGCGCGCATACCGTAATCATCATCAAACAAAAAATCCTTTTCATTTTTCACCCTCCGAAAATTTATTTCTTTCAATATAGTATTTATCAAGCTTGTCCTTCCATACCCTCTTGGTTTCCTCGCCGTGCGGCGCGGCGGACGGGAAATATTTTTCCTTTAAAACCTTTCCGAAGTATCGGCTCGTTTTCTCCGCGCCCAAGAAATTGAGATGCACGCCGTCAGCATAGTCGCCGCCGTCAATGCCGATTTCTTCGCTTCCTATTAAATTATAATAATCAAGCCGATAACGCTCGGCATACTCGCGCACCCGCGCGTCCCACTCGTCATACCACCAATAATGCCCGCTCTGCGTTGGCGACTTGACGAGGACGAGGGCTATTCCCCTTTCCTCACAGCACAGGCGTATCTTATCAAGGTATTCGATGGCGCGATCGGGCAGACTATAATCAAAAAGCTCCTCGGGAGATTGCTCGGTGTCGGGAGCGCGCGAGCCGCTCTCAAAAAGATAGCCGTTATGCGACACAGCTTCGCGTGCGAAAAGATAATCAATATCCTCGCGCCTCAGTTCCGACCAGCGTGAATGATAGCGAAGCAGCGGAAAAATATATGAAATAAGGATCTCGTCCTCACTCATTGAGGCTTTTACGGCATTGATCTTATTTTTTGAAAGTCGCATGCCGTCAAGCGCCAAGCGGTTATACGCCTCGCTTTGCGCGTCGCCGTGGCAAAGCGCAAAAACGCTTAACACGACCACGTCGGGCTTTTCATATTCAAGCGTATCGAGCAAAAGATAGTACGATTGCCAAACGCGAGCCGCGGGGCTTCCGCGGACGTAAGAGGTCAAGCCACTTGCCTCCCATATTATCGCGGGAATAAAGCATCCGTATGCCTCGCAATCACCAAGAAATAATATCTGATGCTCCCTGCCCTCGTCTGCTTCAATATAATATTCTCCGACAAGCGCGCCCTCGCGCACCATGCTCACGTGCTTAGGCATGAGCAGACGCGAAAAAAAAGCAAGAATTGCGCCAAGGAGCGCGAGTGCAAACACTATACTGAAAATCCTCTTTTTTCTCATTTTGCCCCCTAAAATTGCGAATAAATAAAGCTCGACTCGTCAAATCCCACGCCGTAAGAGCCGAAGATCGCCGTTGCAGAAACGAGAGCCACTATCACAAGCATCGTAAGGAGAGGCCTTCGCGTAACGATATTTCGCATTTTGCCGTCTTTTTTAAAATCGAGCTTGCTCACGGCAAAGATAAGCGCGACTCCGACCGCAAGCGCTATCCATTCGGGCAGAGAAAGCCCGAGTGACAAAAATCCACCGCCAAAAAGGTCTTTCCAGCCGCGCGCGTCAAAAAATATACTCGCGATAGCGCGAGGTGTAGTCAAAGCGTTTCCCCACAGGTCAAAAATCCTTATCGCACCGATTATCAAAAATGTTCTCACGACACAAAAGAGCCGCCATACCGCATTATTATTTACGGTTGGATGCTTTTGATGAAACCGCGCCGACAATGGCGAAAGCTCCTGCGCGGCAATTATTACGGCGGCATTTGAAAGTCCCCAAAGGATAAAATTAGGGCTTAATCCGTGCCACGCGCCCGTAAGGAACCAAGTAAAGACAAGCGCGATATAGACGGGCATCTTTTTGCCGATTTTTTTGTATTTGCTTTTCCGAAGTCGCTTTGATATCGCGCGCATCGGCCTTGAAATTGACAAGGGGTAGAAAACATAGTCGGTAAAGTACGCGCCGAGCGTGATATGCCAACGCTTCCAATATTCGCGCACCGACTCCGAGGAAAACGGGCGGTCAAAGTTTTCGGCAAGCGAAATATCAAGCATCCTTGAGGCGCCGAGCGCAATATCAATGCCGCCCGTGAAATCGGCGTAGATCGCCACGGAATAAAGTATTATAAGGAAGAAAATATATCCGCCGCCGTATTTTTGCGGCTCTGCCACTATCGCTCTTACCGCGACGAGCGCGGTATCGGCGACGACAAGCTTTTTAAAATATCCCCAAAGCATTCTTATCGCGCCCGAAACGATATTTTCCCATACGGGCGCGTGCGGTTTATTCAACTGCGGCGAGAGCTGAGAATATCTTGAGATCGGCCCAAGTCTGATGCACGGGAAGAAACCGACGAAGATAAAAAGCTTCAAAAAGCTCTTCTCGCGCCTGATCTTTCCGCGATAAAGGTCAATAAGATACCCCGATGCCGACAACGAGTAAAAGGCAAGTCCGAGCGTGCCGCCCTCGCTCTCGCGAAAAAGCACCGACGCGCTCTCAAGGAGCGAAAAAAGCTTGACGAGGACAAGTGAGGAAAGAGTGAAAACCAAGCCGAAAACAAGCGTGCGGCGGCTTTTTTTGCGCTCTTGTGGGGTTGCGCGCTCTTTTGTGACCGCGCGCTCTTGTGGGGTTGCGTGCTCTTTTGTGACCGCGCGCTCTTGTGGGGTTGCGTGTTCTTTCGCCGCCGCGCGCTCAATTTTCACCGACGAGCAAAAGGCGGCCGTCGTCACGCCGATAACCGACAAAAGACACAAAAGACCTGCCGACAGACAGTAAAAAACATTTGCCGCAAGCAATACGGCACTCTGCGCGCGTCGCGGTACAAGGTAATATAAAAGCAGTACGGCGGCGGTAAAGCCGACAAACTCAAGTGTCGACACTACTGCCCCCGAAGTCTTTCTATCATCTGATAAATTGCCTCAACCGACGAAAAATTTTCGGGAGTTATCTCCTCAAGCGGCACCTGTATACCGTAGACCTCGTCTATCTCGCCGACAAGCGTGACTATATCTATCGAATCAAGTATTCCCTCGTCGAGCAAGTCGTGATGCACCGAAAAATCTATCTCGGGATGCATTGACGAGAGTATTTTGACAAGCTCATTCATATATTCTCTCCCCCCGCGAGATACGGTCAAGTGCCACGCGATCCTTTTTGCCGTTTGCCGTTCTCGGCATTACCTCAAGCCGTATATATTCATCGGGCAGAGCGTGGCGCAAAAGCCGCACGCTCAGGCGCGCCGCCAAGCCCTCACCCGTCTCCCGCGCGGTATAGTAAAGCACTATCTTCTGCCTTTGTTCGTCAAAGACCGCCGCCGCGCGCTCAACTCCCTCGCACCGCTCCGCCGCCGCTTCTATTTCGTCAAGAGAGACCTTTTTGCCCCTGCGCTTTATCTGCCTGTCGCATCTTGACACGAAAACAAGCTCGCCGCGCTTATTATATCTTCCAACGTCGCCCGTTCGGTAGACTATATCGTTATAGCTATCCGAAAGCGGATTTTGCACGAACGCGCCCGCAGTCATTTCTCTCTCGCCAAAATAACCGAGAGTGACCGACCTGCCGCGGATATATATTTCTCCGCATTCGCCGTCGGCCGCGCGCCGCCTGCCCGAAATAAGCAATATCTCGGTGTTGCGGAAGGGCTTGCCGATAGGTATCCCCTCGCCCTCGTCAAGCTCTCTCCCCGCTATCCAATAGCACGACATACCCGTAGCCTCTGTCGGCCCGTAGAGATTTACGAAGGTTGCGTCGGGATACGCGCGCCTCCATTTTTCATACTCACGCACGGGCATAAGCTCACTGCCGAAGCAGATCTTATTTAAGCGCTGCGGCTTGCATTTTTCAAGCGCGCCCGAGCCTGACAGTATCGCAAGTGCGCTCGATACCCAGCAAAGCGTGTTTATCGAGTGCTTTTCTAAAAATTCGCATAGCTTTATCGGGAACAAGAAGCATTCGCGCGGCACAAAATACGTGCAAGCTCCCTTTTTCAAGGTCGGCATTATCTCCTTTAGGGGCGCGTCAAAATAAAGCGGCGACTGATTTGCAAAGCGCGTGTCACCGTCAAAGCCGAGCGCCTCGCAAAGCGTTTCGGTATAATCTATTACCGAGGCGTGCGACGCGACGACACCCTTTGCCTCCCCCGACGAGCCCGAGGTGAATACTACGTATATCGGATCTACGTCGACCTGCCTTTCTCTGACTGACAAAAGCGCGTCGTAATCTATCTCGTGAGCCTTTGCGACGTCGATATGATATTTTTTCACCCCCGCGCCGATCTTTGCCGCGTCGGCGCGGCTCTCTCTGTCAAATATCATAGCGCGAGGTCGCACCCTTTCAATGATCTCGCTTATTCTTCGCTCTCCCATATCAATATCAAGCGCGACGTAATAGCACCCCGCGTATATCACACCGAGAAACGCCGCGATAGCGTCGGGACTTTTCTTCGCGAATACCGCCACGCACTCGCCCGTGTATTCGTTTGAAAGCAGGAAGCTTCCTATCCGCATCGCTCTGTCGTGAAGCTGTTCAAACGTAAGACTTTCCTCACCGTCCGAAAAGGCGACTCTTTCAGGATAGCTTTTCGCGCTTGCCTCAAGATATTCAAGAATGTTGGTTTGATACATAGCCTTCTCCTATCTACAAAATTCGATAATGCGTCAAAAACAAATTATGCAAGACTCAAAAGAAAGCCTTGCACAATTATTTTGCCCTTATTCAATTATTGCCCGATATGAGCGTCTAAATTTGCGTTTTCGGTAATTATTTCGCTCTCGACGGTGGGATATTTGCTTTTGTCGTATCTGTAAAAGCCCGACCGAAGCCTTGAATATGCCTCCAGCTGCGCGTCGGTAAGCAGGCAGGAGTTTATCGCGTAATCCTGTCGCATCACCGTCGCGTCGAAGTGATACCACCGCTCCTCTCCCTCGTCACCGATATTGACGAGAAGCCAAAAGTGTGTGTCCGCGGTATACCCTTGCTCTCTTTGCACCGCCAAGCTTTCAATGCCGAGATGATCGAAAATTACCCTTGCCGCGGCAAAATACGAGTAGCAATCGCCCTCACCCGTGACGAAAAGCGCGTCGTTGGCGGCGGATATCAGCTCTCTTTTTGAGCTTATCGGCGAATAATCAATATTTTCCTGCAAAAACGCGTAGACCGCGCGGCATTTTTGCTCCTTTGTCATATTTTTTGTGATCATTCGGTCAATCAAGGCGTCGATTTTCCTCTCAAAAGCTTCTTGTGATGCAATCTTCGTCGCGCCGCTCTCATTATCGGGCGCAATCGTGCGGCAGGATATCAGTAGAGCAAAAAGCAGCGCAAGCACGCACGACGATAAAAATATTCGGTGTCCCATCTTAAATCCTCCGCAACTTTCCATATTTACGACCGCCTCCGCAATTTTTTATTTATTTTTCCCCGACAGACTAAGAAAAAATCTACGCAAATAAAAAGGCTCAAAAAAACGCCGCAAGATAACATAGCGGCGTTTAATAAATATCAAAGTATACTCTTCAAGAACTGCTGGAGCTTGGGGTGCTTGGGGTGATTGAATATCTCGTCGGGAGTTCCCTCCTCGGCTATAACACCCTCGTGCATAAATACCACGCGGTCGGCGACCTCGCGCGCAAAGCCCATCTCGTGCGTGACGACTACCATCGTCATTCCCTCCTTGGCAAGCTCTTTCATAAGGTCAAGAACCTCGCCGACCATCTCGGGATCGAGCGCCGACGTGGGCTCGTCAAAAAGCATTACGTCGGGGTTCATCGCAAGCGCGCGGACGATAGCAATTCTCTGCTTCTGTCCGCCCGACAGCGTTGAGGGATAAGCGTTTGCCTTTTCCTCAAGTCCGATACGGTTAAGAAGAGCCATAGCTTTTTCGTCGAAGTATGCCTTGACCTCCTTCTTGCTCTTTCCCTCCTCAAGCATCTTCTTTGCGCGGGTCTTCATGGGAGCAAGAGTTATATTTTCAAGGACACTTTTATTGTTGAAAAGATTGAACTGCTGGAACACCATTCCCATCTCCTGACGGGCAAGATTTATGTCGATGTGATGCTCGTCGTATATCTTCTTCATCGCCTTCTTGTATTCCTTGCCCTCGGCAACCGAGAACTTTTCGTTAAGCAAGTCCTCCGCCTTGATCTTGGCAATAGCCTCCCCCGGCGCCATTCCCGTAGCAATCAGCTTTTTGTAGGTGTTCGAAGCCATAATGACCTCGGGGTGAAGATAAGGATCAACGGGCGTGAGAAGCTCCTCGTTCTGCCAGACCTCGCCAAAGGTAGGAGTTTCAAGCAGGTTCATGCAACGCAAAAGAGTAGATTTTCCCGAGCCTGACGCGCCTATAACGGCAACTACCTCGCCCTCCTTGATCTGAATTGACACTCCCTTGAGGACCTGGAGGTCGCCGAAATTCTTATATATATTGTTTACATTAAGCACGAGCCTTCATCCTCCTTTCAAAGAATCCGAGTGCCTTGGAAAGCACGAAGTTAAGCACGAAGTAGATTATACCGATTATCATAAGTATCGGGAGCGAGTTGTGAGTTCTGCCGACGATAATGTGATACTGAGTCATAAGCTCGCCTACGTAGAAGGTCGATGCAAGCGAGGTCTCCTTGATTATCGTGATAAACTCATTGCCAAGCGCGGGAAGAATGTTCTTCACCGCCTGGGGAAGCACGATCTGTATCATAGTCGTCGTGCCGTTAAGTCCGAGGCTTCGCGCCGCCTCGGTCTGCCCCTTGTCAACCGCCTCAATTCCCGAACGGATTATCTCGGACACGTAAGCCGCGCTGTTCATGACCAGCGTGAACGATATACAAAGCAGCTTTTTGTTTTCGAGCTGATTCATCGCGGGGATAATTACGGGAATTAAGAAGGTGCTTATGTAGAGCTGAAGCAGCATAGGAGTGCCGCGGATGATCTCAACTATCGCGTTTACTATCCACTTAAGCGGCTTGATCTTTCCGATCTTTATAAGCGCGAGCAACGCGCCGAAAACGGTGCCGAGCGCAACCGTCATAAGCGAAAGGAGTATGGTCGCGCTAAGACCCTTTATCAAGAACAGATCCCAGTACTTGACAAATATCTTGCCCATATCCTCAAACATTTTGATTATATACATATTTTCTCCATTTACATAAAGTCTTAATAAAACATAACACGAGCCGCCGCACCGAAAACAGCACGGCAGCCCTGTATATACTACCCTGTAATTTTATTACTCAGTAATCTTGTTACCCTCGTCGTCGTAGCCAAGCTCGTCGATGGTCTTTACCTCGGCGTAGATCTGGCAAGCCTCGTACCAGCCGTCGTAAAGATCAGCCGCCATTGCCTTTGCAAGAGCCGCGTTAACAGCCTCAAGAAGCTCTGCGTCTTCCTTGTTGAGAAGGATTACGTTGTTCTTGTACTTCTCTTCAACCTCGAAGTAGTAGTCAGAAAGAACGATAGTGTCGTTTACAAGCGCTTCTCCGTTACCGTATGCAACTGCAAGCGCATCGATCTCACCGGTTGCAAGCGCGGTAGCCGCAACGTTGATGTTCTCGTAAAGCTCAATAGCAGCGCCCTTTGTAACGAGCTGCTCCTCAACGAGAAGCTGCTGGAGAGAGCCGCCCTGCGCGCCGATCTTAAGACCCGAGAAGTCAGACTTATTAGCAGCGAACTGAGCCGCCTTATCCTTTGTGGTGATAAGGATCTGCTCGGTCTCGTTCTCACCTGCTACGTAGTAGTCGGAGATAAGGAAGGTCTCTGCACGCTCTGCGGTCCAGGAGAAGCCGGAGATCGCGAGGTCTGCATTGCCAGAAGCAACTGCCGCCATAGAAGCGTCAAAGGACATCGGGTCGATCTTGAGCTTCATACCAAGCTCCTTAGCAACGAAGGTTGCAAGGATAACGTCGAAGCCAACGATAGCGTCGTCACCGGACTTTGCGGTGTCGTAGAACTCCATGGGAGCGAAGTCGGGAGACATAGCAACTACGAGTGTTTCGGTATATTTAGATGCATCGTAGCCGATTGCAGCCATTGCCTTATCGTAAGCTGCGGAGAGGCTATCTTCACCGGGCTTCTTACATGCCGCGAAGATTGCGATGCTGGAAATTACCATAACGAGTGCGAGTGCGAGTGCAATAATCTTTTTCATTTTTTGTGTCCTCCAATGAATAAAAATGAATTTGTTGATGCCATTATTGTATCACTATTCATTCATCTTGTCAACACCCTTTATGCTTTTTCTACCTTTTTTACCTTTTGCGGTATAGTTTTTCGCACATTTTGTGCAACTTGTTGTAAAAAGAATAAAAATACGCATATTCATACAAATATTTATGCATTTTTCTGCATAAAGTAATAAAGCAGAGGCGAATTCTATCGAATCCGCCTCTTAATTTATAATTATTTATCAATATCAAGCCAAAAAAATTCCACAGACCGAATTTCTATCTTCTGTCCCGCGGCGTTACCCACGTCAATTCGCACGGATTTGATATCGCCCTCATAATTTCCGGTATTTCCGAGATAGACGATAAGAGTATGCACTCCGTTTTCCGAAGTACCCTGAGGGCCTAAAAGCTTGCGTCTTTGGGTAGAAAAGTCTGCGGGATCATCACCTGCGCAGGTGAAATAGAAGCTCGAGCCCGAGAAGGCTGTGTGGCTCGGCGCCTTGATGACCAGCTTAACCGCATTATATTCCGCCGTGCTTATTCCTGAGGTCTCAAACCAGACGTAAGGATCGTTTACCGATCTTACTTTATATTTGATAACGCCGTTATCAACCATCATATTGCTAACGCTCTCACTTCCGTATACACTTATGCCGTCCTTGAGTACCTCCACTGTCTCCTTGGGCTGTGCCTTATAGGAGAGAGGTCTTGTCGCGTTGCCGTAGCCGTGTATGATATGCTCGTAGATACTTTCGTTGCTCAGAAGATACTGCTTTTTGGTGGTTCCTCTTTCGTGTGTAAGGAGCCACTCGTCACAGGGCCAGAATGCAAGCGAGGGGGCGATTATATCGTAAAGCTCAAGCGTTGCCTGCTCTACTCCGTGATGCGATACCTGCATCATCTCGCTCTTAAGACCGTCGCCGTATGTGTCGATAATAAATCTGCTTACCTTATCGTAACAGTCGCCAAGGAAGATGACCGAGCCGTTGTCGTTCTTTACTCTGTATACCGCCGAGCTTTCGTTGAAATCGAGGCTTTCGTAGTCCTTATAAACGTATTCCGAGGAATTTAGCACCTCAAGCGTGACGTCCGCCATCTTAAAGGTCATGCCCGCATGCACCGTCACCGCCTTTGCGCCGTCAAAGAGTGCTATATGCTCAAGAATATCGCCGTTGAAGTACTTGTCGTATGCTCTCTCCTCAGGCACGGGAGAATACATAACGCACTCAAGCTTCACCCTGTCGGCGTAATTTGTCGCGAACTCGCCAAATGCGGGATAGTGGTCGTTGTGCGCGTGGCTGAATATCCACGCTCTGATGCGGATTCCCGACTCCTTGCCACTAAGTGAGCAAAGCGTCTTGTAAAGATTCTTCGCATCGTTGACGTATCCGCCGTCGACAACGATAAAGCTTCCGTCGGCAAGACGGATTATATACGTCATACCGTTGATATTTTGTGAGTATCCCTGCGTTACCGTAGTTTCGCAAACACTCTCATAGCTCTCGCTCTGCGCGGGAAGCGCCAACGCGCCCGTGTCAGAGTGTCCTATATAAAATCTACCCATCTTCTGTGCGAGAAGGAGCGTGTAATACTCATCATTTTTAATATAAGTTGCCGAGAGCGAATCGCCTATATTATCGGAGCAGTACTCAGAAAAGCCCTCGTTTATGAGGTAGTCGCAAGCGGACACGAAATCATCCGCATCCATGTCACTATACTCTTCAAGCACCGTTCCGTCGCCGCAGATAAAGGTCTTTACCGCGTCCGCGCTGTCGGGCAGGGTTGCCTCAAGCACGGGGGGAACCAAGGTTTCGTCAGTCATATTTTCCTCCTCCAATGCCGTTACGTGCCCATCTCCCGCCGCATCACCGCACGAGCCGAGAGCAATACAGCAGAACAGAAATATCGCTATCACAGCCGCAAATTTCTTCATCTTTCCCTTCTCCTGAACATCTTTTTCTTTTTCAACCCAATAATTATATCACAATTTTACAAAAAGTCAATAAATTTTTTCGCAAAATCTCTTGACAAAAGCAAAAAAGGATGATATAATCTGTAAAGCGTTTTACTTTACACCCTAAAAGCCTTAACGGCGGACAGGAGCGAGATATGTTTGAGAAAAATCTGAATATCGGACTTCTCCTCGATTTCTACGGCGACGTTCTGACCGAGAGAAGACGCGATGCGCTTGATTTCTATTATAATAATGATATGTCGCTCTCCGAGATAGCCGAGGAAATGTCAATTTCAAGGCAGGGTGCGCGCGACCTCATCAAAAAAGCCGAGGAGGAGCTTCTCTTCTACGAGGAAAAGCTCGGACTTGCAAAAAAATTTGATATGGCGCAGATTCACGCAAAGGAGGCGTTAAAGCTCTGCGAGAGTAACGCCGACACCGACACGATCAAAAAAGAGATACTTCTCCTGCTTGAGAGCGTCGGGTAAGCGCGAAGCGCGGTGATATTCGCCCACGGCGAGTGATATTGCGCTGTGCGCAGTGATATTTGAGCTTAGCTCAAGTGTTATTTTTTCGAAGAAAAAGTTGATAAATCAAGGAGGTATTGACAGATATGTTTCAGAACTTAAGCGAAAAACTCGAAAATGCCTTCAGAAAATTCAAAAACAAGGGTAAGCTTACCGAGGCCGATATAAAGGCGGGTATGCGCGAGATAAAGCTTGCGCTCCTCGAGGCAGACGTCAGCTTTAAGGTCGTGCGCGACTTTATCAAGACGGTTTCCGAAAAGGCGGTCGGCGCCGCCGTGCTCGAATCGCTCAATCCCGGTCAGCAGGTAATAAAGATAGTTTGCGACGAGCTTACGGCTCTTATGGGCTCGACTAACTCAAAGCTCACGGTAGCATCTATGCCTCCCACGGTCATTATGATGGTCGGTCTTCAGGGTGCAGGTAAGACGACGCACGCGGGAAAGCTTGCGGGACTTCTTAAAAAGCAGGGCAAAAAGCCCTTGCTCGTAGCCTGCGACATCTACCGCCCCGCAGCTATCAAGCAGCTTCAGGTAGTCGGAGAAAAGCTCGACATCCCGGTTTTTGAAATGGGCGACAAGACCTCCCCCGTCAAGATCGCCGAGGAAGGTATCAAGCTTGCTAATCTTAAGGGCTACGACACGGTATTCATCGATACCGCGGGACGCCTTCAGATAGATGAGGTTCTGATGCGTGAGCTTCAGGACATAAAGACGGCTGTAAAGCCGACGGAAATATTGCTTACCATTGACTCGATGATAGGTCAGGAATCGGTAAACGTCGCAGAGACCTTTAACGAGATGATCGACATCACGGGCGTAATTCTCACAAAGCTCGACGGCGACACGCGAGGCGGCGCGGCACTCTCAGTCCGTCACGTCACGGGCAAGCCGATAAAATTCATCGGCGTTGGCGAAAAGCTCGATCAGATAGAGCCCTTCCACCCCGACAGAATGGCAAGACGAATTCTCGGAATGGGCGACGTGCTGACCTTGATCGACAAGGCACAGGCGCAGTTTGACGAGAAAAAGGCGGCAGAGCTTGAGGAAAAGCTCCGCCAGTCGATATTCACTCTTGACGATTATCTCGACCAGATGCAGCAGCTCAAGGGTATGGGCAGCCTCGATCAGCTTGCGGGCATGATCCCCGGAATGAAGCCCGGCGCGCTCAAGGACGCAAAGGTCGACGAGAAGATGATGCTCCATCAGGAAGCGATCATCAAGTCGATGACCAGGCGTGAGCGCGAGCATCCCGAATTGCTCAACGCGTCAAGAAAGCAGAGAGTGGCAAAAGGAAGCGGCACGAGCGTCGAGGAGGTAAACAAGCTCCTAAAGCAGTACGACCAGATCAAGAAGATGATGAAGCAATTCTCCGATATGGGACGTAGCAAGCAGGGCAGACGACAGATGGGCAAGTTCAAGCTTCCCTTCTGACAAAACAAGTTTTTTTGCCGAAAGGCTTAAAATAAGAAGATAAAAAATAATATATCAAATTTATGGAGGAAAAAAACCATGGTAAAAATGAGACTCAGAAGAATGGGCGCTAAAAAGGCTCCCTTCTACCGCGTAGTTGTTGCTGACAGCCGTTACCCCAGAGACGGTCGTTTCATCGAGGAGATCGGCTACTACAATCCCACCACCGAGCCCAGCGAGATCAAGATCGACGCTGACAAGGCTAAGGATTGGCTCGCAAAGGGCGCACAGCCCACCGAGACCGTTAAGGTTCTTCTCAAGAAGACAGGCATCGTTGACTGATCAAGAGCTTGACTCTTAATCAAATACCTGTTTTTAAGGAGATTCTAATGGTAGATCTGAAGGAAACCTTGCGTAATATCGCAAGCGCTATCGTAGACAATCCCGACGAGGTTGTGGTTGTATGCAACGAGAGCGAAAGCTGCATCAATCTCACCCTTAGCGTTGCTCCCGACGACATGGGAATGGTTATCGGCAAGAACGGAAGAATAGCTAAGGCTATCCGTATGGTCATCAAGGCCGCTGCCGCAGGCTGCAACAAAAAGGTAAACGTAGATATCAGATAAGCAGAATGAAAATATCGGAGCCGCAATCGGCTCCGATATTTTTTTATTTGGTCTTCTCTTTTTTCAGATCAAAAAGCTTTATCATCAGCGTGACGATAAGATCGCGCTGATGCTTTTCAAGGCCCGTGTAGTTTTTGAGCAAGAGGGCTACGTTTTTCACTCCCTTGCCAGAGAAATCCGACAGGGTCTTAGCACCCGTTGCGCTTACTATTGAAAAGAAAAGCTCGACGAATTCGCGCTTTTCGTCCGCCGTCATCTGACGCATTTTCGCCCTGAACTGCTCCTCGTTCTTCTTACCGCGCTCGGAAAGCGAGGAAAGCCTTATAAATACGGGGCCGTCAAGCTCCCAAGAGAACGGATCGTGCTGTACCGCGCCCACCGCCGAGCTTTTTACAACGGCGTATTTATCGCCGCGCTCAAACATAGTGCCAACCACCGACGATTGCGGCAGATATACCGCCACCTTGCGACGTATCTCGGCAAATTCGGGAGATGTCACGTTTGAATACGACAAGCCGGGGCCGTCGTGACAATAAACCTTGACGATGCGCGCCTTGACCTCGCTTGTCGCCTTCATTGCGGCGTAAAGCGAGAGATTTCCTCCCTTTGAGTGTCCCGTGAGGTATATTTTCTCATCGGGATATTTCTCGGCAACCGCTAAAAGATATTCCCTTGCCATTTTCTGCGCGGGGATCTCGTCAACGTATGACATACAAAAGTCCTCGCGCCAGCCGACTATCGTGTCATCGGTGCCGCGGAAGGTCACTGCCATTCTCTTGCCCGGCAAATGATATGTCGCCGCGGCAAATTGGCAGACCTCCTCCTCACTCGTTCTACTCACGTAGTCGCTGACCTTGACGTTGCCAAATCGTCTGCATCTTGCCGCCGTACAAAAGAGGCGGTTTATCTTTTTTGAGGGTATGATAAGTCCGAGCTTTACGCTCTTGTATTCGTTGTCAAGGCAATAATCCTTTGCGAGATTGCAAAGATACTCCTCGCCACAAAGTCCGAGAGCGTCAAAATCGACGTAGACCATCATTGAAAGAATGATACTGTCTATCTCGGAAAGTCTTTTTTCGGCAAACGAAATATCGCCTCTCCACCTCAGATATTCAAACATATCAGCCACGCTCTCACGCTCCCTTCGGTAATATTCGCGTATTCCCGAGGCTACGACGGGAAGTCCGTCGCGAAGCTCTCTTTCTACCCTTATGGCAATTTTTCTGAGCATACGCAATCCTCACTTTCATTATATCATCAAAGGGCAAATATGTCAACAAACCGAGCTATCTTTAAGATTTTTTAAACGGCTCTGCTCTGATTGATAAAGCTTCTCTGCTCGTTTTCGATAAGCTGTGCCGTCTTCATATCCTGAATTTCAGACGCGTCGAGCACGAGAGCGAACTTTCTCTTTATTTTAACCCATTCGCCGCGCTTTATAACACAGTTCTGACCGTTCACCGCAACGTAAACGTCGTCACGGTACTTGTCGTTATCCTTAAAGAGCTTGACCGAAATGTATTCGTTGAGGTACGCCTCGTATTCAGCCGCCTTTGCCTTCGCCTTTTCCTCGGCGGTCTTCTTTTCGCCGCGCAAGCGCGCGTTTTCAGCATCCTTTTCTGCGAGCTTCTGCTCGTATTCTGCCTTGAGTGCCGCAATAGATTCCTTATACTTTTCCATATTATAAAACCTTTCCGCCGCATACGCGGCTAAAAAAAATAATCGATGAATTTTGTCCGTCAGGCAAAATTCGCGCGTGAAAAAGTTTGTTTCACTACTGAAATTCGCAAGCCTTTCACGCAGTCCGCCGCATACGCGGCTTTTTCTTTTTTATTTTATATTTTGGGGTGCCAAGCCCTTTGAAATAAAGGGCTTGGCTTTTATTTTCAAGCCGATACAACTTTATAAATCAAGCTGCTTGGCTTGTTTTTTATCAAGCCGCGCTTGCCGCGGTCTCGATACGGATCATGAACGCCTCAACAAGACGAACAGTGACCTTTGTTGCCTTCCAGCCGACAGTCGCTCTCTGGTTAAGAGGGTCGGAGCTGCCCGCACTGCCAAGCTGCTTTACGATATGCTCAAGTCCGCCGTCGGAAAGCGCGGTAGTACCGTAAGCGTTGTCGCCAAATACGAGAGTTGCGTAAACGTCAACTCCGCACGCGCCCGCCTCACCGGGATAGATGATAGTGCCGCTATCACAATTTACGTTTGCCGCGGTCTGCTTGGTGCTGTCGGTGCAAAGGGTCATAGAGGAAGCGGTGTTTGCCGAAACGTAATACTTCTTGCCGTCGATAAGCACCTCTCTGCCGATAAGCGCACCCTCATAAACGGTTGCGTCGGTCGAGAAATTAACGGTGTCACCGTTTGCAGAGCCCGACACTGTAAGAGTTCTCATGTTCTCGGCAAGGTCGTTTGCGTGGAATACCTTTGCCTCGGTGCTTTCGATAAATCTTACGCCCTCGATCTTGCCGATCTCACCCTCAAAAATTGCGGAGGGATCAGCATACTGATGGGGATACTTCCAGTTGGGATCGCTCATAAGATCGTAAGCGCAATCGGGATGAATGATCGCAACGTAAGCGCCGTCGATCTTCTCTGCGTTCTGATTCTTGAGGAATCTCACCGCGCGGCGAACCGCGTCAACGGTAAGATAATGGTTGCCCTCAGCCTCCCCGCCGACGAGCTGCGCGCGAGAGCTTACCTTGCCCTCGCCGTACTGAACGTTTGTGCCTCCTACGAGCACTTCTCTTGAGATAGAGTCGAGCGTTCTGCCTGCCTGAGAGCCGAGAAGCTTTGTCGCCATGCAAAGATTATTGTCGATAGCGGTCATAATAAGAAGGTCGGTAAGCTCAACGTAGCCGCCGTACTGAGCGACGGTCGCGTTGAGAGTGCCCATATTGATGGTCTGACCTGTGGGGGTAACACCCTCCGCGATGGGAGAGGTGAGCTTGGGAAGCGGATCGTACTTGCGGAACTGAATGGTCTTGCCGTTGCCCGTGGGAATTTTGTGCTTCTGCGCGAAGCGATCGTGAACGAGCGCGGGCTCCGCGTTGTCGATAAGGTAGTCGGAATAGTAGGTCTTCATCTCCTCAGAGAGTCCCTCGCCGATACCGTAAGCCTTTACGTTGCCATTATCCGCATTGATAACGCCCTCAGTGCCAAGCACCGCCTCGCCCGCACCGAAGAGCTGAAGATTAGTCTTTATTTCTGTCATGTTTTCTGTGTCCTTTCCTCGCGCCTCTTCTCAAAAATAAGAAGAGGAAAATTAAAATTTTGTTGATTATTCTTTCAAATCGGGACATATTGTTATATCTCCTTTAAAAGCCGATCTTCTCGCCGTTGGCGGCTCGTCTGGCAAGCTCGGCTCTGTCGTTTTTGGTCAATCGGGAGGCGGAAAAGCTCCTCGCTCCCGTCCTTGGCAGAACTGCGTTTTCAAGTCCGCGCGCGCGGCCCGATCTTATCTTGTCGTATATTCTCTGCTCTGTCTCGCGCTCGGCTCTCTCTCTTTCCATCGATAGCAATTTGTCGAAAAACGAGAGCTTATACGCCTGTGACAAGCTGATAGAGCCACCCTCAAGCGCAAGTCTTGCAAGCGAGATAAATTGCTCGGACGAGCAAGCCTCGTCAAGCGAAAAATCACTATGCTTTGCGCTTATCTCGTCAGCACCCGCCTTTATCCTTTCAAGCAGCTCCCCGTCAGAGATGCGCGAGGGCGAGCTCTGCGAAAAGGAATCCTCGAGAGTCTTGTATTTCTCAGCAAGAGTCTTATAGTGCTTAAAGCGACGGTTTATCATCCTCTGCGTGTCCTCTGTGTAGAAATCCTTGAATCTCGTCTTTATCAGTCGGTCGTATTCCTCGCGCTCTGCCGTTCTGTCATCGTTCCCGGCTCCGCCTGCCGCCGAGACGGAGCCACTGTTCTGATTAAGATTATTTTTTTCGGTACCGTTGTTTGTTTCGGGGGCGCTTGTCCCCATTTCCTCGGGAGTGCTTCCTCCCATTCCGCCCGTATCGCCGGGCGCGGCGATTCTGTTTTCTTCCATAAGTAAAAACGTAAACTCCTTCCAAACCCCAAGGGGTGACTTTACGCGGGTTTTCTCACGTTCCAATTCCAGACCTTAGTATCTACCGATATGTATCCCGGGTAGGTCGCCTCAAGCTGAACAAGCCCAAGCACGACAAGCTTTAATATATCGGTATACCTATCCGCGCAAAGAAGGTCCGCGTAGCCCTCCTCCACCGCGTTGATCTTGAAATCGCTCTTGCCGAAATTGAGAAGATAGCCCATAAGCGCGTAAACGATGCCCGATGCCGCGGCGCATACTATATCCTCGCCGCGCGGCGCGTAATTTGCGTGACCGCAAAGGATCAATCTAAGATCGCTTCCCTCTTTTTTAAGGCTTACTCTTATCATTTCCGTGTCCCTCCGACGCATGCCTGAGGCTGCCCTTCAGCTTGCCGACGCCCTCAAAGTCCATAAGCTCAAGCATCATAAGCGTCTGCTCACGGTTTTCGGGATCAAATGCTCCCGCGTCGTAAAGCGACTTGGCAAATTCGTTTTTCTGCTTTGACTCGGTAGGCGACTTTTTGCTCGCGCTGACCTCAATATCAAAGAAGGGTCTGAAGCAGCCGTCGCGTCCGCGGATATCTCTGCCGCAAAATTCAAGGTATTCTCTCTCGCCCGTATCACCGACGATGCGGAAAACTCTGTTCCCATCGTAGAACTGTCTTATAAGCTCGATGACGAGCGACATTATCTTGACGTAGGCTCGATAAGTTTCGGCAATTCCGTCACGCGAGGTCTTAGCTCCCGCCTCGCGCAATATACTGATCGCCGACGCGGCGGTTACACCGCCCGAGATACCGCCCTGCGACACGTCGCGCGAGCCGGTTATCTCCTTAAGCTCGTCAATTTTAAGCAGCTTGACGTTGATTATCGAGTCGTCAAGCGCGCCTATCTCGATCTGCTTGAGCTTTTCCTCGTCGATATCGCCCTCGACCTCGACGATGCTCTTGTCAAGATCAAGAAAATCCTTTTCGTTGACTCCAAGGCTTCGCTTTGCCCAGAAGCGCACGCGTGATGCCCAATCGCTATAACCGAGAATGTTCTCGTCAAGTCGGTTGATATACTCCTGCGGCTTGTCTGCAATAGAGATAAGTCCAAAGCCGCAAACGTCGCTGTACTGGGGATACATATTGTCAAAAACGATAGGATATTTGCCATGCTCGTACCAGCCGTCAATGCATCCCTCTTCGCCCTCGGAGCTATAAAGCACGCATCCGCCCACGAACTTGCAATAATGCAATATCGGGGTGCCGTCCTGAGAGTATTTCTTGTAATACCAGTCGATAACGGCGCATTTTTCTCCATCCTTCACTCCAAGACCCACGCTCGTCGCGACGCGGTCAATCGACTCGCTCTCACGCTCAAAATTGAAGTGAGGATATATCATTTCAAGCTGCTCGGGATCACAATATCCGACGATAAAGAGATTTTTTGAGTCCTCGATGTCGGTGATGCCGGGCTCCCAGTAAACGCTTGAAATATCAAGAGAACGGATGTCGATATCGCCAAGTCCGCCCTCAAGCGAGCTATTCCAGAAAACTCCGTAGATCGCGCTTCCGTGCTTGAGCTTGTTCCAGGTGTTTTCGGAATAGGTCTGCTCAAAATTGCATCTTTCGCTGATAACGGGAATTATCTTTGAGAGCTTCTCGGCATCCTTCTCGTCGCGCTTTTCTCTCGGCAGGCAAACGCAGGTCGGTATACTGTCGATCACGTCGGCGTGCTTATTTACGATACTGTTAAATATCCAGGATGAAGAGCCCGATCCCGAATAAACCGCTTTCCATACCTCCCTTTCGTGAGAGAGGCGCAATTCAAGCTCACGCTTCCCTCTTTTGTAGTCGGCAAGCGTCGATACCGCCTTTATCACGTCGGGGAAAGCACTTACTTTTTCCTTGTTCATTTAATAAAACGTCCTTTCTGCGCTCTCAAAATGAGAGGCGATTACAAAAATGTCCTTCTTCGCCCCTCAAAAATGCGAGGCAATTATAAAAATGTGTTTCTTCCCCCGCTCTCCGAAAAGCGAGCGCGCAAGGGATAAGAGGATTTTTGCGGAGTATAAAGCTCCAAGGGATCTGCTCGGACAAGGAGAGCTTCTCCGCGAGGCTTCAATATCGCCCTTACGGGACGCTCCATGCACATATAGCGAAGCTCGTCGTAGATATGATCCTCACCCGACGTGTCAACGTCCTCAACGTCAACCGTGTCGTAAACGAGGCACGGAAACGTCCTTATAAACTGTCGGCAGGTCGAGAAAATATACAGCCTTGGTCTGCCCGCGCCGTCAAAGGCAAGTCGGTTGTGTATCTGCTGCTTGCCCGCAATTCGCGAGTTGTCCGCGCGATCCCAGTATACTCCCTGCTTCTCCATGATACCGCCGATACTCTCACCGCCGTTCTTCTGATATATCGCGGGGTCGGCAATACCGCGGATAGCTCTGCCCGATAGGTTTTCATCCTCTCGCTCTATCCTCTTTATCTCTGCGGCTATCTTCGCCGCCTCCCATCTTACACCCTCGTTCGGGGTTGACGTGCAGCCGTAAAGCTCGCGGATGCGATAAAGCACTCCGTCACTGTCCTCCGCGTACCATCCCACCGAAAACGGACGCGAATAGCCCCAGTCAAAGCTCCTGTAGACCTTCCAATCGCGCGGAATTTTAAATGGGGAGATCACGTGCGTGGAGGCTCTGTCAAGATAACCGTCGGGCTCGTTTTTCCATTCGGTAAAAACCTGCCCTGAAAAGCTATTCCAATCACCGTAAAGCAGAGCGGCTCTCTCTGCCTCGGGCAAGGACGCAAGGCGCGTAAGATAATCGGGATCGTTCTCAAGCAATATTTTGTTGTCAAAGACGGTTGACGGAACGAAGATGCGCGATTTTTTGCGTATCTCCTCGTGTCCGTCGGGAAACCTGACCTTGACGCTTTCCCATATCGTCGTGAGGGGCGGCGCTGGTGTGACGAATCTCTCCTTTACCCAGCCGTGACCGATGCCGCCGGGGTTTGCCTGCGCACGCATATAACAGCGAGTGCCGGGGCCGTTCGGTCGGTTACGCGAGAAAAGATAGCTGTATTCGTCAAAGGTGAACTGCGTCAGCTCGTCGAAATCAATGAAATCATAGCGCTTTCCCTGATAGTTATACCGGTCGTCAAGATGTGCAAGCGAGCCGAAATATATCTTGGCTCCCGAGGGAAAATGCCAGAAATGCTTGGTTTCGTTGTAGACTGCGCCACGGCACGCCGCGCCGTAGATCTCGTGTGAGCGGTCGATAAGCTCGGAGAGCTGGGGATATGTCTTTCTGAGTATCAAGCCTCTGTAATGCGGAATATTTATCTGTCTTAGTGCCTCGGCAAGCGCGCAATCGCTCTTGCCTCCGCCTGCCGCGCCACCGTAAAGCGCCTCGTCCTCAAGTCGCCGCATAAATTCCGCCTGCCTCGGCTGAGGTCGCCAGATCACCATATTCTTAACCTCACGCGCTCAGTCACCGTCAGGACTGTCAGGCTCGTCGTCGATTGTGTCTGCTTCGGGAAGCTCGACCACTCCAAAGCCACCCTCCTCACCGTCACCCTGCGCCCGCGTGGGCTTTTCGCTCCAACGCTCAGGCTGGCGGTTGCGAAGCCAGAAGGTCTCTGCCTTGAGGTCGCCCGGGAAGTAATTTTCATCAATTCCCGTCGCAAGCTCCTCGTATTCGCGCAGCTTTTTGCCGGTTTCGGGATCGTAATCAACCCTTTTGAGCTTATACGTCTTTGAAAGTGACACGTTATACCCTACCGCCTTCTTGTAAAGCGCCTCAACGACGGCGTAATCTGCCCCCGCGCGCCCAAGCTCAATTGCGGCGGCGAATTCGGGTATCTTTTTCTTCCATCTGCGCAAAAGCGTGACGCCTATCCCCGAGCGAATGCCTATCTCCTCGTCGGAAAGTCCCTCCTCGGCAAGTCGGCGTATGCTCTCAAGCCCCGACGTTTCCTTCCATTTTAAATATTTGTTATTCTTCACCGCGCTCACCCACGGGAGAAAGCTTTTCAACCTTAATCACGTAATCCTCACCGTCCGACTGCGCCGTCGTGACAAAGCCGCCAAGCGCCGCGCTGATCTCGCGCTTTGGTATCCTCACGCCGCCAAGCCTCTCGACAAGCACAGACAAATAGGCTGAAATGATCGTGTTTGTGATCTCAAGAGCCTGATTTTGCTCCTTCAAGGCTTTGATCTCACGGTTTTTAAGGCTCATAATTCCGTCAACTGATTTTTTTTGCATCCTCAGCATACTTCCTTTCGTAAAAGTCATCCATAGCTTTCTTGAACGGACAATTCTTCCACTCGGTAGGATGTCCGCAATATCCGTATAAAATTTCCCGACGGCAAGCCCTGTCGGGAAAGGTGAAGCGAGCGCACTCGCAAACCGTGCGATCAACCGTCTTCGCTTCCTTTAAGTAGGGGCACATTCCTGCAAACGCCAAAATCTTTACCTTTCCGCGCTCCAAAACAGGCTAAGGGGCGCATTTATATATTGTTAAGTTTGCTTAACCGTATCGTTAAAAAAATAAAAGCCGTATTTCTGTCATGCTTAATATGGAAATAAATTGAAGCTTTATTTTTCAATTTGGTGTTTTTAAGTACGACAAAAGCCCCGATTTCGTCACCGTATGATTTTATCTTACAAAATAAGGATTGTTACGATCTCTGCCCGTTTTGCAATCTTAACTGTCCAAATTATAGCACTAACGTTCTATTTTGTCAACCCCCAAGCGATAATTAAATTTATTTAACTTTTTTCTTCAAAACTGTTGACATTTGCTTAACTATGTGTTATAATCAAAAATGAAAGAAAGGTGGTGGCGCAAATGGTTGATTTCAGGTCACGTCTTACCCACGTAATGCAAGAAAAGAATATTAAAGCCGCTGAGCTTTCGCGCAGAACGGGTATTTCGAAGCCGAGAATGAGCCAGTATGTCAACGGTGTGTATATACCAAAGGCAGACGCCATCTGCGCTATCGCAAACGCGCTCGGAGTCAGCGAGAGCTTCCTGCTCGGCAACACCGACGACGTCACAATGCAAAAGCGGGGCTCGTCAAAATTCAAACTTCTTCCCCTCATCGGTGAGATATCCTGCGGATATCCCGTCTTTGCTAACCAGGAGGACGGAGGCTCGGTCGTAACCGATATTGACACCGACGCGGACTTTTGCCTTATTGCAAACGGCGACAGTATGAAGGACGCGCGCATCTGCCACGGCGATACTGTTTTCATAAAAAAAGCCGATATGGTGAATAACGGCGAGATCGCGGCGGTAATTATAAACGATGAGGCAACGCTCAAGCGCGTTTATTACTACCCCGACGCGCAGAAAATAATGCTTATCCCCGAAAACGCAAATTACCAGCCCCTCGTATTTGAAGGCAAGGAGCTGGATAAGATACACATTATAGGCAGGGCGGTCGCGTTTAAATCGGCGGTGCGCTGATAAACGATCACAAGAATTTTCATGGCGGTTTGCGGATGCATACTGATGCTGCTGACGACAAACGTCGGCAAGAACACTCTGTTGCGGCTATCCAAGCATATCCTCGATAATATCGTAGACGTGCAGTGGTGACACCTCACCCTCGTTTATCCTGTCGGCAAAGTCACATAGCAGCGCAAGGTCGCTTGTCAGATCGGGATAGGTCTTCCCTTTCCCGTCACCGCTTATAATAAATAGTCCGTAGCCGCGGTTCGTTTTGACCACTCGCGCAGTTACGTACTCGGTATGCTTTTCAATTGTGTTGTCCATTATAGACTTCTCCTTTCGCTCAAAACACGACTATTATATCAGAAAGATCGCGTTTCCCGAGATTAAGAAAACAAGGTAAAGGTCAACGCCCTTCACGTTTTACCGAAAACAAACGGAAACAAGGTCATAAAACCTCAATCACGGTGGGGCGTTTCCATCGCCAATATGAATATTAATTGGCATTTCATGTATAATATTCATTTTGGTTTTATATGCGTTAAAAGGACAATTCAAGGAAAGCTTGCATAAAATCAACCATGTTGGTTGTATAAATCAAATATATGCATTATGGACACAGTATGAAACTAAAGCAAACAGATAAAGCACTCATCAAAAACGGGACTTCGGGACATAGCCACGCAGGTCATCGGCAAAGAATGAAAAACAAGTATACAGAGTTCGGCGCAAGGATCTTCAGCGATCACGAGCTTATGGAAATGCTTCTTTTCTATTCGATACCGCAAAGAAACACAAACGATATGGCGCACGAGCTTGTTGACAAGTTCGGCTCACCGAGAAAGGCAATTGAAGCAGATTGGCAAAGACTTACGCAGATCAAGGGTGTCAAGGACAATACCGCGCTTCTCTTTTCGCTCGTCTCCGAAATATACAGGCGCGACAAGGTGATCATACCTTCATGCAAGGCTGTATACGATACGCTCTCCTCGGTCGGCGAATTTCTGACGCAGTATTTTTCGGGACTTAAGGAAGAAAGATTTTGCGTGATGCTGCTTGACAGCTCAATGCGACTTATAAAATTCAGCGAAATATCAAGCGGAAGCGCAAACAGCGCGTCGATAGACCCGAGAACGATAGCAAGACTTGCTCTTGCCGAGAACGCCACGAACGCAATAATCTCGCACAATCACCCTTCAAGCGTCGCTATACCAAGCAGCTCTGACCGCGAGATCACCGCAAGGATAGAGGCGGCACTCTCAGCCATCGGGGTAACGCTTATCGAGCATATTATTGTCGGCGAGGTCGGCTACTCTCCCACAATGCAGATGCGCCTGAGCTCAGCGCGCTCACCCTTTGCTCATTCCGATCTTGACGACGGTTTTCTCAGAAGATTTTATAACGGATAGCCTCATATCCCAAAAGCAAATCAATTCAAAAAATAAACACAAAAAATAAATAATTTTTTAAAAAACTATTGCTTTTTCGAAGTAAATGTATTATTATAATTATATAATACGTTATTTATAAACTTTTTGTAAAAAAATATGAATACATAAATCGGAGGATTTAAAAATATGGGAATTTTCGAACATGACGACGCTATTGAAGTAGGTGCCAACATAAAGGTCATCGGTGTCGGCGGCGGCGGTAACAACGCAGTAAACAGAATGATCTATTCAAACATCAAGGGTGTTGAATTCATCACCGTTAACACAGACCGTTTGGCTCTCCATCGTTCCAACGCGCCCTCTCAGCTCGTTATCGGTGAAAAGCTCACCGGCGGACGTGGCGCAGGCGCTCGCCCCGAGATCGGTAAGCGCGCGGCTGAGGAATCTATCGACGAGATCAAGTCTCTCCTCACAGATACCGACATGGTATTCGTTACCGCAGGTATGGGCGGCGGAACAGGTACGGGCGCAGCTCCCGTAGTTGCTCGCATCTCAAAGGAAATGGGCATTCTCACCATCGGTATCGTTACCCGTCCCTTCTCCTTTGAGGGTAAGGTAAGAGCAAAGAACGCCGAGGAAGGTATCAACGAGCTTGCTCAGTTCGTAGACGCCCTTATTATCATCCCCAACGACAAGCTCAAGGAAGTAAGCGACCAGAGAATTACTCTTGCAAACGCATTCGAGGTAGCAGACAGCGTTCTCTACACCGGTGTCAAGAGCATTTCCGACCTCGTTAACGGCTCCTCCTTCATCGGACTTGACTTTGCGGACGTTTCCACCATTATGAGAGACGCAGGCTACGCTCACATGGGCGTTGGCTCCGCTACCGGTAAGGACAAGGCAGAGATCGCCGCAAAGATGGCTATCTCCTCTCCCCTTCTCGAGTCCTCCATCACCGGCTCGCAAGGTATCCTTATCCGCTTCGTCGTATCTCCCGACGTTGGACTTGAGGATGCAGAGCTTGCTGCAACTCTTATCCAGAACGAAGCTCATCCCGACGCAAACATCATCTGGGGCGTTGGCTTTGACGACGAGCTTGAGGACGAGATGCAGGTTACCATCATCGCAACCGGATTTGACAAGAAGGACGAGAAGAAGCCCCCCATCGCTACCCCTATGTACAGAGGTACGACCGCGTCCGCTAAGAAGGACGAGGATCCCTTTGAGACATTCTTCGGCGGATTCAAGAGCGTTAAGAAGTAATTTTATAAAAAACGAAGGCGGTACGACGTTTGTCGTACCGCTTTTTTCGTTTGTCTATAATCTCTTTTTTAAGTTAATCCGCCTTTTTGCTTTCGTCAGCAAATCCACTTTGAGCTGTCCGCCGTTTTCACACCATCTGCCGCCGCATTTTTTCAAGCGCGCACTTTTCAAGCCTTGATACCTGCGCTTGCGATATTCCTATCTCACCCGCGATCTCGGTCTGGGTGCGCCGCTTGAAATAACGCATATTTATTATCATTTTTTCACGCTCACTCAGATGCTTGAACGCATCGGACAGAGCGATATCCTCAAGCCAGCTCTCCTCGCCCGAGCCCTCGTCGCTGAGCTGATCTATGACGTAAAGCGAGTCACCGCCGTCGTTGTAGACCGGCTCGTATATAGATATCGGCTCGATTATCGCCTCCATCGCCCGCGCGATCGATTCCTTCTCGCATCCGACTCGCTCGGCTATCTCGTCGACCGTAGCGTCGCACATCTTCTCACTTTGTATCTGCTCGCGCGCCTGGAGCGCGCGGTAGGCGAGATCACGCAACGATCTGCTGATCCTTATGGCGTTGTTGTCGCGCAGATACCGTCTGACCTCACCAATGATCATCGGCACGGCATAGGTCGAGAATTTTACGTCAAGCTCTACATTGAAGTTGTCAACCGCCTTGCACAGACCGATGCACCCAACCTGAAAAAGATCGTCGGCATTATCCTTTTTACCGCCAAACTTTTTGATGACCGACAGCACGAGTCGCAAATTTCCGTATATCAGCTCCTGTCTTGCCTCGGTGTCTCCGTCGCGGATCCTCAAGAGAAGCTCTCTTTTCTCGTCGTCGTCAAGTACTTTAAGCTCCGACGTGTTGACTCCGCATATTTCAACCTTGTTATAATACATCTCGTTTCTCCGTTTCCTCGGATTGACCGATATAAAAATTATGCCCATCGGTCAGTTTTGGAATTCACGAAGAAAAGAGCCATTTTTATACAAAAACGCCGTGTCGCACAAAAACATCGCGTCACGCGGCAGAGATTACGATAAAAAAACGCCGTGTCAACTGTCCGCAAAAATGGAAGTCGCACACGGCGTATATTCTTATTAATCAAAATAATTCGTCAGATCAAGCGATTCGTCGGCGCGGGCGAATGCCTTTGACGGATCGGAGAGGTCGATCACGCCCTTATTTACGTAATCCATCGAGCCCTCACGGATGATCTCGCTCAAAATACGGAACTTTACGTCAAGATCGCGCGAATTGCCGAATTTTATCACGAATTTGTCGGCATAAACAAGCTCGATCTCAAATTTTTCTCTTAAGTCGATAGCTCGGCTCTCGGTGTGGTATCCGCTTTCCTTGAGCGTGGCGAGAAACTCCACGACAAAATCGTAATAGCTTGTCTTTTTCACCTCGTAAAGCGTTTCGCCCTCGGCGTCGGTTTCCTCAACCGTGTCGTAAAAGACGAGAGCTTCTCCCTTTTTCGGCTCTCTCAGCTCGGGAAGTCTGACGTAAACGGCGTTATATGCCGAATATTTGTTCCTTGACTCGTCAAAATCAAGCACGCGAAGCTCCTCGTCAAGCGCATAGTAAAGGTCGCCCACCTTCGTGTAATAATACACGTCGGCAAACTCAATATCTATACTGACCTTGCCCGAAAGCGACTTTCTGACCTTAACGCTCTCGGCAAGCGGCAGTGCGGCGCGGATATTGCGCTCGATACGGCGGCTTGACTTTGCGAAAAGTCTGTTGCCCTCGTAAATCCGTGCCGCGCGGATGACCTCGCCCTCGTTAAACATGGTAACGTCGCCCGTGACCTCAATGCTGCCTATTTTGAAGAAGAATGACGCGACGACAAGAAGCGCCGCAAGAGCGAGCAGGACGGATATAACTCTTATTATTTTTTTGACGCGCTTCTCACCGATCCTGCCTATCACGGCGTCACGCGCAGACTCAAGCCCTTCTCTTACCTTTTCTTCAGGTCTTTTTTTGCCGTCCATGTTTTCACTCCTCTCCTTAAAATTCCTTACTTTTCGGGCAAAACGAATTTATCCCACAAAAATCTTTTTTGGGGAAAACAAAACGATTTTATCCCATCAGATTTTCTTTCTTTCGGACAAAATAAATTTTATCTCGTCATATATCTTCTCGTTTGCCTCAGGCTCGGCAAAGGCTTTGAAGCTCTTGCCCATCTGCTCTCTCATTTTTTCGTCAAGCAACAAGCTCTCGACCGCATCGCAAAGCGCGCCCGACGAGAAATCCTTTTCCTCGACCATCAAGCACGCCTTTGCGTCGGCGATAGGCTTTGCGTTCTTGAACTGGTGATTTTCCGCAACGGTGGGCGAGGGCACGAGAATTGATGCCTTGCCAGACAAGGAAAGCTCGGAAATGCTCATAGCTCCCGCGCGCGAGATAACTATATCTGCCGCCGCCATTCTGTCGTTCATATCATAAATATACTCAAGTAGCTTGACGTTGGGGAGCGAAAGAAGTCCCGCGCTCTCAAAAAGTGCGCTAATTCTATCGCGGTCGCGCTTTCCCGTCGCGTGACGGAACTCGGTGTCGGGATATTTTGTCGCCAGTGCCTTTATAACCTCAAGCATTCCGTCGTTTAAGGTCTCAGCTCCGCCCGAGCCGCCAAAGGAAAGCACTCTGCGCGCAAAATTGCCCTCAAGCTCGACCTCGTCCTTCGATTTCGGAACGAATACCGAGGGGTTTCCGACTCTTACCACTCTCTTTGCGCCGACAATGCTCTTTTTAGTCGACTCAAAGTTGGTCATAATCGAGTCAAGCTTGCCAGCAAGACGCTTTATCGCCTTGCCGACGATAGCGTTCGACTCGTGCGCCATAGTGGGAATGCCCATATCCGCGCCCGCATTGAGCAAGGGATAGCATGCAAAGCCGCCCGTGCCGATGATAAGGTCGGGCTTAAATTCCTTGATTATTTTTCTTGCCTGACCGCGTGAGATCACCATAAGTGCAAGCGTTCTTATATTCATAGGATTCCAGAGCTGATATCTGCCGCAAATATCAACGCCCAAAAGCTTGTAGCCCGCGCGCGGAACGAGGTCGCGAGCCTTATCCTTAGTAAGATTTGAGCTGACGAAAACTATCTCTGCGTCAGGCTCGTATTTTTTTATCGTATTGGCGATAGCGATAGCGGGGTTTACGTGTCCCGCAGTTCCTCCGCCGGTCATAAGCACTCTCATATATTTCTCCAAAAGCTATTTTTATCGCAGGAAAACCGTGATGCTGAAAAAGGAAAATCGGTTTTGTATGCTATTCTCAAAAGCTATTTTTTAACGTAAGAAAACCTTGATATTGAAAGGATTATTCCCATTTCAAATATCTGCAATATCAGCGCCGTGCCTCCCGACGAGAAGAACGGAAAGGCGATACCCGTATTCGGCATCGAATTGGTTACGACGGCGATGTTAAGTATAGTCTGCAAAGCGATCTTTGTAGTCAGACCGTAGACGACGAGCGAGCAGAATTTGTCGGGCGCACTCGCCGCGATCTTGTATCCTCGCCACAAAAGAAGCAGGAAGAGCGCGATGACGATAAGCGCGCCGAAGAAGCCAAGCTCCTCGCAAACTATCGTAAAAATAAAGTCGTTCTGCGGCTCTGAAACGTAGCCGTATTTCTGGCGGCTGTTTCCAAGTCCGACACCGAAAAATCCTCCCGAGCCGATGGCGTAAAGTCCTTGCCAGGTCTGCCATGCCGAGCCGCGCGGGTCGGCTTTTTCAAGAAATAGCCACGTATTTACACGCTCCATCGCGTAATCGGACACCAAAAGCACCAAAAGCACGGCAACAAGACCCGCGCCGATGATGAGGAACATCCACTTTTTCTGCGTTCCGCCGATAAACATTATCGTAAGACCGAGCAGACCGATGATTATAAGTCCCGACAAGTGCTTTTCAAGCATAACGAGTCCGCATATCGAGGCAATAACAAGCACGGGATAAAGCACGCCGTATCTGAAATGCCCCTTGAAGCGTTGACTTAACTCTATTTTTTTCTCATATTTCGACATTATAAGCGCCAAAAACATTACGACCGCCATCTTCGCAAGCTCAGAGGGCTGGATAGTAAGCGGGCCGATTGCGATCCATCTCTGCGCGCCTCCTCCCGTGCTACCGATAACGAGAACGGCAAGCAAAAGCGGGATCGACGCCGCGTAGGCAATTATTGCAAAGAGCCGCCAGAACCACGGGCGAGCAAGGATAACGAAGGGCGCGGCAAAGCCAATGCCGATAATCAAGAAGATAATATGCCTCTTGACGTAATAAAGACTGTCGCCCATATATTTCTGACCGTCAAACGAGCTTGCGCTGTACGCCATTACCACGCCGATAAGCGAGATAGCGAGAACGATTATCAGAAAATACACGTCAATGCCGCCGCGTATGAGCTTCTTTTCCTCTGGGGGAAGCTCGAGCGCGTGTATCGGCTCTTTGTATATGGGATCGTCTTTTTCAAGGCTTCTCTCGTAAGCGTCGCCGATAATGCCGCGCTTATATTTTAAGAAAAAGCCGCTTTTTTTGTCATTTTTCTGCTTCTCGCTCACGAAATCACCTCCATAAATAAATTATTTGTTTAGTTTTAAATTAACACGCCTATAACACCAAGCGCACAGAAGATCGCCGACACAAGCGTAAATACAAGCACGATCTTCACCTCCGACCAATCAAGGAGCTGGAAATGATGATGCACGGGGGCTTTTTTAAAGAGTCTTTTGCCGCCGCTCAGCTTATAGTAAAGTCTTTGCAAAAGGCTTGAAAGCATATCGAGAATGAACACGAAGGACATAATAATTACGCCAAGCAGCATTCCGTCGCTTATAGCGCATCCCATAATGAGCGCGCCGATATACAGCGAGCCGGTATCTCCCATAAAGACCTTTGCGGGATAGTGGTTGAAGACAAGGAAGCCAAGCAACGCGCCAATAAGCGTTGCCGCGCTGATGGCGGTAAATCTTGATGCGGTCGCGATTGCCGTCACAAGCAAGGCGACACCGACCGTTACGCCGATCGACGAAGCAAGTCCGTCAATACCGTCGGTGATGTTCGTGCTATTGACAAATCCGACTATCACGAGAAGATACAGGGGATATGCAAAGTAGGAAAGCTCAAGCGAGAGATTTGTAAACGGAATTGCAAGAGCCGTGGGAAGATTATCGGTCATTCCCATCATGCAAAGATACGCCGCCGCAACTACGATCTGGAGCAGAAGCTTTTGCATTTCGCTGAGCCCCTCGTTCTGCTTCTTTACAAGCTTTTTGTAGTCGTCAAAAAAACCGATAAAGCCGTTGCCGACCGCAAGGCAGAAGGTAAGCGCTATCGGAATAAGCGCGCCGTTCTCAAAATTAGAATAGTTGCCGAGCGTTCCCGAATATTCAAGCGCGATCCAGATAAGCATCGCGGTAAGCGAGCCTAAAATAAAGCAGAGTCCGCCCATCGTCGGCGTTCCCGACTTTGACGCATGCTCAAGCACGTACATATTTATAGGCTGATTGAGCTTTCTCGCGCGAAGCACGGGCAAAATAAGTCTTGTCGCAAGCACGCTGAGTAAAAATACCGCAACGAGCACGATAATTGACTCAATTCCTATAATTTTATTTATTCCCAAGCTATTTAATCTGTCGTAAAGCATTTTCTTCTCCAAAAATTAGAATTCCTTAAAATTGAGCTACCGTATTTTAATCAAAAAGCCTCTCAATAACGCGCTCAAGCCTCATGGCTCTGCTCGCCTTGAACAAAATTGCGTCACCCTCTGCTAAATTTTCTCTTATCGCGCCGACAAGCGCGTCTATCTCCTCGCCGTCAAGGAAGGATGCGACCTTTTTCTTATCAAGTCCGCCCAAGATAGCACCCTCGGCTATAAGCGCGCCCGACTGACCGAGCGTAAAGAGCATATCGGTGCGCTCCGCCGCAAATTTTCCGACCTCGCGGTGAAGCTCGTCTGAATTTGCGCCAAGCTCACGCATATCGCCAAGCACGGCGATCCTCTTGCCGTCGACATTGATGCCCCGAAGCACCTCAAGCGCCGCGCGCATTGACTCGGGTGCGGCGTTGTAGCAGTCGGCAATAAGCCTGACACCGTTTCTGTCGCTGATATTCTGTCGCATTCCGCTTGGCGCGTAGGCTGAAAGTCCCGCTCTGATCTCGCGCTCGTCACATCCGATAAGGAGCGCGGCAATCGCCGCAAACGCTCCGTTTATCGCAAAATGCCGTCCTATCGCGCTGATTTCAAGATTTTCGTATTTTTCGCCGCCGAAATAAAGGTCAAAGAGCGTTTTGTCGCCTTCAACTCTGATATTTTCAACAAGCGCGTCGTTTTCATCGTTTTTATTCGTTCCAACGTAGAGTATATTACATTTTTCCGCGTATTTTTTGATAACCTCGCCGCGCAATATAGGCTCGTCGCCCATAAGAAGCAGATATCCGTCAGAGTCAAGTCCGTCGGCTATCTCAAGCTTTGCCCAAGCGATATTCTCGCGCGTTTTTAAGTATTCAAGATGTGAGCTGCCGATATTGGTCACCATCGCGACGTGAGGTCTTGCGCAAAGCGACATCGGGCTGATCTCGCCAAAGCCGCTCATGCCCATCTCAAAGACCGCCGCCTCGCAGCCCCTATCCGCTTCCATAAGCGACATCGGCATTCCGATAATACTGTTGAAGTTTCCGACCGTACTGTAAAGCTTGTATTTCTCGCGGATGATCGCCGCGCACAGCTCCTTTGTGGTGGTTTTGCCGACGCTTCCCGTAATTGCGACGGTCTTCATTCGCATATCGGCGCGATATCCTCTCGCGGCGTGCGAAAATGCCTCGATTGAGTTTTCAACGACTACAAAGCAAGCCTTCTTACCGACGATATCGCTGGGAACGTACTCACAAAGAATGCAACGGCAGCCCTTATCTATCGCGCTGATTATATAATCGTGTCCGTCAACGCGCTCTCCGCGTGTCGCGACGAACATCGTTTTGTCGTCCGCCTCGCGAGAATCGGTGCAGATATATTCAAACTCACAGCCAAGCGCGCCCGTAAAATCGTATATCTCGCCCGAGCAATACTCGGCTATGCGCGCCATATCAAGCTTTCCCATTCCAAGCCTTATCTTCATCGGTCATCCTTCCCGTCGCCCTATCCGTAATATTTGTCGGCGAGCGAGCAAACTATATCCTTTTCGCAGAAATCTCTCCTGCCGTCTTTATTTATTTCGTAATTTTCGTGTCCCTTGCCCGCAAGGAAGATCAGATCCCCCCGCCTTGCGTTCTTTATCGCGTATTCGATAGCCTCGTATCTGTCCTCGATGACCGTAAAATGTCCGTCACCGTCAATTCCCGACACGATCTCACCGATAATGTCCGACGGATCCTCACTTCGACTGTTGTCCGAGGTCACGATGACGAAATCCGCCATCGAAGAAGCTATTTTTCCCATCATAGCGCGCTTTTCTCTCTCTCGCTCTCCGCCGCAGCCGAACAAAAGCACTATTCTCTGTCCCCTGTGTCGCATCGAATGCGCGGCGCAAAGCAGATTTTCAAGCGCGTCGGGTGTATGCGCGTAGTCTATATATACCGAAATCTCGGCTCTTTTGTTTATTTTCACGCGCTCAAGCCGTCCGTCAACTCCCTTGAATCCAGCAAGCGATTCCTTCACGCTGATCGGTGAAATTCCAAGCTTTATCGCGGCAAACGCCGCCTCAAGCGTGTTCATCACGTTGAATTTTCCTTGAAGAACCGTGCGGATCCGCAATCTGACCGAGTGTGACACGAGCTTATATTCTATCGCGCATTCGTCCCTGTATCTTATATCGGTCGCAAGCGCGTCGACGGCGCGATCCTCCGCCGAGCAGGTATATCTCGGTATCACGATCTCGTCCTTGAGCCGTCTGCCGTATCTGTCGTCACAGTTGATTATAGCCGCTTTGCTTTGTGCGAAAAGCTTTTTCTTGGCTTGATAGTAGCTCTCCATATCGCCGTGAAAATCAAGGTGATCCTCACTGAGATTTGTAAAGACGGCAAGCTCAAAGCATATCGGAGCGACCTTATTTAGCGCGAGCGCGTGGCTCGTGACCTCCATAATAACGTATTTCGCTCCCATATCACGCATGATCGCGAGGATTTTGTATAATTCCTCAGGATCGGGAGTCGTCATATTGGCAAGCTCATCCCGTGACTTGACGTCAATTTTCTCGCCACGGCAGATACACCCCGCCGTTCCGATAAGACCGCACGCCTCGCCCGAGCGTGTTACGATCTCGTAAAGTATGCGTGATACCGAGGTCTTTCCGTTCGTTCCCGTGACTCCGATGAGTGTCATTTCATCCTGCGGATTGCCGTAAAACGCCGAAAAAAGTCTTGCCGACGCCTCTCGGCAGTCCTCAACCGTAATTATCTGCGTATCGGAGTACTTTCCCACGTCAAATCTGCCGTCATGCATGGCGGCACTTGACACAACGACCGCACACGCGCCCCTTGCCACCGCCTCGCCAATATAGGCGTGCCCGTCGCTGTGCAGTCCTTCTATCGCAATATAAAGGCAATTTTTTTCCGCCCGTCTTGAATCGGGCACTATACTCGTCACCGTGACGTCGCGCGTCGGCACAAAATCAATACCCGCGCGGCTCAAAATCTCACTCAAAAGCATATCCTAATCCTCCGAAAAATAATCTTTGTACAAGTATATTTTTCATCGGAGTCGAATATCCGTTATAATCTTATTTTCTTTTATCTGTCATCGTCGTCAAGGTATCTGAAGGTCACGTTTACAACGCTGCCCTCCTCAACGAGCGTACCTGCCGCGGGGCTCTGCTCCACGACTTGCGCGCCCTTGCCCGACATATAATTTTTAGTTCCCGAAATTCTGATGTTAAGTCCCAAATTCGTCAAGGTTCCGTTCGCGGCGACCGCCGTCATACCCGTGAGCGAGGGGACCGTGACCATCTTCTTTTCATTTACCGCTTTATCGGTGGTGTAAAGTATTATCTTTGCGCTTCCGGGCTCAACAAGCTCTCCCGTCGCGGGCGACTGAGCCTTTACGTATTCGCCGTCGCCGACGATCTCGACCTCAAAGCCGAGAAGCTCGGCAAGGTTTTTCGCCGTTTCAACTCTTGCCGCGACAAGCATAGGCGAGCTTATCGCCAGCTTTGCAAGCTCCTCCTCGGTATACTCCGCCTCAACGCCGTAATATGGCAAGACCTCCTCAAAGAGATTAGCTATATAAGGCGCGGCTATCGTACTCGCGTAGAGAACGCCCTCGGTCGGCTCGTCAACGAGGATGAGCGCGGTGATCTTGGGATCGTCGGCGGGCGCGTAGGCTACCGTCGAACAAACGTAGGGAGTGTCGGTATAAGGGCTCTTTGTGTCCTTTTTCTCACTCGTTCCCGTCTTTGCGGCGATCTTGTATCCCGCAACGTAGGCGTTTTTCGCGCCTCCGTCACCCGAAACGCCGTCCTCAAGCACGGCAGATACCTTTTTTGAGGTATCCTCGCTGATTACCTGACGGCGAACCGTGTTTTCATATGAATAAATAACGTTGCCCTCGTTATCGGTTATCTCCTTGATAAAATGAGGAGTAACGAGGTAGCCGCCGTTGGCGACCGCGTTTATCGCGGTAAGATGCGCCACGGGGGAAATTTTAAAGTTCTGTCCAAAGGATGCGACCGCAAGGTTAAGCGGAGTCTGCGCGGAATTAAGAAAATCCTGCTCGCTCCAGAAGGTAACGCCCTTGCTTGTCACGCTCTCGCCCGAAATGTCAATTCCGCTCTTCTCAAAATAGCCGAAGGACGAGAAATAATCGAGGTATCTCTCAGCGCCGATGCGCTCACCCATCATCATAAGCACGGGGTTACAGGATTGCTGAAGTCCGCGCGCAAAGGTCACCGTACCGTGTCCCTTATGATTGTGGCAATGTATCTTCTGTCCGCTGACGTAATGGTATCCGGGACAGTTAAAGGTCTCGGTCTCGCTCACAAGGTTTTCCTCGTAAGCCATAGCCGCGGTTATGACCTTGAAGGTCGAGCCGGGGTAATACATCTCGTTTATCGCCTTATTTGACCAGGTTTCAAGCATAAGCTGCTGGCGGTAAGCAATATATTCGTCGCTACCCTCAATAAGTCCGCTTGAGTTAAGTCGGGATAAAGCCTCGTAATTAAGCTCCGAAGGGTTATTGAGATCGTAATTCGGGTAGACCGCCATAGCAAGTATCGCGCCGGTCTCGGTATCCATAACGATTCCGCACGCGCGGTTCTTTCCGCCCGATTCTATATATGTAGTCTGAAGCTGCTCCTCAAGCTCCGCCTGGATATACACGTCGATAGTCGTCGTGATATTATATCCGTCGATAGCGGGGATATAGCTTTCATAATCGTATACCATTTCATTACCAAACGAGTCCTTCGCTCCGATATACTGTCCGTCGGTACCGCTCAGCACCTCGTCGTATTGGTATTCAAGTCCGTAAAGTCCCTGACCGTCGCTTCCCGTAAAGCCAAGCACGTGGCAGGCAAGCGTATCGTAGGGGTAATATCTCTTGCTCGTCGCCTGAAGATGCAAGAGCGCCATGTCGTCAAGCTCGCTCTCCTCAAGGAAAAGCCTTACCGCGTCGGCAAGCTCCTCGGAAATGTGACGCTTTAGCGTTCTGTCGCGGTATTTCGTGTAGCCCGCCTGCTCGATTATCTCGTCGTAGCCAAGCTCAAGCCCGTCGATAGCCGAAACTCCCGCGGCAATTATTTTTGCGTAGTCAACTCCGTCATCCTTGCTTTTGCGCTGTATTGCGGCAGGATCAAGGAAAAGACGGTAGGTGGTGATGTTCGTCGCGATCACGACGCCGTTGGTGTCGTAAATGTTTCCTCGGTTTGCGCTCACCCAGGTCTGCTGAGTCATCTGATCAAGCACCTTTTGCTCGTACTCTTCGTAATTTACCGTCTGAATAAATAAAATTTTTGCGGCAAGGAGAATAAAAAGTAAGGTCATAACAATGCAGATGATACCTGCTCTTTTGCGCACCTTTTGGCTTGGCGTTCCGCCTTCCATACTATCCCTCCCCGACCGAATTTTTTTATAATACGTAAAATATTATGCGTTTTATTCTCAAAGTATTCGCTTCAAGATACAAAGATGGCAGAGCTCCTTGCGGTATGCCGACCGTGGCAAAATGCCGTATGATCAAGCCAACACCGTGTCGGAGTTCTGCCATTCTCTTATGCGGTCGAAGTCAATTTCCAAATCCGATAGCCTTAAGTAACCTTACTATCAGACTGTCCTTGCCCTCAGATGCGTCGTAATTTTGTATCACCTCACCGTCGGTGACGTCGACGTATCTTGACGCGGCATAATCTCCGCTTATCATGCCGTATTCTTCAACCGCGATCCTCTGTATTTCAAGAAGATCATTTTTCACCTCAAGCTTTGTATAAAGATCGTTTCTCTGGCCCTCGAGAAGCTCGATCCTATATTCAAGCTTACTGACCTCACTTGAGCTTCGGCTTACCATAACCGAGCTGCATACGATAAGCAACAGCGACAGCGTCACGACCGCTAAAACAGAAATGACTCCGCGTGGCATTCTGTTTTTTCTGCCGCTTACACGGTTTTCCTTCTTGTCAGGCGGAAACCACGCGGCGGCAAGCCGTTCAAGCTCTGACATCCTCACACACGATGCCAGTTTTTTTGCTTTTTGCTTAACTGCGCCCCTTACGGCAAGCCACAGAGCTTTTTTTGGCGATTTACCCGATTCCTGCACGTCCGCCAATTGCCCGTCCTCGCCGTACTCCCGAGGATCTCGGGAGAGGTATTTAGGTAGCTTGTACCCTCTGAGGTCTTTATAGTATGCGGCGAAATCGTCACTGCTCATGCACGGTCTGCCGTCTACCTTCAAGCTTCTGTACTTGGGATCGTAGGGCGATACCGTCTCACTGATAAGCCCAAGTCCCGCATACGCTCGCGCGTCCCTTTTACTCTTTTTGTCGTCGCCGACGCGCCTTATTCCGCGACATTTAAATCTTTCGCAGAGCATGTCGATATAAAGATTGCTTACGTCAACGCCCGCCGTCGCCGAGCTTCCGATAATCGGCTCAGATGCGCGCACGACGCGTCTTACCACCGTTTTTTTCATCGACATCCCCTCTCTTTCCTTTTGCTCTCAAGGACTTTTCCTTAAGGGCTTAGTTTATTTCTCCGCTATGAAAAGCCCTGCGCTTTCCAAAGCGTCTGATTTTTATTTTTTCTCCGCTATGCGAAGCTTTGCGCTTCTTGAGCGCGGATTGCTCTCAATTTCCTCGGCACTCGGGAGGATAGGCTTTCTCGTAAGCACATCGACCTCGGGCTTCTTACCGCAAACGCAGATAGGAAGGCTCTTGGGACAGTCGCAACCCTTCGCAAGCTCTGCATAGGTCTGCTTTACAATTCTATCCTCAAGCGAGTGGAATGTGATGATCGCTATTCTTCCGCCGGGCGCGAGCAGCTTGGTTGCCGATCTTATCGTCGGCTCAATAGCGTCAAGCTCGCCGTTGACCTCTATTCTTATTGCCTGGAAGGTTCTCTTTGCGGGGTGATGACCGCCCTCGCGCGCGGCAGCGGGAATTGCGCTCTTGATTATATCAACAAGCTCTCCCGTCGTCTTTATAAGCTCCTTTTCGCGTCTATTTACGATAGCAGACGCAATTTTCGGGGCAAATCTTTCTTCTCCGTAGTTGTAAATGACCTTTTTAAGCTGATCAAAGCTGTACGTGTTTACCACGGTGAAGGCGTCAAGCTCGCCGCGGCGATCCATTCTCATATCAAGAGGCGCGTCCGCGTTGTGCGTAAAGCCTCGCTCTGCCGTGTCAAGCTGGTATGACGACACTCCAAGGTCAAGCAAAACTCCGTCGATCTTGTCCACGCCAAGCATCATACAAACGTCGGCAATCGACGAAAAGTTGTTTCTGACGATAGTAACTCTGTCGGCAAAGGGGGAAAGTCGCTCGCCCGCCGCCGCTATCGCCGCGTCGTCACGGTCGATTGCGATAAGTCTGCCTCCGCCCGTAAGCCGCTCTGCTATGTGGTAGGAATGTCCTCCGCCGCCCGCCGTGCCGTCAACGTAAATGCCGTCGGGCTTGATGTTAAGCCCCTCGATGCACTCGTCAAGCAAGACCGAGCGGTGCGAAAAATTGATCTTTTCCGACATATCGCACCTCTGTTACAGTCCGTACATTTCAAGCTCGCGTCTGATCTCGTCGATGTCCTCTTGCTCGATCTCACGCGCGTAATTTTCTGCCGACCAGATCTCAACGTAGGAGCTGCATCCGACGATGACCGCCTCCTTGGATATCTCGGCGTAAGCCAGAAGCTCCTTTGTCAGTACTATCCTTCCCTGCGAGTCGGGACTTGCCTGAAGGGCGTTTCTGTGAAGAGATCTTATCGTTTTCTCGGAAACCTTGCGGTCTTTTTCGAGAATAGGAGCCATATACTCCTTCCAGCCCTCAAGCGAATAAGCCTTGAGCATCCTGTTGCGGATATCGCGGACGATGATAAAGGTCTCGCCAAGCTCTTCCCTGAACTTTGCGGGCACGAATATTCGGTTTTTACTATCGACGCTGTGCGCGTACTCTCCCGTGAACATAAAAGAGCTTCTCCTTTCGCTTGAATTTTTCTCTGTGTGTTGTTTTTCTCTGTATATCAAGCCGCTTTCGCGGTCACGTTGTTTTTTGTTGCGGTCTTGTCCGCCTTTTTTGTGGTATGATGCGCCGTTTTCATGGAAAAGCTATGCACTCTTGCACCACAACGCTCCATTTCGCTCCACTTTTCGTAAGCTTATTATAATATATTAAATCTGAGTTATCAAGGGGGTATTTCAAATTCGCCCCAAAAATCGTTCAGTTTTTATAATCTTTTTTCGTATTTTCCCCTATCACGCCCCTCTTTCTAACCCTTTTTTATGTCGCGCGAGTGACTTTTACAATTAATTTCAATTTAATACAATTATTTCCAATTGGGAATAGTCCGCTTCGGCATGACATACAAAAAGGGCGCGTCTAAACCGCGCCCAAATATCAAGATCTTCTATTTTTGAACAGGTGCAAAGCATCAGGCTCTCCTGTTTTTGAGCAGGTGCAAAGTATCAGGCTCTCCTGTTTTTGAGCAGATACGGCGGGAAAGATTGACTATTCCGCCGCGCCGCAAGGTCATTTCTCACTTTTGGCATCGACGTCGTACTTTTTAACTCTGAAGAACAACGACATAAAAGCCTTGAAATTAAAAGGAATTAAGGGATAGAGGTATTTTCTCTCGCCGTTTACCGTGCGGTTTGTCGCAACGAGCAGGAAGATGAGCGCACTGCCGCCGACAAAGCCCCACAGACCGAATATTGCCGTCAGCACGGTCAGTAAAATCCGCATAAATTTTATCGCGTAGCCAAGCTCGTAGCTCCTCTGCGTGAAGTTCGCGATAGCCACGAAAGCCATATAGAGTATGACCTCGGGGATAAGCCACCCGATGTCGACGGCAAAATCGCCAAGTATCAAGCCGCCCACCACCGATAGCGAATTCGAGAGCATATTCGGCGTGTTGAGCGATGCCATACGAAGTCCGTCGATGATGAATTCGGCTATCAGTATCTGCGCGAGCAAGGGGATTTTTCCATACTCCTCGGGGACTATAAAGGATAGCCACCCAGGAACGAATTGCTCGTTACTGACAAGCAATAACCAAAGCGGAACCATATACAGCGCAAGGGCAAAGACAATATAGCGCACAAGTCTTATATAGGTTCCCGTCAGCGGCGGAAAATAAAAGTCGTTGGTTTCCTGCATAAAGTCAAATATCGAGGACGGAAGCACCATAACGTCAGGCGAGTTGTCGCAAATTATAAGCACGCTTCCCTCAAGCAGCTGCGCCGCCGCAGAATCGGGACGCTCGGTGTACCTTATCTTCGGGAAGGGATTATACCACCTTTTCCGTATCAGACACTCGGCGAGCGAGGCGTGTCCCATCGTAAGCGCCTCGGTCTTGATGCTTTTGAGCTTTCCCTCGAGCTTTTTGACGTAATCAAGGTCGGCGCGGTCGCTCATATAGCAGACAACGACGTCGGTTTTCGACCTCTCGCCCACGGTGAGATACGACATTCTAAGCGCGGGATCACGCACGCGGCGGCGTATCAGCGCGGTGTTGAAGATAAGCGTTTCAACGAAGCCGTCACGCGCCCCTCGCATGACCTTGTCGCCCTCGGGCTCGCCCGTCTCGCGCGCGGGATAAGTCCGCGCGTCAACTATCACCGCATAGTCACCAAAGGTCGAACCGAGCATCAGGCTCGCGCCCGACAAGACCATCTGTATCATAAGGTCAAGGTCATCGGTGAAAGTGCTTTCAACGTAAGGGATATGCGCGTTTACAAAATCCTCTGTCGCGCGGCGCGGAGAGCTATTTTCTCCCTTTTTCTCTCCTCTGCCCTCTCCCCTCTTGACCGTGCCGTCCTGACTTGCTCCAAGCCCCTTCAGCGAGTAAAGATAGGTTATCATTTTACTCATCACGCCGTCCTTGACGAAGCCGTCAACGTAGTATAATGTCAGCTCGTCAGAGCCGACCGTCACCACCTTTTTTATAAGGTCAAAATTTTTATCGGTGTGCAAAATCCCGTCAATGATTTTGACGTTTTCGCCGTAATCAAGCGTCAGCCTTTTTTTCTCTTCCATATATAATATCGCCCCCACACACAAAACTCTAATATAAGGCTATTATTACTCAAAAAAGGCAAAAAAATACGGCAGGGTAATTCTCTGCCGTATTTTCTTTTATAAGAACTTCGCACTCTCGAAGGAGTGGGGTAATTTTTTAAAACACTTTGTCTAAGATCATAAATGCAAGAATGATTGATCTTAAATGTTATGTTACAATACCACAATGAAAGGAGAAACGCCTATTTTTACAATTTCACTAGGATAGTGGAGATTGTATGGTTCGCTCTGAAACAATGTTAGTATATATTATTAATCAAAATATATTTTCTTAACTATTTCGTTTCCAAAAGAAACAACTTGATAATCTTTATTATTATATTTTTGTAAATATTTTTCATATTCACAAGAGAACCATTCGTCAAATGATTCCCACGATTCAATGACTTCCTCACTGCCTTTATAACATAGGTGCACCGGTTTTTTCAACGAGGAATCTGTACAATCCATATACACAAATTTTTGAGGTTGGTGATATGTATCATACCAAGCAAAAAAGAGTCTCCCATCTCCATAATGCTTTTGATCGCGCGGAGCATTGCCCCACGTATCTACTAATTGTATTGGCGTGTATGATCTTCCACCGTGATTGGGCCAGGGCGTATTAGGTGGTTCTATTCCGGCAACAGATATATATCTGTCAAAAAGTCGAATTCCATTGGTGTATCTATACAAATGTTTTAATTCTTCTGGAAAACTGTGTTTATAATACTGTACATATTGATCTATCTTATCGTCAGACAAAGGTGGATACATTTCATAAAGATAGTTTTTATCAAAATCACAATTATCAGTTCTTAGTTCCTTAATGGGAGTAAAAAGCTTTGCATTGCCATTATCTAAATGACATTCGCCCTTTTCTATTTCATTGATTTTTTTCATTGTTTTTTCTAGCATATGTCTCTCCGAAATGTTAAGTTGCTAAGGTCTAATGGTAAGTATAACATATTTTGGTACAATTTGCAAGTACAAAAAACCCCACTCCCGAAGGAGTGGGGGAAATTTTTTTAATTAATGAAAACTATTATTTATTCTTCCATGGTGCTAAAGGGATATCTTAAAATTGCGCTAACTGTGGCAGTATATCCTTTACCAGCATCATAATCTCCGTCGTTATACCACCCATTATACCATGATTCCGAATACACGAGATCGTGCCTAACCGCATCTTTTATTTGGTATGAAACATTGATATCGTCAAGCGAAATCATATTGAGCTGTTGAAACAAAACTAATTTATCAAAAATAACTGTAAATGATAAAAAATCATCAAGGATTGTTTCTTCATACCCATATAGAGTTATTTCTGTAAGATCTGATGACACCTTAATGTTTTCGTATTCATCAAAGTTAGTCAAAAAATCTGATTTTTTAAATTTGGTCAATTGTTCTTCTGTAAAATATAAAACCAATGAACCGTCAGAATCAATTTTGGCGGTTTGGCATAGATAGCCAATATCATCAACCGCATCGAAATTACCGTCTAAGAACTCTTCAGGGGTACAGCCAAACAGTCTTCCACATCTATTTACGCCAAATGCTAGTCCTATTTTGGGGATTCTTTTTGATATTATATCCTTAACACTGGGGGCACCTGACGGGTTCCCCGAACACGACGGAACAACAATTAGAGTGATTAACACAAATAAGATGCAGATTGAAGCTACAATCTTTCTTTTCATCTTTGGTTCCTTTCTGAGGTTAATTTATATTATTTGTCGTTCGATAAATAGTGCTCGCTGTATAGAGATATGTCATCCCTGTGTTTGCTATAGCGGATACCATAAATACAATGAACATCCTTAGGACGAAATCGTTCGGTATGTTTTCCTGCATCTATTGTTGTTTTGCCACTAAAAACAACATGCGCCAATCCAAACAATTGCTCTATTTTGCTCTGCTCCAAAGTAAGTTTTGTAATATCCGACACCTGATAGCTAACTTTTACACTTATAAATCCTTTCCCTCGTTTTCTTGGGAGATTTTCGGGGGAAGCATAACAAATGCGGTGATCGCAAAATTCTATATGTCGAGGATAATTAAATATTGGAAATACAATAGAATAAATCAAAAGCAACACAAGCCCGGAAAATACAAAATCCAATCTGAACTTAAAGCATACAGCACCTATTGAAATTACTGCAAACAAAATTATAAATGATCGATGAAATGAAGGGTTGAAAACATTTGCCAATCTAATCAATTTTAATTTCATATGTTCTCCTTTGTGTAATGCAAGAATGTCAGTCTTAACATTTGTTATCATCCTCAAAGGTTATTCTATACTTTTCAGCCCAGTATACCTTCTGTATAAATCCCAAACCCACGGACATGAGAGAATTAACAAAAGTAACTCCTATTAAAATAATTATTATTGCTGTAGATTGCTCAACATTTTTGAATATTCTGGCAATATTAGCGCCTATAATACCCGAGGTGAATCCCATTTTCCCTATGTTGCTAACTACAGTTGATTTGGGAGTGTATTCTGTTTCTTTTTTCATTATTCTATTGTTTTGCCACATTATCCATATCGGGATTATAATTATAGGTATGTACAGTAAGATAACGCTCGGATGTAATCCTTTCCACATTAAAAAGAATATCAATTCAAACAGCGACAAAACAATAATATATGTGACATAGAGAACAGACTTTAACATCAGACATCTTCGTAAAGTCATTGTGCAAGAGGATATTTTATACGTAATTATCATATTCAACGCGACAATGAGAACAAGGGCCAAAGCTATAAGAAGATAATATCCTTTCAATAAACAACAAAAGAATACTCCCATACCTGCAAACAAAGCAGGCCCTAGCATTTCCTTCATACACTTTTCATGCGTTGGTATTACGTTTGTTCCCATCCTAACGAATTTTTTTACATTAGTTAAGTACATATTTCAAACCTCCATGCCACAAATTCTCTCTAAAAATTTTACTTTAATAACGATTCTCCGATAAAAGTCCTTACTATATATACTAACATTCGAGGTTCAAACGAATTTAACGCTCCGGCTCGCCAAAGCTTAATCAAGCTTGGTGCTGTTCTTATTTTTAAGCTCAAGCAGCTCGTTGAGGAAGCTCTCAACGTCGGTAAACTCGCGGTATACCGAGGCAAAACGAACGTACGCGACGTGATCTCTCGCCTTCAGCTTTTCCATAACAAGCTCTCCGACCTCAACCGAGGTCACCTCGTTTTTAAGCGAGTTCTGAAGCTCGTATTCTATCTCGGTAACTATCTCGTCGGCGTTGACGGGGCGCTTCTGCGTCGCCTTAAGCACGCCCGCAAGCAGCTTGGTGCGGTCAAAAAGCTCCTTGTCGCCGTTTTTCTTGATAACGAATATCTGCACCGACTCAAGCACCTCAAAGGTGTTAAAGCGCTTCTGACACTCAAGGCACTCTCTTCTTCTCTTTATACTGTTGCGCTCGGGCACGGTTCTCGTTTCAAGCACCTTGCTCTCCTCAAATCCGCAAAAAGGACATCTCATATCTGTCTCCTGACCGTCACTGTATAAACGTATAGTTTATAATTCGACAATTTATTGTATTTTTCTTTTTCGGGAGAAACATTCCCCTTTTCATCTATACAATTATACCATATAAGGCTTTTTTTGTAAAGTTATTTTTGAAACAAATAACCGAGAGAAAAATCTTGACATTATTTTTTCCTTGTAATATAATATATTTATTAAAAACGCCACAAGGCGAAAGGAAAAACGCAAAATGAAAAGAATTCTCTCCGTGCAGGACATTTCCTGCGTCGGTAAATGCTCTCTTACCGTAGCGCTCCCGATAATCTCGGCGTTCGGCATTGAGGCGGGCATTTTGCCGACAGCAACACTCTCAACGCACACCGCGTTCAAAAATTTTACTTTCAGAGATCTGACAGACGATATAGAACCCATTTGCAACCACTGGCTTGAGCAGCAGATCGAGTTTGATGCGATCTACACGGGCTACCTCGGCTCAAAGCGACAGATAGACCTCGTGCTTGACATCTTCAAGAACTTCGGCGAGGGCAAGCTCAAGTTCGTCGATCCCGCAATGGGCGACAACGGCAAGCTCTACGTCGGCTTTGACGTGGAATTCGCGCACGAAATGGCAAAGCTTTGCGCCGCCGCCGACATCATCGTGCCCAATCTCACCGAGGCTTGCTTTATGCTCGACAAGCCTTATATTTCCAATGGCTACGATGAGGAATATATCAAGGATATCCTCATCTCGCTCACAAAGCTCGGCTGCAAGAAGGCAGTGCTTACGGGCGTTGGCTTTGAGGACGATAAGCTCGGCTGCTACGGCTACGATAGCGAAAGCGGCGAATTTTTCTACGATTACAACGAAAAGAAGCCGCAGAGCTTCCACGGCACGGGCGACATTTTCGCCTCGGTCTGCTTCTCCTCGCTTGTCAACGGCAAGACGCTCCCCGAAGCAAGCGCTATCGCGGCTGATTTCGTATGCGACTCTATCGACGCGACGATCAACGACGAAAAGCCGATATGGTACGGCGTGCATTTTGAAAAGGTACTCGCATCGGGCAAATATTTATAATTTTAACGAAACCATGAATCCCGCAACGAAAACGCTGCGGGATTTATTTGTTTTTATATGTAAAAAGGAAACTTTTAGCTTAATAAATAACAACTTTCGCTCTTGACAAGGCTTCGGGATAGGATTATAATTAAGATGTAATAATATGTATACCAAGGAGATTAAAAATGAACAACGTCATTAATGAGCTCTCAAAAATAGGTCTTGTGCCCGTCATCAAAATAGACAAAGCCGAGGATGCAAAGCCTCTTGCTAAGGCACTCATCGACGGCGGTCTGCCCTGCGCCGAGGTTACCTTCCGTACTTCTTGCGCGAAGGAGGCTATCGCTATCATCGCAAAGGAATATCCCGATATGATCGTTGGCGCGGGCACCGTGCTTACAAAAAATCAGGTTGACGACGCCGTCGAGGCAGGAGCCAAGTTTATCGTAAGCCCCGGTCTTAACCCCGACATCGTAAGATACTGTCAGGAAAAGGGCTGCCCCGTTGTTCCCGGAATCAACAACCCCACAGGTATTGAGCAGGCTCTCCTTCTCGGCATCAACACAGTAAAATTCTTCCCCGCAGAGCAGTCGGGCGGCCTTAATATGATCAAGGCTATGTCTGCCCCCTACGGCGCGGTTAAATTTATGCCCACGGGCGGTGTTTCGCCCTCAAACGTTAACGATTATCTCGCATTTTCCAAAATATTCTGCTGCGGCGGCTCCTGGATGGTAAAGCCCGAAATGATTGCGGAAGGCGACTTCGAGGGCATCACCAAGCTCGTCCGTCAGGCAGTTGACACAATGCTCGGATTTAAGTTCAGACACATCGGAATCAATCCCTGCAACGATACAGCAGGCTCGGCGGCAAGCAAGCTTCAAAGCTTCTTCTCGTTTGAACCGAATGAAAACGCAAAATCGATCTTCGTAGGTACTGCGTTTGAAATGATGAAGGAAAAGGGTCCCGGCACTCACGGTCATATCGCCATCGAAACCAATAGCGTAGAGCGCGCGGTTTACCACCTTGAGCGACGTGGCGTTAAGTTCGATTATTCTACCGCAACCTACGACGACAAGGGCATTATGAAATTTATCTACATCGCCGAGGAAATAGGCGGCTTCGCTTACCATCTCGTGCAGTATTAAGGGGACGCGTTTTTTGGAACCTTTCTTGAGAGAAAGGTTCCAGACCTCCAAAGAACTTCCTTGAGAATGGTTTTTAGTTGCAGACATTTTAGGTTTTATGACGGTATCACACAAAAAATATATTTAAAGTTTTTGAAAGGCTTGGAAAACTTTTTACAAAAAGTTTTCCAAAGAAAAAATTATGGCAAAGGTAATTACATTTGGCGAGCTTATGCTCAGACTTCAGCCCTACAACTACGAGAGATTCGTGCAGTGCGACCACGTGGAATTCACGTTTGGCGGCGGCGAGGCAAACGTTGCGGTTTCTCTTGCAAACTACGGCATGGACGTAGCTTACGTGACCAAGCTCCCCGCACACGCTATCGGTCAGGCGGCAGTGAATTCGCTCCGCCGTTACGGAGTTGATACGACGAAGATCGTGCGCGGCGGCGATAGAGTTGGCATTTACTTCAACGAAAAGGGCGCGTCGCAGAGAGGCTCCGTTTGCATTTACGACCGCGCAAACTCGGCGATCGCAAAGGCGAGCCGCGAGGACTTCGACTGGGACAGCATTTTCGAGGGTGTAGAGTGGTTCCACTTCACAGGCATCACCCCTGCGCTTGGCGCAAACGTAGTTGATATCTGCCGCGATGCATGCAAGGCGGCAAAGGCAAGAGGAATTAAGATCTCCTGTGACCTCAACTACCGCGGCAAGCTCTGGACGAGAGCCGAGGCGCGCGAGGCTATGACCGAGCTTTGTCAGTACGTTGACGTCTGCATCTCGAACGAGGAGGACGCAAAGGACGTATTCGGCATCGAGGCAGAGGCTACAGACATTTACGGCGGCAAGCTCAACCACGACGGCTACAAGTCGGTTGCAAAGCAGCTCGCTGACAAGTTTGGCTTTGAGTACGTTGCGATCACGCTCCGTGAGAGCCGCTCGGCTTTCGACAACGGCTGGTCGGCAATGCTTTATAACGTGGCAGACGACGAATATTGCTTCTCCAAGAAGTACGATCTCCACATCATCGACCGCGTAGGCGGCGGCGACTCCTTCGGCGGCGGACTTATCTACTCGCTCATGAACGGCAAGACCACTCAGGGCGCAGTTGAGTTTGCAGTTGCGGCGTCCGCGCTCAAGCACTCGATCGAGGGCGACTACAATATGGTCACGGTCGCAGAGGTCGAAAAGCTCGCAGGCGGCGACGGCTCGGGCAGAATTCAGAGATAATTTGGAATAGAATAGAGATTGTGGGGGAAGAAAAACCTTTTTCCAAAAAGGTTTTTCTTCCCCCACACCCCTATCTTTTCCAAAAACTCCTCAAAAGAAGACAAATATGGTTTGTTTCGTAGGGACAGGCGTCCCGACTGTCCGCTTGTCGCGCAAGCATTCTTCCGTAGGGGCGGGGTCGCCCCGCCCGCACCATCAACACCACGCAGAAATAAAATAATTATTTTTTAAAAAGGTATTGCAAATTGATTTGTAATGTGGTATAATATTTAAGTCGCTAATGTGGCTCAGTTGGTAGAGCAGTTGATTCGTAATCAACAGGTCGCGGGTTCAAGTCCCGCCATTAGCTCCAAAAACAAAAGAGAGGGTTTATCCCTCTTTTTTGTTTTTTCAAGATTATTGCCGACGAAGAACCCCGAAAATGCGGAGCATTTTCTCGTTTTGCGCGCAATCTGCGCCGCCAAAAGTTGATTTTCAAGCGCAAAACAAGGTTCAGAGTCCCGCCATTCCTTCACCGCTCAAAAAATTTCCCAAAAAATTTTCCAAAATCTCTTGACAAAGTTGTCTATTGATGATAGACTATGTATACAGTCTATTCGTAATAGACACATTTTCTATCATTGGAGGTATTTTTATGGAAGATAAACGACTTGGCTTGGTAGAGTCGCGTTTTGCTGATATAGTCTGGGCTAACGCACCTATCTCAACAAAAAATTTGGTAGCGCTTTGCGAAGAAGAGCTTAACTGGAAGCGTACGACGACCTACACCGTACTCAAAAAGCTCTGCGAGCGCGGAATTTTCAAAACCGAAAACAGCGTGGTGAGCGCAATACTTACAAAAGAGGAATTTCAGGCGATCCAGAGCGAAAAATTCGTCGGAGAAACCTTTGACGGCTCGCTTCCCGCCTTTATCGCCGCGTTCACGTCGCGTAAAAAATTGAGTGCCGCCGAGGTCGAGGAAATTCGGCGAATGATCGAGGCGTATAAGGAATAAGGAGGAAAGCATGGAAAACGTATTTATCACCCTGCTTAATCTCAGCATTAACGCGAGCTATCTAATAATCGCGATTATATTGCTCCGTTTCGCACTGTTTAAAGCGCCTAAGTGGATCAACTGTCTGCTTTGGGGAGCCGTCGGACTTCGCCTTGCGATCCCACTTAAGCTTGAGAGCATATTGAGCCTCATTCCCTCGCCCGAGCCGATACCGCAGGACATAGCACTCTCACCTACACCAGAGATCAACACAGGCATTCCCTACGTAAACAACGCGGTCAATCCGATCATCACCGAAAGCTTCACGCCCGAGCCGACGGCAAGCGCAAACCCCTTGCAGATATTGATTTCCGCGGCGGCGATCGTCTGGCTTATCGGTGTCGGAATTATGCTTTTATGGGGTGTGATCTCGTATCTCCGCTTGAAGCACCGCACCGCGCCGTCACTTCTTTTGCGCGATAATATCTATCTTTGCGATAGCATTTCGTCGCCGTTTATTCTCGGCATTTTCTCACCGCGCGTCTATCTGCCGTCCTCAATCGCCGAATCTGACGCTACGCACGTCATTGCGCACGAAAGGGCGCACCTTGCCCGCCGTGACCATATATGGAAGCCGCTTGGATTTATTATTTTGGCGATATATTGGTTTAATCCGCTTTGCTGGATCGCGTATATTCTCTTTTGCCGCGACATCGAAAAGGCTTGCGACGAAAAGGTTATCCGCAATATGCAATGCGACGAGCGGAAAGAATATTCCTCCGCCCTCCTCTCGTGCAGCACAAAGCGCTTCAGCGTTAGCGCCTGCCCTCTCGCATTCGGCGAGGTCGGTGTAAAGTCGCGCATTAAATCAATTCTCAACTACAAAAAACCTGCGTTCTGGATAATTATCGTGTCGATAGTCCTTGCGGCAGGTCTTTGCATCGGATTTTTAACCACTCCGCCCAAAACACCCGAAATTTCGAGTATCATAGGCAATACTGACACGGGCAAAATGAATGAAAGACAAAAGGAGCTCTTTGAGCAATTTCCCGAATATTTTGGACTTGACGCAACAAACGGTCTTGACGTTTACGTGTGGCAAATGGCGGAGGGATCATTTTCATTCGGCGTTAAGCCTCATTCCGACGAGCCTCTCGGTTGGAAAAGCACCGAGCTTTACAAGCTTCGAAGCGTAGGCGCGTACGATATGCGATTGATACTCGCAACCTACGACATTGAGCGTGAAAATATCAACATCATTCCATGGCAAAATCCCCTTTCAAGCTATCTCGGTGACCTGTGGATCATTACCGACGGTGAGGACGCGGTCAAGAAGCGTGAGAAGTATGTAGCGCTCATTGAGGATATGCTCTTTGACAAGGTATACCTTGATCCCGATAATCTTATGTATATCCCAAGTTACCTCGGCGATCCATATTACGACACGATGACATTTGACGTTGACGGTGACGGACATAACGAAAATTGTTCGCTTGGATACGGATATACCTCAGGGCTCTTCACCTTTATATTTTATGCTCAGGACCAAAGCGGAGCCAACAGATACTACACCGTCATATATTCGATGGCGTATGATGATCTCTCGTTCAAGCTGTGTGACGACGGAGTTGTGCGCGTTCAGGCAATTGAAAAAATGGGCGGCGACATTTTAAACACGTATCTTTTTGATATAGAAGTCAAGGACGGCGAGATCTGGCTTTACGATCAAAACGGACAGTATATCGGCGACAAATTCGTATCGCCTATTATATATCCCGCTTCGTAAAATAAAAAAAGCCCCACGGGCTTAAAATCAACAATATTCTTTTTCTATCCCATCTTTGCAAGAGTTTTTTGAAGAGGATAGGGGCTTGGGGGAAGGAGAAAGCTTTTTTTCCAAAAAAGTTTCTCCTTCCCCCATAACTCACCTATCTCATATTTCTTCTAACTTAACCATCTCATCGGGGTAGCGGATATCGATAAATTTCGAGTATCCGTCAGCTTCGAGCTTCTGCTTCTGGAAGCCTACATTCTTGTTCATCTTCTGAACGAGGACGATCTTGCCCTCTGCGCGCGCCGCCATAGCCGCCTTCTGCATAAGGGCGAAGTCGGATGCGCTCATGCGCTTATCGTAGAGGATAGCGGTCTTTTCAGCCGCGCCCTCGGGCTTGAAATCCTTTTCAACGAGAGCCGCAACGATTCGCTCAAATCCGATCGAGAAGCCGCACGCGGGTGTGTTCTGACCCGTGAAGTTGCCGATCATCTTGTCGTAGCGACCGCCGCCGCCGATGCTTGATCCCTTGAAGTCCTCGCTCTTGATCTCAAAGATAGTGCCGGTGTAATAACCCATTCCGCGCACCAAGGTTACGTCAAAATCAAGGTTAAATCTGCGGTCGGAGATTACCGCGACCGCGTCGCAGATAGTCTTGACGTTGGCAATTACCCCCTCCTCGATAGCGTCGCCGAGCGCGCCCTCAAGGTAAGTAAAGCGATCCTCTGCCGCCATCGTGCCGCGGAAGATCTCCATATATTTTGCAACGCAAGCGCTGTCATAGCCAAGCTCCAAAAGCTCCTTTTCAATTCCACTTTCGCCGATCTTGTCGTACTTGTCAAGCGTGATGAATACCTGCGAGAAATCCGCCTCGGCAAAACCGCTAGCTCTTGCCATACCCGACAAAATTCTGCGGTCGTTGATCATAATAGTCACGCCGCCGATTCCAACGCTCTCAAGATAGGTCGAGGTCGCCGTGATAAGCTCGATCTCGGCAGAATTGGTCGCGTCTCCGAAAATGTCGATGTCACACTGCACGAACTGACGAAATCTTCCCTTTTGCGGTCTGTCCGCGCGCCATACGGGGCCGATCTGCATCGCCTTGAAGGGCAACGAAAGGCTTGCCGCGTTGTTGGAATAGTATCTTGACAGCGGAACCGTGAGGTCGTAGCGAAGTCCCGAATCAACGAGATCGTCAATATTCACGTTCTCGCCCTCAAGATTGAGCTTTTCGCCTCTCTTGAGTATCTTGAATATAAGCTTTTCATTGTCGCCGCCCTGCTTGCTCGTCAAATTCTCGATGTGCTCAACACAAGGAGTTTCGATCTGAGAAAAGCCGAACGCCGAATATGTTTTCTTCATCTTTGTGAGCAGATATTCGCGTATCTCCGCCTCGCGCGGAAGAATATCTCTCATTCCCTTAGTCGTTTCTTTTACAAACATTTTATGTGTCCTTTCTTTTTCTTAGGAAACTTTTTGAAAAAAGTTTCCTAAAACCTTCAAAAACTTTCTAACAAATAATTTTTTGGATTTCTAAATATTACAAAATTTTAGTGAACTCCACCATCGAGGGATAAATGAACGTTAATTTCTTTTCTCCACACGATGTTAAAGTTTCTTTGCCTACGCTCTTTTAAAACAACCTCACCATCGAGGGATAAATGAACGTTAATTTCTTTTCTCCACACGATGTTAAAGTTTCTTTGCCTACTTTCTTTTCAAAGAAAGTAGGTTACCTATAATAAACGTAGTGAACTATCACAGTCCTCACCTTACCGTCATGCTCTAGGTCGGGCGCGGTGATTACCACACCGTCGTGAGAGAGCAGCTCCCACGCCTGCATTTCTTCGACCTTGCAGCGCATAAGCACGTCGGCAGACGCGAAAACGAGCAGCTCGTCGTCGCGGATATTGAGCGCGCCCGAGCGTCCGATGACCTCGTGCGTGCCGTTTATCTCCTCGGTCACGTACTTGACGTGGTGACCGCAGATCTGCTTTGCCATATCCCACCGAAAGCGCTTGCTGTTGGGATTTTTCGACTTGGTGGCACGCTCTATTATACTTTTAAATATTCCCATACCGTCACCCTATTTCTACGGTCTGCCCGGGCTCAACGGAATAGATCACGTCATCGGCAGTAAACCACACCTTGAAAAGCGTGGGATTGTAGACTCTCTGTCCGTCGGCGCTGTATATCAAGGACTCATAAGCCTTGACGTAGTCGCAGATCTCTATATTCGTTGCGTACCAGACGTCGCTCTTGCCACCAAGCTTTTCGCAGATCGACTCGATGCGATCCCAGTTATTATTCATATCAAACTCATAGCTATGTCCCCATATGTAGAAGAGGCGAGGCATATTGCCTGCAAGCCCGTACGCCTTTTCCTTTATCGAATTGAATTTGTCAACGTATTCAAATATCTTGGGGTTGTTGTGGTGGGCAGAGGGCGTCCAGGCATAGAAGTCACGGGGCACCTCAAAGCGATCGTTGTCGCCCAAAAGCGTTCTCGCATAAGCGATTCCGAGATCACGGAGGCACTCTCTTATCTTCTCGTAATTTGCCGAGCCCACGGTATAGCCCGTAATTCCCGAATCGGGATAAGCCATTCCACGGATGATGCATCCCGTCATTTTTTCAAGACCGAGCCTGCAATCAAGCGTGTCACGGATAACGTCGATAGTTCTCTGTTTTCCGGGCGCACGGTGGAATGCCCCGTGCGTTGCGACCTCGTGTCCACGGTCGATCACCTTCTCCTTAAGCTCATCGGGAGCCCATCTGCCACGGTTTTCTGCACTTCCCATAATTCCCGAATTGATGTTGAACGTGCCCTTGACGCCGTATTTATCGAAGATCTCGATCAATCTTTCGTCCTGTCTGACACCGTCGTCGTAGCTGAAGGTCACCGCCTTGAGCCTGCCCTCGGGAAATCTCATAAATGAATATCTGTAATTCATATTAAATCTCCATTCCGCCGCACTCGGCGGCAAAAAAGTAATCAGCGAATTTTACCTCAGCAAAATTCACGCATGAAGTACCTATAAGAAGGATTTAACCTTCACGCTGACCTCTGTTTATCGGCTCTCTGCCCGTCAGGAATTTGTAGGTATCACTGTATTCCTTGTAAAGCGCGCGGGCACGGTCGGAGCTTTTATCAAAATTCGGCTTTCTGATGCCGCGAAGCATAATATTTTTGGGCGTTTCCTCGGGGTCGATAAGCTCAAGTGCCGCGACCTCGTAGCCGTTTGCCTCCATGAGCTTAAGTCTGAGCGCGTCGGTCGCCGCGTCGCAGAGCTTCTGGCGAAGCATCGAGTAGTCGGCGATGAATTTTAAGCTCTCGCAATCAAGCAGCCTGTTCATTTCATGGTGACAGCATGGCGTTGACAAAATCACGTCAGCCTGCCACTCTATCGCCTTGCCGATAACGATATCGGTCGCAATATCGCACGCGTGAAGCGACACGACCATATTGACCTTGTCGTCGGTATTATAAAGATTGACGTCGCCGCAAATAAACTCAAGTCCGTCAAAGCCGAGCTTTTTTGCCACGTCCGAGCAATACTCAATAACGTCGGCTTTAAGGTCAACGCCGGTCATTTTGACCTCGTAGCCCTTGATAACGGCAAAATAATGATATACCGCAAAGGAAAGATAGCTCTTTCCGCAGCAAAGGTCGCAAATTCGTATCTTGCCGCGTGGCAGCTTGTCCTCAACGTCGCGCACAAGCTCCAAAAATCTGTTTATCTGTCTGAATTTTGCCTGCTTTTTATCGTAAACTCTGCCGTTTTTGTCACTGACCTCAAGCAGCTTTAAAAACGGCTCGTCACCCGTGAGAATGTACTGCTTTTTCTTGTTGTTTGAGCCGGGAGTTACCTTTTTGTAGGTCACAACTCCCGCGCCGCCCTCAAATATCGCCTTTTCAAGCTTATTTCCGCCGATTATCGTCGTATTTCCCGACTTGCTCCGCTTGAATTCGCATTCGCCCGCCGTGCTGTAAAGATTTATCTGACCGTAGCCCGAAATAAGCTCGCCGAGCGCGTCGGCATCGTCAAGCTCAATATTTTTGTGCTTTGCCTTGTTGTCGGCGGTAAAGCTCTCGGCTTGAAGCAAGGTCTTGCCCGAAATATCCTTGAGCGTCAGCACCGTCTTTTTTATCTCCCTGTCGTAAGGCTTTGAAAGCACGACCTTATTCAAGATAGAAAGCGACGCGCATTTTAATATCAAACGGAGAAAAAAGCTCTCGTGTTCATTCATTTCGTATGCCATCACTCGTCGTCCTTTCGGGAGTCCTCAGACTTCTTCGCCGCCCTTTCGGCTCTCTTTGCCTCAAGCGCTTCCTTTTTCGCCTTCTTCTCGGCCCTTGATCTGCCGAAGGATATCTTCGATTCCTTGCCCTCAAGCAATCTCTTTATATTCTCGCGGTGCATGAATACGACGAGGAGCATGATTGCAAATGCAGTAAGCGTTACAAAGCCGTCATCGTGATAGAAAACGTTGTTGAGAAGCGGGAAAAGCATCACCGCGATGATAGAACCGAGCGACACGAAGCGCGTGAGCGCAACTATCGCGATAAATACGGGGAGAAGTATCACAAAGGACGCGGGAGAGAGCATCAGAATGACCATTGCCGTGCAGGCAACTCCCTTTCCGCCCTTGAATTTGTAATACACGGGGAAGGTGTGACCGAGAATGACGAAAAGTCCCGCTATCGCGCCGCCGATAGCGCGTGTCAATATCAGCGAGCCTATCACGATAGCGACCGCCGCCTTGAGAATGTCAAGCGCGAAGATTATAGCCGCCGTCTTTTTCCCGTATGTGCGAAGCGTGTTGGTCGCGCCCGCATTTCCGCTTCCGTGCGTGCGGATATCGTCGTGAAAATACTTTTGTGAAATGATTATAGCGGGGTTTATGCTGCCTATAAGATAGGCACTCACGATGCAAAGCAGCACCGCGCAAAGCATCAGAATGCCGTTTACCGTTTCGCTCGCTCCAAGCTGACCGATAAGCCAGCTATACAGATTGAAGAAAGGCATCTGCGTCTGCTCGCCCGCCGTAAGCGCAAAGGTATTAAATAACATACTTATTTATCCTTTCAGAATCGTTCAACCGTTTTTCCCTCTGCCGAAAAGACGCGCAAGCCTTGCCTTGTTCTCGGCAATTCTGCGGTCACGCTCCTCGGGCATCGGGATAATGTCAACAAGGCTCTCGCCGTCAATCTGCGCAGAGAATACGTCGTGAAGCTCAAGCGCGCCAAGAACCGTCCTCGGCACATCAAGCTTCTCGTCGTCGTCAGAGATGCAAACGGCAATTTCGCCCTCAAAACGGTCAAGTGAAAAAATCTTTCTCATAAGTTCAAATCAGAAAAGCTCTATCATTTCCTTGGGGCTCTTGGTAAAGTTGTAAACAGAGCCGTCGGAAAGAACGCCAACCATGTCCTCAATTCTGCATCCGTAAAGTCCCTCGATATAGATACCCGGCTCAACGGTTACGACGTGACCGCGGGTGAGAATATCGTCCTTCGCGCCCTGCGAAAGTCTGGGATTTTCGTGGATATACATACCAACGCCGTGACCGAGCGAGTGACCGAATCTGCCCTCGTAGCCCGCGTTGTTGATGATGTCGCGCGCAACGGTATCTGCGTCGCGGCAGACGATGCCCTCCTTGATAAAGTCAAGCGCCGCCGTCTGCGCCTTGAGGACGGTGTTATAAAGCTTCTTCATATCCTCGTCAGCCTTGCCAAGCACGACTGTTCTGGTCATATCGGAGCAGTAGCCCTCGAATTTTGCGCCGAAGTCCATCGTGAAAAATCCGCGCTCAAGCTTGACGTTACGGGGAACGCCGTGAGGGAGCGAGGATGCCGAGCCCGAAACCGCAATGGTGTCAAACGCCACGCCCTCCGAGCCGTTCCTTCTCATAAAGAATTCAAGCTCAAGCGCCGCGTCTATCTCGGTCATATTGGGGGTAAGCACCTTTATAATGTGAGCGAAAGCCGCGTCGGTGATAGCCTGCGCCTTCTTCATTTTCTCAATTTCGCCCGCGTCCTTGTAAAGACGGAGTCCGTCAGCGATAGCCGACGCGCCCGGAGCAAGGTCTTTGCCGACAAAGACCTTTTTCATTCTCTCAAGGTCGGCGCACGCGAGGGTGTAATCCTCAAATGCGACTCTTTTTGCCTCGTTCTCATCAAGAAGCGACGCGATAGTCACGAGCATAGAGCCCTCGGGCATGATGACCTCAAAATCTGCGGGGTTTACGGTCGCTCTTGCGACCTCGATGTATCTGAAATCGGCAAGCACGTATGACTTGTTCTTGGTAACAAGCACGTAGCCGTCGTGGTAGTCAAAATCGGTAAGGTATCTTACGTTGACGTGCGAGGAAATAACCGCCGCGTCAAAGCCCGCCTTTGTCATTTCCGCTTTAAATTTATTAAGTCTGCTCATTTTATTTTCTCCTTTAAATCAAGCTTTCGTAATATTTCTTCATTGCAAGTGCGTCCTCGGGCATCGTGCCGTCCGACTCGCAGATTATCGTAGGTGTAAGTCCCTCTTTTGCTATCGCCTCAACAAGCGGCTCGAAATCGGGGCCGTACTCACTGTCAGCAAAGGTGAGGTGCTTTTTCTCGCCCGCGTCGGTGTACTGAATTTTTGAGAAGTGGCAGTGAAGATTTTTTGCCACCTCATCGCCACAGCCAAGCGCAATTTTATCAAATACGCGGCGGTAATCGTCGGCAGTTGTAAAAAGTCCGCCGCGCTCACGCGCGTTCATGTGACCGAAATCGACCACGGGAACGTAGTGCTTGTCGACCTTGCATTGCTCGATGACCTCGTCAAGCGTGCCGAGCTGGTTGACCTTGCCCATCGTTTCAATGCCGAGCTTTATATCGGTGTCGCCGATAGCCTCAATCACCTTTGCGAGCGTGTCGCACGAAAGCCTCATCGCCTCCTCGCGGCTTATCTTCGCCGCGCTTCCGCTGTGAATTACGATGGTGTTTGCGCCGAGCAGCTCCGCCGCCCACAAGGATTTTTGAATATATTCGATGCTCTTAAGCCTTTTTTCCTCAACCACGCCCGAAAGCGAGATGAAATAAGGCGTGTGAAGTGAGGTCGCGATGCCGTGCTTTTTAGCCTCCTCGCCTATTTTGCGGAGAGTCGCCTCGCCCGCGGTAAGTCCGTTGCCCGCCTCAAATTCGTATGCGTCAAGTCCGTATTCACGAAGCCACGCGGGAGCTTGTACGGTTCCCTTTCCGCCTTGCGCGTAAAAGAGATCGCCGTTGCCGCCGGGGCCAAATTTTGCTCTGCTCATTTATTTTTCCTCGATTTTTCTCTGATTTTTAAGGTATTTCGCCGAAAATCTCTTTTCAAGCCAAAAGGCGCAAATCATTTCCGCGTCACCGCAGACTTTTTGAGTGCTGTCGCCGCGCTTTTTTGCCTTTTTTACGTATTTTTTGATACTTCCGACCTCCAGCGCGCGCTTCGCTCTGAAAAAGGCGTTTTGCTTGTCCCTTATCGGCGGCACGATGATGGCGCGAAGTCCGATGTGCTTGCCCGCCATAGCGTCGGTCAATAGCTGGTCGCCGAGCATTGCGGTGTTATTTTTGTCGCTTCCCATCCCCGCCATAGCCTTTTTGAGATTTTTGGCGAAGGGCTTTCCGCTTTTATAATACGCGGGCAGACCGAGGCTTTTGTTGAAAAGCTCAACTCTCTCGCGGTCGTTGTTTGACACGAGAGTTGCCTTGATCCCCGCCTTATCGAGCGCGGAAAACCACGCCTTTATATTCTCATCGGGCTCTGCCTGCTCATAGGGCGCGAGCGTGTTGTCAATGTCGATAAGAAGCGCCTCAACGCCGATCTCTCTCAGAAATTTGGGCGTAACGTCGCAAAATTTCGCAAATATATAGTCGGGAACAAACCAGCTCACAAAAGCACTCCTCCCCCATTGTAGTTTATCTTATATATTATACTATATTTTTATTACACTATCAAGACTTTTGAGGAAATTTTAAGAAATTTTGATGCTTTTTCACTCAAAAACGTAAAAAAGGCTCTCAAATTGAGAGCCTTTTGTCATATAAGTTCAAGTTCCTTCATGGAAAGCGCGTACATATCCGCCTCCTTGATTATCTCGGCGCGGTCAGGATCTGCCGAGGCATCGAAAACGCCGAGCGCAAGCATTCCCGCCTCGTGCGACTTCTTTAGAGGCACGAGGTTATCATCAACGAAAACGACTTTGGCAGGATCAACTCCGAGCCTCTCTGCCGCCTCAAAATAGATCGCAACATCTGACTTTGAAAGTCCGAAATCCTCACACGTCCACACGTTGTCAAAGAGGTCGAAAACGCCGTTGCGCGCAAGACATGGATCGACCATCTTGTGCGGACTTGCGGTCAGCACGTTCAGTGAACAGCCGTTTGACTTAAGCAGCTTCAGATACTCCAACACGCCGTCCTTGAGTACGATCTCGTCGCGGTATTTCGGAAGCGCGAACTCGTCCATCAGCGCAATGATCTCGTCTGACGAAAGCGTAACGCCAAGCTTATCACGGAAATAATTTGCCGTGCCGCCGTCCCCAAGCGTTACCGCGATCTTAGCAATATCCTCGGGGTATTTTGCGCCGCAACGGTTGAGAGCGTAATATATTTTCCCGATCCACGACGGCATTGAATCAACCAGCGTGCCGTCAAAATCAAATATGTACGTAGTATGTGACATAGCCTTCCTCCATTACAAAGCAAAACCTACAAAGCTGAATTTGGCAAATTTTCAAGGACTATAATAGGGTGCGGCTCGCGCCTTTGCGATGTTATCCCATTACTCACCCCAGAAAGCAAAAACACCAAACGGGCGGGACGACCCCACCCTTACAAAAAATTTACAAGGCTAGACATGGCAAGTTTTTCCTTGCAAAAACTTGGTGAGTAAGGCAACGAAGTTGACTTACGTAAGATTCTGAACCCTACGTAAACCGCAAGCGGTTTACTGACCGAGTTTTGCCGTTGGCAAAACGTCGCACGGCTGCTCGCTTCGCTCGCGCCTTTGCGATGATATCCCATTACTCACCCCAGAAAGCAAAAAGGCACCGCTCGGGTGCCTTTGCTTTCTGGGGTGAGTAATGGGATTCGAACCCACGGCCTTCAGGGCCACAACCTGACGCTCTAACCAACTGAGCCATACCCACCATGAATGGCGTGCCTTGAGGGACTCGAACCCCCGACCTACTGCTTAGAAGGCAGTTGCTCTATCCAGCTGAGCTAAAGGCACGTATTCAAAAATATACGGCAGTGCTTCGCCCGACGATTGCGGGAACCGGCACTGCCGGTGGAGCGAGTGATGGGAATCGAACCCACGCGACCAGCTTGGAAGGCTGGAATTCTACCATTGAACTACACTCGCATATCCACGGTTTTCAAAGGTTTTTTACGCCCCCGAATTGACCGCCTATATATCATACCACAACAGAAGTGTTTTGTCAATACCTTTTTTAAAAATTTTTGCCGTTTTTTTATTTTACTTCCCCGCGGTGCTTGAATGTTTCTCCCCTCTGCCCTGCCAATCTCGTCCCCACCCGACGCAAAAAAACAGGCTTGGCGACGTGTCCGTAAGAACACGCCGCCAATGCGTTTTTATATCAGATATTATTACTTATCAAGCTCGATGTTGACGTTGAGCATAATTGCGATAGCCTCAAGCTGCTTTGCAAGATCCTCGCCGCCGCCGTTGCTCTCATAATAGCTCTCAAGCGCGTCAACCACCTGCGCGCTATCCTCTGCGCTGAGGTTAGTACCGAGAGGATTGTCGGTGTTGCCGTCGCGGTAAACCGTATCGTCTATCGCGCCGTAAACTACCTCTGACGTGACGACAAGCTCGATAAACTCCTCCGCGGTGGTGTCAAGCGAGCCGACACTCGAATCCGCATTGAAGAGGTCGCCGGTGCTTGTTGATGCGGTGATCGCGAGGTCGAGAAGCGTGCTTACCGCCTCTGCCTCCTTAGCCGCCATCTCGCCGCTTACGTCATCCTTGTTTTCGTAGTTTGCCATGTTGTCAAGAATCGAGTTAACGGTAGAGGAAACCGTTTCCGAGCTTGAGCTTGATACTCCGTAGCTCTCAACGAGCGAGGGGGTTACGAGAGTGCTTATCATCTCCGCGCTCTCCTTTGAAATATTATCAAGTAGCTTCTGCGTATCCTCGGTCTTTTCCTCTCTCGTCTTTTCGCTATTGCTTGTAGACTCCATCACTGTGATAGTGCTTGAAATGATCTCGGTTGCGTGAACGTAGTCAAACTTCTTTCCGCCAACCATGTCGTTGATCTTGCTTGCGAAATTGGTGCTTTCATCTCTGCCTATTCCTATCGCGCCGGTGATCTTTTCAGACTGAAGGATCGCGGTGAGTAAGCTTGAGGACATACCGTTGCCGAATATCTCGGAGCTGTCCATCATATCAAGCACGGTACCAAGCTTAGGCATAAGCTCGGATGCCGAAACGTTTTCAAAATCGGTACCGCTGAAGACCTCAAGCGCGTAGGAGATGATCTCTCCCACCTTTTCGGTTTCAGCCGCAATATCGGTGCAATCGGAGTATTTTCCAAGCACGGAAATGAGATCGGACATTGTAAGCAGCGTCGACTCCATAGCCTCCGCGCTGTAAAGCGTTGCGGCGCCGTCAAAAATTGCTCCGACACCGCCCATTTCATACGCGGTAGAGCTTCTGAAGCTGTCAGCGGTATAGTTTGCAAAAACCACGCCGCCTACGCTTATAGTTCCGTCGGCATTTATTACTATCTTAAGATCCTCCGCGCCGCTTGAAAGCAAATCGTAGCCGGGAGTGAGAAGGCTTACCGACTCGCTTGAAGCAACGGCGTATATTGTGAAGAACTCCTTGACGTCAGACGCGCTGACGGTTGCCTTGTGACCGAGATCGGCAACGAGTCCCGCGCATACGTTAGCGAGCGCCTCGCCGCCTATTTCAACGCCGTAATGCTTGAATTCTCTTTCAATATCGCGGGCTATTACATCCTCTCTTTCCAGCACGTCGATGCCGTAGCTTGCGGTAAGAATGTCCGCGATACTGCCCATAAGCAGATCGTATCTCTCCTGCTCGTCCTCGGGAACGCCGATGCTCGACGCAAGGGCCTTGATGCTAAGGCTTGTGATCTCGTCGGAGAGCGCGCTCATTCTTTCATTTTCGTTGATAGCCTTAAGAAGCTCACCGATAGCACCGGTTTCACTGAGCTGTGTGAGCATCTGAGAGAAGTCGTTGCTGTATCTGAATATCTCGCTTCTTATCATGATAGCGAATACGTCGGCAAGCGTTTTGATGTCCTTGCCGATATTATCCTTATTTGAGGTTGCAAGAACCTTGATCATACCGTCGACGATGGGAGCGAGTATCTCGTTTGCAACGGGCTTTTCTATACCCGCAAAGGCGTTACCCTCAGTCCAGCTTGACGCGGCGCGTGAGAGCAGCTCTGCGATAATATTTTTGATGATAGGCGAGCTATCAAGGCTTGTCGCCATACCCTCAAGCGCGTCGATCTGCTCCTGACCGTACTCGGATATGTCGCCCTCAAGCGCGCCCATACCGCTGACTACCGTGAGGATAGTTGCGATATCGTTCTTAAGATATACCTTTTCTCCGTCAAAATCCGCGCTTGCAAGCTCATTATAAAGAGGCGCGCATACAGTGATGAAGAGCTGTATCTTATCATCCTCAAGAAGCTCCTCGCCCTCGGGGGGAAGCTCCTCATTGAGCGCGTCAAGCTCGTATACGGCAGATGCGACGTTGATCGTACCGATGATCGGTGTAAGCGCGATAACAGTGACAAGCACGCCGCAAACTATACCGATAAGCGCGCCGCCAAGTCGGCTGAGTGCGCTCTTTTTCTTCTTTTTGAGGAAGATCTTCAAAAGAATTCTTATGATGATCGACAAAACGATCGTAACAGCCGAAAACGCCGCAACGAAGAAGAAGGGCGCGGCTACCATCGCTATGTAATAGGCAAGCGACTCGCCAAGCGATCCACTCTCGAAAATCTCAAGCAGCTCTGCGGGTAAAATGCCCTCAATAAGCTCAAAAAGCGTGGTGAGAAGGGGCGAGGTAGGCTTGCAGACGAGTATCGTCGCAACAAACGCCGCGACCGCCGACAAAATGATCGAAACAAGCGTTCCGACGGTCTTTATCGTGCCTCGCACAAGTCCCTTGACAAGATTGATCAGCACGAAAAGCACAAGCACGGCAAGGGGTGCAAAGGCTACGTATTCCATAATTTCTCCCATAATACTATTCTCCTTTTTAATATTATGTTATATTCTACCAATTATCATTATACACCCAAAGCCGCACCGTGTCAACACAAACAAAGTCTTATTTTGTCATAATTCCTTTAATTATTATGAATTTCTGATATACCATCTCGCGTAAAGCTCAAACGCCTTCTCAAACTCGAGCGTAAGACGTGCGAAATCGCTGTAATCGCCCTTTGTAAACTCTATCATCGACACGACGTAAAGCACGTAGAGCATCGAATACGCCTCGGGCACGCAAAGCTCGTCCTCAAGCGACACGATAGACTTTACGCTTTCGGGCATCGCCCGACAGACCTCGCACATAACTCTGCCCTCCACGTCGTTGAGCCATCTTATCTTAAGCCCCTCGGGGACGTCGTTTTCCTTTGTGGCGTCAATGATATCAAGCATTTCTCTGACCTTCAGAAAAATCCCTCCTTTCATAAAAAATAAGCGCACGGAAAATATCAGCGCGAAAAGAAAACGCGGCAACCCCCAAATTCTTGAGGTTGCCGCGTCAACTATATCTGCCGCAAAGTGCGGCTCGCGGTGATATTGCGATCTCTCGCAACACTATTTTATCATATTTTTATCTGTTTGTCGGCCCCTGTTTTTCAAAAAGCGAAGAAAACGGGAAGTCCGTTCTTATACTCGGGATAGCACTCGCCCTCAATAAGCGGAAGGATATAAGAGAGGCACTCGTCGGTGACGTTGTTTCCTCGCTCGTTGATATAGTGCTTCGGCACGTATTTGGTCTTGTTGGCGATAAGGTCGATGTCCATATGGCCGTAGACCGACGAATAAGACTCGTTCTTCTCACAGTCGCGCAAAATGACCATCATCTCGCGGCTGACTCCCTGCTCTGCCGCAAATGCCGCCGCCTCGCCGACACCGAAGGATTCCTCAATGTCGCAAAGTGACGCGATATGCGCCGCGCATCTCTGGGGAAGATTAAGCTCTACCGAGCGCACCTTGCAGCCTATCTCCGCCTTTACGGCAAGCTCAAGCGCCTTTCCCGTACCCGCGAGGTACTTGTGACCGAACGCGTCGACCGCGCCGCCCTGAGTTCCCTCGCCAACGTATCTGCCGTCGGCAAACTGAAGTCCCTCACTTACGGCAACCACGACGTTGGGCTTATTTTTAAGCGCCTCTCTTACGTCGGCGAAGAAGTTGTCCATATCAAATGCTCTCTCGGGAAGATAAATGAGGTCAGGCGCAGGCATACCAAGCACGCGGCCAAGCGCGCTTGACGCTGTAAGCCAGCCCGCGTCACGTCCCATTATCTCAACGACGGTGACCGCAGGAACGGTATATACCGCGGTGTCGCGGAGCATCTCCTGCATAGTTACCGAGATATACTTCGCCGCCGAGCCAAAGCCGGGGGTATGGTCTGTTCCGAGAAGGTCGTTGTCAATAGTCTTGGGCACGCCGACGATTCTCATCTCGTAGCCGACCTCCTGAGTGTACTTTGAAAGCTTTGCGACGGTGTCCATCGAATCGTTACCGCCGATATAGAAGAAGTATCTGATGCCGTATTTTTCAAAGAGAGCAACCAGCTTTTCAAAGGTTTCGCTGTACTTCGGGTCGCTCTCTACGGGCAGCTTTCTTCTGCACGAGCCGAGAGCCGCCGCGGGAGTGCGCTTGAGGCTTTCAAATGCCGCCCCGTCGGTAAAATAATCGTTGAGGCAGATGATATCCTCGCGCAAAAAGCCGTCAACGCCGTTTTTCATACCGTAAATTTTGTCGATAGCCTCGCACTTGAGCGCGCCGCTGATAACGCCCGCAAGCGTCGCGTTTATGGCGGTAGTAGGGCCGCCCGACTGACCGACGACGGCGTTTCCACGCAATAAAGTCATATTTTTTCCTCCAAAAAGCTTTTAGTCTTATGTTTTCAATTTCTTCTGATTTCTCTTGTTGAGATATGCGTTTATCGGTCTTGAAATTGCCGTTACACCGATAATTCCCACCGCAAGTCCCGCGGTGATAAGCAGAACTGTTCTGCCCTGCGAGTAAAACTCGTCCATATTGCCGCTGACCGCCGCCTGCATCGTAAAGTAAAGTCTGCCTCCCGGCACGGCGGGTATAATTCCCGGAATTATCATAACTGTTGCCGGCACCTTCAAAAGATGCGCCATTATATCGGCATAGGATGCAAGAACAAGGGCGGAAACAAGTGCCGAGATAAACGGGCCTGCCGCGAAAAAGCGCGCGGGGATCTCAAATCCCGCCGCAGCGAGAAAGGCACAAAGCACCGCCCACCAGAAAACTCTTTTCTCTATTCCGAAAACCATTGCGGTTCCCGCGCTGCCCACCGTCATGGCAATAAGCATTACTATAAGGCTGATTATTTCGTCGGTCATACCACACCTCCGAAAATAAGTATTGCCACCGCGTAGCCGCAGGCGATCGCTACCGCGTCAAGTATCGCCGCGCAAAGACGGAAGATACCCGACATAAGATCGCCGCCAAGCAGGTCACGGAAGGAGTTTGCAAGCATAACTCCGGGAACGAGCAGCATTATATCTCCGCTTATAACCGTTCCCACGCTTACGCTTGGCGATATTTTACCCGCTATCAGAGCAAGCACGCCCGCAAAGAAGCAGATGATGACCTTTGCCACGATGGGATTGGTCTTAGTCCCCGAAAAATACCTCATTCCTATACTCATAGGCACAGCTATAAGTGTGGAGATAAGCGCCTCAAGCCAGTCGCCTCCCCATACCACGCAAAATCCGAGTGCTATAAGCATATTTCCGACGGTAAACGCAAGACTGCTTATATTACTCGTCGCGTCGATATCGTAAAGTCTGCCGAGAAACTCCGCCTTGTCGGGCAGGGTTCGGCAAATTCGTCTTGAGAGATCGTTGAGCCTTGAAAGTCTGCCAAGATTGGTCACGCCTCCCGTTATCCACCTTGTTCTGACGACGGTTTCTCCGTCAAACTCAACGGTTGAAACTATAAGCGACATTATCGCCGTAACGTCTATATCGGTCGCGCCGTAAGCGGTGCAGATACGGCGGATAGTGTCCTCAACTCTACTTACCTCGCCTCCGCAACGCAATATCTGCTCGCCAAGCTCCATCGCGATAAAGACAGCGTCCTCGCGCGGAATTCCCGTGGGCATTGCCTCACCGTCGGAGTGAGAGTCCGATATTATCAAATTTTCTTCATTCATAGTCTTGATTGACCCTTTTGAAAGCTAAAATTTAAACCATGAGAGCTTCGGCGTTCTTCTCCGCCTCAGCGTCAGCGGCTCTCGGCACGCGCACGACGTATTTCGTAACGCCAAGCACGGTCTCGCCGTCTATCTGCATATCGGAGGGAGTTTCAAACTCTACCTCTATCTCGTGTCCCTCGAAAATATCTATCATTTCCCTGTGCTTTATATGCGTTCCCTTGAATATCTTGAGGAATACCGCCAGAGTTTTGACTCGCGAGCCGCCGTGCATTGCCATAATGCTGACCTTGCCGTTTTCTCTGTCCTGCTGGGGAGCGACCATCATTCCGCCGCCGAAGTATCTGCCCTTCATCGTGCCCGCCATCCAGATATTCTTGTATTCGTGCGTTACGCCGTCAACTGTGACCTTTGCGTTCGGACGCTTGAAATCGTATGCCAGAAGCTTGAGAGCTACGGGAGTGTAGCTCACCTTTTTATTCGTCTTTTTCTTTGCGTTCTCAACCTCGGCACAAACTCTGCCGTCAATTCCGAGTCCTACGCCGTTGATAAACTTACGCTTTTCACCGTTGACCTCGACCTCGGGCAGATTCTTTATGTAAGGTCTGATGTCAATGAGCTGCTCGTTGTCGGTCTGACCGAGATCGTTAAGAAAATCGTTTCCCGTGCCCGAGCGCAAAGCGTATACGGGACAAGGAAGGTCAAAATCGTACGTATTATTTGCGAAATAGTGGAGCGTGCCGTCGCCGCCGCATATCATAACGCGGTCGTCCTCGGTCAGCTTGGAGCAGAACTCCTCGACGTCAAGTCCGAGCCAGCATATCTTTTGTACCCCGATGTCCTCGAGCTTTTCAGCACCGTGTATAATATTAAGGTCGTTGTTTTCGTTGTTCGATTTGGGATTATACAAGATATAATTCATGAATCCTTTTCCTCTCGATAATTTGTCGCCCTTTGGCGCTACTCGTTTATTTCTTTGCCTTTTTCTTCTTTATTACCGCGCTCTCCCGAAGCTCAGAAAGCTCGTTTGAAAGCTCCGTCAGTCTTTCCTCAAGCTTGCTAATCTCCTGAGAAACGGGGTCGGGGATGTGTATCTGGTCAAGGTCGTCTACCCTTCTGCCGTCCTGACGCACGACCTTTGCGGGAATGCCGACCGCTGTGCTGTTTTCGGTGATATCCTTAAGCACAACGGCGTTTGCCGCGACCTTTGAGTTGTTGCTTATCACGATGGGGCCGAGCACCTTTGCGCCCGCGCCGACAAGCACGTTATCCCCAAGCGTGGGGTGACGCTTGCCCGTGTCCTTACCGGTACCGCCGAGCGTAACTCCCTGATAGAGCGTGCAATTGTCGCCGATCTCGGTCGTTTCGCCGATAACGACGCCCATTCCGTGGTCGATAACAAGTCCTCGGCCTATGGTTGCGGCGGGGTGTATCTCAATTCCCGTAAAGAATTTTGCCGCCTGGCTGATCGCTCTTGCCGAGAAGGTGTGACCGCCGAGATAGAGCTTGTGCGCCACTCTGTACGCAAGCGTTGCGTGAAGTCCCGAGTAAAGCAGAAGCACCTCAATATCACTCGTTGCAGCGGGGTCTCTTTGTCTTATAGCGTCTATATTATCTTTAATTTCCTTTTTGATCGCGAGAAGCGTTTTCTTTACCGAAACGCTCTTTGCTTTTTCAACAAGCTCGTTAAAAGCAGTAAGATCAATATTGACCTGCATAAATACCACCTTTCCGCCGGACGCTCCGGCATAGGTTTTCTCCGTGCGGAGATAAACAGTTGGTCAGTATAATTATATCATACGCTTGCGAATTCGTCAACAGTGAAACATAATTGTTTACAATAATATTAAGAAAATATAAGAAATAAAAAAAGCAGGACTGCCGCGCAGTCCTGCCTCTGAAATATCAATAATCGGTATTTACTCCGATCTCCTTTATTGATCTCGCCCTTTTAAGATTTTCCTCGTTGACGGCAATATCGACAACGCTCTTGCATTTTTCGGCGAAAAGCTCGGCTACAAGCGCCTCGTTGAAGGCATCAAACCACTCGCCGTAAAGCCCGTCCGCATATTTGCCCTTATCAAGCGGGTATCTCATTATAACGTGGTAGCCGTACTCGCTCTCGATAAGCGCCGTTTCGCCGACCTCCATATCCTTCAAGGCGTCAAGCATCTCGACCATATAATCGTTGTAGGACGCGGACTCGATATCACTTAAGTAATATCCGTCGGGATAGCTCTCCTCGCCGCCCCAAATTATATTTATCTCGCTCATTTTCGCCTCGAAAAGCTCAAAATCGCCCGCAATTAGCGCCGCGTTTATCTCCTCTGCCATCACGGCTCTCTCGGCAACCTCAGCTTCGGTGTAGAAGAACTGCTGCGCCGCGCCCTCACCGTCAAGCAGAACCGATCTTTGACCGTTGACCTTATCGTAAAGCACGTTGCCGTCCGCGTCAAAATAGATCGTGTTTCCGTCGCCGTCCTTCAGTCTGTTTCCGTTCTCGTCGTAGATCGGCGAGCCGTTTTCCTTGTCGTAAAGTCGCTCTCTGCTCTCGGTGTCAAAGTAGATCTCGTTGCCGTACTCGTCGACCTCGTACTTATAGTAGAAATTCGGGAGAAGTATCTGCTTGAAGCGGTAGTAATTCTCCTCGTAGAACTCCTCCTTGACAGTGTCGGCGATAAGCGACGCGTTCGCGCCGTAGAGATAGGAAAGAAGATAGGAATACTTCGCCTCGATCTCGTAGCACGCCTTCAAGGTGTCGGCATTTACGCCGTAAGCCTCAATTATTTTGTTGAATTTCTCGGTGTCACCGCCGCCAAGATAACCGAGCGAGATATAAAATTCTATCTCCTCGTCGATCTCCGCCGTGACGTATTCGGGCAAGGTCAAGCCCTCGCCATCAAAGATAGCAAGCGCGCAAAGATACTGCCTGCAGCTATCAAGCACCTGAGAGTTAAAATAGTCCTCATAGGTCTGCTCGCCGCCCTCGATCCTCTCGCTCCAGAATGCGTCAGAGCTTACGTCGTAACGGTTTGCCGCAAGCGAGCCCTTCATTCTCGAGAGCAAAAGCTCGTAGAAATAAAGCGGAATTCCGCTCTCTCCACACTCAAGCACGGGGGTGTCCACAGCACTCTTGTTCTTCGGCGAACAGGCAGATATCGCGCCGCAAAGCATAACGAGCGCAAGTGCTAACGCGACAACTCTTGCCGCCCTGCCCTTTTGCATTTTAAAACCGAACATCAGAGCCACCTCAATAAAGCAGATTGGTCGCCACGGAGGATATTCTCGGGCGCTCAACCTCGCCGTAAACGGTTATTATATCGGAATAATCCTTGCATTTCTCGTCAAAGAGCTTGTCGGAAAGCATTGCGTAGAAGTCCGAAAAGCTCTCCTTGTACTGCTCGTTATCGTAAGCCTTGTCCTCACGCGCGTATCTGCAAATGACGTGGTAGCCGTAGGGCGAGGAAACTACTCTGCACTCGCCGACCGCCATCGTCTTAAGCTCAGCCGCTATCGTGTCAAGGTAAGCCGACGACTGATTTTGCAAGCCGTAATACTCCGCCTGCACGAAAAGATAGGTAGGCTCAACACTGTCCTCAACGCTGCTGTAAAGATTGCAATATTCCTCAAACAGATACGACTTTTTGTTGCAATCCTCGGCGTATTTCTTTGCGTTTGCAAGTATTTCCGCCTTCTTTTCCTTATCGTAGAAGGACATTCCCTCGTTACCGCTTTCGTCGGTCACGACGTCGTATATCGGCAAAAATATCTGACCGAAGGCAACGTAATTGTCCGAGTAAAACTCGTTTTTGCTCTTTTCGTCTATCTTCTCACCGTTCTCGCCGTAAAGGTGTATCATAAGCTGGCTGAACTTCTGCTCGGTGATATATATCTCGCGGAGCATATCAGAGTTTACGCCAAAGCTCTTAAGCTCGTCGTTAAGCGCGACCTTCGAGCCCGCCTTCTCAATAAGTCCCGATATAGTCGCGTCGACCTTCTCTTCTCTTTCTCCCTCAAGGGTAAGTCCCTCTTTTTCAAAGATATACTCAATGGTGAGATAGAGCTTTGTCTGCTCGAAAATCGTGTCCGAGAAGTGATCGTCCCAGGTTCTGCCGTCCTTTGAAATAACGGTTCTCCAGAACGCGTCGCTCTCGATGTCATAGTCATAATAAGAGAGCGTGCCTCTCATACGCGAGAGCAAAAATGTATAGGTGCTGACGTCAATAGTCTTGCTTATCTCGCCGTCCGAGATGCTCATTACGACAGTTCCCTGCTTTTTGCAGCCGACAAAGACGGTCACCGCGCAAAGCAGAAGCGCAAGCGCCAAAGCGGCGCAAAGTATTCTTGTTTTTCTCATTAAATTTGCCTTTCCTGCGGAAAATTCGTCTTTTTTCCCGCTATTCCGTATATTATACATCCTTTTTTTGTACCAAGTCAAGATATTTTTCAAACATTTTGTTAATTATGGCAAGCACGCTATCGCGCTCACCGAGCTTAAGCTGAGCAAAGCTCTCGCCAAGCGCACCCGAAACTATGCGCAGCTTGCCCTGTCCGACTATGTCGATAAGGTCGTCCCACATGTCAAGGTCGAGCTTATTCTGGTACATTCTGACCTCGCGTCCGACCTGCGTGACCTGCTTTATGCCAAGCGCGCTGGCTTGCGCGCGGATAAGCGCGATCTCAATAAGATTTTCAACCGCGTCGGGCATCTCGCCGAAGCGGTCGAGCAGCTCGTCGGCAATATCGTCCATATCGTATCTCGTGCGAATGAGCGCGATGCGCTTGTAAAGCGTGATCCTCTGCCCCGCGTACTTGACGTAGGATTCGGGGATGAACGCGTCAACGTCAACGCTGACGGTACACTCCTCGCGTGCGGGCGGAAGCTCGCCCTTTTCCTCAAGCACCGCGTCGTTCAAAAGCTTAATATACAGGTCGTAGCCTATCGCCTCAAGGTGACCGTGCTGCTCTGCGCCGAGAATACTGCCTGCGCCGCGAATTTCCATATCGCGCAAGGCAATTCTGAATCCCGCGCCAAACTCTGCGTACTCGCGTATCGCCTCAAGTCGCTTCTGCGCGATCTCGCTTATCGCCCTATTTTTCGGGAATGTGAAGTAGGCGTAAGCGCGGCGCGACGAGCGTCCCACGCGGCCGCGGAGCTGATGGAGCTGGGAAAGCCCCAATCTGTCGGCTCTGTCTGCAATGAGCGTGTTTGCGTTCGGCACGTCTATTCCCGTTTCAATTATAGTCGTGCAGACGAGAATGTCTATCTCGCCCGAGAGCATCTTGCTCCATATATCCTCAAGCGTTTCCTTGTCCATCTTGCCGTGCGCGACGGTAATTCTCGCCTCGGGTATCGCGGTCGAAAGCCCTGCGGCAACGCGGTCGATAGACTCGACGAAATTGTGGATATAAAATACCTGTCCTCCGCGCCTCAGCTCTCGCCTTATTGCCTCGATTATTATAAGGTCGTCGTATTCAAGCACGTAGGTCTGCACGGGAAGTCGGTCGTTTGGGGCTTCGTCAAGCAGCGAGATGTCGCGGATACCGCCCATCGCCATATTTAAGGTTCGCGGTATCGGCGTTGCGGTCAGCGTCAAAACGTCGATGTTGCCGCCAAGCTGCTTTAATTTTTCCTTCTGCGCCACGCCAAATCTCTGCTCCTCGTCAACGATAAGCAGACCGAGGTCGTGGAATTTCACGTCCTTGCCAAGCAGCTTATGCGTGCCGACGATGATGTCGGTGTCGCCTCGCTCAAGTCTGCGGAGCGATTGCTCTGTCTGCTTCGGACTTCTGAAGCGCGAGAGCATGTCGATATTTACACCGAAATTTCTCATTCGGCTTATCGCGGTCTGATAGTGCTGGAGCGCAAGAATGGTCGTCGGCACGAGTATTGCGACCTGCTTGCCCGACAATACCGCCTTATAAGCAGCTCTGAAAGCGACCTCGGTCTTGCCGTAGCCAACGTCGCCGCAAAGAAGTCTGTCCATCGGAGAGGAGCGCATCATATCCTGCTTGATCTCGGAGATCGCGTCAAGCTGGCAGTCTGTCTCCTCATAGTCAAACGCCGCCTCAAAGCTTCTCTGCATCTCGTCGTCAGCGTCAAAGGCAAAACCCGGGCGGCGCATTCTCTCGGCGTAGAGCTTGATCAAGTCCTTCGCCATCTCCTTGACCGCGCCCTTTGCGCGTGAGGTCGACTTTTTCCATTGCTCGCCGCCCATTCTTGAGAGCTTGACAAGTCCGTCGTCGGCGTGCGCGCCGATATACTTTGACACAAGGTCGAGCTTTTCAACGGGCATACAAAGTCTGTCCGAGCCCGCGTACTGAATATTGAGATAATCACGGCTCACGCCGTCAATTTTGATCTTTTCAAGTCCGAGATAGCGACCGATACCGTAAATTTCATGCACCACGATGTCACCGACCTCAAGCTCGGCGTAGGAAAGAATGCTCTTTGCGTCGCTTCTCTTCTTTTTTCTTACCGCGCTCTTGCTCTGCGCGCGCACCGTATCCGAGCTGATGCCGTCGCCCGTCGACACGACGGCTATCCTCGGCATTATAAGCTCAAAGCCACGGCTCTTGCATCTGTGCGTGATAAGCACGATCTTTTGCGGCAGAGCGGAAATATCGGCTATCTCTCTCGATTCGACCACCGCCGACACGTCTGCGTCGGTCAGAGCCTCGCACAGATTGTTCGCCTCCGTCATGTTTTCGGTCATCGCGATAACGCGGTAGCCGCCGTGATGATAGGTCAGCACGTCCTCGATAAGCAGGTTGAGATTGTCGCCGTAGCTTACGGGCTGGCGAGTGCGGAAGCCGAACATTCCCGACGCGCGCTTGTTTCCAAGTCCCTGCGACAAGGAATTGAGATGCAAGGTCACCTGACCGTCGCAAAATGCGTCAAGATAAGCGTCGGGCTTTGAATATTCCGCGTATTTCGGCAGTATGACACCGCTTTCGCAAAGCTCCTTGACCGCCTCGTCGCTGTGCCATCTTTCAGCCTTCAATCTGTCGCTCACCGCCGCCGTCGAGCGCACGATAACGAGTGTCTTGTCGCCAAAATAATCAAGCAGACATGCTTTTTCGGGGTAGATGAGCGAGATATATTTGTCGGCGAAATGCACGTCGGCAATATCGCCCTTGAGTGCGCCAAGCTCACGCTGAAGCACCTCGTCTGCCTTTCCGTCGTGATCCTCGCGCCATTTTTCCTTTATCGCCTTCTCAACGCGCTCTATTGCGTCGGGCGTGAGAATGACCTCGCGTGCGGGGGTGTAGGACGCCTTTTTTATATTGGTGACAAGTCTTTGACTGTCAACGTCAAAGATTCCCATTCGGTCTATCTCGTCGTCGAAAAATTCAATTCGGAGGGGGTACGCTCCGCGCCGAAGCTCGCCGTCAGCGTCGATAAAAACTCCGTGCGGCGCAAAGATATCGACGATGCCGCCGCGCAGAGCAAACTGTCCCGCGCCCTCGACCATATCGACGCGCGAGTATCCCGCCGCGACGAGCCTGTCGGCAAGCAGACGGGGCTGACATCTCGTGTCAAGGTCAATATTTATAAGCATTTCCTCAAGTCTTTCGCGCGGTATCGTGTAGCCGAGAGAAACGTCGGGCGTGGTCACGATAACGTCGTATTCGCCGCCAATAATTCCCGACAAGACGCGTAGCCTCTCATGCTCAAACTCATGGGAGGCGGTGATGTTATGAAAGGTGAGGTCGCGCCCCATAAAGAAGGCGGCGCGCAGATTTGATTGCTCAAGGAAAAGACATAGCCTGCGGCATTCCTTTTCCTCGTGGCAGATGATGAGCGCGGGGGTTTTACCTCGGCTCTCCGCGCCGTTTTGGGCACCTGCGCCGCGCGCCGCCGCCGTATCCTCAACAAGAGCCAAGATCAGCGCGTCCGCCGCGCCCTCGCAAAGTCCGTTGGCGAGGATGGGCAGAGATTTCGCGCGGAAATTATGCAGGGCAAGCTCGCAAAGCTGGATATATTCCCTGTCCGCGCGTATTTGTGATGTGATTATGTTAGACATAGGTTAATTGCCTCCGGCGGCTTAAACCCTTTTTGAAAAAAGGGTTTAAGAATCCTAAAAACTTTAAAAATTTTATTTTTAAAGGTCTTACTCGTTTTAAGTGTTACTTATTTTTTTAAGTGTTACTCATTTTTAAAAGTTTTGGTCGAGCTTTTTCAAAAGCTCGCGCTGATCCAACGCGCGCGCGTTGGTCGCTCGTCGCAACGAGCGAAATTCCCCATCGTTAGAAGCGCCACGAAAGGGTGAATTTTGGCACAGCCGAAAGAGGGGAAACACACAAGTGGGGGTTTCCCCTTGCTATGTCATCAACTTATTTCTTCGAATTACAAATCTGCATCGCGCCGTCAATATCGCCGAGGAGCAGCTTTTCAAGTCCCTCGTATGCCGTCACAAAGCAATCAAAAATCGCCTTTTTGTCACTCTCCGAGAAGGTTCCAAGCACCCAATCCGCCATATCGTAGTCGGGGTGCGGCTTTTTGCCCACTCCAAAGCGGATGCGTGGGAAATTTTCGCTCGCAGTTTCCCTTATGATCGAGCGAAGTCCCTTCTGACCGCCGTCCGAGCCGCTTTTTCTCACTCTCATGCGACCAACGTCAAGGTTTACGTCGTCAGACAGCACGATAACGTTCTCGATCGGGATCTTGTAGAAGGACATAGCCTCCTTGACCGCCTCGCCCGACAAATTCATAAAGGTCTGCGGCTTCATAAGCAAAACTCTCTTGCCCGCGATAGTCCCCTCGCCGACAAGCGCCTTGAACTTCGAGCGGTTGACCGCCGCGCCGCACTTTTGCGAGATGTAGTCCATCGCCAAAAATCCCGCGTTGTGACGGGTGTAAAAATACTTGTCGCCGGGGTTTCCAAGCCCCACCACAAGGTGCGTTATAGGTGCCTGCGCCTTCTGCGCCGACTCGCTTTCAATTTTCTTAAAAATATCAAAGATGTTTGACATAATTTTGCCTTTCCGTCAATAATTTTTATGTTTTTTGGAGGAGAGAGATCGCCCTCCGCCGTTGTATAATTTTACATTGTTATTTTGCGGGAGGGGAGACCCCTCCCCTACAAATGAACCCTTATAACCCGCCAAAACGCCGAAATCGCCATTTTTCCACACAAAGTGGCGACAACGCCACTCCAAAATTCCAGAAAAGCCGAAATCGCCATTTTTTATCCCAAAGTGGCGATAAAGTCCTTCTGAATTTCCTTGTAAAACCGAAATCGCCACTTTTGCAACGGCAGGGGGTATCAGACCTCCCACGCGCGCAAAACCGGCTCAATCCATCGTCAAGGCTCTATCTTATACTTTTTAAAAATTATACTATACTTTGCCCCTTTTGTCAAACGAATTTGGTCGTTTTGACGCTTGTTCAAAGAAAGTTTACATTTTCCTTCTTTTCTTTTTTCGGACAAGCTCTTCCATTATGTGAAAAAATATGATATAATGTACTTTGCTCAAAATAGACGCTTGATGTACGGAAGACCTCCGCACATCTATTGTTATGTCTATTTACGGCGGTGAAGCGAAAGCTTCATGCTTCACCATCGTTTTCAAAATTGATGCAGTGCGAGGCGCACCGCCAAAAGCAAAGCGAGGGCTTACTGCCGTAAGTCAAGCTGCTTTTGAGGAGCAACGACGCAATGCGCGATTTTTAAAACGATTAAAACAGTAAAAAATTTTTTTAATATGGAGGACTAATCCAATGGCAAAGAAGTATTGTTACCTCTTTACAGAAGGTAATGCAAACATGCGTGAGATCCTCGGCGGTAAGGGTGCGAACCTCGCAGAGATGACCAACATCGGTCTCCCCGTTCCCCAGGGCTTCACCATCTCCACTGAGGCATGTACTCAGTACTACGAGGACGGCAGAAGGATCAACGACGAGATCATGGCTGAGATCATGGAGTACATCGTTAAGATGGAAGCTATCACCGAGAAGAAGTTCGGTGACCTCGAAAATCCCCTTCTCGTTTCCGTTCGTTCCGGCGCAAGAGCATCTATGCCCGGTATGATGGATACCATCCTCAACCTCGGTCTTAACGAAGAGGTTGTTGAAGTTATGGCTAAGAAGTCCGGCAACGCTCGTTGGGCTTGGGACTGCTACCGTAGATTTATCCAGATGTACTCCGACGTCGTTATGGAAGTCGGCAAGAAGTACTTCGAGGAGCTTATCGATAAGATGAAGGAAGAAAAGGGCGTAAAGCAGGACGTTGAGCTTACCGCTGACGACCTCAAGGAGCTTGCAAATCAGTTCAAGGCTGAGTACAAGTCCAAGATCGGCACCGACTTCCCCTCCGATCCTAAGGAGCAGCTCATCGGCGCAGTTAAGGCAGTATTCCGCAGCTGGGATAACCCCAGAGCTAACGTTTACCGCCGTGACAACGACATTCCTTACAGCTGGGGTACCGCTGTAAACGTTCAGGCAATGGCGTTCGGTAACATGGGCGATAACTGTGGTACCGGTGTTGCGTTCACCCGTGACCCCGCTACCGGTGAAAAGAAGATGATGGGTGAGTTCCTTACCAACGCACAGGGTGAGGACGTTGTTGCAGGTGTTCGTACACCTATGCCCATTCAGCAGATGGCTGAAAAGTTCCCCGCAGCTTACGAGCAGTTCGTAAAGGTTTGCGAGATCCTTGAAAACCACTACCACGACATGCAGGACATGGAGTTCACCATCGAGAACGAAAAGCTCTTCATGCTCCAGACCAGAAATGGTAAGAGAACCGCTCAGGCTGCTCTCCAGATCGCTGTTGACCTCGTTAAAGAGGGCCACAAGACCGAGCAGGAAGCTGTTCTTATGATCGACCCCAGAAACCTTGACACTCTTCTCCACCCCCAGTTCGACGCAAAGGCACTCAAGGCTGCTACCCCCATGGGTAAGGGTCTTGGCGCATCTCCCGGCGCTGCTTGCGGTAAGATAGTATTCACCGCTGACGATGCAGTTGCTTGGAAGGAGAGAGGCGAGAAGGTCGTTCTCGTTCGTCTTGAGACCTCTCCCGAGGACATTACGGGTATGAAGGCTGCTCAGGGTATTCTCACCGTTCGCGGCGGTATGACCTCTCACGCAGCGGTTGTTGCACGCGGAATGGGTACCTGCTGCGTATCCGGCTGCGGCGACATCGCAATGGACGAGGAGAACAAGCAGTTCACCCTCGCAGGCAAGACCTACGTTGAGGGCGACTTCATCTCCATCGACGGCTCGACCGGTAACATCTATGACGGTCTGATTCCCACCGTTGACGCTGAGATTTCCGGCAACTTCGGCACCATCATGTCCTGGGC
>JAFVQU010000023.1 GCA_017504625.1 Clostridia bacterium | reverse complement strand
GGGTCACCGTGGATGCCGTCTTGCAGTTACCTACCCTGAGATCGCAGCAATGCAGACCAAGGCAGTTATCCGCGCGGCTATCAACACCCAGAAGGCTCACGCTGACTGGAACGTTGTTCCCGAGATCATGATTCCTCTCGTAGGCGACGTTAAGGAGCTTAAGTACGTTAAGTCCGTTGTCGTTGCTACCGCTGACGCAGAGATCGCTGCAGCAGGCGTAGAGCTCAAGTACGAGGTTGGTACTATGATCGAGATCCCCAGAGCTTGCCTTACCGCTGATGAGATCGCACAGAACGCAGACTTCTTCTGCTTCGGTACTAACGACCTTACTCAGATGACCTACGGCTTCTCTCGTGACGACGCAGGTAAGTTCCTTGAGGCTTACTACGACGCAAAGATCTTCGAGAACGATCCCTTTGCTAAGCTCGACACTACCGGTGTTGGTAAGCTTATGAAGATGGCTATCGACCTCGGCAGACCCGCAAACAGCCACCTCCACGTTGGTATCTGCGGTGAGCACGGCGGAGATCCCACATCCGTAGAGTTCTGCCACCAGATCGGCCTTGACTACGTATCCTGCTCTCCCTTCAGAGTTCCGATCGCACGTCTTGCAGCAGCTCAGGCAGCACTTAAGTAATTAAATAATCTTTTAGTAAAGATATGCGGGGAAAACCCTTTTCAAGAGAAAAGCGGTTTTCCCCGCACCCCTTTCCCAAAAGCTTCCACAAAAAAGGTTTTAGGTTGTAGCCGAAAAGTCCTCGCAAGAGGGCTTTTTTATATTTCCGCGCCGTCGACCGAGTGTCTTTGTCCAAAATGAATTTCACCGTCGGTGGCGCAACAAGAGAACTCCACCCTAAAACCCAAGATATACCCCACGCGCCGAAGATGCGGCGGTAGCCGCCGTAGGCGCTTAATTTGACAAGAGCTTTCAATTGCACTTTGCCGTTTTCGCTTCGCGAAAACAGAGGGAGAGCTCCTTAAGAGAGGGAGATCTTTCTCTCCCTCTCTTAAGCGGCGTTTCTTTGGTTCGTTTCTTTTCGCTGAAGAAAAGAAATGAACAGAGAAAGCTTATATCTCTTAAACCTTGACACAAAATTGGGTTTATGAGAGAGTTCCTCAAGAGTGGGAGATCTTTCTCTCCCTCTCTTGAGCGGCGTTTCTTTGGTTCGTTTCTTTTCGCTGAAGAAAAGAAATGAACAGAGAAGGCTTATATCTCTTAAACCTTGACACAAAATTGGGTTTATGATATACTTAAATCAAAGAAAAGGAGGTGCGAAATATGGCAAAAGTGCAAAACAAGCTCGGAATGTCGGCGCTGATCTCGCACCCTGAAAAGAAAAGCATCGACGAGCAAATGAGGATATTTGCCGCGGTTGGCTTTGAGAGCTTCTTTTTAAGCTCCGGCGTGACGAATGAATTTGACAAAATTCCCTTTTGGGCGGCTTGCGCGCGGGAGTGCGGCATCTTGTTTGAGGCAGTCCACGCGCCCTCTGATATGGTCGACTCGGTTTGGCTTGGCAGAGAGGCATCGCTCCAATATCAAAGCACGACGAGGCGCATAATCGACCTCTGCTCCGATGGCGGAGTTGAAAAGCTCGTCTTGCACACGGGCAACGACCCAACGCTCGCTCCAAGTGAGCGCGGCTTGACAGGCTTTCGCGCTTTGGAGGACTATTCGTCATCTCGCGGAGTAGTTCTCTGCTACGAAAATTCAAACACCCCCGCGCTATTTGAGGCGGTGGTAGGCTCGTCAAGTGCCCCTCACGGAATCTGCCACGATATCGGGCATCAGCTGTGCTACACTCAAAGCATCAATTCCCTCTCCCTTTTCGGCGACAAAATTTTATATACTCATATTCATGACAATCTCGGCGACGGACGCGACCTCCACCTCCTCCCCGGCGACGGAATCAATGATTGGAAGGCATATTTCTCGCAAATTACGGCGATTGGATATTCGGGCACACTCAACCTTGAGCTTTCCTGCTACCACCGCCCCGATTACTGCCAAATGAGCTTCGAGAGCTTCGCAAAAACGGCACACAAGCGCTTGACCGATTCGATTTATACCAATTAACATAAAAAAACCTTCCGTTTTGGGAGGTTTTTACTTTCAGTTAACATTTTAGTGCTAAAATAAGTGTAGAAACGAATTTTTACACGTAGGAGGTATTCTATGTTCAATATAATGGTAGTCGAGGACGACGCAAATCAGAGAAGGCTAATGGCAACCGTGCTTGAGCAGTACGGCTACAACGTAACCGAAGCTCGCGACGGCGTTGACGCGCTTGATCAGATGGACAAAAAACATATCGACCTCATAATTCTTGATATAATGATGCCGAGAATGGACGGCTTTGAGCTGACCGACACGCTCCGCCAGACCGGATGTAATATCCCGATCCTTATGGTCACGGCGAAGCAGTCGCCACTCGACAAACGCAAGGGCTTTATCATCGGCACCGACGACTATATGACAAAGCCAATCGACGAGGAGGAAATGGTGCTTCGCGTCGGCGCACTTTTGCGCCGTTCAAGAATAGTCAACGAGAGAAAGCTTACGGTCGGCTCTACCACGCTCCACTACGACGGCTTCACGGTGAGCCACTCCGATGGCTCCGACGAGCTTCCGCAAAAGGAATTTTTGCTCCTTTTCAAGCTCCTCTCCTACCCCAACAAGATCTTCACGCGCCGTCAGCTGATGGACGAGATCTGGGACATGGACAGCGAGAGCGACGAGCGAACAGTTGACGTGCATATCAGCCGTCTGCGCGACAGATACAGAAATAACCCCGATTTTGAGATCGTCACGGTGCGCGGACTCGGCTATAAGGCGGTGCATCTGAAATGAGAAAAAACCACGATTTTCAAGACGAAACCACAAAAAAAATCCCCCAAAAAGCAAAAAGGAGCTTCAAAATCAAAAAGGTGCGCGGGATTTTTACCGCTTCGGGCGAAAAGATAAAGACACAACGCACGATGCGCTTCTGGTTCACCTTTGCGATCTTTATTCTCTTTGCTATCACGGGCATCACCGCCGCGGTCATCTTTCTTATCTTTGACTTCATCGCAAGCTTCAACGGGCTTCATATTGACGGTTATCTGCTCGTTATCTCGATGGCGCTCTCGTGCATCCTGATCGGCGCGGCGCTCGCCGCCTTTTCGGGAAAATACATAATGTCGCGAATATCGAGAATAAGCCACGGAATGCGCGAGGTCGCGCGCGGCAATTTTAAGGAGCGCGTGCCTGAGCGCGATAAGAAAAACTCGCTCACGGAATTCGGCGAGCTTGAACGCTCCTTCAATCAGATGGCGTCAGACCTTGACGGAATTGAGATATTCCGAAACGATTTTATAAACAACTTCTCGCACGAATTCAAAACCCCTATCGTGTCGATACGCGGCTTTGCGCGTCAGCTCCAATCCGATAGCCTTGACGAAGATCAGAGGCGCGAGTACGTCAATATCATCGTGTCAGAGTCCGAGCGACTCGCCAATATGTCCTCCAACGTCCTGCTCTTAACCAAGCTTGAAAACCAGCAGATAGTTTCGGACAAGACCGAATTCTACCTTGACGAGCAGATACGCCGCTCGATCCTTTTGCTTGAAAAGGAGTGGAGCGCGAAGAACATCGAGCTTGACATCGACCTTGAGGAGATAAAATTCAACTTTAACGAGGAAATGCTCTCGCACGTCCCGATAAACCTTATCTCCAACGCGATCAAATTCACAGGAGAGGGCGGCGTGATAGCGATCTCGCTTAAGCGCGAGGGTGACAACGTACTCCTCACCGTCCGCGACAACGGAATCGGCATGAGCGACGATGTGAAAACGCGAATTTTTGAAAAATTCTATCAGGGCGACACCTCCCATACCGCAAGAGGTAACGGCATTGGACTGAATATCGTGCAAAGAGTCGTTACTCTCGCGCGCGGAGCGATCACGGTCGAGAGCCGCGAGGGCGAGGGCAGCTGCTTTACCGTCACTCTTCCCCTTTGACGAATATAAACAAAAATCCCGAAACGAAATTCGTTTCGGGATTTTTTATGTTAAGCTGAGCTTAAATTTTAAATCAGTCCTCTTTCTTCTTGAGAACAACTGCGCCACAGGTAGCAACGAGAGCTACAACTGCAAGTGCGCCTGCGCCGATCATGCTGCCACAGCCCTTCTTTGCGGGAGCTTCGGTTGCGGGAGCTTCGGTTGCGGGAGCCTCGGTCTTAGCCTCGGTCTTAGCCTCGGTAGGCTCCTCAGTGGGCTCCTCGGTGGGCTCATCGGTAGGCTCCTCAGTAGGCTCATCGGTGGGCTCTTCAATGATATCGGAATTAAGGTAGCTTGAAACGTAAGCCTCAGCATCCGCTTCGCTTCTGAAGAATGCAACGAACACTACGTCGATAACACCACGACCTGTTTCCTGATACTTAAGACCGCTTACGTCGAAACGGATGCTGTTGATACGGCCCTCAGCGGTAAAGAGAAGGTCGTCAGCGAAATCGTACATAAAGTAGAGGTACTGGCCTGCCTTTTCGCCCTCATCAACAATGATAGGCTCCCAGCAGATCTCAAGCTCGGGGAACTTGTTATTACCTGCCGCATATTCCTTACCGGTCATAAGGTGACCTGCGATAGACTCAACTGCGTAGCAATCCGCGGGATCGTCACACATACAGAAGTCCTTGGTAAGCATAAGAAGTACGGGGAAATCGTCTATATCATAGGAGATATCGTTCTTAACGTCAACGATGAAGGATGTCCATGCGCTACCGTTAGAGTCGATGTGCATGCTGTAGTTCTCACCAACGCTGCCTACACCACCCTGGTTACCGTAGAACTGCTTGGTAGCAGAGTCTGCAAGGTTACCGGTGAGGATGAAGCAAGGCTGACCTGCGGGAACAGTAGACTCGTCAGCGATGGGAGCCTTTACGTGATATGCGGAGTTATCAACAGGAGCCTTGGAGTCGGTTCCGTCGGGAGAGATAGCGTCGTCAATAGAGGTACCGAACTTGGTGATAGTCATATCAACGTTACCGCCGGTGTTACCGTGACGGTAGGTTACGCCGATATAAGCCTCGCCATCAGCGAACTTGGTAGCAATATACTCGTTAACTGAAGAGGGAGCCTTTGCGCCGTTGATAACGGTCTCGTAAACACCGTTTGTCATCTTGATCTCAAGAGTCATGGTGAAGGAGCCGTCCTCGTTAAGGAACTGCTTGATGTTTTTATCGTTCTCGTCCTTAGCGCAGTTCTTTCCCTTATTGGAGTAACCATCAGTGAACCATTCAACCTCGCCAAAGTAGTAGTTGCCGCTATCCTCGTCCCTTGAAATACGGCAAAGAGTGGTAACACCGCTTCCGTAAAGGGTCTTACCGGGGTCAACGTTCTGGCTGTCCCAAATAGTGAAGGAAATCCAGTTATCGGCAACTTTACCGTCCTCGGTGTAAATATCGAACTCGTCAACTCTGAGCTCGAGATATACGCCGTCCTCAATAAATACCTTATTCTTGGTCTGAGCGGTACCGTAAACTACCTGCTCTTCCCAGTTTGCGGGAATAACGTGAAGTCCGTCTGCGGTGTACTCGTAGCCGGGGATAGAAGTGGGGTCACCCGTAAAGTCGGGATCGCTCTCACTTGCGGGACCGTAGGTGGTCCACTCACCGTCGATTGCAGATGCGGGAACCGAAACGATGATGATCATCGAAAGAAGCATAGCCGCAACAAGCAACGTAGAAAGAATCTTTTTCATTTTCTTATCTCCTTAAAATTTTGTATAAAGTAAAAAATTTACCTTTATATATTCTATCACAACAATCAAAAAAAGTAAATTAGCAACATCGCCAAAAAAGCGGCGGGATATTATGCACAATGCACAACATCCCACCGCCATTATCTATTCAGCGATTTGAATAAAATCCTATTTTCAGTTCTCTTTCTTCTTGAGAACAACTGCGCCACAGGTAGCAACGAGAGCCACGACTGCAAACGCGCCTGCGCCTATAACGCCGCCGCATCCGCCATCTGCGGGAGCTGTGTCCGCGGGCTTTTCACCTGCGGGAGCCTCGGTCTTAGCCTCGGTCTTTTCCTCGCCCTTCGCCTCAGTGGTCTGATCAACGGGAGCCTCGGTAGTATCAACTACGTCTGCCTCGGTGGTGTCAGCTACGTCTGCCTCGGTGGTATCGTCCTCGGGTGCCTCGGTGGTGTCATCCTCTGTCTCAACTCCGAGATAAGAGAAGGCATACGCCTCAAGCTCCTCGGGAGTTCTGAAGAAGCCTACCCACTCAAAGGTGATGATGTTACGGGTAGCGTCGGTGGAAAGTCCGCTGAACTCCATCTGCGCGCCGTGAATACGTCCTGTCCAGTTGCTGTTGGAGTCCTCGCCGCCTACGTAGTTAATAGCGTTGTCGCTGCTGGTATCATACCAGAAGTAGAGGTACTGACCTGCATTCTCGCCCTCTTCTATAACGATGGGCTCCCAACATATATCAATTACAGGAGTCTGCATACATCCGCCCGATGCGGGAGCTTTTCCCTTACCTGCCATAATGTAAGCCCTACACTCCTCGGTTGCGTAGCAGAAGGTGGGATCCTCGCAGTTACAGAAGTTCTTTACAAGGAATCCAAGCACGGGGAAATCGTCGATATCGTAGGAAACGTCGTTCTTTACCTTGAACATGGTCGAGTTCCAACGGTCACCGTTAGTGTCCGCAACTCTTACGGAGAAGTTCTCGTTTGTCGTGTATGTATCACCCTGACCTGCGCTGATCGACTTTGTATCGGAGTCTTCCTTGTTACCGGTCATCAAAATAGCGGGCATGCCGTCAGCAACGGTAGAAGGATCAGCGATCTCAGCGATCTCCTCGATCTCAGCATTGACGGGCTCCTTATAGTCGGTTCCGTCGGGAGCGATAGCGTCCTCCTTGCAGGTACCGAACTCAAGAATGGTAAGACCAACTACGCTGTCATACGTAGCGTTATGAAGGGTAATACCAACGTATGCCTCGCCGTCAGCAAAGATAGAAGCAAAGGTTGTCATGGTATCCTCGGTTGCCTGTGCGCCGTTGATGGAAAGGGTATATGCGCCGCCCTCATATTTAAGCTCAACCTCAAAGGTTACCTTGCCGTCGATTACGGGAACAGTGGTATCGTTGCCGTCGGCATCCTTAAAGGGGGTATAGCCTGCATTATTCCACTCGTTCTTCCACCACTGTACCTGAGTGTAGTACCAGTCGGACTCATCGTAAGGAACCTTGTTATCAACGTCCGCCTGATCTCTAGTAGGTCTGATAAGAGTCTGAACGCCCTTACCGTAGCCTGCGGAGCCGGGCTTGATGTTCTGAGAATCCCAGAAGTTGAAGTTTATCCACGCGTCGTTGCCCTCGTATGCGTATCTGTCAACGCAGACCTTGAGGTAAACACCGTCCTCAATATTCACCTTGTTCTTGGTCTGAACGGTGACGAAGGGGGAACGGCCGGTCCAGTCGGCATCAACCGTTGTAAAGCCCTCGGAGGTGTACTCGTATCCCGCAATAACGGGGGTCTTGGGAGTACCGTCTTCATTGGTACCGTAATCTGTAGGGGTTGCGTAAGTAGTCCACTCACCGTCAACCGCAGCAGCGGGAACCGACACTATAATCATAACTGAAAGAAGCATCGCAGCTGCCAAAATGAAAGACAAAATTTTTCTCATAATAATTCTCCTTTGCGAATTGTCTTGCAATATTTTTTCTGATATTTAATTATATCATTTTTACAGCATAAAGTAAATACGCATTTTAGCCAAACGAAAAAAGCATTTTTTGTTTATTTTGACATCACGCCCGACAAGGCCTGCCGCCGCCACGGCAAAAACCCCTTTTGGCAAAAGGAAAAGCAGGGTTTCACTTCCCTGCCCATTCCTTGCCCTGCCACAGCCCTTCGGCAAACATTTTTTTGTCAACGTTGTTTATAACCACCGTCTTTTTGCGGCTCCAGTCGGGCGCAAGAAGCTCGGATTGCATTCCGTCGCCGGTCACTCTGCCAACCACCGTATCGGGCGGCAGATAGGTCAGCGCCTCGCAGACAACGTCAACGTAGTCGTCCATCTCCATAGGAGTATAGCCGCCGCCCTCGTATATCTCGCCGAGGCGAGTGCCTCTTATGACGTGCAAAAGGTGGAATTTGACCTGCTCAGGCTCAAGACGCGCCACCTCCCTGACGCTCTCAAGCATCATTTCCCTGTCCTCGCCGGGAAGCCCGAAAATGAGGTGAATACAGATATTTATCTTGTCCGATGCCGCGCGAAGCTTGTTATATCCCTCAAGAAAATCGGCGTAGGTGTGACCGCGGTTTATCGCAAGCGCGATGCCGTCGTGTACCGTCTGAAGCCCAAGCTCAACGGTCAGCACG
>JAFVQU010000022.1 GCA_017504625.1 Clostridia bacterium | reverse complement strand
TTGCCCTCGGCGCTCATATACTCGTAGGGCTTAAAGCGTTCCATCAGATCAACCGTCTCCGGGAAGGGTTCCTCTTCGTGCTTGAAGAAATCAAGCTCGCCGATCTCGTGGGTATGTACTCCGATATCCGCCACCATATAGGTTCCGCGCGTCAGTGCCGGCATACCGAGCAGGCTGAACTGAAGCACGTCAACGCCCTCGATATTCAGCTCGTAGGATTTCGGGAAGGCGGTTGCAGTGAGAGTATAACGCGCAAGCTCGACTCCGTCACCGTAAACGACGAGAACGTCATCCTTGACGTGGCTTCTGTCAACGCGTCCCACGGTAAAGGTAAGATACTTGAACTGTCCGCCAAGCTTGAAGGTTGACTTTGCCGGCGTTGCCGCGTCAAGGGGAGAGCCGAAGAAGCTGTAGATCGATTCCATAGCGATGCCCTCGTTATAGAAAATATCGCCAAGATAATGTCCTCTGTATTTGGTTGAGCCGTCAAAAACCTGTGCGCCCTTTGAAGAGAATGGCAGACCGATCTCGCTGATAAGCTTATACGATCCGGGCTCTACCTTGTCGGGCCCTTCGATCACAGGTGCGCCAAGCGTCATATTATAAAGCGCATAGTCGCCTTGGTGCAAGGTGCTGTAGGGGTTTGTCGCATTCTCAATGCACAGAATATGTCCACCCGAAACGTCAAGAGAATAGCTCTCTGTAGGATGATCGTATTCAAGCTCAACGTCAAGGATCTTAACGCCGTCAAGATAAATATTGAGCCAACCGCTGTTAGGATAATACGAATCCTTAATAATACCCGTTGAGAAATTAAACTGCTCGTATTTGCCGCCAAGGTTGAAATAAGTTCTGTCCGTGCCTCCCCAGCCGTCCGTAAGAATGATGCCCTTATTGTAGTCCTTACCTGCTACGTTGAACGTATCCTTGCCCGAACCGTCGATCAGATTGGTGCACTGTCCTTTGTAAAACATCACGGCTGCGTCAAGGAAATCCACGGTTCCGCTGACCTTCTGGATCTCTTTTTCAATATTACGCGGCGACGTCGAAATAACGGGATCTGCTATAACGCACTCGGTAAGCTCCCAATTGTCTCTCACGCGAATGACCATCTTCTTTGCGCCCGTAATATCCACCTTAAAGGTCTGCGCCTTTGCAAAAGCATATTGACGCTCCTCGAATACCTGCTTACCGTCAAGCAGTATTTCAAACGCTACGTACTGGTCGGGAGAGGTGTTGACGGTTATTTTTTCATCCATCACGCCCGTGGTAAAGCTGAATTCCTTGTAGGTCTCGCCGTCAAGGTAATAGACCACGTCCTTCTGCTTGCCCGTGCCGAACGAGTTTCCGTTATCAAGCGGAATGCAATCGTAGAACGTCTCTCCCGCGATAGTAAAGGGATCGTTTCTGCGGTACTGCGCGTAGAGCATATTGCTCTCCCAGTGGGGTGCCATAATATCGTTGAGGTAATATCCGCCGCCCTCGGCATTCATCGAGGTAGCGGGAGCATCTGCCTTGCCGAACCAATCGGTCATTCTGCCGATGGCGTATCCCTTCGTGCCGTCCTCGCCGAAGAAACCGTCGGAAAGGATAGATATGGCAATTATGTATTCGTTGACTCTCTTGAAGAAGATCGACTCTCTGCCTGCCAGAGTGCCCTCGTTCGAGACAACGTAGTCCCAAGCGCTGTATTCCTCGCCCCCAATCAGACCGACGGTCTCTCCCGCGCTCTCGATATAATCGGGTCTATTGCGGAAGCGACCGCTACCCGTCGACCAATTACTGAAGTTCCATTGACCGTTAAACACGTATTTGCTGTCAAGCTTTTCTATGCTGATCTCAATTGCATCGGCAGTCACTTCGTTGACCGCACGGCACTCAAGCGAAAAATCACTTGCCTTCTTCTCCTCGTCGGTACGTTTTGAGAAGAAGAAATAGGGATTTTCCGAAAGATTATCCTTGTCCTCAAATACCCAGTGTGCGGGAATGGTGAGCGAAAGGTCAAAATACTCATTGGTGTATACGTTTCCGTTCACCGAGCCGTGAAGCTCTTTAATGTTATCGCCATCAGGCTCCGTGATAGAAATAAGACCGCAGGATGCAATAGTGGCCGTCATCATTGCAAGCACCAATAAAATGGCTGTGAATTTTAAAGTTGATTTCATTTTCCTCTCTCCTTTATTCAGATATCAAGTCTTTCGCCAACATCAGTATATTCTTCGTCACCGGTAAAGACTCTGCTTTTACCGATGAAATGATCCTCTACTACGAATCCGACCGTCCTGTTCTCAAACATGCCGAATTCAACCTCCTTGGAATCGTCGTATCCGCACATTACTCCGTCAACCCAGACACTCTCGTCATAGTTGCACCAGTTCCCTTCAAAATAACAGGTCCTGATACCGATACCGTGTTCTTTTCCGTTTCGTATCTCTCCCTGATATTCTATTTTAAAATCTCCTTTGTCGTTTATAACGGCTCCAACTCTTTTTGAGTCCACGTCCCTGTATCCGGGGAAGCCAAACGCCTTGAAGAAAATCTCAAGCGTTCTCCTTGCGTCCTCCTCACTCATACCGCCGTTGCGAAGATCACCGCAAATCTTACTCACGTAGTCTTTATAATTGTACGCATCGTGTACAAGCTCGATCAACGACGTTCTTGCGCTACCGTAAAGCAAGGCGGAAAATCGCTCCACCTCTTGCTTGTCATCCGAAAGCTCTGTTAATACCCTATGCGCTTTGCTTTTATCAAACAAAGCTTTAAATCCACCCTCAACGGAGCAGATTTCTCGTATAACCCAGATAAGCTTCATTCTCTACCTCCCTCTGCTTAATAGCCGTCATTTTTCAACCTTTGAAGCGATATCTACACTTCTACAATTACATTATAATATACCTTGTTGTTTTTTTCAATATGTTTTGGCAAAATATTCAAATATCAACAAGTTAGTCACAAAAAAGACAGACGGCAGTGCCGTCTGTCTTTATCATATCACAAAAATATATGTACGGTCTGTCTTAAATGTCAGCCGTTTTGATCACAGCTTTATATCGTGGCGCAGGCGCGCGAACTGCAATACCGTATCGGACGGAATGGCGAAGTTCATACCCTCGGCACTCGTAATGCCCGAAACGACCGCGGCAATAACGCGTCCCTGCTCGTTGAAGATGGGGCCGCCCGAATTTCCTCCGTTTATTGCGCAGTCGGTCATAAGCAGCATATGTCCGTTTACGTTTCTGAGTCTGTCACTTACAATGCCGCTTGTAATGCAGGTTCCGTAGCCCAGCGAGTTTCCGATAACGAATATTCTCTCGCCGTTTTTCACGGTGGAAAAGTCCTCAAACTTAACCGGCACCGACTTGCCCGGAACACGCGCGAGCTTAATAAGCGCAAGGTCGTCACCGTCGCCGTTGCCGTGATGTCTGTCGCCAAGCATCACAACGTCAGCGGTAGTAGCTTCGCCCGCGATACGCACGTTAACACGCTGGCAGGATCTGCCGTCCTCGTGCGTGACTACGTGAGCGTTGGTTATAGCATATCCGTTGTCGGTAACAAGAAAGCCCGAGCCCGAGTGTCTGTACTGCTCGTCACTCCAGGTTATCTCAAGCACTCCGTTGATATTCGTATCAAAAACGTCAACTCCGTGATCGCAATTCTGCGGCGGGGGCGCAACGGGGGCAGTATCCCTTCCCTGCGCACTCGCAGGCGCGCTTGTTTGTGCGCTTCTCTGCGGATGCAATTCCTCTACCGAGGCAAACGTCGCCCCGCAAAAAGGACACTTAAATCCATCCCCAACAACCTTTAACTTACCGCCGCATACCGGACATCTCTCGTTCATCAGAACCTCCGTAAAATTCAAAGCATAATTTTGTTACGAAATTTCCATTTGAAAGTGCCCTGTGCAAAGGCGGCACTGTAGATCAAACGGAAAATATACTGTTTTCGATTTTATTATATCACGCGGCGTGAAAGCTTTCAAGAGCAAAATGATATTTTATACTCTTTTTGTTATCTGACCGTCATCCCGATACATTCATTAAAAGAAAATCCAAAACTCGTTAAAAATTTTATCAAAAAAATTTCATAAACCTATATACAAAACACATTTTATATGCTATAATTATTAACAAGTAATAAATATTAATCGGTTTTCTTGTGACCGCAAATTTAACAAACTTGTTTTTTGTGCAAACTTCGTTAAAAAATCAGACACTTTTCACACAATTTACCGCTTTTCGAGCTAAAATTATGAATGAAAGATGGATTTTTTTCAGATTATTTTAAAAAATGAACAATTTTACGGAATTTTTTAAATTTGCATACTGAAAATCAAAGATAATGACATATAATTGTTAGGAGGACATCTTCTATGATGGACACAAAAATACTCGTAATTGAAGACGAGATCGCGCTCAGCGACGCGATAAAGACACATTTTGAGAGCGAAGGCTACGACGTTAAGGTGGCGTTCGACGGCCCTGAGGGAATTACATTCTTTAAAATGTACGATCCCGACATAATCATTCTCGACATTACCCTCCCCAAAAAGGACGGTTGGCAGGTTTGCCGTGAGATAAGAGAAAATTCCTCAAAGCCCATCATCATCACAAGCATCAAGGGCGACGTTTTCGACAAGGTATTGGGTCTTGAGCTTGGCGCCGACGACTATATGGTAAAGCCTATCGACAACAAGGAGCTTTCTGCAAGAGTAAAGGCAGTCCTTCGCCGTTGCCAGTCACAGACTCCCCAGGCGGACGACGAGGTCATAAGATTTGAAAACATAGAGGTCAGCCTTCAGAAATACGAGCTTAAGCTTCGCGGCCGCTCGGTAGATATTCCCCCCAAGGAGCTTGAACTTCTCTACTTCCTTGCTTCCAACTACAACCGCGTATTTACCCGCGATCAGCTGCTTGACAAGGTCTGGGGCTTTGACTACCTCGGCGACTCGCGTACCGTTGACGTTCACATCAAGCGACTCCGTGAAAAGCTTGAGGGCACATCTGAAAAGTGGGTCATCAAGACGGTGTGGGGCGTTGGCTACAAGTTTGAGCTTTTGGGCTGATATACTGTCAGTATAAGAAAACGGGCTGTCGACAAAACGACAGCCCGAAAAATTACAGAAATACAAGGTATCTTTAAGTATGAACGAACAAAACGAGAAAAACATTCCGTCTGAAAACCGTGAGGATAACACCGCGGCGGAAGCATTCAAGCCCGAATTCAACGATTTGGTGGTGGATATTGATGCAACCGCAGACGAAAATTCCGACATTGTGGAGGAAACAAACAATAACGCCGACACTTCAAGCGCAAACTGCGCTGCCGACCAAGATCGCGGTGAAAATTTCGCGGTTTCAAATGAACCCTCCGAGAGCAAATACACCGATACAGTGGTGGAAACGGCGCAAGAATTGCCCAGCGTTGTTGACGAAGTGGAGAGCGAAACCCAAAATATCGAAACGTTTAACACAAATAAGGTTGACAAACCTAAAAAGAGCAAAAGAAATCGCCGACACACGACAAGAACGCTTATAAAGGAATCCAACGTCGCGCTTATGCTTTCCGCCGTGTCGGTCATTCTCCTTGTAGCGCTTACCGCCCTGCTCTCTATCGGAATTCTTCCTGCAGGCAACCGAATGGTCTACGTCGGCGTATCGACTCTCGGCCCCGTTGAGAGTGCAAGCGGCTACGCATCTCCCGAGCTTCTCGAGGAATTCAAAAATTCGGTTGTCATAATTGACGTTACGACGGCAACAGGTGGCGGTACGGGTAGCGGCATCATTTTGTCGCAGGACGGATATATAGTCACAAACTATCACGTAGTGTCGGGAGCAAAGAAAATCAGCGTCGCATTCTACAACAAGAGCGAACAGCTAAGCGCCGAGGTCATCGGATACAGTGAGCGTGACGACATCGCCGTAATAAAGGTCAACGCGACCGGTCTGCGCCCCGCAACCTTTGCAAATTCGGAAAACTGCCGCACGGGTGAAATAGTATACGCCGTCGGCGCGCCCGAAGGCTCGGATTTCGGCTGGTCGATCACGTCCGGAATAATCTCCGAGCCCGTGCGTGAGGTAAAGATATACGCAAGCGACTACGTGCTTGAAAAGAAAATGTACCTGCTCCAGACAGACGCGGCAGTCAATCCCGGAAACTCGGGCGGCCCGCTTATCAACGTGCGCGGAGAGGTCGTCGGAATAATCACACTCAAGCGTTCGAACGCGGCGGGAATCGGCTTTGCTCTTCCCTCAAGCGGCTCTCTTGAGCTTATTGAAGCCATTATCGAAAAAGGAAATATTGACGGCGTGGTATCCTCTGTATCAAAGAGCCGTCCCCTTATTGGAATAACCGGAGTCGGACTTGAGCCGGGCGTCTGGTACGAGCAGACCTCTGACGGTGTGCGCGTAGTAACCGAGGCTTTTGCACAGGCGCATCCCTCGCTCTGCATCTCAACCGACGTGGCGGGTGTTTACGTAACCTCACTCAACCCCAAGCTTGACGCAAGCAACTATCTGATTGAAGGCGACGTTATAACTCACGTAAACGGCATGGAAGTATACGTAACCTACGATATAATGGATATCGTCAATAACTTTGACGGCGGCGAGGTCGTTAAAGTCACATTTGTTCGTGACGGCGAGTCGTATACGGTTGATATAACGCTTGGAACCGAGGATTGATATTGGAATTTAAAAAGCCACCGCACACGCGGTGGCTTTATTGTTGTGTCATCGTGTTACATAAGCGTTTCCGCCCCCGTAAGCATACCCAGAAACGCCAATACGAAAATCAGCGCAAAATACGCAGTAATTACTATACTTACGATAAGTCCCGCCTTTCCAAGATGCTTTCCTACGGTTGCTCTACCCTCGGTATCACCGTATCTTCTTGCAAATTCATTAGCCTTCGCTCTCGCGATTATCGAAAAGATAAGTCCGAGCAAGGACAAAAGCCCCGAGCAAGCAAAGGCAAGCCCGAGTATTCCAAACTTGAGCACCTCTCCTCCAAAATCATCCTTTTCCTTATCCGCTATGGGATCAACGGGAATTTGCTCCCCACAGGTCTCCCCCTTGTTGACCTGCATTCCGCAATACGGACAAAAGGAAACGTAATCCGCATGCTCTTTTCCGCAAAACTGACAGTACATAAAATAATTCTCCTTTTATCTATTGGGCTCAACTCGTTTTAAGTCAAGCTCTTTGTAATTCAAATATTTCGCACAAAAATTTTTCGATCTCCGCGTCGTATGCCTCGGGATCTGTGACTCGTAGCATTGAGTGCGTTCCCTCATCAAACCACGAAAGTCTTTTCTTTTCACTTCCCGCAAGCTTGAAAAGCCTTTGGGCATATTCGGGAGTTGAATAGATATCTTTTCTTCCGTGCAGCATTAGCAGTGGCACGTCCAGCTTCTCTATTACGTCAATAGGCCCGTATTTCATCGAATATCCCGTGTTCTTTTTGATTTGTCGGTCTATAAGCTCCATGAGAAAACGGACGGGCTTTTTCTTTTCTATCAAGTGATTTTTCATCGACTCTGCAAAATTCGGGAACATTCCCTCGGCAATAAACGCCTTGACCGTATCTGGACAATTTTCCGAGGTAAGAGCGTAAACTCCGCCCGCCGCGCCTATACAGAGCGCGTGAACTATCACATTTTTTACACCAAATTCGCTCTCAAGAAATCTGATCCAAGCGATAACGTCGCGGTTTTCGTCAAAGCCAAGCGTGTTGAATTTGCCGTCGCTCATTCCGTGCGCTCTCGCGTCGATCACAAGCACGTTGCAACCGTTTTTGGAGTAAGGTATCGCAAAATAATACCCGTAGGTCAGGCTGTCGGTTCTTCCCGAAAGAATAAGCACGGTCTTATCGTATCCAAGATCGTAATATTCGCCGTAAAGGTTCAGCCCCTCGTTAACTATATGTACGTCGCGCTTGAATTCTTCATTTTTACGCGCCCATTCAAGTCCGTCGTTGAACATTTTAAGCGACTGCGCGCTCGCGTCCTTGGGAACGCCTCTTTTCCACGTGTCAGAGTCGATCCTGCGTAGCGTACTGTCGAAAATACAACGCGCGGCGATAAAATACGACGCTACCCACATAAGTATTCCGGGGATAATGAGAATTCCCGCTATCCACCAGAAAATCGGGCTATATATTATTTCTTCGAGCATCTTTCCCCTGCCTTTCTTCTCTCAAGCTCCTGTCTTAGCTCAAGAACCTTTGAGAAAACATGGTCGTTTATTGCGGTAAGCTCCTCTTTGGTCGGGGTTCTCTTGCCCGACGTAACGAAGCGCGAAATGTCTATCTCGTCGCCCACGATAACGTTGGTTCGTCTGAAAAGTCCGTAGTTTCCGTCAGATACGACGGGGATTATAGGCGCACCCGCGCGATAGGCTATTACTATATAGCTATGCTTGAATTCGTGTATATTTCCATCGGGAGTGTTTCTGCCCTCGGGAAATATCTCTACGAGCTGTCCTTTTTTTATCGTGTCGGCGCAAATATCCATAAATCGCATATTTTTGGTCACGCGGTTTGCCTGTATCGCGCCAAAAAACTTCATTCCAAAGCGGAAGAACGGTATAGTAAAAGGATGCTCCGAGGTCACGACGTTAAGCTTTCGCGGCAAAACGAGGAAGGACGCCATAACGTAGTCAAGCATATTGTAATGATTGGCTATTATCAGCTTTCCGCCCTTCATAAGCGCGCGTCGGTTTGTCCTTCTGTCACTTTCAAAAAAGGTTCTGCGCTTGAAGAAGATAAGCTGAAGCGGATATCCGAGATAAAGCCCTATAAGACGAAATACCGTGTAGATTAATTCCATTTTATTTTTCGGCCTTCTTACCCATATATTTAACGTCCTTGTGGAAGCCGAAGGACATACCTATCGCTGTCGCACAGCACACAGCAACGATTATGGGAAGAAGTGAGATCGCATTGTTATCCTTGAGAGTAACGAGGATAGGGCCGGTCGCAATACCCGCGGCAACCCCCTCGAAAAGTCCCTGCACCGCAAAGAACATAGAAGCAACCTTGTTGCCAGTTCTCTCGTATTCAAGGCGCGCAAGGTGAGTGGGAACCATATAGTTTACCGAGAAGAACGCGCCAAGTGAGAATGAGATAAATATACCTCCACCGAGCGCAACGAGCGTCAATGCAAGCTCGGTCATATTCTTCGAGTTGATATTGCAGAAGTACATAATCATCATACCGATAGCGTAGATTGTCAGCACGTATCTGTATGCAAAGGCAAGTCCTTTTTTCTTGATTATGTAGTTATAAAGCATTATCGTCAACGGCACAGGCGCAAAGGACGACGCCATAACGACCGTCATATTAAGTCCCGTCGACGAGAAAAGCTCGTTTATTCCCGTCAGGAAAAGCTGAAGGCCGATCGCGGTAAACGCGGACGTAACCATCCAATAAATATAGGTCTTGTTCTTAAATGACACCGAAAGCGCTCTGCCAAGCGTGAGCGAGCGCACGTCCTTTTCGTCCTCGTCGTCCTCCTTGAGCATGAATAACGGAATTATCATAGTAAGACAAAGAGGCAGGAAAATGAGCGCGATAATTCTTACGTTTACAGACATACTTACAAGCGCGGGTACGAGCGCAAAGCCCAAGCTGAAATAAACGACGTCGCAGATCGACTTTACGTTGGACAAAAAGCCGGTATCGTATTCGTCGCGGCAGACCTCGGAGAAGGTCGCGTAATAAGTAAGCATTGTAAGAGTATAGCAAGTATAGAAAATGCAAAGCAATACGCCAAACCAAACGGTGTTGAGCAGTGACTCGTTGGGAGTAAGCGGAACGAGGAAAAGAAGATACGACACGACCATAGGAACAAAGCCTATGACTATCGCGGTCTTTCTGCGTCCCCATTTAGTGTTGAGACGGTCAGCAAAGGAGGCAAGCGGAAGGTCAATTATTCCGTCAAGAGCCTTTGCCAAGAATACAAGCACCGCCCAAAGCCCAGCGACGACGAGGTCGCGGTTGAGGTATGTCCATGACTCTATGTGCTTTTCAAATCCGCCAACAAGCAAGGCGCTGCACAAATACGAGCCGACGATTATATTCATCATATTTACGCCAAGGCCTGCGCATCCGTAAAGTATAAGGCCCTTTTTTGTCGTTATCTGTTTCATTTTAAACCCCAAAATATTTATTATTCAAAATTAAGCGTTACGTCGTATGACGCTTCCATAGTCGAAACGCATCCGACCTCCACGCCGTCAAGTCTTTCGGCAAGAGAGCCTGCAAGCACGCTCGCGCCGTCCTCGCTCACTCCTCTGCCGTGGAAGATAGTAACCAGAAAATATTCTCTTTCCTCGGCGACTCTTGCGGCAACGTCAACGATTACGCCCTCAAGCGTGTTTCCAATAGAAAGAATTTTGTTGCGGCGAAGCGCAAAATATTCTCCCTTCGCCACAGTTTTGCTTCCGTATCTGATGTTTTTGGTCGCGCGATGAACAGACACCTGCTCAAGAGCCTTTATCGCATCGTCAGCCGTTGCGATCGCTTCCTTTACATCGCCACCAAAATCTATCATTGAAAGCGCCGCATAGCAATCCGCGCACGTGCGGCTGTTCAGCACCGTGATCTCGGCATCCTTATACATCTCTGCCGCCTGCTCAGCCGTCATAACAGAATTCGAGCTGTTCGGGAAAAGCAATATCTTGCCGCTACCCACGCGGGCAAATGCGTCAAGGAAGTTCTGCAGCGAGGGTACAATCTCGCTGACTATAACAACATCAGCTCCAATATCAAGAAATTTCTTTCTCATCGTCGAGTTTGACGCTACCGCGATAACCGAAAAGTCCGCGTCAGAAAGCTCTTTTGAATATATTGCGGTTTCTTGCTCGTTCTCCTCTTTCTGTTGTCCGAGATTTTGCACCGTCATATTCTCTATCTTAACGGTAAGCAGTTCTCCGATTGATTGACAGAAATTGAGTATATCACCGGGCTTTTTTGAGTGAGCGTGAATCTTTACCTTATCTCCCTCAAGCGAGAGAACAACCGATTCTCCAAGCTCTGTCAAGCTCTGCCTGAATGACTCCGCGTCAAATTCACGCTCGTCGATCGTAAGCTGTATCAAGCCCTCAACGCAATATCCGTACTCAAAATCCGTGTCCTTATTAAATCTGGTCAGGTCTATCGCCTCAAACGAGTCTTCGCCTTCGCCCGATTCTATGCTCTCGCCCGCGAGATATTTTCTCACGCCCTCGAAAAAGCAAAGAATTCCGCTTCCGCCGCTATCAACGACGTTTGCTTTCTTCAGTACCGGCAAAAGCTCCGGTGTGCGCTTGAGCGACTCGCTCGCCGCGCCAAGATAGATATCTAAAAGCTCCTCGATGCTATCGGTAGGCATTCTTCTTGAAAGCTCGCGCGCCGCATCCTTTACAACGGTGAGGATCGTGCCCTCAACAGGCTCGGCTACCGCGGCGTACGCCGTCAACGATCCTCTCGTAAGGGCTTTTGAAAGCAGCTCGCAATCGGCTTCCTCACTGCTCTCAAACGCGTCTGACATTCCCTTGAAGAACTGTGACACGATAACGCCCGAGTTTCCTCTCGCTCCGAACACCGCAGACGAAGCAAATGCGCGCGACGCGTCCGCTATTGACGCAGGGCGGCGCTTTATCGCCTCGTAGCCGTATCGGAGCGTCATCAGCATATTGGTTCCCGTATCACCGTCGGGAACGGGAAAAACGTTGAGCGCGTTAAGCTCGCCCCTGTGCTTTTCAATGTTTTTTATTCCGTGCTTGAGCATGTCCGTATAGACGATGCCATCAATTTTTTTCAACATACGTTATCCGTCAACGCGCCTGATCCTTATTGATCAAAGCAGTCAAGACCTCTTTTTCCCTTTCACAATTTTCGCTTACAGCGTCGCCCATAAAGTAAACGCATACCATTCCGGAGCCGATATTGGTTCCGCATCCGCTGAACACGTCGCTGACGAAAACCTTTTTGCACTCGATAGTCTTCTCTATCGCGGCTTTAAGCTCCTCGGCATATGCCTCTCTGTCGCTGTGCATTATGAATATGTACTGATCCTTTGCGTCGGTCGCCATTTCCTTTACGTATTCTACGGTTGCTGCAAGCGCTCTTTTTATTCCCTTGACCTTTGTAAGCACCGTAACGTATCCGTCGGAGTTCGAGTCACCCATAGGCTTTATTCCCACGAGATTTCCCATAATAGCCTTGCCGCTTGAGATCTGTCCGCGTCTGGCGACGAAGGTAAGGTCGTCGATAGGGCCCATCTGATGCACGCGGTTTTTGTTTTCCTCAAGCCATGCAACTACCTCGTCAAAGCTCTTGCCGTCGTTGCGGAGCTCGCAGGCGTAAGCAACGAGCAATCCAAACGAGCCCGACATACGAAGTGTATCAACGCAGGCAATTCTCACATCCGGGAAATCGGCTCTGATTCGCGCCGCAGCTCTTGCCGCAATATTGTAGGTCGCGCTTATCTTTGATGATATCGACATACTGATAATGTCACAGCCCTCCTCGGCGTACTTCTTAAAAATCCTGTAATATTCCTCGGGACTTGCCGCCGCGCTGCTCACGCTGTTTTTTCTGTTTTCAAGAGTTTTGTAAAAATCCTTCCTTGATATCTGCGTCCAATCAAGCATCGTGCGTAAGCTGTCGTCATTGATATGAACGTATCCGGTGACGTACTCGTCAACCGAGAAATATTCTCTTATTTCCGCCGACATATCACAAGTAACATCGGGTATTATAACGAATCTTCTCATTTTAAACTCCATTCCGCCGCGCGTGGCGGCACAAATAGTAATCAATGAATTTTTTCCTTGTGGCAGAATTCGCGCGTGAAAAAGTATATTTGCCTATAAGAGAAATTTAACCTTCACGCTATTTTCCTGTCTGCCATAGATATAGATATAATATAATTTACATTATATGCATAGTCATACAGTTTATTTTACCACACCAAACACGAAAAATCAAGAGCCTTGACGCAATTTGTCTTTATATGTCGACGGTAATATATGAAAAAACCGACGGATCGCTCCGTCGGTTTTTTGTTTTACCCTATTGATTACTTGCCGGAAGGAACTCCGCTGAGGAGAGTTGCCTTATCAGCTGCCGCATACTCTTCGTCAGACATGCAAAGGATCTTGATACCCTGAATAATTCCAAGGATCTCGTTGATAACTCCGATAACGCCGAAGGTTACGATATTAAGAACGATTCTTACGATACCGGGGCCTATCTTGCCCTGCATGAAGCAAGGAACTCCGATGGAGTTGAAAATAATCGTCATAATACCAAAAAGAATCTTGTTGTCCATAAAAAGACCTCCTTATATGTTGTTTTTTGGTTTTAAATTTTACGTGTCGAAGCCGTAGATTATTACTGCTTCTTTACTGCGTCGCGAATTTCGGCAAGAAGCTCTGCCTGCTTTGCAACGTTTGCATAGAACTCGTTCTCACGAGCCTCAAGTCTTGCCTTCTCCTCTGCAGCCTTTTCTGCCTTCTCTGCCGCCTCTGCGTCAGCGATCGCCTTTGCTTCAGCCGCCGCAAGAGCCATATCCTCTGCTTCCTTCTCACCAAGCTTATTCTTCACGTTCATAATAATACGAAGAACGACGAAGATAACGAATGCGATAATAAGGAAGTCGATGATGGTCTGTATCCACTGTCCCCAAAGAATAGCAACCTCGGGAGTTGTCACTTCACCCGCCTCGTTAAGAACCTCGTCAACGAGCACGGTCTTTACGCCGGTAAGGTCTATCTCGCCAAGGAAAATGCTTGTAAGAGGAGTGATTATGTAGTTTACGAGGCCTGTGGTGATCTTTCCGAACGCACCGCCTATTACTACCGCAACAGCCATATCAATGACGTTGCCCTTTGTTATAAACTTTTTGAAGTCTTCCCAAAAGGTAGATTTCTTTCTCTGTTTCTTTGCCATATTAGCCTCCAGATGTAAATTTTTTCTACGTATATAATCATAATACAAAACGCGGAAAAAATCAAGATATTTTCTCAAAAAACCTTAATTTACCTCTTTTTTTGTATTATTTTGCACTTTTTATTTTTCCAAATAAGATGTTGTATCATTGACAAAGGCGTTTTTTTATGGTATAATCGTGTTTGTTAATACTGAGTTAATAAACAACCGTGAATTTTTTAAATAACAAGGAGAACACTATGGAACAGAAGATTATCGAGATAATCGCGGAATATCAGGATCGCCCTGTATCCGACTACAACGCAAATCAGACCTTCGTTGAGATGGGACTTGACTCCCTCGACCTTGCAGAGCTTGTAATTCAACTTGAGGACACTATGAACATTACCGTTGACCTCACTCCTCAGGTAAACACCCCCGCAAAGCTCGCGGCTTACATCGCAAGCCTTCGGTAAAGCTTTAAATTAACACCGCCGATTTTGTCGGCGGTGTTTTTTGTTTTAAAGATAGCTTAGCCACAAATCTTTCATTTGCAAATTTTTCTAAAAATTTCAGTGAGTAATCAGAATGCATCGGGAAACAATAATTTTGCGGACGAAAGTCTCGCAAATGACAAAAATGGCCGCAGATGCGGCTTTTGGAGTGCAAATGATGAAAAATAAGTTTAAAATATCAAGCCTCATTCTTTCGCTCTGTCTTTGCGCGGCTATCTTTACCTCCTGCGGAGGAAATAAGGATACCACGCACGACGCGGGCAGCGACGGTCAGGTAACGACAGAGGAAAAGAACAACAAGCCGAGCGGAAAGCCCTCTCTTCCCCAGTCGGAAGAAAACGAGAACGGTGTGGTCGGTGAAATAGTTACCGACGCAACCGAGGGCGCGCGTAACATCGTCGGCGGTGTTACTGAGGGCGCACGCGGTATTATGGGCGGCACGGCAAACGGCGGTATGAACGGCAATCACGGCGGAAACGGCGGTGGTTCTATGGGTATCGGCGGCACGTCGGGAGATGGCGGAATGAACGGCAACGGCATGAATGGCGGAACGGCAAGAGAATTTCCCCGCAAGGGAAAATAATCACGACAGCCTTGACTTTTTTCTACAATCTATAAAACAGGGTGCAACGCCAAAGCGTTGCACCCATCGTTTTATTTATTGATCAAAGAACTCTTACTCTCATAACGTCCGCCATATCCTTAAGGATCTGAACCGACGCGTCCTCGGGCTTGCCGTTTACGTCAAGCATCGTGTAAGCAACGTCTCCGCGCGACTTGCTGGTCATATTTTCAATGTTGATTCCCTGCTCGGCGCAGATAGCCGTAAACTTGGTAAGCATAGCGGGAACGTTCTTGTGGAGAATGCAAAGTCTGCAATCACTGCTGCGAGGCATTGAAACCGCCGGGAAGTTCACACTGTTGCGAATGTTTCCGTTTGCAATATAATCTCCAAGCTCCATAGCCGCCATAACCGCGCAGTTATCCTCGCTTTCAGCGGTAGATGCGCCAAGGTGGGGGATAGCAACCACGCCGGGCACGTTTATTACCTCTTCGGTGGGGAAATCGGTTACGTATGCCGCAACCTTTCCGCTTGCAAGTGCTTCCTTAAGGTCATCGGCATTAACAAGATCCGCGCGCGCAAAATTGAGAATTCTTACGCCGTCCTTCATTTTCGCGATTGTGTCCTTGTTTATCATTCCCTTCGTCTGAGGAGTCGAAGGAACGTGGAGAGTTATGTAATCGGAGCAAGCATAGATATCGTTGTAGGTTGCCGCCTTTTCAATGTGATGATTCAGACTCCAAGCCGCCTCAACCGAGAGATAGGGGTCGCATCCTACAACCTCCATACGAAGATGGACCGCGGTGTTTGCAACCATGCCGCCGATAGCGCCAAGTCCGATAACACCGAGCGTCTTGCCCGCGACCTCAACGCCCGCAAACTTCGACTTACCCTTCTCAACCTGCCCAGCTACGTCCTCGGTGAGCGTGCCTGCCCACTTTACGCCGCCGACAACGTCACGCGACGCAAGCATAAGTCCCGCGATTACAAGCTCCTTTACCGCGTTTGCGTTTGCTCCGGGAGTGTTGAACACCACGATGCCGTTTTCCGTGCATCGCTCGATCGGAATATTGTTGACTCCCGCGCCCGCTCTTGCAATTGCGCGAAGCTCGCTATTGAATTCCATTTCATGCATGCTTGCGGAACGAACCATTATTCCATAAGGCGCGTCTACGTCCTCGCCTACGTTAAAAAGACTTCTGTCAAGCTTATCGGTGCCAATCTTGGCTATCTTGTTGAGCAATTTTATATTTTTAATCATGATCGTTCTCCCTTGTAGTTAGATAGTGCTAAGGATAGGTCGCTTTCTTGAAAGAAAGCTTGGCAAAGAACTTTGCCCCGGGGGTTCTAACCAAGGTGGAGTGACGCTGAAATTTGCTCGCAAATTTCAGCCTACTGAGATGTAGTACGCCCTGCCGTATAGAACCCAACCGATATTATAAATTTGAAATCAAAGTATTTTTAAGTTTAGTTAGACTTTATTTGATGGGTTCAACACCCTATCAACACGGAAATGACAGTGAGGGATTTTTTTAGCGGCTTGCCGCGAAAAATCCTACGACACCCTAAAAGGACCCAAAAACCTTATTAAGAGTTTTTTGCCAAGCTTTTTTCCAAAAAAGCTTGCCGCCGGAGGCTATCCTAACACCAATCTAACTCCTTACGCCTTAGGATTCTCCTCTGCGAACTTCTTCATAAACTCAACGAGAGCGGCAACGCCCTCGTATGGCATAGCGTTGTAGATAGAGGCTCTCATACCGCCGACGGAACGGTGTCCCTTGAGATTTTTGAGCCCCGCCTCGCTTGCCTCTTTCGCAAACTTTTTGTCAAGCTCGGCATCTCCCGTAACGAAGGTAACGTTCATCATAGAGCGCGAGTCCTTCTTGACGGGAGCGAAATAGTAGTCCTGACTGTCGAGATAATCGTAAAGAAGATCTGCCTTCTTTTCGTTCATTTCCTTCATAACGTCAAGACCGCCGATCTGCTCGATCCATTCGTAGACAAGTCCCGCCATATAGATAGCGTAGCAGGGGGGAGTATTATACATAGAGCCATTCTCTGCCATGACCTTCCAGTCAAGCATAGTGGGAGCAGTTTCCTCACAGAAGCCGAGAAGATCCTCTCTTACGATAACGAGAGTAAGGCCCGCGGGAGCCATATTCTTCTGCGCGCCTGCGTAAATAACACCGAATTTAGTCACGTCAACAGGCTCGGAAATGATGCAGGACGAAAGGTCTGCAACAAGCGGAACGTCGCCCGTGTCGGGGATATATCCGTACTTGGTGCCGTAGATCGTGTTGTTAAAACAGATGTGGAGATAGGATGCGTCCTGATCAACCATGTCGCGAGTAATTACGGGAACGTGGTCGAAATTATCGTCCTTCGTAGTGGCGATACACTTGACGTTATATCCCATCTTCTGCGCCTCCTTGTACGCCTTGCCCGAAAACTGTCCAGAAACGGCGTAAAGTCCCTTCTTTGCGGGAGCGCGGTTAATGAGATTAAGAATAACCGACGAAAACTGAGTTGATGCGCCGCCCTGAAGGAAAAGCACCTTGTAGTTGTCGGGAATATTCATTATCTTGCGGAGGTCAGACTCTGCCTTTGCTATAATTGCCTCGTAATCGGGTGAGCGGTGGCTCATTTCCATAACTGACATTCCCGAATCGCCGTACGAGATAAGCTCGCTTGCGGCTTTTTCAAGCACAGGCATAGGAAGCATTGAAGGGCCTGCGGAAAAATTATACACTCTGTTCATAGTAAAAACCTCCGATGTGTAAATCAAAAATAAATTATTACAATTATACTACCATAAAAATTTTTCGTCAATAGATTTTAGCAAATTAAAGCGAAGTAAACACAACTTTTGGTAAAAAATACACAATCTTTCGTGTGATGAAAGCTTATTTGTTAAAAATGTAACAAAAAATGCGCCCACATTTTCGGGCGCATTTTTATGCGATTGATAAATTATTTTTTCTTTACCGTGATCTCGGGCTCAAACGTCTTGCCTCCGTACTCTACAACTCCGAAAACGTTAAGGAAGAAGCGGCTTATTTTTGCCGTGAAAACGCTTAGATTTGCGCTTATCGTTGCCGCCTTTCCGAGAATGACACCCGCCGACGCGCCAAGCGCGATTATGATTCCGCTTGCGGATACGAGAGAGGTGGTTATCGCGGTCGGGTCAATGTAAAGCGATACGGGATCAAGCTCTGCGACCGTGCCGATCAAAAAATTAAAGATCATTTTCTTCCCTCCTGTATCTCAACAAGTCTTCTCAAAATATACTTCGCTCCGACGGGATCAGAGTGCCCGACGTTATACACCGCTTTATGAAGCGCGGCCTCAATCCTCTTTTTGTACTCGGTCGATCTCTTAAACGTGTCCTTGACTATCTCGCCGATATTTTTAACGTCGCTCTTTTCTATCGACATGCCGATCTCGTCACGGAGAGTGATCTCAATAGGCGTGCAGTCTATCTTTTGCCAATTTTCGTTAAGCACCTTCATTTTTGTGTTTACGAAGAGAGTCGGACGCTTGGTTGCGAAGCTGAACTCAAACGAAATTCCCGACCAGTCGGTTATCATAAGATCGGAGGAATAGGTAGACTTATTGCTTGAGAAGTCAAGCTCAAAGCTAAGTCCCTCGCCGACTTTATCCTTCCAACGCTCAACCGTTGCGTTCATTCTCTGCCCGAATCTCTTTACATACTCGGGGTGAGGACGGACGGTGATATGATACTCGTCGCAAAGGAGCTTTTCAAGCATCTCGTCAATACAGCTGTCAAGGATATTATCCTCGTTCCAGGTCGGTGCGATAAGTATCTCTCGTCTGCCGCCCTTCTTGTGCGTTCTTCTTTCCTCCTCGCCAAGCGGGATGAGGTCGTCAACGAGAGGATAGCCGAACTCGACGCACTCCTTGCTTGCCAATCCGTAAACACGCTCTGTCGCGCGAACCTCCCTCTTTATATGCTCTCCTGCGCAGAAGATAGTATCAAAGGCGTCAAGCGAGCCCTCCTTCATTCCCATATGCATACTCATAAGCGCGTGAGGAATGTAGATATACTCGATATCCTTCTTCATTTTGGACTTTTTTAGGTAATATTTGTCGAGATCGGGCGTCGTCATAACGCAGATATCACACTCAAGCTTAAGCATCAGGCTTATCGTCTTTTTAAGTCCGATATAGTATGGCTTTATGCGGCGGTTCTTCTTGGCGATCTCAAAAATAACGTCGTCGGGATCATTGGTGACGTAATGTATCACCATATCGGAGCGCGCAAGCAGCTCCTTGATAATTCCCTTGAAATACTTATAAAATCCGCTCTTTTCCGAATATATAACGAGGTGCTTGTTTGCGATAGAGAAAAATCTCTTGTAGTCGGCACTCTCGCGACGGCGGTTTTCCTTTTCTTTGTTTTTCTTAGCCTCTGCAGCCTCGTCTAATCTAAGCTCCGCAAGAGCCTTGCGGCTCTCCTCAAGCGCCTCGTAATCGACGTATCTTTTCGGGCTTATTGCCGCGTTGAGCAACAAAAGCTGTATGACGGACAGAATATTTCCCGCCATCCAGTAAAGCGCGATACCCGCAGGCACGAAGCAGCCGAGATAAAGCGAGAGGCAGACCGAGAATATCATCGTGCCGTATTTGTTGCCATTTCCCTGCTCGTGCTGAAGCACGTTTGCTTTATTTTGCGCAAAGCAAAGAAGCCATGATGATGCCGCGGCAAGAAGCGGGATCAAGGTGTAAATTCCCCATACCGCCGTCGGTATCGTCGCAAGCTCAAGCCCTAAAAAGCTACTGTCAAAAGCCGCTATCTTATCGCCCACCCACGCGAAATTTTCGGGCAGAGCGTAGCTTCCCGCGCGTACCGCCTCGATAAGCGAAAGCTCGTAGGACGAGGACTCAAGATTCATTCCCGCCGCACCCGCCAGAGAGAGAATATCGGCACTTTCCACGCCGAAGAGATAAGTCAGAGGGCGGTTGATAATATAGACAACTCCAAGCAAAAGCACTATCTGCAAAACGAGAGGAACAAGCGTCAGCATCGGGCGGTATTTTGCCCTTTTGAAAAGCTTTGTCTGCTCGGTTGCAAGCGTCTGACTATCACCGTTATACTTGACCTTGAGCATATTCATCTCGGGCTGTATCTTGACCATAAGAATCGAATTCTTGTGTATCCATACCGAGATAGGTAAAAGAACTAATTTGGTGGCAAGCGTAAAGAGCAAAACGGCAAGACCGTAATTGCCAAGCAGCTGCCAGCACCATTTCATCAGCACTCCAAGCGGAATGCAGATGTAATACAGTATCTGATCCATTATTTTCTCCGAAATTATTTATATATCTTGCCGATAACCCTGCGATCCTCAACAGACCAGTTATCCTTATTTCTTGCGCTTCCCACGATCTTGTAGGTCACTATTTCGTCGGCGCGCGACTTGTCCTCAAGAGTGACAGACATCTCAAAGAGATATCTTCTCGTTCTATCTTCTCCCTCTATGATATCAAAGAAGGATTCGCCCGTCTTAAGCGAAGTAAGTCCCTCAGACTCGTATATCGTTGCCCAAAGCTCGTCCTGCGAGATCTGAGCGGTGCTTGTTTTAAGCGCCGTGCCGCTCTCGCCCGATCTCTTGAAAAGCATCGCCGTAATGCGCGTTCCGTTGTCGTCGCTTCTGCCCGTTTCACCGATAAGCTTGGTGTCGCTGAGCGCGGCGGGGTGGTCTCCCGTAATAACAATCGTCGCATCGTCGTAAACTCCGAGTCGCTTCATTTCTTCAATATATTCGTATATGATGGTAAGACTTTGCTTGAGCGCTATTGAGGTATCGTTCTTTTCCTTATCGTTTGCCTCTTCCCAATTAAGATTATACTTCAAGGGTGTGTGGCATCCGTATATATGGATAAAGCTGAACTGTCCCTCACTTTTCTCGGTCACAAATTCGTTTTGCGTGATATATTCGTAAACGTTCTTCATATCGGCGTCATAAACGGGCTCGTCCGACTCGTATATTGCGTGAGCGTTGAAATCGGGAGTACTCATATAGCCGACCGCATCCTTTGCCACGAAAGGCAAGCAGGTGCTGAGCGAAAGACGGAGCATATCGGTCGAGAGCGCAAGGTTGTTGTCTATCTCGTATCCGTTTACGCCCGATATATTCTTAACGTAATCGGACATATAGTATGCATCGTCGTATGCGTAATATTTTTCGGTGTATACGTTGATATCGTAGCCCGCGTCGTGAAGATCTCGCAGATGTCCGCCGTCGGTGTATATCTCCTTGAAGAAATTAAGTCTGCTGTCCTCAAAGTCGTTTTCCTTGCCCGTCAATATCGATGCAATTGCAGGATAGGTACGGCAATAAAGGCTGGTGTAATCATTATAGAAGGTAAATCCGTCAAGCTTTGCCAAAAACTCGGGATCATTCTTCTGTAATCTTTCAAAATATCTCACGTCAAAGCGGTCAATAAGGAAAAACACTATGTTTTTTCCGCTTGAAAGCTCGTTGAGATTTTCGTAGGTAAGCATCTGAGGCTCTCTGTTGGCATTTTCGGGATTTTGCGCGGTAACACCTGAGGCTTGCTCGGAGTTTACGTCAAGCTCGGTCGATACTGCAATACATCCAACGGTCTGAGTTACCAAAACTGCCATAAGCACAAGCGCGGTGCATACGAAAAATCTCGCTTTATTCTGGTTTTTGAGCAAGAGCGCCGCCGTGACAGCTCCCGCTATTACAAGCACCCAGATAAGCGCGTTTACAAACGTTGCAGGCGCGCCAACCTCCGTCACTCCGACGCCGTCGCCCGCAAGAGCGTTTACGCCGAGATTGAGGTAATATTTCTGCGCGAATGTAAGAACAGTCAAGGCAAGAACAAGCGCAGACGCAATATCAAACACCTTGCCGTCAAGTATCATAAGCAAGGCGAACAATACCGCCGCGCAGGCTACTGCGATCCCCGCCACGTAAGGAAGAAAATCACCAAGCGCGAAGGTAAATTCGCTTACGTTTCCGCAATAGGTTTCAAACGGGCCGAAAAGGCAAATCGTAAGCGGAGCTACGATAGAGAGCAGAATAGCCGTCGGTAGTTTTCTTATCAGCGAATACTGCCGTCTTTTCCTCCCTCTTGTGTAAGTATTTATTTTTTTATCAGATCTCGAACTCATAGTAATCTCCATTTCGCCGCATGCGGCGGCACAAATATTAATCGATGAATTTTGCCGTAGCAAAATTCGCGCGTGAAACAGAGCAGTTCACTCTAAAATGCATTTAATTTTCACGCTGATCTCCTTAAGGAAATATATATCCAATTATATATAATACACCGACCGCGCGTTTTTGTCAATAGAAAGCTCGAATTTCGGCTTGTCCGCGCGCGCTCTGTAAAAGGACAAAAGCACTCATTCGGGCATATGATATTAGCGAGGGAAGATTCCCTTGGCAACCAAAATCTTTCAGTATAAATTTTGTTCCGTATGTTTAAAGTCACTTCCCCTGCGGCAAGAATAAACGCAGAGTAAGACAGCGCCGCAGGCGGCAAAAGCGGAAAGGAATTTTATAAAAATGATATCGAATATAAAGCGAGGAGATATATTTTATGCTGATCTGAGTCCCGTGGTAGGCTCGGAGCAGGGTGGACTTCGCCCCGTACTGATAATACAAAACGACGTCGGAAATAAATACAGTCCAACTGTCATAGCCGCCGCGATAACATCACGAATGGGCAAAACGCGCCTGCCCACGCATATCGACGTCTACGCCGACCGAGTCGGACTTGCGAAGGATTCGGTAATTCTCCTTGAGCAGATAAGGACGCTTGACAAGCGCAGGCTAAAGGAAAAAATGGGACATCTCGACAGCGCGGTGATGAGCAAGGTAAATAACGCCATAGCGGTAAGCTTCGGGCTTGGCGGCGGCTTTGAGGATACAGGTGTCGCTATCACGACTGCAACTCAAGGCGCGGCGGTAGCGGGCACAGGCACGGGAGCCGTTGCGCAAATCGACGGTGACAACGAAGTGTTAGGCTAAAACGATAATTTGGGGGAAGCGGCCGCTTCCCTCTTTTTTGTGCCAAAAATTTTTCATTTCCCCTTGATTTAGCTTTTCTTTTGTGGTACAATGTAATAGTTATGAAAATAAAACACCAAATTCCGCAAAAACGGAAGGAAAGGCAGTAAAAATGGCACTTGTAACAACCAAAGAAATGTTCAAGAAGGCATACGAGGGCGGCTACGCTATCGGTGCATTCAACATCAACAATATGGAGATCATTCAGGCGATCACCGAGGCGGCGGCTGAGGAAAAGTCACCCGTTATCCTTCAGGTATCGGCAGGAGCAAGAAAGTACGCAAAGCACGAGTATCTTCTCGCGCTCGCAAAGGCGGCGGTTAAGGACAGCGAGATAGACCTTGCTCTCCACCTCGACCACGGCGCAGATTTTGAGATCTGCAAGTCCTGCATTGACGGCGGCTTTACCTCTGTTATGATCGACGGCTCTCACCACTCCTACGAGGACAACGTAGCACTTACCCGCAAGGTAGTTGAGTACGCTCACGAGCGCGGCGTTGTAGTTGAGGGTGAGCTTGGCGTGCTTGCAGGCGTTGAGGACGACGTCGTTGCAGAGCATTCCTCCTACACCCGTCCCGAAGAGGTTGAGGATTTCGTAACCCGCACGGGCGTTGACTCTCTCGCTATCTCTATCGGTACGTCTCACGGCGCATACAAGTTCACACCCAAGCAGTGCACCAGAAATGAAAAGGGCATCCTTGTTCCTCCCCCTCTCCGCTTCGATATTCTCGAGGAGATCGAAAAGAGACTTCCCGGATTCCCCATCGTTCTTCACGGCGCGTCAAGCGTTCCCCAGGACTTCGTTGCCGAGATCAACAGCCTCGGCGGTAAGATGCCCGACGCTATCGGCATTCCCGAGGAGCAGCTCCGCAAGGCAGCATCCATGGCAGTATGTAAGATAAATATTGACTCCGACATTCGTCTTGCTATGACCGCAGGCATCCGTCGCGTATTCGCAAACGAGCCCTCCGTATTCGACCCCAGAGGCTACCTCTCCGTAGCTCGTACCGAGGTCAAGAATATGGTAAAGCACAAGATAGTAAACGTTCTCGGTTCGTCGGGCACTCTCTGATAAAAATTAAGGAGAAAAAGGGACGCCGGTTGGCGTCCCTTCTTTGCAAAGATGAAATTTTCACTGAAATACACGTCAGAATGGCACGACACCGACGCGCACAGAATCGTGCGTGCCGGCGCGCTCGTCAGATATATGCAGGAAACGGCAAACCGTCAATGCGAAGCGTCGGGGCTTCCGCTTGACAAATTGCGCGACGATAAAGGCCTTGGCTTTATACTTGGCACCATCTCGCTCAAAATTCACTCTCCGCTATATGCCTACGAGGATTTTGAGGTTCGCACCTGGTGCAAGCAAGCGCGCGGCTTTACCTTCAACCGTTATTTTGAAATTATGCGTGACAACACGATAATAGCAGAGGCGGCAACCGTCTGGGTTCTAATCGACGTAAACGAAAAAAAGCTCGTCAGAGCCGAGGCACACGAGTGGATGAACGACCGCTTCTTTTACGACGAGCCGATAGCTCCCAATTCTCTGCCCCGCAAGCCGAGAATATCGCGGGAAACCGAGCTTTTCGAGGTAGGCAAGCGCAAAATATCCTACTCGGATATTGATTACAATATGCATATGAACAACACTCATTACCCCGACATGATCTGCGACTATCTTGACGAAATGACACAAAGCAGTCCCGCCTGCCGAGTTGGCGCTATGTCGCTTTCCTTCGTCAAGGAATCCGCGCTTGGCGCGACACTGACTATTCTTCGCTCCGAAGAAAATGAAGGAAGGATATTCGTCCGCACGCAAAATGAGCAAGGCGAGGTCTGCCTTGACGCGCTGGTTGAGCTTGTCGAGATATAAAATCGAAGGTTTTTATGTTTACAAATATACAAAAACAAGGAGAAAAGCAATGTTAGAAAAGATTTTCAAGCTCAAAGAAAACCGCACGAACGTTAAAACCGAGCTCGTAGCGGGACTTACCACGTTTATGACTATGGCGTATATACTCGCCGTAAATCCTCAGATCCTCAGTGCATCAGGCATGGATCCCACCGCAGTGCTTATCGCAACCTGCCTGGCATCCTTTATCGGTACTGTATGCATGGCGTTCATGGCAAATCTCCCCTTTGCGCTTTCCGCAGGCATGGGTCTTAATGCTTATCTGGCTTACACCGTGTGCGGCTCTATGGGCTATCCCTGGCAGGTCGCCTTGCTTGCAGTTTTTGTTGAAGGCTTGATCTTTATCATTCTTTCGCTCACCAACGTAAGAGAAGCTATCTTCAACGCAATACCCTTGCAGCTTAAGAATGCAGTTTCCGTCGGTATCGGCCTTTTCATAGCATTCATCGGTCTTCAGAATGCACAGATCTGTGTTGACAGCTCCACACTCGTTACCATCGTAAACTTTACTGAGAACTTTAACACTCAGGGTATCGGCGCACTTCTTGCAGTGATAGGAACGCTCCTTACCGCAGTGCTTTACGTTAAAAATGTAAAGGGCTCTATACTTTTCGGTATACTTATTACTTGGGGACTTGGAATCATTTGTCAGCTTACAGGAATTTATATTCCCAATCCAGCGGCAGGCTTCTACTCTCTCTACCCCACATTCGCACTGACAGACTTCTCGAAGCTTGGTGAAACCTTTGCTCAATGCTTCAACGGCGAGGCTATCAAGGGTGCAAACCTCAATGTCGTTAACTTTATAGTTATCATCTTCTCGTTCCTTTTCGTTGACGTTTTCGACACTCTCGGAACTCTTATCGGTGTCAGTACAAAGGCGGATATGCTTGATGAAAACGGCAGACTTCCCAAGATCAAGCCTGCACTTTTGGCAGACTCGATCGCTACGTCCTCGGGTGCAATTCTCGGAACGTCTACCACAACAACCTTCGTTGAGTCAGCTTCCGGTGTTGCGGCAGGCGGTAGAACAGGCTTGACTGCACTTACAACCGCAGTTCTTTTCCTCGCATCTATGCTCCTTGCCCCCATATTTACGGCGATCCCCTCCTTTGCAACTGCTCCCGCGCTTATCATCGTTGGTTTTTTGATGTTCAGCAACATCGCAAACATCAAGCTAACCTCCGACAACTATACAACCGCAATCCCCGCATATCTTTGCATTATTGCAATGCCTCTCTTCTACAGCATCGCCGAGGGTATTTGTATCGGTATTATCGCATACGTGGTAATGAATCTTTTCTGCAAGAAATGGAAAGAGATATCTCCCATCATGTACGTTCTTGCAGTGCTCTTTATTCTTAAGTACATATTCCTTTAATCCGGATTGCAGCTTAAACAAACATGAGAAAATATTTTGTGAATAACATTGAAATCGCGGTACACGACAACGGTTACTTCGTGCTCGGTGTCAAGAACAGCGACTATACCGACAAAATCGGCCCCTGTGGTACACCTAACTTTGAACTTGCAATACCAAGCAGAAAATATATTCCGCTTGGACAAAACGGTTTTGTTTTCAAGGAAATCTGCGAGAACGAGGGCTCACTTTTGCTCACCTATCTTGACGTAGCAGACTCTGTCGAGGTTACGGTAAAGCTCGAATACATCAAAGGAATAAACGTTATCGCGCAATCCTGCACGGCAAGAAATATAGGCGAAGCTCCCCTCACCCTGACAAAATTTTCATCGGTTATATTTGATAACATCGCCACCGATGAATCACTTCCCTATTACAAAAACGAGGACATAAAAATACACCTCTGCCACAACAAATGGCAGGGCGAGGCGCAGTGGAAAGCCTATTCTCCCGCCGAGCTCGGAATATATCCCGGCTCTGTTCACCCGTGGGAGCGCGCGAGCTTCAAGCTGCACGCGGTGGGAAGCTGGCCCTGCGCAAACTTCTATCCCATAACTCTTATTGAGGACGGCGCTCACGGTAACGTCAGCTTCGTTGAGCTTGAGGGCGGACACGGCTGGCAAATAAAGCTCACAGGCTTTGGCGGCTACACTTACCCCAAGCTTTTCGTAGAAGCATCGGGCTGTGACGAAAGCAACGGAGGTTGGTTTGTCAATCTTAAGCCCGGAGAGTGCTACACCAACGAGCGCGCGTTCTACGGAGTTGTTTCGGGAGGCCTTGAGGAAGCGGCGGCAGAGCTTGTTGCATTCAAGCGTGCAGATTCACTTATCAAGCACAAGGATAACTGTCCTCCCGTATTTTTCAACGACTATATGGATTGCATCTGGGGAAGTCAGACGCCTGACCGTATTCTCAAGCTCATTGACGTGGCGGCAGAAATCGGGTGCGAATATTTCGTTATTGACGGGGGCTGGGAGTCAAACAAGAAGGGCGACGGACTTGGCGACTGGGTAGAAAAGCCCGCAAGCTTCAGCGAAATTTCGATCCGTGATCTTGCCGATAAAATCAAGGAAAAAGGAATGATACCGGGTATCTGGTTTGAATTTGAAGCATGCAACGCTAATGCGTACGGCGCATCGCTTGACGAAAACGCGCTTCTCAAGCGCTACGACGCTCCCGTAGGTCACGACGGCAGATATTTTTACAATATGACCAATGAAAAAGTCAGAGAATATTTAAAGAGCCGCGTGCGCGAGTATTACGATATGGGGTATCGTTTCATCAAAAACGACTACAATCAGAACACGGGTGTCGGCGCGACTAATACATATGACGGCGGCTCCTGCGCCGAGGGACTTATCCGCAACGCCGAGGCGTTTTACAGCTTTATCGGTGAGCTTTATGCCGAATTTCCCGACCTTGTAATTGAGAACTGCGGAAGCGGCGCAATGAGAGATGAAAACAAAACCCTTCGCCGTTTCGCACTTCAGAGCACGTCGGATCAGGAGGTATACTACAACAATCCGTCGATAATCATTGGCTCATCGTTGCTTATGCCCCCCGAAAAAGCGGGAATCTGGTCTTATCCCTACCCCACAACCTTCCTCGATCACGCCGATTTCGTTCCCGACGAGAAATATATGTCTACAAGAGCCGACGGCAAGGAAACGGTATTCAACACGGTAAACACCCTTATGGGCGTATTTTATCAGTCCGGACGTATAGACTGTGCCGACGAAAAGAATCTTTCTCTTATAAAGGAAGGTATTGAGATCTACAAGCGAGTAAGAAAATATCACGCAGAAAGCCGCCCGGTATATCCAACCGGACTTTGCAACATCAACGAGCGCAGGATCGCTTCGCTCGGACTGCTTTCTCGTGACCGACTTTTACTTGCGGTATGGAACATACGCGACGACGAGAGCAAGATTTCGCTCGACCTCTCCAGATACGTTGGCAAAAAAGCATCGATTATAACGAATTACGCCGCGGAGAACTATGGCACGCGGCTTGATGGTGGTACACTCACAGCGCGAATGACACCTATGAGCGCGACTTTCATTGAGATCGCTTTTTAATCATTTGGAGGAAACTATGAAACTTATACTTGAAAACTGGCAGCTTGCCCATTCAGACAAGCTGGACGGTGAAAAACTCGAGCCTATACACGCGACCGTTCCCGGCGCGGTACAGCTTGACTATGCCCGCGCCTTTGACTACGAGCCCTACTATTACGGACTTAACTTCAAGCAGTTTGATTGGTGCGAGGATGAATACTTCTTCTACGAAACAGAGCTTGACCTTAAGGATATAAAAGCAAAACGCGTAAATCTCTGCTTTGACGGCATTGATTACAAATACGAAATTTACGTTGACGGTATAACGGTAGCAGCGGGCGAGGGCGCGTTTACTCCCGTGACCATTGACGTGACCGAGTATCTCGGCAACACCGTTAAGCTTACTGTTGCGCTTTTCCCCATCCCGAAACGATTTGCCGAGCCGCAAAATCGCTCGCAAGCGTCAGCCTGCTGCAAGCCGCCCTCCTCATACGGCTGGGATTGGCACCCAAGACTTGTTCCGACAGGAATTTGGAAGGAAGTATATATAGAAATACTCGACGAGGGCACACCCTATAATCTTGAAGCCTCCTACACTCTTACAGAGGCGCTTGACCTCGTTACCGTAACCGCAGAATGTCAGGTTGCGGGCGAGGGCGATATCACAGCCGCACTCTTTGCCCCCGACGGAAGCCTTGTGGCGGCAGAAAATTGTCACGCCAAGGATCGTGCGAATCTTACACTCGCGCTTGAAAGCCCTCTGCTCTGGTACCCGCGCGGATATGGAGATCAGCCGATCTACACGCTCAAAATCTCGGGCGGCAACAAAACAATTGAGAAAAAACTCGGCTTCCGTCGCTCGCGCCTCGTGCTCAACGACGGCTCGATATGGTTTGAGATGTTCTTCCCGAAGGGCCCGATGGCAGCTCCCGCTACCATAGAGATCAACGGCAGAAAAATATTTGCCAAGGGATCTAATACCGTCAACGTCGAGATATTCCCCTCCCTGATGACAAACGACCGTTACGACGAGCTTGTTGAGGCGGCATACGACGCCAATATGAACATATTGCGTCTGTGGGGCGGTCAGTACATCAATCACGATCATTTCTACGACCGTTGCGACGAGCTTGGAATTATGGTCTGGCAGGAATTTATGCTCTCCTGCAACAAATATCCCGACGACGAAGGCTTCCTTGCTGTTCTTGAGCAAGAGGCAAGAAGCATCGTAAAGGCTCTCCGCACTCATCCGTCCATTGCCTTCTGGTGCGGCGGAAACGAGCTTTTCAACTCCTGGTCGGGACTTACCAACCAGTCGCACGCTCTCCGCTTGCTCGACAAGGTCTGCTACGAGCTTGACAGAAACACTCCCTTCAATATGACCTCGCCGCTTCACGGAATGGCGCACGGCTCTTACGTTAAAGCTGTATTCCACGACGAGCAGCGCCGCCGCGGAAACTACGCAAACGGCTGGGAGTTTATCGAGGATCTGAAAAAGAGCTCTAACACCGCGTACACCGAATTCGGCTGTAACGGCGGCTCCCCCAAGGACTATATCCTTAAATACGTCATGGACGAGGACGATTACCTCGATTGCAACGAGGAAAACGAGGTCTGGGTTGCTCACCACGCGTTCCGCGCATGGACAGAGTCGGCTTGGCTCGGTATTCCCGAAATATACCACTATTTTGGAAATTGCGGCGACGTTGACGATATCATCGACAAGAGCATTTATCTGCAATCCTTGTGCTACAAGACTATGTTTGAGGAAATGCGACGTCAGGCTCCCAAATGCATGATGGCAATAAACTGGGACTTCAACGAGCCCTGGCCCTGCGCCGCAGGTAACAGCCTTATCGCTTGGCCCGCGATCAAAAAGGACGCATATTTTGCCGTCAAGGATGCTTTGCGTCCGACAATGCTGTCACTTGAATTACCGAGAAACAGATATTTGACGGGCGATAAAGTAACGGCAAAGGTATGGCTGCTCAACGATAGTGACATCAAATCCGAATCTTGCTCTGCCGAGATATATCTTATTTCGGACGGTGAGAAAAAGCATCTTGCAACGATCTCCGTCGGAGATGTCGGCGCAAGACAAAACGCCTGCGCCGGTGAATTTATGCTTGAAATTGACGAGGGTGTAAGCGAAAGATTCTCTATCTCTATTGAGTGTGATATCCCCGAATATTGCTCGGTTTACAATCTCGTTCACAACAAAAATCCGCTTGTTGATCCTGACGCAGCACCCATCGAGCGAAAGATTGAGGACATTTCGGACTTTTTGAAATAAAGAACAAAAACGAGGCGGTCACAGACCGCCTCGCATTTTTTTGTATTTATTTTATTTTTATGACCTTGCCACCCGTAAGTATTATCATTTTGATTGCGTCGGAGCTGTATTCGTTTGCCTCGACCGTAAGCCGCTTATTGAGATGCCCTCTTGCCAAAACCTTTACGTAATTCGTTCCCTTCGGCAAAAGCGCCTTTTCAACAAGCACCTCCGTCGTTACGGTATCGCCGTTTTCAAAGTTATCGCTCAACGTGTCAATGTTGACAATTCGCTTTTTGACATCGGCTTTTTCACTTTTTTCAGCAAATTCTTCAACGTCAACGAAGTGCTTTGCTACCTCGTCGCTGATCGCCTCGTGCGCCTCTTCAATTGAAATATCCTCACGGACAAGCTCCGCGACGAGAGCTTCCTCCTCCTGGGTTGCCTCGTGCTGAGTCACTACGATCTCGGGTATCGGATCGAGCTTGGACACAGGCTCGGGCTCGGGCTCGGGCTCGGACTCAGGTTCGGGTTCAGGTTCGGGTTCAGGCGCGGGTTCAGACGCGAGTTCGGGCTCGGCAATTTGCTCAGTCTCCTGCTCTGCCGGCTTCTTGATTTCCTTTATTGTCCAGATAATTGCAAGCACTAACAGCACGAGCTCGGCTATCAGCACCACGCTTGCTCCTATCGGAACTGCGGGAGAGAGCGCAAGCAAAAAAATGGGCGATATTGCTTTGTGCTTGGTCTGATTATTTGAAGTTCTCTTTTTTTGCGATAATACTCCCAACAATACGACAAGTGCGACCGCCAAAAGACAAACAGCAATTGCAAGAACAAGCGCAACGGTCAGCATTACCTGCGTAAGACTCGGAGAATTTACAGCCAATGAATACAACATGATTTTCTCCTTTATATAATTATTGATGATACCTAATCTCTTCTTCAGATCGCCGCTCGTGACGGCGAATTTCCCTTTTCGGCTTATCTTGGCTATATTATATCATAGTGTTTGTGATTTTGCAATAATTTTTTGATGTTTTTATCGTGTTTTTTGTGCTTTTTGTTTATTTGCACAAAAATCCGCCCGAATGTTTACCTTTAAGGTATACTTTCTTGAGAATTTTACACAAAACACGCGCAGGTGTTGGCGCGTTTGCCGTATTCATCGACGACGTCAAAGCGCACGTACTTCTCTTTTTCGGGATCAAATGTGAACGTCACCGTGTTCTCGCCGTCAGCATTTTTGGCGTTTTTGCGCTTGATTATGCGTCTGCCGTTGGTCGACATCGTGGCGTATGCTCCCTTTTCAAAGGTCAAGGTCGCCACGTTGTCCTCAAAATAAAGCTCGTGAATAACGGGCCCCGTTGATGCGTAAAGATTATGATCCTCCATAGCCTTTATTACACAGCTATAATCAAGGCTCTCGCAGTTTATGACCGTCCAGCCGCCGCAGGCTGATTTTACTGAATGGTTGTCATCGGTCGCCGTGCAGGCAAGTCGCTCGCCGTCGCGCAAAAAGTCATCGTATACGTTTATATCGTACTCGTAAAGCCCTGTTACGTTGCACTCGTTGTTGTATACCTCAACAGCCCACAGCCCTTTATACTCAAGGTAATCTCTTGCATTTTCAAGCGACCAGCGCGGATGGTTGTAGGCGACGAGAAAGCCCTTTTTACTGCAGATATCTATTATCTCGCGCATACCCTCGGGCGTGTATTTTCTCTCATACTCACCGCAGCTGTGAACGACAAGGTCGCGTATTTCATTGTTCAAAAAGTGGTCGTAAACACTGTTGTAGCAAGGCGTATCTATATTGTGCTGATCCTTGGCATAAAGATTTAAATGACAGACCTTCATTTCCCAATTTTTCAGCGTCGATTGGTCGGGATACTGCTTTACAGCGATCTCACACGAGGTCATCGCAAGAAAATCATCGTCATCAAGGTGCGAGTTGTCAATAAGATGCTCGTGGTCGGTAAATGCTACTATCGAGTATCCGTTTGCTTTGTAATGCTCCTTTATCTCCTCAACCGTCATCTTACCGTCGGATTTAGTGCTGTGACAGTGCAGATTTGCCTTGTAAAAATTCTTGTTTCGGTCTATTAATACTCTTCTCATACGCCCTCCAATCAAAGCACCCTTTCGTATGCGACCCGCTCGCCGCCGTCCTCAAGGTATATGATGCCGCAATATGAAAATCCTTGCTTTTCAAGCATTTTTCGCATTACGATGTTGCCGCGGTGAGTGTCAATTCGCAAGCTTTTTCTGCCAAGCGAGCGAGCAGTATCCGCGGCATAATCCATTATCGCGCCTGCGATTCCGCTCCCGCGCTTCGCCACAGAGATAGCGACGCGATGTATTGCGATATAGCTCTCGCTATCCCCCGTCAGCCACTCGCCGTCGTATATTTTATTATAGGTAGGCTCGCCGTCAAATATCAACGCAAAGGTCGCGCATATCTCTCCGTCAAGCTCGATTGCGCGCGACTGATCAAGTTCAATATCACGCTCGACGACCGCCTCGGACGGATATCCGTTTTGCCATTGATCAATACCAAGTGCGGCAATGGTTTTTCTTGCCTCGTCATATATAGGCATTATCGCGCAAAAATCGCTTTTTTCGGTTTTTCTTATTAGCATTTTACTTTCCAAGCCTTTTTGTAAGTTTATGGTGTCAGTATAGCACAATTTGTCGCTTATTGCAAGGCTTTTAAGCCTATAACCAATATTGTACGCCCTTTTTCGCATGGGAAAATAAAAAATTAAAACTTTTTTGAAAAAAGGTATTGAAATTTTGTTTGTGTTGTGATATAATATATCAGCCGTGAAGAAATTCACGCAAAATAGGGGTATAGCTCAGTTGGTAGAGTACCGGTCTCCAAAACCGTGGGTCGTGGGTTCGAGCCCTTCTGCCCCTGCCAAAAAGAAAAGGATGGTCAGCGACCATCCTTTTCTTTTTGCCTATGGGCATATGGTGGAGAGAACCCTCGGCGAACAAAGTGAGCCGCGGCGACGTTTGCTTGCAAACTCGCGCCGAGTCTTGCCGAGGCAAGCGAGGCAGGGTTCAGAGCCCTTCGTGTTTTTATGGTCAATCGACCATCCTTTTCTTTTTGCCTATGGGCACATGGTAGCGAGAACCCTCGGCGAACAAGGTGAGCCGCGGCGACGTTTACTTGCAATCTCGCGCCGAGTCTTGCCGAGGCAAGCGAGGCAGGGTTCAGAGCCCTTCTCGCAAATTTTTTAAAACCTCTTGACAAAAACGTCGTTTTATGTAATAATAAATATGTCGATAATCCGACACAACCAAATAACGCTTGCAGGACTGACGGATAACGCGGAGTACCGCGGGGGACTGTGAGCAGTAAAACAAATCTCACCCGATTGAGCGAGGTTTGCTTTCGCCGACCGTCTGGGCAGACCGATACACGCTTTCGGTTTGTCTTTTTTTGTTTGTTAAAAATTGAGTATCTTATAGATTGGAGGCTATTTTATGAAACACGCAAATTGGAATGGCTTTATCGGTGGAGTATGGCAGGACGAGATCAACGTCCGCGACTTCATTATGCGGAATTACAAGCCCTACGAGGGCGATTCGAGCTTCTTGGCGGGCGCAACGCCCAGAACAGAGGCTCTTATGAAGAAGCTTCAGGGACTTTTCACCCTTGAGCGTCAGTTTGGCGGCGTGCTTGACATAGATACGTCAACCGTTTCCTCGCTTGCAAGCTTCTCTCCCGGATATCTTGACAAGGAAAATGAAATTATAGTCGGTCTTCAGACCAACCGCCCCTTGAAGCGCAGCGTTAACCCCTTTGGCGGTATCAGAATGGTTCGTCAGGCGTGCGAGGCTTACGGCTACAAGCTCTCTCCCAAGGTTGAGGAGGAATTCCGTTTCCGCACCACTCACAACGAGGGCGTTTTCCGCGCGTACACCGATGAAATGAGAGCGGCAAGAAAGTGCCACGTCATCACCGGTCTTCCCGATGCTTACGGCAGAGGTCGAATCATCGGTGACTACCGTCGCGTAGCTCTCTACGGCGTTGACCGTCTTATCGAGGAAAAGAAGAAGGACAAGGCTCTTCTTGCACAATCAACCTTTAACACCGACGAGATCAGACTTAACGAGGAGCTTTATCAGCAGATCGCCTTCCTTGGTTACATGAAGGAAATGGCGCAGATGTACGGCTTTGATATCAGCAAGCCCGCGGCAAACGCTCGCGAGGCTATCCAGTGGACATACTTCGCTTACCTCGGCGCGATCAAGGAGCAGAACGGCGCGGCTATGTCACTCGGTAGAGTCAGCACCTTCTTTGACATTTACATTGAAAGAGATATTGCTTGTGGCACTCTTACAGAGGAGGGCGCGCAGGAGCTTATGGACGATTTCGTTATGAAGCTCCGCATGGCTCGTCATCTCCGCACACCCGAATATAACGAGCTTTTCGGCGGTGACCCGATGTGGATCACCGAGGTTGTCGGCGGTATGGCTGAGGACGGCAGAACTCTTGTCACCAAGTCGAGCTACCGTATGCTTAACACCCTTTACACTTTGGGCTCATCTCCCGAGCCTAACCTTACGGTGCTTTGGTCAAATTCCCTTCCCGAAAACTTCAAGAAATTCTGTGCGAAGGTTTCGGCTGACACTGACTCCATCCAGTACGAAAACGACGACGTGATGCGTCCTCACTACGGCGACGATTACGCTATCGCCTGCTGCGTATCGGCAATGAAGGTCGGTAAGCAGATGCAGTTCTTCGGCGCGAGATGCAACCTTGGCAAGCTTCTTCTTATCGCCATCAACGGTGGTTACGATACCTCAAGCGCAATGCCCATCGGCCCTCAGATGCCCGTAATGGACGGCGACAAGCTCGACTTTGATAAGGTTATGGAGCGAGTTGAGATATACATGGCTTGGCTTGCAAAGCTCTACGTCAACACCATGAATATCATCCATTACATGCACGATAAGTATGCGTACGAAAAGACTCAGATGGCACTCCACGACACCTACGTTGACAGATTTATGGCGTTTGGCGTTGCGGGACTTTCGGTAATCGCCGACTCGCTCTCGGCTATCAAGTACGCAAACGTAGTCCCCGTAAAGAATGAGAACGGCTATATCGTCGACTTCAAGACGACCGGCGACTTCCCCAAGTTCGGTAACGATGACGACAGAGTTGACCTTATCGCAAAGGATATCACTCACCGCATGATAGAGGAGCTTCGCAAGACTCCCACGTACAGAAACGCGATCCACACCCTCTCGGTTCTCACTATTACATCCAATGTAATGTACGGTAAGAACACGGGCGCAACACCCGACGGCAGACCTGCCTGCGCTCCCTTTGCGCCCGGCGCGAACCCGATGCATAACCGCGAGGAGAACGGCGCGCTCGCTTCTCTCAACTCGGTTGCAAAGATCAGCTACGACGACTGCCGCGACGGTATTTCCAACACCTTCTCTATCACTCCCGAGGCGCTCGGTCGCACCGAGGACGAGAGAATCGACAACCTCGTTCACATTCTCGACGGATATTTCGCAAAGAAGGCTCACCACATAAACGTAAACGTCCTCAATCGCGAAACTCTTATGAAGGCTTACGAAAACCCCGAGGCATACCCTAACCTCACTATTCGAGTATCGGGCTACGCCGTAAACTTCAACAAGCTCTCGCGTGAGCAGCAGCGCGAGGTCATCAGCCGTACCTTCCACGAAACTATATGACGGAAAGAAAGCTCGGCAGAGTTCATTCAATTCAGAGCATGGGAACGCTCGACGGCCCGGGCGTGCGATTCGTCGTTTTTATGCAGGGCTGTCCCCTGCGTTGCGGATGCTGTCACAATCCAGATACGTGGGATCTTGACGGTGGAAAGGAGTATAGTGCCGACGAGCTGATCACCCGCGCGCTCCGCTTCCGCGAATATTTCGGCGAGGACGGAGGAATAACCGTATCGGGCGGAGAGCCGCTCCTACAGACCGAGTTTGTCAAGGAGCTGTTCACCTTGACTCACGAAAACGGGCTCAACACGTGTCTTGACACTTCAGGGTGCATATTGAATGACAAGGTCCGCGACCTGTTGACTGTATGCGACCGCGTGCTGCTTGACATAAAATACACGACCGACGCGCTCTACCGCGAAAACGTGGGCTGTTCGATCAACACTCCGCTTGAATTTCTTGATTACCTTGATCAAAAAGGTATTTCTACAACTCTCCGTCAGGTCATAATACCAACGAAAAACGACGGTGATGATAATATTCTCGCACTCAAGAGCATTGCGCGAGCGCATAAAGTTGTAGACAAGGTCGAGCTGCTCCCATTCCGAAAGTTATGTCAGATAAAATACGATAATATGGGAATAAAATTCCCCTTCTCAGACATACCCGAGCCGACGAAAGAGCTTATGGCTCGTCTTGAAAAAATATTGAATAGTTAAACGAAAAACCGAACGCAATGCGTTCGGTTTTTCTCTATAATTATTTTTTCACTCTCACAACGATCGCGTCACCGGGAGCAAGCCACATTGGCGAGGTCTTGGTCGCGGATCCGGGCAGATTGTGTCCAACTGTTGTAAGAGGCTGGATATACTTATCATACTCTGTGCTCCACCATAAAAGCTCTCCGCCAAGGTCAATATCAAATCTCGTCGAATGCTCAAGGCTCATATTGACAATCACGGCAACGGTTTCGCCGCAGTCGTCATAAGTACCGATCATACATGGTAAATCAGATGAAAACGACCTTATAGCAGGACAATCCGATACCGATTTTGCACGTGTTGATATACTTGGGTCTGAGAAATACATGCCCGTGTATTTCATTTTGTAAAGCTCGTTACCCATAGACAGCGCACGGCGGTTGACCTCGCGAAGAAGATACCACACAGGCGTGCGTATATCCTCGTCGCCGTTGTCATCAACGGGAGCATAACAGTAATCTGCTCTGCCGAAATATGTGAACCACGAAAGCGATCTCGCTCCCGCCGCGATCACAGTAAATGCCTGAAGCATAAGATTGTTCATCGTCGGGATAGTCGTAAAGGTGCGTAGCTGATTGCTGTTTACAATGAAGTGAAGCTCAACGCCGTACTTATCGCAGACATCGCGACACTGGATAAGGTTGAGATAGTATCTCTTTTCGTTATTCTTCTGCTGATTGTCCATGCCGATTATGATATCGTAGCTGTCGACAGACAACGGAGTATCTCCAAGTATCTCGCAGTATTTCTCAAGATACTCGTCGTATGTATCACACTCAAGCTGCGACATCTCGGGCTTTCCGCACATAGCATAGTTCGGGAAAAGATTTATATGTACGTCAAGGTCGGGGCGGTATTTTTTTACGCTGTCGACCATCGCGCGAATTCTTGGATACGCCGCCGCTCCCGGCTCGTCCACGATATAGAGTGTAAATGGCTCGGGCGGCATTTCCTCAAGTGCATCCTTGACAGCCTCGTCTATCATTTCGGGAGTTGCGTTTTTATCCTTAAGCATCGGAGAGATGCTTACTCTGCCATCGCTTGAGATAAAAAAGGTATCTATTGAACCCGTGCTTTCAGACTTTGCGCTCCTGAATGGATAAACTATCGGATGAAGTCCCGCATTGCGGCAGAGCGGAATATCCTTTGCTTCAAGGAAGCATGATGCGGTAAATCCGCAGTCCTTCATATCGTTCAGCGTTTTATTAATATTTCTCTGTCCTGAGTGACGGCGCATAGCGCCCCACGGAAAAATCTGAAATGACATAACTTTTTCTCCTATAATCTGCCGAAAAGTTGGGACAGATTTTAATTTTCTTCGACAATGTCGTCTTTTATATTATGCATTAAAAAGACCCAAAAAACAATCAACGATATTGCTATATAACTGTACTATATTGCTTTTATCCGTTCTCTTTGAGCCAATGAAACATATTGAGCGAGAGCAGATTCCAGTTTTGAAAGCCGGGATTATTAACTCCCTCGCCACTTTCGGGATCGTAATATTCGTGAAGCTCTCCCGTCGTTTCGATGTCACGTCCGAAAAGAGTTATCGTCTTTTCTGCAAGAGAGCGCGCTTCGTCGATAAAGCCATATTTTCGGAGTCCGTCAAAGACCATATAGTTTGATATTCCCCAGATCGGTCCGAGCCAGCAGGACGGATTTCCCGACTTTATCACCGCGTACATCTTCTCCATTTTTGAAAGTGTGCGTACACCGTAGGGAGCAAAAAACGTTTTCTCGTCAAGATAATGCTCGCGCACCATTCTTTCAGCCTGCTCGGGTGTGGCAATTCCCGCCCACAATGGCATAAAGCACGACCAGCTCTCAATTCGCTGTATTAATGTCGACCAATGTCTTGGGCAACCCGAATGAAGCACGATCTCCTTGTTTATCGGCAAAAGTCCAACGTCAACACTGTAATAAATTCCGTCGCGTTCGTCCCAGGCATGCTCGCGGATCGCGTCCCTGAGAGCTTCCGCCCTCTTGGAGTAAAGCTCCTTTTTGTCGTCAAAGCCGAGCATATCGGCAAGGATCGCTAAAGCCTCCAACTCCTTATACATCAAGCAATTCAGATATATTGATGCAGAGCTTTTTTCCGGGCGGTAGAAGGTTGCGGGATCGTTATCAACTCCGATTGCAAAATCGTCAAGCCAGAAATAAAGTCCCGATTCATGCTTTGATTCCCTTTCGTACCATTCGCAAAGTCGCTCAAGCATCGGATACTTATCGCGTATCCAATCCGCATCGCCATACGACCTTGAAATAAAGAGCGCGTGTTGGGCAAGGCAGGGCTTGTGCGTATTCTTGCAGACCTTGAAAAATTCTGTCAAGGCATCGGGATTTTGCTGAATAAATATCGGGGTTCTGCCGCTATCGTCCATATGATCAAGAAAATTTAGCACACAACCGCGCTCGTATTCCCCGATGTCCTCATCGGCAATAGGATTTAACGCAAGGTCAACAAGCCAGCTATCCCAGTCCCAAAGCTCGCCGCTGTAGCAGCTACCCGGCACAATGAATTTATATTTCAGCTCGCCGCCTTCATCACGAAAGCATTTTTTGTAATTTCTTTTTGTATAGTCAAGGATTATCTCGCCGTATCGTCTTATTTCATCGGTCATACGTAAAACCTCCGTGTTTTCTTCCTTCATTTTAGCATAAAAAAATATATCGCGCAAGTCTTTTCGCTTTACTGTTAAAAAAATTCTTTTTTTGCAAAAAATTTCAAAAAAAATTTAGTTGTTCATAAAATATTCTTGAAATACGCGTCAAAAATTGATATAATATAATGTAATTTTTATTGGAGCGCCGTAAAATTGGCGCAAAAGGTTCTTTTTATTCTTAATTTATTAGGAGATTAAACTATGGAACAGAAAACAAGAATGGTCGGCACAGTATCAAGAGGTATCCGCTGTCCTATCTTCCGTGAGGGTGACGATCTTGCCGAGATCATTACCAACACCGTTATCGACGCGGCAGAGTCCGAGGGATTCGAGCTCCGCGACCGTGACGTTATTTCTATCACCGAGTCGGTAGTAGCGCGCGTTCAGGGTAACTATTGCTCTGTTAACGATATCGCATCCGACGTAAAGGCAAAGCTTGGCGGCGGCACCGTCGGCGTTATCTTCCCCATTCTCTCGCGTAACCGCTTCGCTATCTGCTTGCGCGGTATCGCTATGGGATGCAAAAAGGTAGTTCTTATGCTCAGCTACCCCTCCGATGAGGTTGGAAACCACCTCGTGACTATGGATGCAATTGACAACTCGGGTGTTAACCCTTACTCAGACGTTCTCTCGCTTGAAAAATACCGCGATCTTTTTGGTTACGAAAAGCACGAGTTCACAGGCGTTGACTACGTTGAATACTACGGAAATCTCGTAAAGGAATGCGGCGCTGACGTTGAGATCATTTTCGCAAATCAGGCAAAGGCTATCCTTCCCTACGCAGATCACATTATCAACTGTGACATTCACACCCGCGCGCGTACCAAGAGAATCCTTCTTGAGAACGGCGCAAAGGTAGTTTGCTCTCTTGACGACCTTATGAACGCTCCCGTAAACGGATCGGGATGCAACGAAAAGTACGGTCTTCTCGGCTCGAATAAGTCGACCGAGGACAAGATCAAGCTCTTCCCCCGCGAGTGCCGCGACCTCGTGCTTGACATTCAGTCGAGAGTTCTTAATAGAACCGGCAAGCACGTAGAGGTTATGGTCTACGGTGACGGCGCGTTCAAGGATCCTCAGGGTAAGATATGGGAGCTTGCAGACCCCGTAGTTTCTCCCGCTTATACCGACGGTCTTATCGGTACTCCCAACGAGCTTAAGCTCAAGTATCTTGCAGATAACGATTTCGCTAACCTTTCGGGCGAGGAGCTCAAGGCGGCTATTTCGGCATCTATCAAGGCAAAGGACGGCTCCAGCCTCGTCGGTAATATGGCTTCTCAGGGCACTACTCCCCGTCAGCTCACCGACCTTATCGGCTCGCTTTGTGACCTTACCTCCGGCTCGGGCGACAAGGGCACTCCCGTAGTTCTCGTTCAGGGTTACTTTGATAACTATACGAACTAAAAGGACGCGATGCCTCCGGCGGCAAGCTTTTGAAAAAGCTTGACCAAAACCTCCTTGATAAAGGGGTTAAGACAGACGGTTTATAACCAATAAAATTTGATAAAAAATCCAATTCTTTAAAGTTTTTGAGGGGTCAAGGGGAATCTTTTTTCAAAAAGATCCCCTTGCGCATCCCCTATAGAAAGGAATTCTATGAGCAGCAATATTCGTCCTGAAACTATGGAAAGAATAACAAATTTTGAGCTTGCAAACGCGTTTATTGACGAGCAGGTCAAGGAAATTCGCGCACAGGTTGGCGACAGAAAGGTTCTTTTGGCTCTTTCCGGCGGCGTTGACTCGTCTGTCGTTGCGGCTCTTCTTATCAAGGCAATCGGCAAGCAGCTTGTTTGCGTTCACGTAAATCACGGTCTTATGAGAAAGGGCGAGAGCGAGGCTGTTATCGACATGTTCGGCAACACTCTCGAGGCTAATCTTATATACATTGACGCTACCGACCGCTATCTTGATCTTTTGGCAGGAGTTTCCGATCCCGAATCCAAGAGAAAGATCATCGGTAAGGAGTTTATAGAGATATTTGCCGAGGAGGCAAGAAAGCTTGAGGGTATAGATTTCTTGGCTCAGGGTACTATTTACCCCGACATTCTTGAGAGCGTAAAGGCGGCAGAGGGCAAGAAGGCAGTCAAGTCGCACCACAACGTCGGCGGACTTCCCGAGGACCTCAAGTTTGAGCTTGTCGAGCCCATCAAGCTTCTCTTCAAGGACGAGGTAAGAGTAGTCGGCGAGGCACTTGGTCTTCCTCACGCAATGGTATACCGTCAGCCCTTCCCCGGCCCCGGTCTTGGCGTAAGATGTCTTGGCGCGATCACCCGTGACAGACTTCACGCGCTCCGCGAGGCAGATGCGATTCTCCGCGACGAGTTCGACAAGTGCGGACTTGCAGAGAAGGTATGGCAGTATTTCGTAGTAATTCCCGATATCAAGAGCGTCGGCGTTAAGGACGACTCGAGATACGAGGGATGGCCCGCGATCATCCGCGCGGTCAACACAAAGGACGCGATGACCGCAAGCATCGAAGAAATTCCCTACGCGGTTCTTCACAAAATCTGCGCCCGCATCACAAGCGAGGTCGAGGGTATAAATCGTGTGCTTTACGACATTACACCGAAGCCTACCGGCACGATCGAGTGGGAATAAGGCATTTGCCATAGGCAAATGCAATTAAATCCGCCTAAAACGGCGGAATAGATCTGCTACGCAGATGAAATCCGAGCAAAGCTCGGATGAAGTCGCCGCGGCGATGGCGGATTTAATTCAACCGAAAACGCAGTTTTCGACTTCATCCGCGTCAGCGGACTTCATCACAACGTGACTTCATCCTAAAATTTATTTTAGGACTTCATTAAGGAATATAACATGAGAGAAAATAAACTTGCTGATCTATCTATGCTCTTCGCGGTAAACGCATTGAACTTAGCCGGTTCAATTGAAGGTCATTACTCGCTAAAAAATCAATTTGAGCGTTCTGCCACAAGTATAGGGGCAAACATTAGAGAAGCGAATTACGCTCAAAGCAAAGCGGATTTTCTTTCAAAGCTTCAGATCGCCTTAAAAGAATGTTATGAAACAGAGTATTGGTTAGAATTATTCGTGAAGGCAAGCGTAGTCGAAGAATACAAGGTCAAAAATCTATTGCATGATTGCGGCGAGCTCCGTCGAATACTTGTGGCATCTATAACAACATTAAAGAACAAATAAGACTTTTAAGTGGCTTGGAATCCTTATTCCAAGCCACTTGTTTTGCAAAGATTCCACAAAAAACATTATTGGAATTCAAAAAACATTTGCACGATGCATCTCGTGTAAATAAGAGGTACAATATGTTATCATCCCAAGATAAAGAGTATATTTCATCACTGACATTAAAATGTGAATCGGGCGACGTTTGGGCGATGAAGGAATTGACATCATTTTATTACGGAGATCACCCGGAGATTATTGACAATGTGACGATCTATCAGGTTGCTGAATATTACGCAAAGGCCGCATCATAAGGACACCGCAAGGCAAAAGCTGAATTTGGGAACACTTTATTGCGACCATCACCTCGTCGAGCCCGATTATGCCAAAGCAATTGAACTTTTTAAATCGGTAATTTCGGAAGACGTCGCAGGTGCCCTTAAATATCTGAAAATGGCAAAAAGAATGCCAAACAAAAGCTCCAATGCGGAAAAATATTCCGCAAAAGATTGATTTTTGATTAAAAAAATCCTCACACACTTAATTAGGTGCAACAGCGCATCTACCTATGTTCACTTGTTTGGCGAGTTTTGGATTGTTTTCTCTTGAGCAAGAACAAGAATAACTGTTCAGCTTGGCATTATACTCAATACGCAGAAATATAGCGTATCACCATCTACGGTTATCTCTTCTGTTTGAAATGAATCTTCCGGAATTTCGTCCTCGCTGCCACACACGCAATACCGTACAAAATAATCGCCATCCGTTGTCCACATAGTTGATATGGAATCCGCTGACAACCCCTCATATTGAAGATTAGTGTCAATTTTTCCGCTATCTACGATGACTACTACGGAATGAAGGTCAACTCCATCCTCTGTTTCAACAATACAAAAGCTTTCGATTGTTTTGCCGTTATGCTCTACCCAAAACAGCTTTATAACCTCGAATTTGTCATAATCCTCGGAAAGAGCGGCATATAACTCCGCTTTGTCTTCTCTTGAAATTAGATCAAGTCCCGTTGGCTCTGGTATGAACGTCGTAATTATACGGCAGGCAAAATAAAGCACTAATAAGCCTACTAAAACAAAATAGCAAATTTTGTTGATAAACCCTTGTCGGAACTTCTTTTTGCATACCTCACAATTATCCTGCGGTAACATTTCGGGAAATTTGAGTACGCCCTCATCAACCGTATCTATCGCTTCAAGGTACTTTTTTGACAATACTACAATATTTGGAGATACCCTTGTGCAAAATTCGTCAGCACTTACCTTCTCAAAGCATTGCTTTGCTTTTTCAAATTCTCCCTGTCTGTAATAGACCATTCCGCGAAAAAATACAGGATTGATACAAAGTATTTTGTAATTAACGTTGTTATAAAAAAATTTCTCTACGCACATTGAATACACAAGACAATCCTCGAGGCAAGCATCCAGGTCGCCGTCAAAATAGTGACCGAAAAAGTCAACCGCCAAAAAACTCGCTTTTATTTTACGTCCGTTTTTGGCACTGTTGAATATGCAGCATAGATGATCGTAGGCGTTCCTTGCCTTGTCAAGATCTCCTATCAAGGCGTAGCTATTCATGATCAAATATAAAAACCGACATTTATGATACGGTCTATGTTTCTTCTTTTTCAGCGCGTTCACACTTAGGTTTATTGCGGTTTGATAATCTCCTGCAAGGTAATAGGCATCTGCCAGATTGACAACATTGCTTCCGCTTACGGAAGAAAGAAGTTTTGTGTATTGATCAATATTCAGTCCGTTATAAAGGGTATAATATAAATTTTTTTGTTCGTTCCAGTTGTAGAGCCTGCCTGTAACACACCCAGTTAAAAACACAAGAACGAGCACTAAAGCAACATTATCAACAAAAAGTGCGATTAAACAACCAAGTGTAAAACAGCAAATAGATATCGCCATTCTGATCAAACGAAACTTTAAAATAGCATCTCTGGTTTTTTTGTCCTTCATAAAATATCTCCCCCGTGAAAACTAAAAATATATACTGATAATATTAGCTCTTATCATATGCGGTGTAGGATTTCAGCATCGCCGTTGTTTCATTAACCCATGAAACCGCATTTCTATCTAATATTATATCATGCATTTGATAACTTGTCAAACCATGGGAAAAACAAACAGCATTATTTTATCTCGAATCCCCGATATAAACCATATTTAAAAAGCTCTTTCAAGTGATACGGATCAAAAACATCACTGTTAAGCTTTCAGCTCTGCCGTGTTCTTGTGTTTTTTTGCGTCAAAAATTATCTTTTTCACCTATTGCAAAGCTAAAACTTGTATGATATAATGAAATTAACCTGCAAAATCTATTTTTAACGAGGTAATTTATTATGCTTAAAGGTATTCCGAAAATTCTTCCTCCCGAGCTTCTTAAGGTTCTCTGCGAGATGGGACACAGCGACCGCATCTGCATAGCAGACGGCAACTTCCCCTCCGAATCTATGGGCAAGGATGCTATCGTTATCCGCATGGACGGTCACGGCGTTCCCGAAATTCTTGACGCAATCCTGACAGTATTCCCTCTCGACGCTTACGTTGAAAAGCCTGCAATTCTCATGCAGCTTATGGATCGCGACGTCGGACGCGTTGAAACTCCTATCTGGGATAAATACGCGGAAATAATCGCAAAGCATGATGAAAGAGGTCAGAGCGCTATCGGTAACATCGACCGCTTCGCCTTCTACGACGAGGCAAAGAAGTGCTACTGCATCATCGCAACCGGTGAGAGCGCGATCTACGCTAACATAATGCTTCAGAAGGGCGTTATTTGATTATGGGCATTATTGAATCATTCACGGAAGTGTTCTCCACTCCACAAGGAATAGTTGGACAATGCTTTGGCTTCGTGGGACTCATTATAATGGTGCTTTCCTTCCAATTTAAAAAGAACCGCACCCTCTTTATAATGCAGTCGATCGCGGCATTTTGCTTTGTTCTTAACTTCTTGCTTATCGGCGCGTGGGCAGGAACATTCTTTAATCTCTGTGTTCTTATCCGAGGCGTTCTGTTTATGAAAAACAGCAACAAAAAGTGGAAGCTTATATTCACCGAGGCTATATTTGTCGGAAGCTACGCTTTTTCCCTTGTGCTTGACCACAGACCCGTGCAGATATTGCTTGTTTCTCTCGTTTTGATAGGACTTTTGTCAAGCACCTTCTTTATGTGGCAGGGCGCGACCAAAAAGATCCGTTACTGTCAGATATTCTGCACCTCTCCCGTGTGGATAGCCCACAACTTCTACAATCCCTCGCTTCCCGGTATCGTGTGCGAGTGCTTTAACATGGTATCTTCCATCATCTTCCTTATAAGATCAAAAAAGAATGCTTAAATAACGAAATCGGTATGGCTTGTTGCCATACCGATTTCTCTTTATTTATTTTCTTCCTTGCTCTTTTTAAGCTCCTCTTCCGTGCTCATTCGAGGGCCGCTTGCCTGACGGCGATAGGCTATCGGAGTTATTCCCTCAAGCTTTTTGAATGCCTTGAAGAAAAGCACGTGGTCCTTATATCCGCACTCCTCTCCAACCGCGGTCGCCGTAAGATCCGTTTCCTGAAGCAGCTTTTTCGCGTATGATATTCTTCTCGTCGTAATATACTGCATAGGGGGGATACCCATATAGTTCTTAAATACGTGAGAAAGATAATACTTGCTTATCTTAAGCTCGTCACAGATCTGATCCATCGACTCGATCTCTGTAAAATGATGCGACAAATACTGGTGTATTCTCGTAAAGATCGCATTTGTGACAAATTTCGCCTCGGAAATATTTGAAAGACGTAAAATTCCAAGCAGAATAAGTCGCGCCCAGTATTTCGCTATAAGCTCACCGTACTGCTTGTCTGCATAGACCTCTTCAACAAGCGATCTGAAATAAAAATCAAATTTTTCCATATCCTTTTTGGTATGGATAACGGGCGATGCGTCCTTGTCTATAAGATGATCGGCAGGAAGTCCGCTGACCTGGAAATTCGTAATTCCAAAGAAAGCCATCTCTATTCCCGCAACTCCCGTAGTCGATTCCTCGTGAACGGTTTGAGGATTGTATATAACTATATCGCCCTTTTCGATAGGATATACCTTACCGTTAACTGAGGTTTCACCTTTACCCGAAAGCACGAAAAGTATCTCACAAAATGGGTGGGCGTGTGATTTTTCATGCCACTCCTTTATTCTCTCAAGCTTGCCCGCATATAGACATTTTGTGTCAAGCTTGATAACGTCCATTTTTGAATATGCTATTTTTCTATGCTCTTGCTGATTCATTGAAACTTCTTCTTTCATTATTTCCTCCAAAAACCGCACACTGAATTTGTTAAATATGCATAATTTTTTATGTCGTTTCTTGCTTTTTATCAAATTGTTAATTTTAACAAAATAAAACAAATCAAATCATTTTAACTTAATCATTTTGTCAATCAATACAAATATCTCAAACGATTTATACAATAAATATATCACATATTTTTAGACTTGTCAACATATTACAAAAAAACATTGTGTCAATTTTTGTGAAATTTTTCTCCTTTTATGCCATTGTAAAATTAAGATACAAATTGTACAATAAATATGTAACTATGAAAGGGGGCATATCAAATGCAGAACTTTTTGCTTGAAATGGATGGCATAGACAAGCGTTTCCACGGCGTTCACGCGCTCAAGGGCGTTCATTTCGATTTGCATTACGGTGAGATTCACGCTCTCGTAGGTGAAAACGGTGCGGGAAAATCTACCCTTATGAAGGTTCTTACGGGTATTCATCAGGCTGATGGAGGTAAGATAACCTACATTGGCGAGCCTTACTCGGTAAAAAACATCGGCGAATCTCAGCAGCTCGGAATCAGCATGATACATCAGGAGCTTAACATGATGAATCACCTGACCGTAGCGCAGAATATATATATAGGAAGAGAACCGATGTCAGGCGGAGCATTCATCAAGGACGCCGACATGATAAAGGAAGCTGAAAAGCTCTTTGAGCTTATCGGCATAAAGATCGACCCGAGAACCACTCTCGGAAGCCTTACCGTTGGTAAACAGCAGATGGTTGAGATCGCAAAGGCAGTTTCTCGTGACTGTAAGCTTCTTATCCTTGACGAGCCTACTGCTGCTCTTACTCAGGCAGAGATAGAGGAGCTCTTCAAGATCATGTATGACCTTAAGGCTAAGGGCATCGGAATGATCTACATATCTCACAGAATGGACGAGATCAAGCGCATCTCCGACAGAATCACGGTAATGCGTGACGGCGAATACGTTGGAACGGTTAACACCGCAGAGGTAACCAAGGACGAGATCATCAACATGATGATCGGTCGTGTAGTTTACGAGGACCCCAAGACACACAGCGAGGTCGCTCCCGACGCTCCCGTAGTGCTTGAGGTTAAGAACCTTTGTAGCGGTAAGACCATTAAGGACGTAAGCTTTACTCTCCGCAAGGGCGAGATCCTCGGTTTCTCCGGCCTTATGGGCGCGGGAAGAACCGAAGTTGCACGTGCAATATTCGGCGCAGACTCCTTTGACAGCGGTGAGATCTACATTAACGGCGAAAAGGTCAATATCAAAACTCCTTGTGACGCCGTAAAGCACGGTATCGGTTATCTTTCCGAGGATAGAAAGAGATACGGACTGATGCTTCTCAAATCGGTATCCGAAAATACCGCGATCGCTTCTATGGACAGATACGTTCAGTCCGGACTTATCGACGACGGTAAGCTCAAGAAAGAAGCAGAAGTATATAACGGAAAGCTCCGCACCAAGACTCCTTCTATGGAACAGCTCTTAAAGAATCTTTCGGGCGGTAATCAGCAGAAGGTTATTATCGCAAGATGGCTTATTCAGGATTGCGATATCCTGATATTCGACGAGCCCACGCGTGGTATCGACGTAGGCGCGAAGAGCGAAATATACACACTTATGAACGAGCTTTCAAAACAGGGCAAGTCGATCATCATGATCTCCTCCGAGCTTGTTGAGATTCTCCGAATGTCTGACCGCGTTCTCGTAATGTGCGAGGGTAGAAAGACCGGTGAACTTGACATTTCCGAGGCAAATCAGGAAAATATCATGCAGCTTGCTACTATGCGGGAGGAAAACTGATATGAAACAGGTAAATAATCAATTTAATTCTAAATTAAACGCACGCGGACGCATTCGCCAGACGTTCGCAAGAATCGGCAACTATATGAAGACCGGCGGCAAGCAGAACATAGTTATCGTTTTCGCAACGATCGTACTCTTCGCCCTCTTCACTCTCATCAATCCCAGCTTCGCAAGCAGCGGTATGCTTCTTACCATGAGTAAGGCTCTCGTTCCCTACGCGATCCTCGCTCTCGGCGTAACATTCGTTATCGCAACCGGCGGTATCGACCTTTCAATCGGTACTGTATGTATCGGTTCCGCAGTTTTCGCAGGTGCTATCTGCAAGACAGGTGTTTCTGTTGAAGACGGTACTCTTTGGCTCACCATTCCCGTCATTCTCTTGACAGGCTTGGCATTCGGTCTTATCAACGGATTTCTCGTTGCTAAGTGCAAGATCGCTCCCTTTATCGCGACTCTTGGCACAATGCTCGTGTCCCGCGGTCTTACCTCGGTTATTTCCGAGGCAGTAAGAAAGACCTCTTCCGCAGTAAAATACCCCACTACCGGTTGGTTCCAGAAGATATTCACTAACTACAACGGCTTCCCCGTAGGTATTATCTGGGTTCTCGTTCTTACAGTTATTTGTATGGTAGTAATGTATAAGACCAAGATCGGTCGTTACATTCTCGCTATCGGTAGTAACGAGGAAGCAACTCGTCTTTCGGGTATCAACGTTGACAAGTACAAGATCATCGCGTACGCTATCGGCGGCTTCTTCGCAGGTCTTGCAGCTCTCTTCTACGTAGCATCCAACCCCTCGCTTACAATCGCGGGCGGTAACGGTATGGAGCTTGACGCGATCGCAGGCGTTTACATCGGCGGTACAAGCACGACCGGTGGTTCCGCTTCCGTAATCGGTACCATCCTCGGCTCACTCATTCTCGTAGTTATCCGTCAGGGTCTTAACATGGCTCTTGCAGGCGGTAGCGTTGTTTCGGCAACCAATATTACATACGCGGTAACCGGTGTTATCGTTGTTGGCGCAGTTCTCCTTGACGTTCTCAAGAAGAAGGCTGCTGCTAAGGTCAAGATCGAAAAGCCCTCCGACAAGCTCCTTAAGGACACCAAGGAGAAGATCGAGGAACTCAAGATCGAAAAGGATTACGCTCTCTCGGCTAAGAACAATCCCGAGGCAGTAGCAAGAGTAAAGGAAATCGACGCTGAGATCGCAGCACTCAAGCAGGTCATCAAGGTTGACGTTCCCGCGCTCAAGGCAGAAGAAAAGAAAAAATAATTCTCTTCTCTGCAAACTTACTTAAATTTGTATAAAAACGAAAAGGTTTTTATAAATAAAAAATTTTTTTGGAGGATTTTCTAATGAAAAAGCTTACAAAGATTTTCGCTGTTGTTCTCGCAATAGCACTTTGCTCTTGCCTCTTCGCATGTGGCGGCGCAAAGACCGACACTAAGGGTACCATTGCAGTAGTTGCAAAGGGTGAGACTCACGCTTTCTGGCAGGCTGTTAAGGCAGGCGCAGAGCAGGCTGGTAAGGATTACGGCTACAACGTAACCTTCCGTGGACCCACCGCTGAGTCCGAAGAGTACGTTAACCAGCAGAGAGAAATGGTTCAGGCGGCTCTTAACACTAAGGATATTAAGGCTATCGTTCTTGCAACCATCGGTCTTGGCTTCGGTGACGAGCTCACCTCCGCATACGACAAGGGTCTTCCCGTAGTTGAGTTCGACTCCGGTCTCTACTCCGGCGGCGCAGACATCACCAAGGGTAAGGATCCCACAATCGGCGGCGTTGCTACCGACAACTACGCAGCTGCAGGCGTTGCTGCAGAAAACTTCTACGCATACCTCAAGAGCCAGAACGTTCTTGCTAACGGCTACAAGGTAGGTATCATTCAGCACGACTCCACCTCCACCGGTATCGACCGTGCCGGCGGTTTCAAGGATAAGATCACCGCTCTCGCAACAGCTGACGGCTATACCCTCGACGTAAACGTTCAGGTTAAGGCTAACAACGCAGGCGAGTACAAGCTCGGTCTTACCGCACTCAAGGAGTGGGGCGCACAGTCCATCTTCATGACCAACGAGGGTGTTGTTAATGAAGTATTCCCCGAGATCTCCGATAACGCTGCTACTTACAAGGATATCCTCTTCTGCGGATTCGACGCAGGTACAAACCAGTACAACTGGATGAAGGATAAGGGCGCTACTTATGCACTTCTCGTAGGTTCTGTTGCACAGGACTCCTACAGCATCGGCTACAAGGCAGTTGAGCTCGCAGCTAAGAAGCTCGCAGGCGAGACCGTACAGGACGTTGGTATCGCAGGTGTTTGGTACAACGCTGACAATATCGACGAGCAGAGAGAGAAGAACATCTTCTACATGGGCTAATTTTCAGACCTGAAAATTTCTGACAAGCCCGATTATATCAAGCTATGACTTGAAAAGGATCAAATAAATAATATTTGACCCGCAAAAAAATGGTCCCTCTCCGTTTTCAGCGGGGAGGGACTTATGCTTTCCAAAAATACGGCAAAATTCTCCACCTAACTTTGAAAACAAGGCACCTTGTGCATTTGAATAAATTTAAGAAATATAAATTTGGAGGACAAAATTATGGCAACTAACAGATACGTTGGCGATTATCCCGTAATTGGTATTCGTCCCATTGTTGACGGCAGACGTGGTCCTATGATGCTCCGCGAATCGCTCGAGCCCCTCGTATGGGCAATGGCTGAAGCAGCTAAGAAGCTCTTTGAAGAAAATCTTTTCTACTCTAACGGCGAACCCGTAAAGGTAGTTATGGCAGACACCTGCATCGGACGTGTTCCCGAGGCGGCTGCTTGTGCTGACAAGTTCAAGAAGGAGGGTGTTTCGATCACTCTTTCCGTAACGCCTTGCTGGTGCTACGGCTCTGAAACTATGGATATGGATCCCCACACCATCAAGGGTGTATGGGGCTTTAACGGTACTGAGCGTCCCGGCGCAGTTTACTTGGCGGCTGTTCTTGCAGGTCACGCGCAGAAGGGACTTCCCGCATTCGGTATCTACGGACATGAGGTACAGGATCGCGATCAGGTAACCCAGATTCCCGACGACGTTAAGGAAAAGCTCCTTCGCTTTGGCCGTGCGGCAGTTGCGGTTGCAACTATGAGAGGTAAGTCTTACCTCCAGATCGGTTCTCAGTGCATGGGTATTGCAGGCTCCATTATGGATCAGGCAATGCTCGAGGAATACTTCGGCATGAGAATAGAGTCCGTTGACGAGGTTGAGATCCTTCGTCGAATGGAAGAGGGCATTTACTGTGAGGAAGATTACCAGAAGGCTCTCGCTTGGACTCGTGAACACTGCAAGGAAGGCCGAGACGATAACCCCGAGGAAGTTGACTTCCTTGGCGAAAAGGCTCGCATCAAATTTACTCCCGAGGAAAAAGAAAAGCAGTGGGAATTCACTGTTAAAATGTACTGCATAATCAAGGACCTTATGGCAGGTAACCCCAGACTTTCCGACAAGTTTGAGGAAGAAAAGGTTGGACATAACGCAATCGCGGGCGGATTCCAAGGACAGCGTCAGTGGACTGACCATTGGCCCAACTGTGACTACCCCGAGGCTCTTCTCTCCTCTACCTTTGACTACGAGGGCGCTCGTGAACCCTATACTCTCGCTACCGAGAACGACATTCTCAACGGTATGGGAATGCTTATGATGAGATTGCTCACTCACCGCGCGCAGATCTTTGCTGACGTTCGTACATATTGGTCGGGCGAGGCTACCGAGAGAGTTACCGGCTACAAGCTCGAGGGCAAGGCAGCTGAGTCAAACGGTATCATCCACCTTCTCAACTCCGGCGCCGCTTGTCTTGACGCATCGGGCGTTTGCACCGACGAGAACGGCAACGCTACCATGAAGAGATGGTGGGAGGTTACCGATGAGGATATCAAGAAGATGACCGATGCTACCGTTTGGTGCGAGGCAGGCTTTGATAACTTCCGCGGCGGCGGATTCTCCTCTCACTATACCACCAAGGCAGAAATGCCCTGCACTATGATCCGTATGAATCTCGTTAAGGGACTCGGCCCCGTTCTTCAGATCGCTGAAGGTTGGACTGTAAACCTTCCCGACGAGGTTTCCGATACTCTCATGGAGAGAACTAACCCCACTTGGCCTTGCACTTGGTTCGCTCCTCGTTGCGACGGTAAGGAAGGCTCGCCCTTCAAGACCGCTTACGAGGTAATGATGAACTGGGGCGCAAACCACGGTGCTATCTCCTACGGACACATAGGCGCAGACCTTATCACCATGTGCTCGATGCTCCGCATTCCCGTTTGTATGCACAACGTTCCCGAGGACGATATCTACCGCCCTGCAGCTTGGAACGCATTCGGTATGGATAAGGAAGGTCAGGACTACCGCGCTTGCGCAACCTACGGTCCTCTCTACAAGTAATTTAACAAATAGTCAATCTCCTTTGGCGGAGAGCTTCGGCTCTCCGCCTTTTTTGTTAGTTAAGAACATTTTTTGTCAAAAGCTCTTGACAAGTACAATACCTCGTGATATGATGTATTATGTAATGGGAGGTATTGTATGGATATTCAATTAAAACGCGGAATACTTGACGTATGTGTCCTCGCCGCAATAAAAAACGAGGAATCCTACGGATATAAAATCATAAAAGATATGAAGCCATATATTGAAATGTCGGAATCAACGCTATATACCATATTGAAGCGACTTGAATCGGCAAATATGCTCACCGTCCGCACGGCAGAGCACGACGGCAGGCTTCGCAAATATTACAAAATAACAGACGCAGGACTTGACCGAATCAAAAGCTTTAAGGAAGAATGGCGGGAGGTCATGTCGATATACCAATTTGTTGTAAAGGAGGATGACGGTAATGACTAAATTCAAATTTTTATCAGAGCTTGAAGAAAAGCTTTCCGGACTGCCGAAAAGTGATATAAATGAAAGATTGCAATTTTATAGCGAAATGATAGACGATCGCGTTGAGGAAGGTCTTTCCGAGGATCAGGCTATCGCGGATATCGGTTCATCCGATGAAATTGCCGAGCAGATCATAAGAGAAACACCGCTTGTTAAAATAGTCAAAAAAAGACTTGAACCCAAGCGCAGATTAGCGGCTTGGGAGATAGTTCTTATCGTATTGGGCTTCCCTATTTGGCTCCCCATACTTATCTCAATTTTTGCCGTAGCTTTGTCAGTATACGCAACCTTATGGTCACTCATCGTTTCTCTATGGGCGGTATTTGCGTCCTTTGTGGGTGGCGGATTTGGCGGAATTTTGTCGGGCTTGCTTTTGTCCTTCACACCTAATCTCACCTCAGGTCTTTTTCTGATATTTGCGGGGATCTTTCTTTTGGGTCTTTCTGTTCTTCTCTTTTTCGGCTCACGCGAGGCAACGCGTGGCACGGCAATACTGACTAAGAAAATCGCACTATGGATAAAGAGATTATTTCTTCGTAAGGAGGCGGCATAATGAAAAGATCTGATAAAATATGGTTGATTATAGCCGTAATAATGATAATTATAGGCATTTTCGGAGGTGTTACAGTGATGTCTTGTGTAAATTGGGATTACAGTAAGCTTGAAACAGACAAATATCGGTCGGCAACTTATGAGGTAAGTGACAGCTTTGAAAAAATACATATAGAATGTAACACGGAAGATATCAGCTTTCTTCGCTCAGCCGATGGAAAATGTCGCGTAGAATGCCTTGAAAATAAGAAAACGCCTCATACCGTAAGTGTTGAAAACGGGATCTTGAATATAAAGATCAACGATACGAGAAAATGGTACGAGCGTATCTCAATAACCTGGTTTCCCGCCGAGAAAGTAACCGTTTATTTGCCCGACGGCATGTATTCCGAGCTTAAGATCAAGCTCAGCACGGGCGACGTTTCTCTTCCCGAGAATCTCTGCTTTGAAAATATTGAAGTAAAGGTCAGCACGGGTAATATAAGCTGTCTTTCATCCGCGGACAAAATAACCATGACCGCCAGCACGGGAAATATCACTCTTGAGAACGTCAAGACAAACGATATCGCTATTGCGACCTCGACAGGTCATATAACTCTTTCATCGGTAAGCTGTGCAGGAGATATTACTCTTTCCGTAAGCACGGGCAAAACAAAACTGACTGACGTGACCTGCAATAATCTCTCTTCAAGCGGCACTACCGGTGGTATTACTCTTAAAAACGTAATATCACGCAAGAAGCTCAGCGTTGAGCGCGATACCGGTGACGTCACTCTTGAAAAATGTGACGCCGTTGAGCTTTATATTAAAACAGACACCGGCGACGTTAAGGGAAGCCTGCTTTCAGGCAAGACATTTACCGTAGGAACCGACACGGGTAAGGTCAGCGTACCTTCAAGCGTTGCGGGCGGCACGTGCGAAATAAAGACCGACACGGGCGATATCATAATTAACATTTCAGGTAACTGACGAGGAAATAACATGTACTCACGCGTATACGTTGAAATAACGAATATTTGCAATATGAACTGCTCGTTTTGTCACGGGCATAGCCGTCCTGCAAGGAAAATGACGGTTGAGGAATTTGACGCCGTGCTAAAAAAGCTTGACGGCGTTACAAAATACCTCTATTTTCACCTGATGGGAGAGCCGCTGACTCATCCCGACCTGCCTGAATTTATAAAGATGGCGGCAAACAGAGACTTTAAGCCGATGATAACGACCAACGGCACGCTTCTCTCACGAAGGGGTTTTGAATTGCTCTCAGTATGCGATGAAAATACAAAAAAACCTCACTTGCACAAAATAAACATCTCGCTTCACAGCTTTGAGGGCGATGACGCCGAAAAATATAAAAATTATCTTGCCGATATAGCAGAATTTGCAAAGAAAGCGTCAGCGTTGGGCGTTATCGTCGTGCTTCGCTTATGGAACAAGGGCTTTGACGGCGGTAACAACGATATCGCGCTTGATTTTCTGCGAAAAAATATTAAAGGCGAATGGGCAGAAAACACGCGCGGACTTCGCATTCGTGAAAAGCTTTTTCTCGAATACGGCGACCGCTTTGAATGGCCCGACAGAGAGGCACAAAGCTTTGGCGACGAGGTGACCTGCTACGGCCTTCGCGACCATTTCGGTATACTTTCTGACGGAACCGTTGTTCCCTGTTGTCTTGATAGCGACGGCATAATTACTCTTGGCAACATTTTTGAAGCTGAAATATCCGATATTCTCGGCTCAAATCGCGCAGCTGCAATGCGAAAAGGCTTTGAATGCCGCCGCGCCGCCGAGGAGCTATGTCGCAGATGTCAGTACGCGCAAAGATTCGTATAATTA
>JAFVQU010000021.1 GCA_017504625.1 Clostridia bacterium | reverse complement strand
CGCCCCCGCTTCCACGGAAGCGGGGGCGGTTTTTTGTGGTTCTTGACGGTGCTTTTTATGTTATATAAATATATTAATATGCCAATATCAAGGTATATTTGTTTACAAATATATATTGACATTTTGCTTGTTTTATGGTATCATATTTGTGTTAATTTAATTGGATTTCTGCGACTGACGGATTGAGTGGGCGCAACCACGGTGGAACAGAAATCACAGTTTTGCCGACCGTCTGGGCACACTTACTCGTTTTACTGGGTAAAGTGCGCCCGTTTTTGTTTTCACGGTCGGTTTTTCTTGTTTTATGGCTTGATTGACGCGAATTTTGCCCAAAATCTCGCTCTCGGGGCATTATGACGGGCATATTTTCGGTATTTAGCGTTGTGTAAGCTAATTGAATACAAAAACATTGATTTTTACCATAAAATATCATTTTTGGAGGTTTTTATGAAAAAGGTTGGCATTTTAATGGGTAGCGCAAGCGATCTTCCTGTCGTAAAGAAGGGAATTGACATGCTTGAGGCACTTTCTATTCCCTACGAGGTTCACGTTTACTCGGCGCACCGCACTCCTTTTGAGGCGGCAGAGTTTACGAAGAACGCAAAGGCTAACGGATTTGGCGTTATCATAGCGGCGGCGGGCATGGCGGCTCACCTTGCGGGTGCGGTTGCGGCTAACACCACTCTCCCCGTTATCGGCATACCCTGCAAATCAACCAATCTTGACGGACTTGACGCGCTTCTTGCAACAGTACAGATGCCCTCGGGCATTCCCGTAGCGACCGTTGCTATCGACGGCGCGGCAAACGCGGCTCTCCTTGCGGCGCAGATACTTGCGCTCTCCGACAGCGAGCTTGACGCAAAACTCGTTGCAAAGAGAGAAAAGGACGCGGCGGCAGTGCTTGAGAAGGACGCAGAAATCGCGGCACAGTTTAATAAGTAATCAGATCAATTCAGATATAGCGAGGTAATTTCATGGGAGGATTTTTCGGAATTTCTTCAAGACGCGAGTGCTTGTCTGACGTTTTCTTTGGAACAGACTATCATTCGCATCTCGGAACGCGTCGCGGCGGTCTTGCGGCGTACGATAGGGAGCTTGGACTTCAGAGAGAGATACACAATATCTCAAACTCGCCGTTCAGAACAAAATTTGAAAAGGTATTCGACGAAATGCGCGGCACAAGCGCGATCGGTTCGATAAGCGACAGCGATCCCCAGCCGCTGCTTATAAGATCAAAGCTTGGAACTTACGCGATAGCGACGATTGGAATAGTAAACAACGTGGGCGCAATACTCGACGAGTATTTCTCGCACACCACGGGACATTTCAATGCGATGACCTCGGGAGCGATCAACACGACTGAGCTTGTGGCGGCGCTCATCAATCAGAAGGACAGCTTTGCCGAGGGCATTAAATTTGCCAACGACGTCGTTGACGGCACGGTTTCGGTGCTGATTCTCAAGGAGGGCGGAAATCTTATCGCCGCAAGGGACAAGCTTGGAAGACTCCCCGTGCTTATCGGCAAGGATGATGACGGCTATGCGGTCACATTTGAATCCTTTGCTTATCAGAAGCTTGGATATACCGACGAGCGTGAGCTTGGCCCGGGTGAGATCGTTGAGATAAGCCCCGACGGAATTTCTCAGCTTGCTTATCCCGGAAAAAAGAAGAAAATATGCGCTTTTCTCTGGTCGTATTACGGATTCCCGACCGCAACGTACGAGGGCATTAACGTTGAGGCAATGAGATACCGCAACGGTCAGATCATGGCAAAGAGAGATCTTGAGGCAGGCGTATGCGACGGCATTGACTACGTCAGCGGTGTCCCCGATTCCGGAACACCCCACGCAATAGGATATTCCAACGGCAGCCATTTGCCTTTTTCACGTCCCTTTATTAAATACACTCCGACATGGCCGCGAAGCTTTACGCCCGCAAGGCAGGAGGAGAGAAACAAGGTCGCGAAGATGAAGCAGATACCGGTTCACGATCTTATTCAGGACAAAAATTTGCTTTTCGTTGACGACTCGATAGTGCGCGGAACACAGCTCCGTGAAACGGTTGAGTTCCTCTATGAAAACGGAGCTAAGTCGGTGCATATGCGCTCGGCTTGCCCGCCTATTATGTACGGATGTAAGTATCTTAACTTCTCCAGCTCAAGAAGCCCGATGGAGCTTATCGCAAGACGGGTCATCCACGAGCTTGAGGGCGACGAGGGCGTTAAGCATATTGAGGAATACAGCGACGGCTCTACCGAGAGAGGAAAGAATCTGCGCCGTGTCATCTGTGAAAAGTTTAATTTTGCATCGCTTGATTTCCAGTCGATAAGGGGAATCATCGAGGCTATCGGACTTCCTGAGGACGAGCTTTGCACGTACTGCTGGACGGGCAAGGAATAATTCTGGAAAATAATTGAGAGGTATATATTATGCATTCTAATTCTAAATCTGAGAGCTACGCTGCGGCGGGTGTCGATATTACCGCGGGCTACAAGGCTGTTGAGCTTATGAAAAAGCACATCGCAAGAACCAAGAACGAGGGCTGTCTTGACGACGTCGGCGGCTTTGGCGGCTGCTTCGGCCTTCCCATGGGCATGGAAGAGCCCGTGCTTGTTTCGGGTACTGACGGTTGCGGCACAAAGGTAAAGATGGCGATCCTTATGGACAAGCACGATACTATCGGTATTGACGCGGTTGCTATGTGCGTTAACGATATTATCTGCTGTGGCGCAAAGCCCCTCTTCTTCCTTGACTACATCGCTTGCGGAAAGAACATTCCCGAGAAGATCGCGGCTATCGTTGGCGGCGTTGCAGAGGGTTGCGTTCAGTCGGGCGCGGCGCTTATCGGCGGCGAGACTGCAGAGCATCCCGGCATGATGCCCGTAGAGGAGTACGACCTTGCGGGATTTGCGGTTGGTATCGTTGACAAGAAGAAGATTCTTGATAATAACAGAATGGCAGAGGGTGACGTGGTCATCGCGCTTGCATCGACAGGTGTTCACTCCAATGGTTTCTCCTTGTGCCGAAAGGTATTTGAGATAGACAAGAATCCCGATTCTCTCTACGTCCCCTGTGAGGCTCTCGGGGGCAAGAGCATTGCCGAGACGCTTCTTACTCCTACCAAGATCTACGTTAAGAGCATTCTCGCTCTTATCGAGCAGGTTGACGTTAAGGGAATCTCGCACATCACGGGCGGCGGTTTCTATGAAAATATTCCGAGATCTATCCCTCACGGACTTACCGCAAAGATCGACAAGAGCGCAGTCAAGGTGCTTCCTATCTTCGATCTTATCGCTAAGACCGGCAATATTCCCGAGAGAGATATGTATAACACCTACAACATGGGCGTTGGTATGAGTGTTGTCGTGCCTGCGGCTGAGGTTGACAAGGCACTTGAGATACTTCGTGCAAACGGCGAAACAGCTTACGTTATTGGCGAGATCATAAAGGGCGACGAAGGAGTTATTCTCGAATGACAAAAATTGCAGTTTTGGTTTCGGGTGGCGGCACTAATCTTCAGGCACTTATTGATGCTGAAAAGAGAGGCGAGCTTGGAAACGGTAAAATAAGCCTTGTTATAGCATCAAAGCCCGGTGTTTTGGCGCTTGAAAGAGCAGCTAACGCGGGGATTGAGGGCAGAGTGCTTGCGCGCAAGGAATATGACAGCATCGCGGCTTATTCAAAGGCACTTGCTGACGAGATGGTTGCGGCAGGTATTGACCTTGTCGTACTTGCGGGATTCCTTACTATATTTGATGAGCAGGTATACGAGGCGTTCCCGAACAGAATTTTGAACGTTCACCCCGCGCTTATTCCTTCCTTCTGCGGCAAGGGATTTTACGGACTCCACGTTCACGAGGCGGCGCTCGATAAGGGCGTTAAGGTTTCGGGCGCGACGGTGCATATCGTAACTCCCGAATGCGATGCAGGCCCTATCGTGCTTCAGAAGGCGGTTCAGGTCAAGGAGGGTGATACTCCCGAAACGCTACAAAGGCGCATTATGGAGGAGGCTGAGTGGAAGATACTTCCCGAGGCGGTTAGACTTTTCTGCGACGGCAGAATAGTTGTTGAGAATAACAGAGTTCATATCAAAGACTAAGTTAAGGAGAAATAAAATGAAGGTATCTACTATAAAGGACGAGCTTAACTCTCTTGCATACCACGGCAGAGGAATTATGATCGGTAAGTCGCAGGACGGCAAGAAGGCAGTAACTGCTTACTTTATTATGGGTAGAAGCGTTAACAGCCGCAACAGAGTTTTCGTCGCAGAGGGCGAAGCTATGAGAACCAAAGCGTTTGACGAGTCGAAGATGGTCGATCCCCATCTTATTATTTACTATCCCGTGCGCGTGCTTGGCAACAAGACCATCGTGACAAACGGCGACCAGACCGATACGATCTATAATCTTATGGACAAGCAGATGACCTTTGAGCAGGCTTTGCGTACCCGTGAGTTTGAGGATGACAAGCCTAACTTTACTCCCAGAATTTCGGGCATCATTCACCGCGAGAACGGTGAGATGAACTACGCGATGTCGATCCTTAAGAGCGCGGAGGGAGATGATTCCTCCTGCGAGAGATTTACATACGCTTACTCAAATCCCATAGCAGGCAAGGCAAAGTTTATACATACCTATAACTGCGATGGTAACCCGCTTCCTTCTTTCGAGGGTGAGCCCAAGACTCTTGAGCTTCCCGATGTGTCGATCGACGAGCTTACAGATCTTATCTGGACAAATCTTAACGAGGACAACAAGGTTTCCTTGTTCGTAAGATATATTGATATCGCCACCGGCGAGACTGAAACCAGAATCGTAAATAAGAACGTGTGATAGATGTGTTTGAGAAATCTTTTTGAGAAGGTTCCGCAATCCACTCAAAAACAAACAGAATAATTCGTTTAAAGTTCTTTTGGTTCTTTTCTTTCAAGAAAAGAATGAAAAAATTGAGGCATTTGCTAATTAAGGAGAAAAAAATGAAAGAATTTGAGCTTAAATACGGCTGTAACCCCAATCAGAAGCCTTCCCGTATATTTATGAAGGACGGAAGCGAGCTTCCCATCACCGTGCTTAACGGTCGCCCCGGTTACATAAACTTTCTTGACGCTTTCAACGCGTGGCAGCTTGTAAAGGAGCTTAAGGAGGCTCTCGGTATCCCCGCAGCTACCTCCTTCAAGCACGTTTCGCCTACAAGCGCGGCTATCGGTCTTCCTCTCAGCGCGGCACTTAAGAAGGCTTGCTTCGTTGAGGATATTGAGGGACTTGATGAGTCGCCTCTCGCTTGCGCATACGTTCGTGCAAGAGGAACTGACAGACTTTGCTCCTTTGGTGACTGGGTAGCGCTCAGCGATATTTGCGACGTTACCACCGCAAAGCTTATCGCACGCGAGGTTTCCGACGGAATTATTGCTCCCGGCTACGAGCCTGAGGCGCTTGAGATCCTCCGCGGAAAGAGAAAGGGCGCGTACAATATCGTAAAGATCGATCCCGAATACCGTCCCGCACCCATTGAAACGAAGGATGTTTTCGGTATCACGTTTGAGCAGGGAAGAAACGAGTTCAAGATAGGTGAGCATCTTCTTGAAAACGTTGTTACCGTTAAGACAGAGCTTCCCGCACACGCAAAGCGCGACCTCATCGTAGCACTTATCACTCTTAAATATACTCAGTCGAACAGCGTTTGCTACGCTACCGACGGACAGGCTATCGGCGTTGGCGCAGGTCAGCAGTCGAGAGTTCATTGCACACGTCTTGCAGGCGACAAGGCAGACACATGGCTTATGCGCCAGCATCCCAAGGTGCTTGATCTTCCTTTCATTCCCACTATGGGCCGTCCCGAGCGCGACAACGTTATCGACGGCTATATCAACGGTAACGAGGAGGACGTTTGCGAGGAAGGCATCTGGCAGAATTACTTTACCACACGTCCCGAGCCTCTTACCGACGAGGAAAGACGCGAGTGGCTTGGCGGATTTACCGAGATCTCACTTGCATCTGATGCATTCTTCCCCTTTGCCGATAACGTAAAGCGCGCACACGCTTCGGGTGTTCACTATATCGCGGAGCCCGGCGGATCTATCCGTGACGACCTCGTTATCGACGAGTGCAACAAGCGCGGCATTGCTATGGCATTTACGGGAATGAGATTGTTCCACCACTAATTGTATTAATTCGCACGGTTAAAATTTCGCAATACTGTGTTGCTCCTCGAGTGCGGCTCGACTTACGTAAGTAAGCCTTCGCCTTGCCCTCTCCGGTGCGCCTTGTCTTGCAAAATTTTACCTCGCGCTGGTCTTTATTACTATGAGAGCAAATCTCAAATGAAGGTCATCTTTATCGGTTGGATTCTATACGGTAAGACGTGCTACACCTCAGTAGGCTGAAATTTGTAAGCAAATTTCAGCGTCACCACACCCTAGTTAGAACCCCCAAGGTAAAGTTTCTTTGCTTCTTTCTTTTCAAAGAAAGAAGAGAAAAATCCAATCATCAACTAACTATTGGAGAACAAAATGAAAATAATGGTAGTAGGCGGTGGCGGCAGAGAGCATGCCATCATCAAGAAAATTAAAGAGAATAAGAGCGTTGAAAAGATATACGCGCTTCCCGGGAACGGCGGTATGGCGGCTGATGCCGAGTGTGTGAACATCGGTGCAAAGGATATCGACGCTATCGTCGAGTTCGCGGTTGCAAACGGCATTGACTATGCGGTAGTCGCTCCCGACGATCCGCTTGTGCTCGGTTGTGTAGACGCGCTTGAGGCTAAAGGTATTCCTTGCTTTGGCCCGAGAGCGAATGCGGCGATAATCGAGGGAAGTAAGGTCTTTTCAAAGAACCTTATGAAGAAATACGGCATTCCCACCGCGGCTTACGAGGTCTTTGACGATATGGATGCGGCACTTAAGTATCTTGAGAGCGCGCCTATCCCGACGGTCATTAAGGCGGACGGCTTGGCACTTGGTAAGGGTGTTATAATCGCGCAGACGCTTGATGAGGCAAAGACTGCGGTCGTATCTATGATGCAGGACAAGCAGTTTGGAGCAAGCGGCGACCACATTGTTATCGAGGAATTCTTGACCGGCCCCGAGGTGTCTGTTCTCGCGTTTACCGACGGCAAGGTCGTAAAGCCGATGATCTCGTCGATGGACCACAAGAGAGCCGGCGACAACGATACCGGACTTAATACGGGCGGCATGGGAACTATCGCACCGAACCCCTATTACACCGCCGATATTGCCGACGAGTGTATGAGAACTATTTTCAAGCCTACTATCGACGCTATGAATAACGAGGGCAGAAGCTTTAAGGGTTGCCTTTACTTTGGACTTATGCTCACACCTAACGGCCCTAAGGTAATTGAGTACAATTGCCGCTTCGGTGACCCCGAAACCCAGGTAGTGCTTCCGCTTCTTGAAAGCGATCTTCTTACCGTTATGCAGGCGACCACAAATGGCACTCTTGCCGAAACTGAGGTTAAGTTCAGCAACAAAAACGCTTGCTGTGTAATTATGGCGTCTGCGGGATATCCCCAGTCCTATGAAAAGGGATTTGAGATGACTATCCCTTCGGACATTGCTCCCGACGTATATGTTGCGGGCGCAAAGAAAGACGGCGACAAGCTTCTTACGAACGGCGGACGCGTGCTTGGTGTAACGAGCATTGACGACACGCTTGAGGGCGCTATCGCAAAGTCATACGCTAAGGTTGAAAAAATACATTTTGATAACGCATTCTACCGCCACGACATCGGTCAGCGCGCGCTTGCGGCTAATAAGGAGTAAATATGGTCTTCAGAATTTTTGTTGAAAAGAAAAAGGAGCTTGCTCACGAGGCGGCAGGCCTTTATTCCGAGCTTAAAAATCTTCTTGGAATAAAGAATCTCGAGGGTGTTCGCGTGCTTAATCGCTACGATGCCGACGATATTGAGGCAGAGGTTTTTGAGGCGGCAAAGCTTACCGTATTCTCCGAGCCCCAGCTTGATATTATCTCCGACGAGCTTGACGCTAAGGGCGGCACGGTATTCGCAGTTGAGTTTTTGCCCGGTCAGTTTGACCAGAGAGCAGATTCTGCTGCACAGTGCATTCAGATAATGTCCTGCGGCAACCGTCCCACCGTTCGCTCTGCAAAGGTTTACGTGCTTGAGGGCGATCTTTCCGATGCTGACGTTGCAGAGATCAAAAAGTACGTAATAAATCCCGTTGAGGCGAGAGAGGCGAGCCTTGAAAAGCCCGAAACACTTGCAGTTGAATATGAAATTCCCACCTCGGTCGCAACCGTTGACGGATTTATCACTATGAGTGATGATGAGCTTGCGGCTATGGTGAAAAATCTTGGTCTTGCTATGGATCTTGACGATATTAAGTTCTGCCGCGAGTATTTCGCAAGTGAAAAGAGAGATCCCACCATCACCGAGATCAGAATGATAGATACTTACTGGTCTGACCATTGCCGTCATACTACGTTCTTGACGACTATTGATAGCGTCAAGTTTGAGGATGAGCTGCTTGAAAAGACCTATCGTGAATATCTTGCAACGAGAGAGAAACTTGGAAGAACCAAGCCTCAGAACCTTATGGATATCGGTACTCTCGCGGCAAAATATTTGAAGAAAACAGGACAGCTCCAGAAGCTTGACGAAAGCGAGGAGATCAACGCGTGTACCGTCAAGATCAAGGTAACCGTTGACGGAGTGGACGAGGATTGGCTCTTGCTCTTCAAGAACGAAACTCACAACCACCCCACCGAGATCGAGCCCTTTGGAGGAGCTGCAACCTGTATCGGCGGTGCAATCCGTGACCCGCTTTCGGGACGTAGCTACGTTTACGCGGCAATGCGTGTGACCGGTGCGGCAGATCCTACAGTTCCCGTCAGCGAAACTATCCCCGGCAAGCTTCCTCAGAGAAAGATCGTTCAGACCGCGGCGGCAGGTTATTCCTCCTACGGTAACCAGATCGGTCTTGCAACCGGTATGGTTGACGAGCTTTACCACTCGGGCTATGCGGCAAAGAGAATGGAGATCGGCGCGGTTATCGCGGCGGCTCCCGCGGCAAACGTTCGCCGTGAGTGTCCTATTGACGGTGACGTGGTAATTCTTCTCGGCGGCAGAACAGGACGCGACGGTGTTGGCGGTGCTACCGGTTCTTCTAAGGCACACGACTCACACTCTGTTGAAACCTGCGGTGCAGAGGTTCAGAAGGGTAACGCTCCCGAGGAAAGAAAGCTTCAGCGTCTTTTCAGAAACGCGGAGGCTTGCAGAATGATAAAGAGATGTAACGACTTTGGCGCGGGCGGCGTGTCTGTTGCTATCGGTGAGCTTGCCGACGGTCTTGACATTGACCTTAACAAAGTTCCCAAGAAATACGAGGGACTTGACGGCACAGAGCTTGCTATCTCCGAATCTCAGGAGAGAATGGCTGTCGTTATTGAAAAAGAAAATATCGAGAGATTTATGGCTCTTGCAGAGAGTGAGAACCTTGAGGCAACCGTTGTTGCTCGCGTTACCGAGGAGCCTCGCCTCCGCGTTCATTGGAACGGCAAGACTATAATCGACCTCTCGCGCGAGTTTCTCAATTCAAACGGCGCGGAGAAGCATATCGATATTGCTCCCGCGGCGGCAAACTGCAACTACGGCAAAGAGCCGGTTGCTGACTTCGTTGAAGGATACAAGGCACTCGTAGGCGACCTTAACGTCTGTTCGAAACGCGGTCTGAGCGAGAGATTTGACTCGACCATCGGCGCGGGCACCGTGCTTATGCCCTTCGGCGGAAAGCATCAGAAGACGCCCATTCAGGCTATGGTACATAAGGTTTCGGTTGAGCAGAAGCACACCGACACATGCTCCTATATGTCCTGGGGATATAACCCCTATATCGCGGAAAAATCGCCCTATCACTCGGCATATCTCGCGGTAGTTGAGAGCGCGGCAAAGCTTGTAGCGGCAGGAGCCGGCTACGAGGACGTTTACCTCACCTTCCAGGAATACTTTGAGAAGCCGATGAAGGACGGCAAGCGTTGGGGGAAGCCCTTTGCGGCACTCCTTGGCGCGTTCAGAGCTCAGGTTGAGCTTGGAATCGGCGCTATCGGCGGTAAGGACTCTATGAGCGGCTCGTTCGAGCAGCTTGACGTTCCTCCCACACTCGTTTCCTTTGCGGTAACTACCGGTAAGACCGACGAGGTTATTACAAACGACGCAAAGGCTGCAGGACATAAGCTTATTTGCATTACCCCTGCATACGGCGAGGATAATCTTCCCGTTGCAAGCTCGCTTATTGAAACCTTTAACAAGGTGACCGCTCTTATGCGCACGGGCAAGGTTTACTCGGCTTATACTCCCACCTTTGGCGGTATGGCAGAGGCAGTTTACAAGATGTGTATCGGTAACGGACTTGGATTTAAGTTCCTTGATGAGTATGTTACCGTACAGAACATTTTTGAGTACTGCTACGGCTCATTCTTGCTTGAGGTTGACGCTGATACAGCAGGTCAGACAATCGGTTACTTTACCGATGACGCAAAGCTTACCTACGGCGATAAGACCGTTGCTATGGAAGAGCTTGACGCACTTTACGAGGGCAAGCTTGAGGGCGTATTCCCGACACTTGAAAACGATAATAATAAGAAGTACGAAAACTTCTCCTTCTCTGCGACCGAGCGCGTAGCTCCCGCAGTTAAGGTTGCTCGTCCCAAGGTTCTTATTCCCGTATTCCCCGGCACTAACTGTGAGTTTGATTCGGCAAAGGTTATGAGAGATGCAGGTGCTGAGGCAGAGATCTTCGTAATCAACAATATGACTCAGGACGGCATTCAGAGGAGTGTTGAAAGCTTTGCAAAGAAGCTTGCCGATAGTCAGATGGTCTTCGTGCCCGGCGGATTCTCGGGTGGTGACGAGCCTGACGGATCGGGTAAGTTTATCATGGCGTTCTTCCGCAATCAGCAGATAAAGGACGGCGTTCACGATCTTCTTAATAACCGCGACGGTCTTATGTGCGGTATCTGTAACGGCTTCCAGGCACTTATCAAGATCGGTCTTGTTCCTTACGGAAAGATCATTGACACCGATGAAAACTGTCCTACTCTTTCCTTTAACACTATTGGTCGTCACCAGTCCAAGCTCGTGAGAACGAGAATCGCGTCTAACAAGTCGCCTTGGCTGGCAAATACCAACGTTGGCGATATTTACACGGTTGCTATTTCGCACGGTGAGGGACGCTTCCTCGCCTCCGACGAGCTTGTAAAACAGCTCGTAGCAAACGGTCAGGTTGCTACTCAGTACGTTGACCTTGACGGAAACGCGACCAATGACATTCGCTACAATCCCAACGACTCTACCTTCGCGATCGAGGGTATCACCTCGCCCGACGGACGTGTATTCGGTAAGATGGGTCACAGCGAACGTATCTGCAACGGTTTGTATAAGAATGTGCTTGGTGAATTCGACATGAAGATGTTTGAGAGTGCAGTTAAGTATTTTAAATAATTATGATTTAAGGAGAGTTTCAAATGGCGTACTTATCCGACATTGAAATCGCGCAATCCACAGAAATGAAGCACATCCGCGAGATCGCAAAGGTCGCGGGTGTAGATGAAAAATATCTTGAGCAGTACGGCAACTTTAAGGCAAAGGTCGACTATGCGCTCCTTAATGAGAGCGACAGAAAAGACGGCAAGCTGATTCTTGTAACTGCTATCACTCCCACGCCTGCAGGCGAGGGAAAGACGACTACGACTATCGGTCTTGCCGACGGTCTTAAAAAGATCGGCAAGAACGTCGTGGTTGCTCTCCGTGAGCCTTCCTTGGGCCCCGTTTTCGGAGTTAAGGGCGGCGCGGCAGGCGGCGGATACGCGCAGGTCGTACCTATGGAGGATATAAACCTTCACTTTACGGGCGACTTCCACGCTATCGGTGCGGCTAACAATCTTCTTGCGGCTATGCTTGATAACCATATTTATCAGGGCAATGCTCTTAACATTGATCCTCGCAGGATCACATGGAAGCGTTGCGTTGATATGAACGACCGTCAGCTGCGCTTTGTAACCGACGGACTTGGCGGACGTGTCAACGGCGTTCCGCGTGAGGACGGCTACGATATTACCGTTGCAAGTGAAATTATGGCGGTATTCTGCTTGGCTTCCTCGATAAGCGACCTCAAGGAGCGACTTTCTCGCATCGTCGTTGCTTACACATACGATGAAAAACCCGTAACCGCGGGTGATCTTAAGGCGGTTGGTGCTATGGCGGCGCTTCTTAAGGACGCGCTCAAGCCTAATCTCGTTCAGACGCTTGAGGGCACTCCCGCGTTCGTTCACGGCGGTCCTTTTGCGAATATCGCTCATGGATGTAACTCTGTTATCGCTACCAAGATGGCGATGAAGCTCGGCGACTACGCCGTTACCGAGGCGGGCTTTGGAGCAGACCTCGGTGCTGAGAAGTTCCTTGACATCAAGTGCCGTATGGCAGGTCTTACTCCCTCGGCAGTTGTTGTGGTTGCAACCGTTCGCGCGCTCAAGATGCACGGCGGTACTCCCAAGACCGAGCTTGGAGCTGAAAATCTTGACTCGCTTGAAAAGGGAATACCCAATCTTCTTCGCCACGTTTCTAATATTAAAAATGTATATAAGCTTCCTTGCGTAGTTGCGGTCAACCGTTTCCCGACCGACACCGACGCGGAGATCGAGCTCGTTATTGAAAAGTGTAAGGCGCTTGGTGTAAACGTCGTGCTTTCTACCGTTTGGGCAGAGGGCGGCGAGGGCGGCCGCGCGCTTGCAGAGGAAATCGTCAAGCTCTGCGAAGAGCCTAACGACTTCAGCTTCAGCTACGACAGTGAGCTTTCCATTCCCGAAAAGATAGAGGCTATCGTTAAGAAGGTCTACGGCGGTGACGGTATTATAATCACACCTCAGGCGCAGAAGCAGATCGCGCAGCTGGCATCTCTCGGCTACGACAAGATGCCTATCTGTATGGCAAAGACGCAGTACAGCTTCTCGGACGACGCGACCAAGCTTGGCGCACCCGAGGGCTTCAAGGTGACCGTGCGCAACGTCAAGGTCAGCGCGGGAGCGGGCTTTATTGTCGCGCTCACAGGTGACATTATGACTATGCCCGGACTTCCCAAGGTCCCCGCGGCAGAGCGCATCGACGTCGACGATAACGGACGTATCAGCGGATTGTTCTGATTGGATAGATTATGGGGAGGGAGAAAACTTCTTAGAGGAGAAGTTTTCTCCCTCCCCAAACCCCACCCTCTTTCAAGAACTTAACAAAAATAAGGCAAAATGCTTGTTTTATGTTGAACGAGAGAGAAATATATGTTAAATGTGACATTTTTGATAAAAATGAGGGTTTGCGCTTGACACAATCCCTCATTTATGATATAATTACACGAATATATGTAAAGCTAATTTTTAGTTTGTAAATTTTTAGGAATGGAGAATGAAAATGGCAGAAGTTAAGGCAAAAATGCAGTTCAAAGCGACCGAATCTGAGTCGTTGGGTAACTATTTCCATTTTGCAGATAGCCTCTCCCTCAATTCTTCCGAATATACTGTTTTTCCCGGTTTTTGCGACGTGCACGTGCATTTTCGCGAGCCGGGTTTTTCTTATAAAGAAACGATTGCGACGGGTTCTTTGGCGGCTGCGGCGGGCGGTTACACCGACGTTTGCACGATGCCTAATCTCAATCCCGTGCCCGACAGTGTAGAGAATTTGAAGGAGCAGCTTGATATAATAGAGCGCGACGCGGTCATCGGCGTTCATCCCTACGGCGCTATCACGGTAGGGCAGAAGGGTGAGAAAATATCCGACCTTGAGGGTATGGCAGATAAAGTTATTGCTTTCTCGGATGACGGACGCGGAGTGCAGGACGGCGAGATGATGCGCGAGGCTATGCAGAGGGCAAAAGCACTTGGCAAGATGATAGTTGCGCACTGCGAGGTCAACGATCTGCTTTTCGGCGGATATATACACGACGGCGAGTATGCAAAGGCTCACGGACACAGAGGAATCTGCTCGGAGAGTGAGTGGCGACAGATTGAACGCGACTTGAAGCTTTGCGACGAAGTAGGATGCGCTTATCACGTTTGTCACATCTCGACTAAAGAAAGCGTTGAGATCATCCGCGATGCGAAGAAGAGTGGAGTAAACGTGACCTGTGAAACAGGGCCGCATTACCTCATTTTGACCGACCGAGATCTGCAGGAGCACGGCAGATTCAAGATGAATCCCCCATTGCGCGCGGAAGAAGACAAAAACGCGCTTATCGAGGGAATTATTGACGGCACTATCGATATGATCGCGACCGACCACGCGCCCCACTCTGCAGAAGAAAAGGGCAGAGGGCTTGAAAAGAGCGCGTTTGGCATCACGGGCATTGAGCTTGCGTTGCCGCTTATGAACACCTATATGGTCAGGACGGGAATTATTACGCTTGACAAGCTTGTTGATCTGTTAGTTTACAACCCCAGAGAGAGATTCGGTCTGCCGAATGGAGATAGCTTCTCGATTTGGAAGCTTGACGAACAGTTCAAGGTTGAGCCCGAAAGGTTCATCTCAAAGGGCAAGGCGACACCTTTTGACAATTATGAGCTTTACGGCAAATGCTACGCGACGGTGTATAACGGCAAGATAGTGTATAAAGCGTAAAAATATCTGTTTTTAAAGTTCTTTTGCTGCTTTTCTTTCAAGAAAAGCAGAGAAAAACCTATCACAAACTAACTTGTATAATTTATTTATCCTTTATAGCAGATGTGTAAAGGACGGAATGGAGATAAATATGGCAAAGAGAACAGACATCAAGAAGATTTTGATAATCGGCTCGGGTCCTATCGTTATAGGTCAGGCAGCAGAGTTCGACTATGCGGGAACGCAGGCTTGTCTTGCGCTCAAGGAGGAGGGCTACGAGGTAGTGCTTGTAAACTCCAACCCCGCGACGATAATGACCGATACCACTATTGCTGACAAGGTATATATGGAGCCCTTGACGCTTGAATACATCGCAAAGATAATCCGTTATGAGCGTCCCGACGCTATCGTTCCCGGTATCGGCGGACAGACCGGACTTAATCTTGCTATGCAGCTTGAAAAGAAGGGAATCCTCAAGGAGTGTCACACCGAGCTTCTCGGTACGTCGAGCAGAAGTATTGAGAGAGCAGAGGACAGAGAGCTTTTCAAGGAGCTTTGCCAGTCTATCGGCGAGCCTACCATCCCCTCTGAGATAACCTACAATCTTGATGAGGCGAAGGCGGCGGCAGAAAGAATCGGTTACCCTGTAGTTCTTCGTCCTGCGTTCACCCTCGGTGGCACGGGCGGCGGCTTTGCATATAACGAGGAGGAGCTTATTGAGGTCGGTCTTAACGCATTCAAGCTCTCTCCCGTACATCAGGTGCTTATTGAAAAGAGCGTTAAGGGATACAAGGAGATCGAGTTTGAGGTAATGCGTGACTCGAGCGACCACGCTATCACGATATGCGGAATGGAGAATATCGACCCCGTAGGCGTTCACACAGGTGACTCGCTCGTCGTAGCTCCTATCATGACTCTCTCCGAGCACGACAGAAAGATGCTCAACGATTCCGCGATAAAGATCATCAGAGAGCTTAAGATCGAGGGCGGCTGTAACGTACAGTTTGCGCTTGATCCTCACTCCAGCCAGTACTATCTTATAGAGGTAAACCCCCGAGTTTCGCGTTCGTCCGCACTTGCGTCGAAGGCATCGGGTTATCCCATTGCGCGCGTTACTGCAAAGATCGCGGTTGGTATGACTCTTGAGGAGATCAAGATCGCAAACACCAACGCGGCGTTCGAGCCTGCGCTTGATTACGTTATCGCAAAGCTTCCGAGATTCCCCTTTGATAAGTTCACCAACGCGTCAAACCTTCTCGGTACTCAGATGAAGGCGACCGGTGAGATCATGGGTATCGGCTCTAATCTTGAGGAGTGCTTGCTTAAGGGTATTCGCTCGCTTGAGACAGGTGTTCACCACCTCTACCACCACAAGTTTGACGATATGAGCACCGACGAGCTCAAGGCGTATATCAGAGAGTTCCGCGACGATAACATTTTCGCTATCGGTGAGCTTTTCCGTCGCGGCACTTCGGTTGATGAGATTCACGAGATCACAAAGATCACCGCGTTCTTCCTTGAGGCGATGAAGAACATCGTTGAGATGGAGAAGGTGCTTGAGAGCAAGGCGTTTGATCTTGAAACACTCACTGCGGCAAAGAAGATGGGCTTTGGCGACAAGTACATCGCAAAGCTCTGGAAGTGTACTGAGCTTGACGTATTCAAGTTCAGAAAGGAGCATAAGCTTTTCCCCGTATTCAGAATGGTTGATACCTGCCATACCGGTGCGTACATTCCTTACTTCTATTCTTCCTATACAGGTGAGAACACCTCGATCCTCACGAACAAGAAAAAGATAGTTGTTCTCGGCGCAGGTCCTATCAGAATCGGTCAGGGCGTTGAGTTCGACTATTCGACGGTTCACGCGGTTACCACTATAAAGAATTCGGGATATGAGGCGATCATTATCAACAACAACCCCGAAACCGTTTCTACCGACTACACGACCGCGGACAAGCTCTACTTTGAGCCTCTTACTCCCGAGGACGTTATGAATATCATCGAGTTTGAGCAGCCTGAGGGCGTTATCGCTTCTCTTGGCGGTCAGACCGCAATAAATCTTGCTCAGCCTCTCCACGATCTCGGCGTTAAGATAATCGGTACAGATTGCGCCGCTATTGACAAGGCAGAGAACAGAGATGCGTTTGAGAAGCTTTTAAAGGAGCTTGGAATTCCTCAGCCTGCAGGTCGCGCGGTAACTAAGATAGAGGACGGCGTTGAGGCGGCGGCAAAGGTTGGTTATCCCGTACTCGTTCGTCCCTCCTTCGTGCTTGGCGGTCGTGCTATGCAGATCGTTGCTAACGAGGAGCAGCTCCGCCACTACCTCAAGACCGCAGTTGAGATCGACGAGGACAAGCCAGTTCTCGTTGACAAGTACATCAGCGGTAAGGAGGTCGAGGTTGACGCTATCTGCGACGGACGCGACGTATTCATTCCCGGTATAATGGAGCTTGTTGAGAGAACCGGAGTTCACTCGGGTGACTCTATAAGCGTTTATCCCGCCTTCTCGATCTCCGATAAGGTAAAGGGAACTATCCTTCAGTACGCAAAGAAGCTCGGTCTTGGAATCGGCATCGTAGGTCTTTACAACATTCAGTTTATCGTTGACCAGAACGACGAGGTATTTATCATCGAGGTAAATCCCCGTTCGTCAAGAACCGTACCCTTCCTCTCGAAGTCTACGGGATACAGCCTTGCTGACATCGCGACCGAGGTAATTCTCGGCAAGTCACTCAAGGAGCAGGGAATCTTCTGCCTCTATCCCGAGGAGAAGAATCGTTGGTACGTAAAGGTGCCCGTATTCTCGTTCAACAAGCTTCGCGGACTTGACGCATATCTCTCTCCCGAGATGAAGTCTACGGGTGAGGCGATCGGCTATGACGACAAGTTCTACCGCGCACTTTACAAGGCACTTCAGGCATCGGGCATGCACCTCCAGAACTACGGAACCGTGCTTGCAACTATTGCCGATTGCGATAAGGCAGAGGCGCTTCCTCTTATCCGTCGCTTCTACAATCTCGGCTTCAACATTGAGGCGACCAGCGGAACGGCTAAGTTCCTCAAGGAGAACGGAATCCGCACACACGTACTCAAAAAGCTTTCCGAGGACTCTGAAGAAATCGCGGAGTCTATCCGTCAGGGACATATCGCGTACGTTATCAACACGAGCGATCCTTCGTCCTCGGGCGTAACGCGCGACGGCTTTGAGATCAGAAAGTACGCGACCGAAAATAACGTAACTATGTTTACCTCGCTTGATACCGTAAGAGTTCTTCTCGACGTGCTTGAGGAAACCACACTTACTATTTCGACAATCGACGCGTAATCATGTTACGGCTCTCTTTCTTCGTATGCTGCGTTGCTCCTCGAAAGCAGTTTGACGTAGGGAACTACGCCTGCACTTTGCTTTCTCCGGTGCGCCTTGCCTACAAACAAATTGAGCCGGTAACCTAAGTAACACAACTCAAGGAAATAAAAATGAAACAATCAATTTTTACGATAAAAGAAAACGTAGCGCTCACAAGCAACGTATACAGAATGCTACTTGAGGGTGATACGGGCGCGGTGACTAACTGCGGTCAGTTTGTCAACATCAAGCTTGACGGACTCTTTTTGCGCCGTCCTATCTCGGTCTGCGACTGCGAGGGCAATATTCTCACGCTTATCTACAAGGTAGTAGGCAAGGGTACAGAGCAGATGAGCCAAATGATTGAGGGTGACACGCTTGACGTGCTTACAGGACTTGGAAACGGATATGACACAAGCCTTGCGGGTGAAAATCCCATGCTTCTCGGCGGCGGTGTCGGCGTTCCCCCTATGTATATGCTTTGCAAGAAGCTTATATCTGAGGGCAAGAAGGTATCTGTCGTGCTCGGCTTCAACCGTGCCGATGAGATTTTCTACGAGGACGAGTTCAAGGCTCTCGGAGCTGACGTGACGGTTACCACGGTTGACGGCTCTTACGGAGTAAAGGGATTCGTTACCGACGTTATGAAGAACGCGGATTACAGCTACTTTTACACCTGCGGTCCCGAGCCTATGCTGAGAGCGGTTTACAATACCTCGACTACCGAGGGACAGTTCAGCTTTGAGGAGAGAATGGGCTGCGGATTTGGCGCGTGCATGGGTTGCTCTTGCAAGACTATTACGGGATATAAGAGAATCTGCAAGGAAGGTCCCGTCATGAAGAAGGAGGAGATCTTATGGGAAAAATGAGTGTTAATCTCTGCGGAATAGAGCTTGACAACCCCGTGATCCCCGCTTCGGGCACGTTCGGATTCGGATATGAGTTTGCAGAGCTTTACGATATAAATATGCTTGGCACGTTCTCCTTTAAGGGAACGACAAGGGATCCTCGATTTGGTAATCCCACGCCGAGAATCGCGGAAACACCTAATGGAATGATCAATGCGGTCGGACTTCAGAACCCCGGCGTTGAAAAGGTAATTTCCGAGGAGCTGCCTAAGCTCAAAAAATGCTTCAACAAGCCCGTTATGGCTAACGTTTCGGGATTTTCGGTTGAAGAATACGTTTATACTTGCGAGAAGATAGACAAATGCGATCAGGTCGGCTGGATCGAGGTCAATATCAGCTGTCCCAACGTTCACGGCGGCGGTATGGCGTTTGGTACAACTCCCGAGGGCGCGGCAGAGGTGACGAGAGCCGTCAAGGCGGTCACGACAAAGCCTATCATTATAAAGCTTTCGCCCAACGTTACCGACATCGTTTCCATCGCAAAGGCTTGCGAGGAGGCGGGTGCTGACGGTATCAGCCTTATAAACACCCTTCTCGGTATGAGAATTGACCTTCGCACAAGAAAGCCCGTAATCGCCAACAAAATGGGAGGATTTTCGGGTAGTGCGATATTCCCCGTTGCAGTGAGAATGGTTTATCAGGTTGCTCACGCGGTTAAGATTCCCGTTATCGGAATGGGCGGTGTGTCGAGCGCTGAGGACGTGATCGAGATGATGCTCGCGGGCGCCAGCGCGGTTGAGGTCGGCGCGGCAAACCTTATAGAGCCTTACGCTTGTAAAAATATTATTGAGGATCTTCCTCGCGTAATGGAAAAATACGGAATTGAAAATTTAAGTGATATAATTGGAGGAGTAAGATAATGGGAAAGGACGTAATTATCGCATGTGACTTTGACAGCGCGGAAAAGACATTTGCATTTCTTGATCAGTTTACGGGCAGAAAGCCCTTCGTTAAGATCGGTATGGAGCTTTACTATGCAGAGGGCCCCTCGATCGTTAGAGAAATAAAAAAGAGAGGTCACAAGATATTCCTTGACCTCAAGCTTCACGATATTCCCAACACTGTTAAAAAGTCAATGGCGGTTCTCTCCAGACTTGACGTTGATATGACTAATCTCCACGCGGCAGGCACCAAGAGAATGATGGAGGCGGCTATTGAGGGACTTACCAGACCTGACGGCACTCGCCCTATGCTCATCGCGGTAACTCAGCTTACCTCGACCGACCAGGAGAGCATGGAGAACGACCTTCTCATCAAGGAGAACATCGCTGACGTAGTTATGCACTACGCTCACAACGCAAAGGAATCGGGACTTGACGGCGTAGTTTGCTCACCCCTCGAGGCAGGCAAGGTTCACGAGAGATGCGGCAACGGATTTGTTACCGTTACCCCCGGCGTGCGCTTCGCTGACGGCGATATCGGCGACCAGAAGAGAGTTATGACTCCCGCAGAGGCAAAGAAGATCGGCTCTGACTATATCGTCGTAGGCAGACCTATCACCGCGGCAGCTGATCCCGTAGCGGCTTATGAGCGCTGCGTTGCTGAATTCTGCGACTAAGAGGACGCGGAGGATGCGTGCCTTCGGCGGAAAGAAAGCGTGCCACCGGCGGCAAGCTTTTTGAGAAAAAGCTTGGCAAAAACTCTTAATATTTTGGGTTAGAACCCTAAATGCGAGAAAGTTCTTTTGCTTCTTTTCTTTCAAGAAAAGAAGAGAAATCCTTAGCACAAACTAACTACACAGGAGAATAAAAATGGAAGCATATAAGAGAGAATTTATAAGGTTTCTTGAGAGCGCGGGAGTGCTCAAATTCGGAGATTTTACCGCAAAGAGCGGCAGAAAGATCCCATATTTCATCAATGCGGGAATGATCAAGACGGGTAGCGACATCGCAACGCTTGGCGAGTTCTACGCAAAGGCGTATTTTGAAAAGCTCGGAGCTAAGCAGGCGGTGCTTTACGGCCCCGCGTACAAGGGAATTTCCTTGTCTGTATCTGCTGCCGTTGCGCTTTCAAAGAACGGTCTTAACGTGCCTTTCTTCTTCAATCGTAAGGAAGTCAAGGATCACGGCGAGGGCGGTACATTCGTAGGCTACGTTCCCACCTCCGGTGAGGAGATCGTCATTATCGAGGACGTTATCACCGCAGGCACGGCAATACGTGAGAGCATGGAGATACTCTCTCACCTTGAGGGCACAAAGGTAGCGGCTACATTTATTATGGTAGACCGCAAGGAAAAGGGTCAGGGCGAGAAGGGCGCTATGCAGGAGATCGAGGAGCAGTTCGGCTTCCCCGTATACTCCATCGTAGACGTTTACGATATCATCGAGTACCTTGAAGAAGATGAAGCTAACCGCGAGAACGTCGAGAGAATCAAGAATTATCTCGCAGTAAATGGAGCAAAGGCTTAATTTTATACCGAAAGAGGTAAATATGAGACATCTTATTGATATTCAGGAAATGTCGATAGAGGAGCTTGATTCTCTTGTATCGGTTGCCGAGGATATTATAGCAAATCCCGTAAAATATGCAGACGCTTGCCGCGGAAAGAAGCTTGCGACGCTCTTTTTTGAACCGTCGACGAGAACAAGACTTTCCTTTGAGGCGGCTATGTATGAGCTTGGCGGAAATGTATTGAGCGTATCAAGCGCAGGCTCGTCAAGCGCGGCAAAGGGCGAGAGTATAGCAGATACTGCCAAGACGGTGTCGTGCTATGCCGATATAATCGCTATGCGCCATCCCAAGGAGGGCGCGCCCTACGTTGCGTCAAAGAATGCGACCATTCCCGTTATCAATGCGGGCGACGGAGGTCACAACCATCCCACCCAGACACTTGCAGACCTTCTCACTATTTGGAGAGAGAAGAGAAGATTTGATAATCTTACGATAGGCCTTTGCGGTGACCTCAAGTTCGGCAGAACGGTTCACTCGCTTATCAGCGCAATGTCGAGATATTCGGGAATTAAATTCGTGCTTATCTCTCCCGAGGAATTAAAGCTTCCGAGCTACGTAAAGTACGAATTTATTACCGAAAAGGGAATCGAGTATAAGGAGACCACCGATCTCGTCGCGGCAATGCCCGAGCTTGACGTTCTTTATATGACGAGAGTTCAGAGAGAGCGCTTTGCGTCCGAGGACGAATATATGCGCCTTAAGGACAGCTACATACTCACTCCCGATAAGCTTGAGGGAGCAAAGAGCGATCTTTCGATCATGCACCCCCTGCCCAGAGTAAACGAGATCTCGGTTGCGATCGACGACGATCCCCGCGCTTGCTACTTCAAGCAGGTGCTTAACGGCAAATATATGAGAATGGCGCTTATTCTGAAGCTTCTTGAGAGCGTAAACGAGCCTTGCGAGAAGGGAAACGAGGTGGGCGATGAGCTTCGCTACGACCTTGAGTGTAAGAATGCCCGTTGCATTACTACGACCGAGCAAGAGCTTCCTCACGTGTTTAAGCTCGTTGATAAGGAAAACGGTGTATACCGTTGTATTTATTGTGAATCAAAGGCATAAAAATATAAAAAGCAGGGAAAATCCCTGCTTTTTAGTTTATATATGTGATATTTTCACCACTCTCCATCGTGAATACGGTCAGTCCGTCGGAATCGAATTTATCAAGCCTTACTGCGCGTATCTGTCGGTCGTTGTAGGTGGTGAAATAGTATATAAGCTTCTCTGTGTCGATGCATGAGGTATAAACTGTGCGGACAGGAGCGCCGCTGTCGTTTTGGGCGAAGCCGTGAGGTTGGGAAACCGTATCCATAAGATGAAAAAATCGTGAAATTGACGCGGGTTCATCATAGCAAGGGAGAATATTAGTCTTTGCATACGCGGCGCGTATAAATCTTGACTGCGATGACGAGTCGCCCGCGATATCAATATTTTTCTCACCAAGACATGATACCTTGTTGAGTATTTCGCTATGCTTTAAAAGATTTTCGCGTTGTGAGGGAAAATCGGGAGCGTTTGTCAGTATTTCCTCGGGTGAATCGTATATTTTCAAGCCCTCGTTTACCGATTCAACGATGAAAGCCTCGTATTTATCTGCAAATATCCAATGAAGCGGAGTTGAGGGGAGCTGGTCGCTGAAATTATCGCTCGTTATTGTTACCGATCGCATAGCGGACTTCGCTTCGTCGGCGGAGCTGAAATTGCACAACATCCACGGTATAAGCTCAAACGACGCGAGATTGACCTCGCCGAGTTTCTTTTCATGATATTCGGCATATTTGGGAAATCTGAGAGCGGCGGCGCACAGTCCCATCTCGTTTGCCGCGTCGTAGTATAGCGGAACACCGTTTGCTATGTGCGCCGTACCGATGATCGCATAATGATGCCTGATCTCGCCCTCGTGAATGAATTTAAAGGGGAAATCCCGCCCCGTGATAACGACCTTTTCAGCGTATGAGTCCTCAAGGTCGAGCGTCCTTCCGAAAAAATGTCCGTCAATTATTGCAGTACACATAAAATCCCTCCACAAAACCCTTTTGAAAAATTATTGCGCAGGAAACGCTTGATTATTCTAAAAAACCGCGACCTTTGTAAGTAAGGTCGCGGTTAACTTTTTAATTATACGTGAGCGTGCTTTGCGGTATGCTTTGCGGTATGCTTTACGTGACGCTTTTTTTCGTGAATAAGGAAATATATTCCGTAGAATGCCAATATGTAAACCACAAGCATAAGTACGACGCATATAGGATAGAGAATGGGGCTGCCGCCAACGAGATTTAAAAGTATATCGTAGGGAGTGCCGTCACCTCTCATAAGGAACATATAGTTGTAATCAATGAGTTTGTTAACTATATAAGCGGAAAGCGCAAATGAGAGAAGTATAGCGAAGGTATAGATAATATTCCTCTTTTTCATGCTCTTCATTCCCGATATGCCGATGTAGAGTGTTGCAAATCCCGAGATTGAGTGGGTGATACCCGACACGATGGGATCAAACGAGAAAACGGGATTTGAGCCGTAGATGTTACCTGCTCCGATCGTTCCAAGCACTGCGCCGAGAAGTCCGAATATGAATACGAAATCAAGCGCTGCTTCCTTAAGTCTGCCGCGTGAGAATGCCGCGAGGGGAATCGTTATAAGCTGGATACTGCACAGGAAGAGAGGCAGATTAAGAAGAATGAGCGACGGATCGTTTGAACGTGCGCAGACAATGATGATTTTGAATATTTCAACTGCGTCTATTGCGATAGCCGCCCAGATAAGCACCTTGTTTTTATCCTTGTCGATTCTGTTTTTGTAATGATGACCGAGCCAAACGGCTAAGGTCACCATAACTGTCATAAGAACAAATACGAAAAGAATGTGTTGCCATGACATATATCCCTCAGGCTCTCGTGTGCGCTCAATAAATCCGAAAAATTCTTTTAATGCGGTTATAAACATAAAACTCCTCAAAAAAAGTGATAGTATTGTGGGTGATCGACAAAAAAACTGTCAAATACACTTAATACTATCACTTTTGACATATTATGTCAAATGCATTTTGGTATATTTAAGAATATTTAAGATATAAGAGGCGCAGTCATTAGGCAATTGTGTAATGGGGATTGCCTGCGGTCGTGACCTTAGGCTGCTTTTTATGCTTGCTTGTAAGTGCGTATATAAGCGTATAAACGCCCAGACATATCGCCATGAAGACAAGATAGACCGACAGCTGCACCAACGGGTAAATTTCAAAGACGCCAATCTTGATAACACAGTTGTCAAACAGTGGATCGGTAAAGCCAAGCAACTCCTTCGCTATCGACTTGTCAAACATAAACAGGTGATTTGCGTAGAAGAAGTTCTGGTATGCCTTGCCCGCGCAAAGCCTATAAACTCCATTAGAAAGTGTTCCAAGAGCAAATACGAACAGATAATAAACTGTAAATCCGACCGAAAAATCTTTTATGGACTTTTGGGTTATCGGCTTGAATACTCCAAGGACGAGGCATAAGATCGGTATTACGAGAACTCTCGTATGTTCAACAATATAGTGCACGACCCACAAGCGCGAGAGGTGAGAACTATCCTTACTGATATCAAGAATACAAATCGCAATAATTGCGCCGACAACGTTTACGATAAGGGTAAAGTGATATATTCTCTCGCTTTTTTTCAGTAGCATCAGAAGCGCGAGATAAGAGCCGAGATTGCAAAGCTGAAGCGGCAACTTCATAATATTGAGCTCGCACGACGCGATAAACATGTAGCTGAACTGTATCATAAGCGACCACGACATTGCGAGTACAAGGAGGTATTTTGCCTCTGACGATTTGTTCCTGAAAATAAAGTAGAGGGCTACTATGATCGCAACGATGCCAAGTATCCATATGATATGTACGGGCGAGAAGCGTGTCATCATAATATTTACGTGTCCCACAAGATGCTGAGGAACGTATACAGGGAGCGAGAGGTATATCAGCCCTAGGAGTATGATGATAAAGTTTTTCAGCTCATCCTTTTTGATAGATAGCCTTTCGCGATTTTGATATGTGAGGAGAGCCAACGCAATCAGCTGAGATAGACAGGTAATACCGAATATTGCTGCTCTGAAGCCTTCATTTATGAGAAAATCCTTGAATGAGCGAGAGAGTATGCTTACCGTTTGCAGACCAGAATTGCTATTAGCTGTAAAGTATTTTATGTACTGATGGTAACAACAGACGTTGATGAGTGCCACGGGCAAGCAGAAGTAGCTTGCTATCTTTTCAAAGTATTTATTTTTCTGAAATACGGCTATTGGAAGCACGGTGAAGCAAACGAGATTAAACCAACGGATCACCGAGTGGAATTTAGTTCCCGTCATACTGCTCAGATCATTTATTTCGAGGGAGCACGCAAAAAGATCGGGCAGAAAAACGTTCAGCATTGATAGCGATATAAATATCACCGTGGAAATTTTAACGACCTTGCCGATCAGCCGCTCTCCGCGCTTGTTAGCAAAATGAAAGCACAGTAAGATAAGCGCGGCAAATAATATGAAAAACATTGTATAAAACATGAGATAATCGCCTTTCTTTTTACACAATCAGACATATATTTCATGCAAATTATAGCATAGCCGGAAGAACTTTTCAATATGAAAGCCTGAAATTAAAGAATATTTAAGAATTGAAAAAAGAAAGATCGGCAAGATAGGATCACGGTAATTCGGAACCGATATCTTATCTTGCCGATCTCTAATGTATACGGTGATTTATGCTTAGAGCGAGGATTCTTCAGGCGATATGTCTTATTCTGTTTGCGGTGTGGGAGTGATCCGAGATCCTTTTTGCGATCGCGATCGCGGCATAATATACCGAGTAGATCACTATGCAAACGCCGAACACGCACGCGATAACAACGGGAGGCATTGCCGTGTCGGGAATGAAATCAAAAATGCTGTTTGCAAGGAAGAACCAGTTCTGATCGTCATAAAGCGTGTTGCCTATTGCCGCCCAAACCATTATTGCCATAATGCCGCAGAGGTTGTGCCAGATCTTGCCAAAATCAAGCCTTACCTCGCCAAGCGCGAGATTAAGGACTCCCCACGTAAAGAGGATGCCGTGATACATAAAGGTCTGGAAGATTATGTAGCTGAAGGGGGGCTGACCGCCAAGTGCCGATCCGGGATAGCACATCCACATAATCGAGCCGGCAATGGCGAGAGTGACGATAACGTGCTTGATCTTCTCAAATTTCTTGTTGAACTGAGCAAACTGCGCCATAACGCCCATCAGCGTGCAGATATGGAAGGGAAGCTTATCAACGGAGATTCTGTTGTAGCTGTCAGAGAGCGGCATAAGGAAGAAATCCGCAATGTAGAAGCCTATGACGAGATAGGCAAGCACACGGAGAAGCTTTGTCTTTGCCTCTTTGGATTTGTTTTGGAATTTATATGCCAAAAATGCGCAGCCGCCCAATATTATGAAAAGGTACATAAAATGCCATACGTCAAACAACCCGATAGTAAGCTTTGAGCCGTTTTCGCTTAGCAATCTGCGAACTAATTCTTTCATTTGATTTCACCTCATTTTGTTTTTTTGTCAAAAACAGACGAATATGATTTACGAGTATATCATACTCTACTTGAGATGATTTGTCAAAGGGTATAAGCGTTTTTTAAGAATACTTAAGAATTGTCGCGGTGTTTTTTGCCTCTTTTTAACAATGGCTCGTCGGAGGCGCAGAGCCACGCGCCGATAGCCATCAGAAGAAGTGCTATAAAGAATGTGTAGGGCGGAATATCTCCAAAGATGACAAGCGAGAGAAAAGCCCCGATAAAGGGTGAGATGGCATAGTATGCGCTCGTTCGTGCCGCGCCAAGCCACAAGCGGCTTGGCGTGTCACTTCAAGCGACCGATCAACTCAACAAACAAATAGAGGTAGGCAAGCGCCTACCCCTATTTGTGTATTGTGTGTCAGATTTAGATGCAAAGCCGTGTGTGGCCAATTTAGATGCACGTTTTTTCTCGCGAGGGTAGACTACCCCCTTGGCGATGATGGGGGTTGCACTTGACCGCTATCTTCCGGGGCACAACGCTATGCTTGTAACGAAACTATGTGAACAAATTTCAGAGTTTTAATGATGGGATAATGTCTATCGTCTTGTTATGCCACCAAACATTTCAACATTTAAAATTTATCCCTGAGGTTTTAAGTGCTGGGAAGAAAAAGTTGTACAATTGCTATTGGAAAAGACAAGTATATACCTAAAAACGCACAGAAAACACTCATTACTAACCCGAAATCATTATTTCTTGCCCATTTCCAAGCAGCGGAAACACCGACCCAAAACAAAAACCCTGTGCATACTAGAAGGTATGAGAGCACATGTCCCCAAAACATTCCGCACTTTTCAATGATAAAAGCGCATCCAAGCGAACCGAAGAATCCTGAAGGATTTAAAATCGCCTCATATGCAAATATGAAAAGGAGTAGAACTGCTAGAAGAATGATACAAATAATAATTTTTTTTAACATTATGAATTTCTCCTTAATCGTTATTGTATACCTACATCAAGCTTGTTTTTGTTGTGGTTGGGATACCGGTAGTTTATTGTATCACGTTAATAACTAAATGTCAACCCTATAACTTCAATATCCTTGTTAACGGACAACAGACCTCGGATATATCTTGGCTGGGATGGCCGGATTAGAACCCTTACCAAGCCGAAAGCGGCTATGCGTGTCACTTCAAGCGACCGATCAACTCAACAAACAAATAGAGGTAGGCAAGCGCCTACCCCTATTTGTTGGCTGGGATGGCCGGATTTGAACCGACGAATGCCAGAGTCAAAGTCTGGTGCCTTACCGCTTGGCGACATCCCAATATATTTAACTTTGTTATTATAACACACACTTTGGGGTATGTCAAGCCGATTTTCAAATAATCCGTAAATTATATTTCGCGCTACTCTCAATTATGCTCAAACATCTTCGCTTAAAATTTTATAAATTGTTCAGATTGTATATTGACATTTTTCGATATGAGGAATATAATCTTATATTGGCGCTTAATTCATTAAATATATATTTTTAAGGAGTGACTTTACTATGAACTCTGCTCAGATATTTTTGAGCATTTCGGTTTGCGCGCTTGCTGGACTTCTGATGTCGCGTGTGTGCAAAATATTTAAGCTTCCCGCGGTTACGGGATATCTTATTGCGGGTATCCTCGTCGGCTGCTTCTGCCTTGGCTCTATCGCGCTCCCCGGCGGATATTACCTCGGTTTCCACGCTAAAGACTTTTCCGACATTCACGGGTTTGAAATGATCTGCGATATCGCGCTTGGATTTATCGCGTTTTCTATCGGTAGCGAGTTCAAGCTTTCCGAGCTTAAAAAGACGGGTAAGCAGGCAACTATTATCGGTATTTTCCAGGCAATAGCGACCACGCTCGTTTGTATCGCGATCCTTTTCGGGCTCCATTATGTCCTTATCGCGACTACGGGACACGACTATCTTCCTATCCCTGCGGTGCTTATACTGTCCGCTATCGCAACGGCGACCGCACCCGCGGCAACGCTTATGGTAGTTCGTCAGTATAAGGCAAAGGGTCCCTTGACCGACCTTCTTTTGCCCATCGTTGCGCTCGATGACGCGGTAGGTCTTATCATCTTCGCGATCCTTTTTGGAGCGGCAAAGGCAATTGGCGGCGGCGGAGCAGACCTTATCTCAATCGTTGTTGAGCCTCTTATCGAGATATTCGCATCTCTCATCGTCGGTGCAATACTCGGCTATGTGCTTTCCTTGCTCGAAAAGCTCTTCCACTCTAACAGTAACCGTCTTAGCCTTGTGATCACCTTCATTTTTGCGACTGTTGCGATAACTGAGCTTAAGAATATACATATCGGGGACGTTCACATCGGTTTCTCGTCGCTTCTTACCTGTATGATGTGCGGAACTATATTCTGCAACGTCTGTGAATGCTCGGACGAAATGATGGCGAGAGCAGACGGCTGGACAAAGCCCTTGCTTATACTTTTCTTTGTTATAAGCGGAGCGGAGCTTGATCTGAGCGTATTTACCCAGCCTCTCTTCGTAATAATCGGCTTGGTTTACATTCTTGCCCGTTGCATCGGTAAATATTTTGGCGCTATGTCGTCGGCAAAGATGACAAAATGCTCGCCTGATATAGTCAAGTACCTCGGTATCACGCTTTTCCCTCAGGCAGGTGTTGCTCTTGGAATGGTTAGCACCGTTGCATCGGATAAAATCATAAGTTCTGATATTGCGTCGGTCGTTCGCTTCGTTATCCTCTTTGCCGTTCTCGTTTATGAGATCTTAGGCCCCGTTATGACCAAATGGGCACTTACAAAGGCAGGAGATATTACCGCAAAGCCCAAGGATCTTACCCGCCGTGTAAAGAACACGCAGGAATAAAAATTTAATATTTGTTGAATAAGGAAGCCATCGCTTGTCAAAAATCCCTTCGTTAACATTTTGATATACGAAAGGAATTTTGAGCGATGGCTTCTACTAAAAAGTTACTTATTTGCACCTTTGTTATTTTGGGACTTGCACTTGCGGCGGGGATTTTTCCCGTTCACGGAGAGAGTGAGATATACGATACCGTCGTAAGACTTCACGTGCTTGCAAACTCGGATGAGGACACCGATCAGGCACTCAAGCTGCTCGTGCGCGACGAGATAATCGGTGTGGTGTCACCTGCCGTTAAGGATTGCAAGAATCAGAGCGAAGCGATAGCCGCTATCGAGGAAATACGCGGTGATATTGAGGCGGCGGCGCGCGTGATAGTTGAGCGGGAGGGATACGATTATCCCGTGAGAGTCGAGCTTAGCCGTGAGCATTATCCGACGAAAAATTACGAGTCCTGCGCCTTTCCCGAGGGTGAATACGTTTCCTTGCGAGTCCTTATCGGAGAAGGGGAGGGGCAAAATTGGTGGTGCTGTCTTTTCCCGCCCCTGTGTCTGTCCGCGGCAACTCCCGATGATGAGGAGAGCAACGAGGATGCTTTTATATCGGTAGGGCTTACTCCCGACCAGTACAAGATAATCACCGAGACCGAAAATCCCAAGTACAAGGTGAGATTTAAGTTCCTTGAAATCTTCGGTAAGCTGTTTGAAAAATAAAAATAGGGCGCGATCCTGTATCGGACGCGTCCTTTTTTCTTGACAAGACGTCGAAAATATAATATAATTGTCATAATGGATTGAATCAATTTTGAAAGGAAGATGCATATGGCAAAGAAAAAGAGAAAAAAGGGAATGAAGAAGGAAACGAGAAGCTTCCTCAGAGTAATTATCAGCATCATTTACATCGTGTGGGGTATATGGTCGCCAATATCGGCGTTTGAGGCTATCGTTGCGCTTGACGTTCCCGCGCTGGTGTCTGCGGCGGTCGGAATTCTGACCTTGCTTGCAGGTATTATGGGAATTTTGAGAGTGCGAAGGGCAAAGTGCCGCGCGTTTGGTATTATAATCTTCGTTTTCTCGGTCGTGTCAGCCGTTCTTGCGTTGCCCGCTATCAATACCAACTCTATAATCAACGCTATTTTGGCTTGGCTCTTTATAGCTTGTATATGATTTTGAAAAAGCCGTCCTCGGACGGCTTTTTTTATTGACACGGTGACTTTTTTATGATAAAATTACAATGTATTACTATGCTATATTGAATATAGGACGGAAATAGATATGAAAAATGAAATCAGACGCCCCGAGCTGCTCTCGCCTGCGGGAAACTTTGAAAAGCTCCGCGCCGCTCTCCTTTACGGTGCAGATGCGGTCTATTGCGCAGGACAGAGCTTTGGTATGCGCTCCGCCGCAGACAATTTTACGGTTGAGGAGCTTTATGAGGCGGTTAAATATACTCACGAGAGAGGGAAGAAGCTATATCTTACCCTCAATACGATGCCGCATGGCAACGAATACGACGATCTTCGCGTATTCTTGCGCGACATAGCCGATGCTAAAATTGACGCGTTTATAGTTGCGGACCTCGGCGTTATGGCGACAGTGCGCGAAATAATGCCCGATGCCGAGATACATATCTCCACTCAGGCGAGCATCGTTTCTCCCGAGGCGGCGTTAGCTTACGCGGCTCTCGGCGCAAAAAGACTTGTGCTTGCGCGCGAGCTTTGCTTTGAGGAGATCAAGGCAATTCGCGACAGACTTCCCGACGATATTGAGCTTGAGGCGTTCGTTCACGGCTCTATGTGCGTGTCGTACAGCGGTCGCTGTATGCTCTCGAATATGATGACGGGCAGAGACGCGAACCGCGGTAGATGCACCCAGCCTTGCCGTTGGAATTATATTATTTATGAGGAAAAGCGCCCCGATCTGCCTATTCCGATAGAGCAGACCGAGCTTGGTACCTTTATTATGTCCTCGAAGGATATGTGTACCGTCGAGCATATTCCCGAGCTTATCGCGTGCGGAATTGATTCCTTTAAGATAGAGGGAAGAATGAAGAGCGCGTATTACACGGCGGTGGTTACTAACGCGTACAGAATGGCAATAGATGCTTATCTTTCAGATCCCGAGAATTACAGCTTTGATCCTATGTGGTACCGCGAGCTTGAGAGTGTTTCTCACCGTGAGTATTGTACGGGATATTATCTTGATATTCCGATGAACGAGGCTCAGCTTGGCACTCAGACGGGATATATACGCGACAAGGCATATTTCGCTACCGCAACAGATTATAATGAAGACGAGGCGCAAAGACTTGCCGCGGCGGGAATTGCTCTTGAAAATGAGAGAGGCAAGCTTTACCGCTTTGTTCAGAGAAACAAGGTCAAGATCGGCGATAAATCCGAGCTTATATCACCCTCGAAGATTGGCCGAGCGTTCGACGTTTCCGAGCTTTATCTTGCTAATGGAGAGGCGATAGAAAGCGCGCCTCACCCCTCGATGATATTCTGGTGCAGAGTACCCTTTGATGTCAATGAGGGCGACATTATGAGGGGTGCAGAATAAAAATATAATTGACTGGAGATAAAAATGACATTTATAGAAATAATCAAAGCAATAATTTTTGGCGTGGTTGAGGGCATTACCGAGTGGTTGCCCGTAAGCTCAACGGGACACCTTATACTGCTTGACGAGTTTTTAAAGCTCAACGTGGGCGGAGAGCTTGGAGCGGTCTTTGCCGAGGAATATATGAGTATGTTTGAGGTCGTAATACAGCTCGGCGCGATACTTGCCGTTGTTGTGACCTTCTGGAATAAGCTCAATCCATTCGCACGCACTAAGAGCGTTGCGGAGAAGAAGGGAACTTGGGTGCTTTGGCTAAAGGTCGCTTTTGCGAGTATTCCCGCCGCGCTTGTTGGCATTGTCGGTGATAAAATACTTGAAAAGGCTACGGGCAAGGACATTGACGGCTGGATATTTAACTGGCAGGTAGTTGCCGCCGCTCTTATTATTTACGGTATTCTTTTCATTGTCGTTGAGAGAATTTACAAAAACAAGAGCGCAAGCGTAAATTCGGTTGAGGAGATCAGCTTTACTCAGGCGATGCTTATTGGATGCGCGCAGACCTTGTCGATAGTTCCCGGCACCTCGCGCTCGGGCTCGACCATACTTGGCGCACGCGGCATTGGTGTTTCGCGTCCTGCGGCGGCGGAGTTCTCGTTCTTTATGGGAATTCCCGCTATGGTAGGCGCAAGTCTTATCAAGGGATACGGATTTTTTGACTACGTCAGCGAGAGCGGCGTAAGTATCCCTGCGCTTGCATGGATAGTTCTTGCGGTTGCAAGCGTGGTGGCGTTTGCCGTTTCTATGGTAGCGATCAAGTTCCTTATGGAATTCGTCAAGAAGCATAGCTTTGCGCCCTTCGGAGTTTACAGAATTGCGCTCGGCGCACTCGTTATTCTTTACTTTACGCTTGTAGCGTAATTGATATTTGATATGGAAAAGAAAAAAATTGATTTCCCGATAATTGTTGAGGGAAAATACGACAAGATCAAGATAAAATCGCTTTTTGAGGCTTGCGTTATCACGACCGAGGGCTTTGGAGTTTTCAAAAACAACGAAAAGCTCGCGCTTATAAAAAGGCTTGCCGAAAAGAGTAAAATAATCGTTATCACCGATAGCGACGGTGCGGGAAAGGTAATCCGCTCGCATATTACCTCGGCAATACCGAAGGACAGGCTTATCCAGCTTTACACACCTCAGGTCAAGGGCAAGGAAAAGCGCAAGGTTGAGGCATCAAAGGAGGGCTTTCTCGGAGTCGAGGGCACCGATGCAGAGCTGCTTCGCAATCTGCTTTCCCCCTTTGCAACCGACTCGCAGGAGAACGTTGTAGAGAGAGCCGAGATAGAAAAGGTCGACTTATTTGAGCTTGGACTTACGGGAGGAGCTGACAGTATGGCTCGGCGCGACGGGCTGGCAGTAAAGCTTGGTCTGCCTCGCGGTATGACTCCAAACGCTCTTCTTGCCGCTCTTAACGTGCTTATGAGCAGGGAAGAGCTTTACCAAATGATTGAAAAATAAAAAATATAAAAAAGAAGGAAGTACAAATCATGACAAAATCAAAAAAGATCACACTTGCGATCGCCGCAGTGGTGATCATCGGGCTTTTGGTAGTCGCAGGACTTACCGCGGGTGAGAATATCGCGGGCAGCTTCTGGTCGCTCTTTCCTCCCGTTGTCGCTATTGCATTGGCGCTCATTACAAAAGAGGTTTACAGCTCGCTCTTTATCGGAGTTTTGACGGGTGCTTTGCTTCACGCAAATTTCTCGTTTACCGGAACTGTCGATACCCTTATAGGCGAAGGACTTATCAAAGCGGTAGAAGACAACGCGGGTATATTTATATTCCTCGTTGAGCTTGGCGTTATAGTTGCGCTTGTAAACCGCGCGGGCGCGGCTCGAGCATTTGGTAAGTGGGCAGAGAAGCACATTAAGACCAAGGTCGGTGCAGCTCTTGCTACATTTGTTCTCGGTGTTCTTATTTTTATCGACGATTATTTCAACTGTCTTACGGTCGGCTCTGTTATGGCGCCCATTACCGATTCCAAGAAGATCTCTCGCGCAAAGCTTGCATATCTTATCGACGCGACTGCGGCACCTATATGCATGATCGCTCCTATCTCCTCTTGGGCGGCTGCCGTTTCAAGTAACGTTACACCTGAGGTCGCGGGCGATATGACAGGACTCCAGCTCTTCGTTCGAGCAATTCCTTTCAATTTTTATTCGCTCCTCACTCTTGTGTTTATCATTACAATATCACTTCTCGGCTTTGACTACGGCAAGATGGCTGAGTTTGAGATCAAGGCTCAGAATGGTGATCTTGGCGTGCTTTCGGGCAAGAATGACGACGGAGAGGTAAATCCCCGCGCAGGCGTTCTTGATATTATTATTCCGATAATTCTTCTTATCGTAGTAAGCGTTCTTGCTCTTATGTACGTTGGCGGATTCTTTACCGCCGAGTCGGAATTCTATATGGATTTCGTCGGTGCGTTCGGTGATACCGATGCGACTGTTGGATTGCCTTGGGGCGGTCTTATATCTCTTATCCTTATCATTGCATACTATCTTATCCGCAAGCACATGAGCTTCAAGGAGTCTATGGAGGCGCTTCCTCAGGGATTTTGCGCAATGGTTCCCGCTATCCTTATCCTTACCTTTGCAAACGCGCTTAAGAACACTACCGGACTTCTCGGCAGTGACGACTTTGTAAAGAGCATTATGGAGGGCGCGGGTAGCCTTACGTCGCTTCTTCCCGCGGTTATTTTCGTTGTTGCTTGCTTTATCTCCTTTGCAACGGGTACAAGCTGGGGAACCTTCGGAATTCTTATTCCTATCGTTCTTGGAGTGTTTGAGGCAGGCGATCCTCTCCAGTTTATCGGTATTTCGGCTTGCCTTGCGGGTGCGGTATGCGGCGACCATTGCTCGCCTATCTCCGATACCACTATTATGGCGTCGGCGGGCGCACAGTGCAATCACGTTGACCACGTTTCAACTCAGTTGCCCTATGCTATTACCGTAGCGGCTATATCCTTTGTAATGTTCCTTTTGGCAGGATTTGTGCAGAACGCGTGGATATGCCTCCCCATAGGCATTGTCCTCACGGTTGGAACTCTGTTTGTTATCAAAGCGGTAACTAAGAAGAAAGCGTGAAAAATATAAACAAAAAACAGGAGCAACCAAAGTTGCTCCTGTTTTTTGGTAACATGTCCGGCGAGGTTTTGCAAAGCAAAACTCGGTTAGTGAGCGAAGCGAACGTAGGAATCTGAACCTTTAATTCAAAACCTTGTGGTTTTGAATCGTACGAATTCTCGCAACACGAATAAATTAGCAAAAAGAAAAACACCACCGAGTTGGTGGTGTTTTCTTTTTGGTGACCCATCCGGGAATCGAACCCGAGTTTCCAGCGTGAGAGGCTAGCGTCTTAACCGCTTGACCAATGGGCCGTATCTTGACGACTTTGATATTATATCACAGTCAAAGTCGTTTGTCAAGAGTTTTTTTTGAAATTTTTCGTGTTTTTTTGTTTTGCAAGGTCAACAAGCAGGATTACCTTGTCAAAATTCCTTTTAGTACAAAGGGTTACGGGGTAATTGCAATATTTAAAATTGTGGAAAGAAATTTCTGCAAATTCATCGTTTTCGGACGTCTTTTTTGCAAAATCTGCTAAATTTGCGCCAAAATGCTTTGCAAGTGCTTCTTTTCTCGTCCAGATCCGAGCAAATTCATTGGGGGAACGGTTGACGGCAGCAACCTCGTCCTTGTCAAAAAATCGCTTGGCGAGCTTTTTTGCCTTTTCGGGAGTTATTTCCGCAGCTTCAATATCGACACCGACGTCGCCGCTATCCGAGAGAGCGCATGCAACCGCGCCGCCCGAATGCGACAGATTAAAGCAGAGGCGGCAGCCTTTGAAGTATGGTTTTCCGTTTTCGCCTCTTTTAATGGTGACTTTTTTGAGATTAACGTCGGGAAATTTTGCTTCTACCATTTTTAAGAGGATCTCAAGGGCGTACAACCCCTCCGCCGCGGCGGAGGGGATTCTGCTTGCTATCTTGTCTATAAACTCGGAGTTTTCGCTACCGCTAAGCTTTTGCTTCAAGGAGCGCGCCGCCTCCTCGACCGAAAAATTTATCGGCAGAGCAGAGCAATAAAGATAGATCATCAATAATCACCCATCTGCTCCATCAAGCGCTTGTTGAACTCCTCTGCGGTATTGTAGCCCATGCGCTTCTGACGGTTGTTCATCGCGGCGATCTCAAGAATTATGGCGAGGTTACGTCCGGGCTTTACGGGAATGGTGATAGAGGGCACCTTGTTTCCGAGAATGTCGATCTTTTCCTCATCAAGACCGAGTCTGTCGTACATCTTGCCCTGTACCCAGGTTTCAAGATTGATAACGAGGTCGATCTTTTCGGTAACCTTGACCGCGCCCATACCGAAAAGACGGCGCACGTCAACGATACCGATGCCGCGAAGCTCGACGTAGTGACGGATTATCTCGGGAGCGGAGCCAACGAGGGTTTTGGCGGACACACGCTTGATTTCAACCGCGTCGTCTGCTATAAGTCTGTGACCGCGCTTTACAAGCTCGATTGCCGTTTCACTCTTACCTACGCCGCTGTCACCAAGGATGAGCAGACCTTCGCCGTATACCTCGATAAGAACGCCGTGACGAGTGATTCTGGGCGCGAGATGTGTATTGAGCGAGCTGATAAGCGCCGCCATAAAGGGACTTGTTTTTTCCTTCGTGCGAAGAATGGGAACGTTATAAGTCTTTGCAGGCTCGATAAATTCCTCAAAAATTTCGTTGCTCGTTGTAAAGATTATTGCGACGGGCTTTGCGGCAACAAAGTCGGATATCTTCTTTTTTCTGTCCTCTGGGGTAAGACGAAGAAGATATCTGTGCTCTGCGTTACCGATTATGCTGAGACGTTTTGCGTCGAATATCTCGTAGAATCCCGCAAGCGCAAGTCCGGGACGAAGCACCTCGGGGGTGTTTATGAGTATCTCGGCGTAGTTGTCGGGAGTGATTATTTTTTCGAGATCAAATTCCTTTTCAAGCTCACACAGTGGGATGCTGTATTCACACTTCATAATTTTTCTCCGATCTGCCATACGGCTTATTTATGCTTCAATTATAACACAACTTTTTATTTTTGTATAGTAATTTTAAAAAATAAATTAATCAGGCGCGGGAAAAGAAAATTCACACCAAATTCACAATGATATGATATAATAACAAATTATCATGGGGAAATGTGCTTTTCGCACGGGATTTGTTGAAAAATCATCTGAAAGGTCGGAGGAAAGTGTTTTATGGCAGCTTCAAAGACTCAAAAAAAGACAAGAGAAAATAAAAAGATAAATTGGACTAAAAAGAAGATCGTTGCGGCGGCTATTATAGGCGTGGCAATATTGGCGGCAATTATTTTTGCGGTGATCGTCATCGTCAACGGACTTGGACGCGTCAGGCCCATAAAGAGCAGTGAGCAGGAGGCGACGGTAGTCGGTGAGTGTGCGGGCTTTGACGTCAGGTACGAGGAGCTTCGCTACGTCACTATCGTTTGTCGCGCCGAGCTTGACCGTGAGCTTGGAGCATACGACTCGCTTGATCTTTCAGAGCAGGAGATCTATGAAAAGGCACTTGAGGCAAAGGTTTTTGAAAAGCTCAAGGAGAACTATTCAGTGCTGGCACTTGCAGAGGAAATGGGTATTAAAACAGATTCCTACGCGCTTAAAAGGGAAGTGCAGAAAGCTATTGAAAAGTTTGTAAACGAAAACTGCAACGATTCGGTTGAGGAATACAAAACTGCGCTTGCTTCGATGAATATGACAGACAGTCTTTTGAGATTTGTTTACAAGGTCGATATTGTCGAGGGACAGATACTTGACAAGCTTATTGAGGACGGGGACAGGATAATTTACAGCGTTGACGAGCCAGAGAGCGTGGTTGATTTCACCGAGTACGTCGTCAATAGTGGAGATTATGCGAGAACCATTCACGCATATTATCCAAAAACGTCACAGTATATAGACGCGTCCGAGAGCCTTGAAAGAGCAAAGGCAACTGCGGCGGCTCTTGCGGCTGAGGAAAACGATGAGGCTCGGTATTCTATGATGTGCTCGGCGATAGGCTCAGCCCCCTTCGTTCCCGGATTTTCCTTGACTAACGACGGAGTTTATTTTACACGCGGTCAGATGGGAGAGGCTTATGAGAGCGCGGCTTTTGCGCTTGAATACTTTGGCACAAGCGAGGCCGTTGAGACGGCTGACGGATATTATGTAATTATGCGACTTGAGCCTGAGCTTGAGGGCGCGAGAAAGAGAGTTAACGAGCTTCTCGCACAGTATCAGTATTCGGTACTTTATTCGCTTGAAAATGAGCAGAAGGACAATATAGAATTTGTCCCCAACGAGTATTTTGAGAGCATCAGACTTATAGATATCAAATAAAAAAAGAAAAGCGGCGCATAGCGCAGATCATTGAAGGGAGGAGAATATGTCCAGATTCAGACGAAGCGTAAGATATACGCGCAGAAGAAAATTCGATAATAGCTCCTCAAAGATCGTGGCGATTTTTGCCGTGATCGCTGTCGTGCTTGTTTGCCTGATTTTGTCGGTGGTTATCGGTATCGCGCTTGGCAAGAAGGCAGAGCAATATAAAAGCGGAAGAAAATACCGCTTTGATTACGAGCCTTACAGCTCGGGCGAAAAGACCGTAAAGGCGGTAGATGCATTTTACTACGTGCTTGGAGCAGACGCGAGAGGATACGTCAGGAGCGGTGAGGGTGACCTTTCGTTCTGTCTTCGCGACGCGAAGGGCGTGCTTTCGTTTGACTCTGCTACCGCGGCAAATGTGGGGATCGCGAAAAATGAGCTCGGCTTACACTTGACTGAAGAGATCGAATACCTACACAAGCTTGGCGGATATGCGTGCGCGTATATTTGCTCAACTGCTTTTGAGTGTGAGGATGAATATCTGCGCGAGATATACAAGGCTTACGAGATAGCGCTTATCAGCGAGGCGGCTGATGCGGGAGTTGACGATATTTTGGTGGTCGGTCTTAAGGTCAATGCCGACAATATTTCAGAAATAGAGAAATACGTAAGCGATGCGTCAAGGGCGGCGGGAAACGCTCCGCTCGGGGTGCTTGTGTCGCGGGAGATTATATCGGCTGTTGATGACGGAGTTTATCTTGCCGGCAGAGTAAGGTCAGCTTGCGATTATCTTGCGCTTGACCTTCGCGCTTTTGAGGTAACCGAGGAAAGCGAGGAGTCAAATAGCTCCACGCTTGAAGCGCTTGTTGACAGCGTAAAATACTACGTCGAGGCGTACGGATTGCGTATGGTGCTGTCGCGCGAAAATTCGGAAATTCGCAGCGAGCTTATAGAGCTTGGAGTCGGAAATATACAAATAATCGCAGAATAAGCGAAAAATATTGTTTTTTTAAAAAATATTACGCTTAAAAAAAGAGATTTTAAGATTTTTTGCGTATATTTATATTGCATCCCGTAAAAAATAGACTTTTAGGACAGGCGGGGGCAATTTTTCGGAATTTGTCGAAAGGGAGGAAGATGTTATGCTAAAGAAGTCGCAAAAGAGTATCAGCGAGATATTCGTTGAGCGTGAAAAGGATACCTTGTCAAAATATGCTTTTCTTACCGCGAACACCAAGGGGCGCGAGCATCCGTATGAGGTCTGCCGCAACCGTACCGAGTTCCAGCGCGACAGAGATAAGATAATCCATTCGCAATCCTTCCGCCGACTGATGAATAAAACGCAGGTCTTTTTAGCGCCCGCGGGAGATCATTACAGAACAAGGCTTACACACACTCTTGAGGTTACTCAGATAGCGAGAATTATCGCGCGTGCGCTCAGACTCAACGAGGATCTTACCGAGGCGGCGGCTCTCGGTCACGATCTTGGTCACACTCCCTTCGGGCACGCGGGTGAGGCGGCGCTTCAGGAGTGCTACGACGCAAGCTTCACTCATTACAAGCAGAGCTTAAGAGTAGTGGAAAAGCTTGAAAATAACGGCGCGGGACTTAATCTTACCTTTGAGGTGCGTGACGGCATAGTTAACCATACGGGCTCGAATATGGCGTCTACTCTTGAAGGCATCATTGTAAAGTACGCCGACCGTATAGCGTACATAAATCACGATATAGACGACGCGGTGCGCGCAGGTATTCTTACCGTAGACGACATTCCGCGCGATATTATAGAGGTTCTCGGCAGAGAACACAGCGAGAGGATCAATACCATGGTCACCTCGGTCATAGACAACAGCTACGACAGGCCCGAGATAAAGATGAGTGACGAGGTCGCGGTGGCTACCAACGCTTTGCGCTCCTACCTTTTTGAGCACGTTTATCTTAATCCAATGGCGAAAGGCGAGGAGGCAAAGGCTCAGGAAATGCTTGTAAAGCTCTTTGAGTATTACGTTAAAAATCCCGAGAAGCTGCCGCAGTCCTATTACAAAAATATAGAGAGCGAAGGGGTGGAGCGTTGCGTTTGCGATTTCGTGTCGGGTATGACCGACAGATATGCGATCGAAACCTACAACGATCTTTTCGTTCCTAAGGTGTGGAGGGGTAAATGCTGATCTCAAAGGAATTAATTGAAGAGATCCGTTCCCGAAACGATATAGTAGACCTTATCGGAAGCTACGTAAACCTAAAGCGCGCAGGCTCGAATTTTAACGGACTTTGCCCGTATCACGGTGAGAAAACGCCGTCCTTTACGGTGTTCCCGGGAACGCAGTCATTCTATTGCTTCGGCTGCGGCGCGGGCGGTGACGCCTTTACGTTTGCGATGCGGTCGGAAAACCTTGATTATCCCGGTGCTATCGAATTCCTTGCTAAACGGGCGGGAATAACGATAACCGCGGCGGATCAGGAAAAGGAACGCGGAGGAATCGGAAAGCAGAAAGTTCTTGAGATGAATCTCGAGGCGGCAAAATATTTCCGCGCGTGCTTGTTTGATAAGGAGCTTGGACAAGTAGGAATGGACTATTTTGTGAACAAGCGAAGGCTTCCGATGACGATAATCAAGAGATTCGGGCTTGGATTTGCTCCTAATAGTTATGATGGGCTTTCAAAGCATTTAAAATCAAAGGGATATAGCGACGAGGAGCTGCAGGTTGCCTTTCTCGGTCGAAAAATGGAGAAAAACGGCAGAACGTGGACTAACGATATGTTCCGCAACCGAGTTATCTTCCCCGTAATTAACACCACGGGCGATATTATTGCGTTTGGCGGTCGAGTGTTAGACGATTCAAAGCCGAAATACCTTAATACTTCGGATACACCCGGATTTAAAAAGAGTAAGAACCTTTTTGCACTGAATTACGCAAAAAATCACTGCGCCGAAAGGCTTATACTCTGCGAGGGCTATATGGACGTTATCGCGCTGCACGCGGCGGGCTTTGAGAACGCCGTCGCTACGCTCGGAACGGCTCTTACGCAGGAGCAGGCAAGGCTTATGGCAAAGCATACAAAGCAGGTGCTTATATGCTACGATTCGGACGAGGCAGGGCAAAACGCGACGAGAAAAGCGGTAAGAATGCTCTCCGAGGTCGGTCTTGACGTCAAGATAATCAGAATGGACGGCGCTAAGGACCCCGACGAGTTTATTAAAAAATTCGGTGCGGATAAATTCCGTCAGGTGCTTGAATCGAGCAGAACCGGATTTGAGTTCAAGCTTGAAAGCGTGCTGTCTAAATACGACGTAGCGCTCGTTGATGAGAAGATAAAGGCGGCACAGGAGATGCGCGACTACATTTCCGACGTCTATTCGCAGGTTGAGCGCGACGTTTACGCTTCACAGACGGCGCAAAAGCTCGGCGTATCGCTTGAGGGACTTAAGAATGATATTGAGGCTCTCCGAAAGAAAAAAATCAAGAGCTATAATGCCAAGACCGAGCAAGAGATAAGGCTTGGCGCGATGGGCATCGGCGACAGAGTTAATCCCGACGGAATTAAGAATATAAAAGCGAAATCGGCAGAGGAAGCGGTCATCGGACTTTTGCTTCTGCGCGAGGAGTACAGAGGACTTGTTACTTCGGGTAAGGTCGAATTGTCACGCGACGATTTTATCTCGGATTTCCACGGTCGCGCGTTTGAAAAAATAATCGAGCTTGAGAGAGCGGATCAGTACGATTTTTCGATGCTCGGTGAGTTTTTCAATCCCGACGAGATGGGAAGGCTTCAGGGACTTGAGCAAAAGAGAAGAATGCTGACCGAAAACGGTCGGGAAATGTTCTCAAGCTGTGTCGAAACGGTGAAAAAAGAAAAGAAAATCTCGGCATCGTCGGGTGACGGTGTCGACAGTATAAACGCTTTGCTAGAGCAAAAGCGCGGAGCAAAGAAAAAGTAAAAGGATGTCTTTAAATAGAAAGGGAAAAACAATGGTAGCAGAATTTTTTAACGAGGCAGAAAACATCACGGGCGAGATCGATCAGAAGAAGGTTGCCGAGCTTATCGAAAAGGGTAAGAAGGGCGAGCTTTCGGCAGAGGATTACGATCAGGCGCTTGAGGAGATAAACTACGACACCGAAAAGCTGGAAAAGCTTTACGAGGATCTTGAGGACAGCGGTGTTTCTATCTCCGAAACTCTTTCCGACGTTGAGCTTGCGGCGTTTGAAAAGGAGATTCAGGAAGAGGTGTCCAAGTTTGATAATTCAAGCAATATGGAAAAAGCACTCGAGCAGGAGGGACTCTCGATAGACGACCCCGTGCGCCAGTACCTCAAGGAAATAGGCAGAATACCGCTTCTTGACTTTGAGGGTGAGAAGGAGCTTGCGGAGCGTATGCTTAACGGCGACGAAGAAGCAAAGATGAGACTCGTTGAGTCCAACCTCCGTCTTGTTGTAAGTATCGCCAAGAAGTATCTCGGACGCGGTATGTACTTCCTTGATCTTATTCAGGAGGGTAACCTCGGTCTTATGAAGGCGGTTGAAAAGTTCGATCACACAAAGGGATACAAGTTCTCTACCTACGCTACCTGGTGGATAAGACAGGCTATAACCAGAGCTATCGCCGATCAGGCAAGAACGATCAGAATCCCCGTTCACATGGTTGAAACTATACACAAGATCACAAAGTACTCCCGTCAGATGCTTCAGGAGCTTGGACGTGAGCCCACTGCCGAGGAGATAGGTGACAAGATCGGTATGAGCGCGGATAAGGTAAGAGAGATACTCAAGATCTCGCAGGATCCCGTGTCACTTGAAACTCCTATCGGTGAGGAGGAGGACAGCCATCTTGGCGACTTCATTCCCGACGACGACACTCCCGCACCCGCTGACGCTGCAGCATCTGCTATCTTGCGCGAGGTTATCGAAAGAGAGCTTCACACGCTTACTGACCGTGAGGCACACGTTATCAAGCTTCGCTTCGGACTTCTTGACGGTCGTCCCAGAACGCTTGAGGAGGTAGGACAGGAGTTTGAGATCACCCGTGAGAGAATCCGTCAGATCGAGGCTAAGGCACTCAGAAAGCTCCGTCATCCCAGCCGCGCAAGACACCTCAAGGGCTTCCTTGATTGATAATTTTGTAAATATTTTTTGGCTTCCGTGTTAATTTCTTGTGTAAATAACGGTACGAATGGTATTCGGTTGTACCTCATGCACAAAAAAGCACAGCGGCTGTTGGTTATTGTGAATAACAAGTTTTGAAGCAGATCGTAAATCCTTTGGATGTGCGTCCAAAAGCTGCTTTCAAGGCCAAATTAATTACTTGACAAAAATCAATATTTGTAGTAGAATATATATTAGCATTCTTTCGGCAATGGGCAAATACAATGGTTGCCGGAGAGATTTTGGAGGTTGAACTTATGAAGAGAAGATTGCTTTGCCTGCTTTTGTGTCTTATAATGGGACTTACAATGGTTATGGCAAGTTGCGCAAAGAAGGAAGAGGACGAGGCTGCCGACGTCGATGAGGATATCGGTGCGCAGACTATTACTATTCGTCTGGTTTCGGAAAAGAAGGTATGCAATACCGATGAGGAGCTTGCACAATATCTCGAGGATGAATGCGGCGGCGATGCTGAGAGCCAGAAGTACAAGGATATGCTTGCTACCAAGGCTGCGTACGACGCTGTCGAGACTGAATTCACTAAGATCACCAAGTCTTTTTATAAGATCAACGTCGACCTCGTTTTTTACACTGAGGATGAATATTTTGATGCCATCGAGGTAACGATGGACGAATATATCACCGAGCAGCAGAACGCTCAGTTTGCGGTAAGAGCACTTGAAAAATACATAATGGACTATAAGGCTGCATATCCCGAGGATAATTTTTCTGACGAGCAGCTTACTATAGAGTTCTACAAGTATTTCCCTGAGTATGAAAAGTACAAGGGATACAGCGGCAACGAGCTTAGCGCGTTTGAGGAGCAGTACAAGGAGAACGAGTACGGTATCAACGAGCTTGTTTACCCCGAGACCGAGCCCAATCAGCTCGACATAATCTATATCTCGGGCTACGATATGTATACCAAGTATATTGAGAACGAGTGGATCGTTGCTCTTGACGAGCAGATGGCAACCACGGGCAGAAAGCTTAACGACTATATTTCGTCTGCGCTTCTCGGCGGTGTTAAGGTTGACGGCTCGACCTACGCGATTCCCAATAACATCGAGATCGGCGAGTACACCTACATGCTCATCGATAAAAAGCTTTTTGACTCCTTCTACTACAACTATGAGGATGTCAAGAGCATCGTTGACTGTCAGTATTTCCTTGAGGACGTAGCAAAGTCCAATCCTTCTATCCTTCCCATAGACGCTGATTTCGATACCTGTATGAAGCAGCTCGTATGGTACTGGAATATCAATTGGACTGAGGATGAATACGGTGACTTCACCTATTCTATTGACGACAGCAATAAGTTCTCAATCATCGGTACCGTTTACGGCGATCCCGCAAATGCAGGCAGAGGAAAGATCGAGCTTGGCTTTAACAGCCTCTTTGCAAACGAGGAGTACAGAAATATTCTTCTTACTCTTAAGAATTACGAATACAATAACTACTTCGCAACCGAGAACGATGAGAGAAGCAACGCTGCAATCTCCTTCGTAAACGGCAACTATTCCATAAAGGGCGAGGCCCTCGAGAACGACGGCGTATATACCGATGAAAACGGCAAGGAATATTACGCTATCGTTGTAAAGTATCCCGAGGCAGATGAGGAGTCGCTTTACGGTAATATGTACGCGATCTCGGCAAACTCCAAGAACGTTCTCGGATGTATGAAGGTTCTTAACCTTCTCAATACCAATTCCGAGCTCAGAAACGTTCTCCAGTATGGCGTTAAGAACGTAAACTACGTTATTGACGAGGATACCGGAATGCTTAAGCGTCTTAACAACAATTACCTTATGAATATCGAGCGTACAGGTAACTGCTTCATCGCATATCCCGAGGAGGGATTGGCTCCCGATTACTGGGAAAATTCCAAGAAGCAGAACAATGACGCACTTATAAATCCCTTGCTCGGCTTCAGCTTTAACAGAGAGCTTGACGAGTTTGACGCTGACCTTGACGTCACTCTTCTCGGTCATATCAACGTTTACGTAGGCCGTGTCCTTGATGAAATGGAGGACTGTACCAGTTACGAGGAGCTTTACGAGCTTATCGAGGATGCAGAGGTTGGACTTAAGGTTGCGCTTGCTGAGGGTGTTAACCCCAAATATCCCGTTAAGGGTCAGGATGGCGAGAGCGTGGACATCGTCGTTAATCTGAGCAAGATATCCAACAAGGCTTATGACGTTGCTACAAGCGGCGGCAAGCAGAATCCCGACGGAACCTATACTGAGGATAAGTCCGGTGAATCTGCATATACCATATATTACAATTGGCTCGTTACCTACGGATTCGTTCCCGCGGCACAGTAATAGCCAAAATAATAAAAGCCTCTGTCGTTACGACAGAGGCTTTTAAAAGCGAGAAAGGAATATGAACATTGAAATATACGCATATAATCTGGGATTTTAACGGCACGATATTTGCTGATATGGATGCGGGTATCGTGAGCGTCAATAAGATGCTTGAGGAAAGAGGGCTTCCCGTAATACCAAGCGTTGAGTATTACCGAGATATATTCGATTTTCCAATCATCGACTACTATAGAGGGCTTGGATTTGACTTTGAGAAGGAGTCCTACGAAACCGTGCTGGCTCCTATGTGGGTAGAGCTTTACAATAAGCACGCGCAGGAGTCAAGGCTTGTTGACGGCGTTAGGGAAACCATTGAAACAATAAAGGAAATGGGACTTGGACAAGCGGTTATCTCGGCGTGTGAGCTTGGAATGCTTGAAAGGTATCTTAAAAAGCTTGGAGTGTACGGATATTTTGACGAGGTGAAGGGCCTTGACAATATCCACGCGGGAAGCAAGACTCACCTTGCGACCGAGTGGAGAGAGGAGCACCCCAATGCGAAGATACTTTTTATCGGAGATACGACGCACGACGCTGAAACGGCGGCGTGTATGGGCGGAGATTGTATTCTCTTTTGCGGAGGACATCAGTCGAGAGCAAAGCTTGAGGCAACGGGTTTGCCGGTCATAGAGAAAATGACAGAGCTTATAGAGTTCCTGAAATAAAAAAATCGGTTGCATAGGAGGATCTGAAGAGAGATGCCCTTTATGCAACCGATTTTTATGCTAATCGATGAGTAAGGTTTCGTATTCGTTGATCGTAAAGGTCATTTTAACACCGTCAGTGCATTTTTCCACTAAAACCGTGCGCTCTGACATATCAACGGGTGAGATTAATCTTGTATTTGCAAGGTTTTTCAGCGTGAGCGTGACGTCAAGCTTTTTGTTTCTCGAGTTTACAAGCATGTACCTGTACTTGCCGTCAAAATCGCGGCAAAGACAAGCAATTCCATCGTGCCTTGCGGCTTCTGAAACTGCAAAGCGATTTGTGCATCGCTCAAACGCCGCTACAAGCGCCTCGGAGCTATCGAATTTTTCGCAGAAGTCCGCATTATTGAGATCTTCAAAGCATGTGCTCTTCAATGCGTATATTTTGATGCCGCGTCTTGACAGATAGTCGAGATACGCGTATGCATCCGCGGTAAGCTCCATAGGGGGAAGTACAAGATAGCTGTATTTTTCGCCCTGACGACCTATGAGGCATCCGTCCTTGATCTCAAGATCCTTTATAAGTTCAAGATCGGCAAGGTCGAAGTCAATCTGACTGTCACAAAGCTCCTTTATTGTCGAATAAAGACCGTCGTGGCAAATATTTTCAGGCTCGGAGTAGTTTTCCGGACTTGTATATGTCGCCTTCATCCGCGGGATTTGATTCATCATAAAGGTTTCGATCGGGTAATAGAGAAGTACGTCGGCGACGTGCCTGCCGTTGCCCATAAAATCTCCGATGTTGCCGATCGCGGAGTTATATTTTTGATACGTTTCGGTATCGCAGAGATCAACGGAGTAATATGACGTAAATATGTCAACACCGAAGGCGTATTGGAGTGCAATCGCGGCATACATCTGCGCGGGAGTTACACGGCCGCCGTGATTGTGTGCTGAAACCTCGCTCATAACGTGCGGTCGGTTATATGCGTGAGCTATTGAGGAGATAAGCTTGGGGGTAAAGGCATATTTGTAGACTGTTTCGGGGATCGAAATCAGCATGTCTATTCCGGGGAAGTGCATGTGGCGCAAGAGTGAGAAATAATTGCCCTCAAAAAGCACGTGATGACGGATATCGTCCTCAAGCAGAATGTGTCCCGAGAATCTCGTCCCCGCAAGCTTGCAGTAGTTGGAAATCTGCTCGTAGAAGCTCTTCTCAAACAGCGTGCTTGTCGTCAGGTGGAAGAAATATCTGACTCTTTTCGCCTTTTGGGTATTACCGTAGAAGAGGTAGATGAGATTTTGTTCAAACGGCATGCCCGAGAGCGACTCAAAGACGTTGCGTACGTCTCGTCCGTAATTTGCGATACGGTAAAGGGGAATGCTGTCATCGTACGAATCGCGCGTTACTCTGGGATAAAAGCCCTCGTTGATATATCTTCCCATAAGCGAAGGTTCGTCGGTAAAGTAGGCTTCAACAAGGCCGTCGCCGTCTGTATAGTGATCTTTGGAATATTCGGTGTAGACCTCGTACGTGTTGCGGATGAATTCGCGCACAGCATCGCGGTTCATTACATCTATGTATCTGCGGCATTCGTAAGCGTTGTGCTCTGCGTGGGTGCCCTCGTAAAGATATTTGTCAGCAAAAGCAACCGTTATAAGAAGCTTGTCGGTGTGATTGTTGAACGTGATAGCGTTTTGATCACAACCGTCGTCGATAAATTCCTCAACCGGCGTAAAATCGGTAGGCTCTCCCTTGTCATTGCAGATATAAGAGGCACCGTAGATAAAGCATTTGTGGCCATGGGGAAGTGTTACCGTTATTTTTTCGCCAGGATGCAGAATATTCGGTATCTCGGCTATCGCGCGGCACTCATATTCGGGATTGGCGGCAAGAGTCAGTCCTCCTGCGCCTCCGCTGGGATAGCCGTGCTCGTCGTATACCCACGCGCGAAGACCAAGCCTTTTAATTTCGGACAGCGCAAATCTGAAGACCTCCCATTCCTCACTGTCCTTGGTGTAATAGCCGTTTCTCGGCTCAACGGGGACAGCTGGGTTTGTGTTAAAGTTCCAGCGAACGTTTGTTACGATACCGCCAAAATTAAGTCGGTAAAGTCGCTCGATCGTTTCGGTGACCTTTGCCTTCTTTTCATCAAGAGTGAGGTTGTCATCGTTGTAATAGCTGTGAACAATCTTGAGTGGGCGGTTGTTCTTATAGATAATATCCTTCATAATGCTACCTCCGTGCAGAAAGTCTTTATGAATTATTCCTTTTCACCGGTTTCGGTATATTCGCTTATATCGATCGCGGCAAGCTTTGCGCTGTTGAACTTTCCTTTCGTCCTCTCAAAATACTGGATGTTGTTGCGGAGCATAAAGAGGAACTGATTGTTCGGCGTTCTGCCCTCCGCCTCGGAAATATAGATCAGCTTGCGAAGCAGATCCTCTGAGAGTCTTACCTTTATCTCGGGTTGATTTTTCATTGTGTATTTACTCCTTATTTGTTATTCATTCGTTTTTCGGATGCCCTGAATGCGCCGCCGTTGTGGCGTTTAAGTAGCGCTATTGCCTCGCTCGTTGCGTCGAAATACAGTATCGACCGATCCTTGTCCTCGTCGAATATCGCGTAATACATATCGGGTGAGGCAAGAGAGGACACGCATATATAATTTTTCTGAAGTGAGAGCTTGCTAATCTCCTCGTACGCGCCGTCACCGTATTCGCCGATCTCAATGATAGAGGAAATGCTTACGTTGACCGTGCGTTTGCGGAGGGATCGACCGTATATCGTCGTCACAGTAAGATCACCGCCCGCGATAACTATTTCGTATTCCACGGAAAGAAACCGCCAGGTTGCAAAATATATAAGAGCGACGAATGCAAGAGCGATGAGAATGAAGGGAATTATAAAGACGTAGGGAGAGAAAATCAGGACGAGAAAAATAAGAACGGCTGCAAGCAGAAAGTACGAGATAGCAACGACAATTTTCCTTATCAGCGTGCCGCCCTCGTTTTTTTGCCTGATTATGTATTCGCAGGTCGTGTTCAACGCGTTTTCCTCCCGTATCCTGATCTTTGGTTTTATTATAGCACACAATAAAAAAACGGTCAACGGGAAAGACGAAAATGGCGAAAAATTTTTTGTAACCTATTGATATTTTTTGAAAGATGTAGTATAATAAAGTAAACTATAGATATTTAGCGAGGTGCTCACATTATGAAGGCTGTAATTACGGTAACGGGAAGGGATTCAGTTGGAATCATTGCTAAGGTTGCCACCGAATGCTCACTTTATAAGGCAAACATAATAGATATTTCCCAAAGCGTGCTTTCCGAGTATTTTGCTATGATCATGCTCGTTGACATTCATGAGCTTACCATTGATTTCTCGGATTTTTCGGATAAGCTTACCGCTCTCGGCAAGGGATGCGGTCTTGACGTTCACGTTATGCACGAGGATATCTTCAACTCGATGCACAACATCTGATCTGAGGCTGTCAAGAGGACGTATAAAACGAGGATAAGTTCAAATGGTCAATACGAAAAATATACTTGAAACGATTAATATGATACAGCAGGAGAACCTCGATATCCGCACGATAACGATGGGTATCTCGCTTTACGATTGCGTAAGCGAGGACGAGGACAGACTGTGTCAGAAAATTTACGATAAGATAACGACAAGCGCGGAGCATCTCGTCAAAACGGGATGCGATATTGAGAAGAAATACGGCATTCCGATAGTAAATAAGCGCGTGTCGGTAACTCCCGTGTCTCTTGTTGGCGGCGCGATCTCGCCCGACGGATATATCAAGGTCGCAAGGACGCTTGACCGCGCGGCGAAAACGCTTGGAATCAACTTTATCGGCGGATTTTCGGCGCTCGTGCAAAAGGGAATGACTAAGGGCGCGGAGAATATGATCTCAATTATTCCCGAGGCTCTCGCCGAGACTGATTTCGTTTGCTCGTCGGTAAACGTTGCGTCGACCAAGGCGGGCATCAATATGGATGCTATCAAGATAATGGGCTCGACGATAAAAAGAGCCGCTTATCTTACAAAAGATAAGGATTCTATCGGTTGCGCGAAGCTTGTCGTGTTTGCTAACGTTCCCGAGGATAATCCCTTTATGGCGGGCGCGTTCCACGGCGTTGGCGAATCCGAGAACGTCATAAACGTCGGTGTTTCGGGCCCCGGTGTCGTCAGCTCGGCTATACAAAGAGCGGGCGATTGCAACCTTTCCGAGCTTGCTGACGTAATTAAAAAGACGGCATTCAAGATAACGAGGGTCGGTCAGCTTGTTGCAAGCGAGGCGGCGGAAAGACTCGGCGTACCCTTCGGTATAGTTGATCTCTCCCTCGCACCCACTCCCGCGATTGGCGACTCTGTCGCTCATATTCTTGAGAATATGGGACTCGAGTCCTGCGGCGCGCACGGTACGACGGCAACTCTTGCGATGCTTAACGACGCGGTTAAGAAGGGCGGCGTTATGGCATCAAGCCACGTTGGAGGACTTTCGGGCGCGTTTATTCCCGTATCCGAGGATGCAGGTATGATTGACGCCGTTGAGCGCGGAGCGCTCACGCTTGAAAAGCTTGAGGCGATGACGGCGGTCTGCTCGGTCGGTCTTGATATGATCGCCATCCCCGGCGACGTTGACGAATCGGTCATCTGCGGAATTATCGCCGACGAGATCGCAATCGGCGTTGTCAACACCAAGACGACGGCGGTGAGAGTTATTCCCGCGTACGGTAAGACGGTTGGTGACAGCATCAACTTCGGCGGACTGCTCGGACGCGCTCCCATTATGGAGATAAACAGATATTCGCCCGCGAAATTTATAAACCGCGGAGGAAGAATCCCCGCGCCGATACATAGCCTTAAAAACTAATTTGTTTATAAAAATATTTAAATATACAAAGGAGAAGAAAAAATGAAGAACTGTGTTATTTGTACGACTGCGTCGAACATATCCGACAAGATCAAGGCAGTTATTTTTGCAAAGAAGATCGCTGAGGCAGAGGCTGAAGCAAAGAGAAAGAAGACCATTACCGTTGCTATCGTTTGCGGCGCTATCGCAGTAGTTGCTATCGCTGCGGCTGTGGTTACCTACGTTATCCTCAAGAAGAAGGAAATCGACCTTAGCATCAAGACTCTTGCCGCTAAGATCAAGGCTAAGTTCTCCAAGAAGGACGAGTGCGAGTGCGCTTGTGAGGAGGCTCTTGAGGCTTGCGAGTGTGAGTGCGAGGAAGCAGAAGAGGAAGCTGCTGAATAATTTTCAAAGCATATAGAAAAACACCGCGGATATCCGCGGTGTTTTTTCATCGTTCCATAAGATTATTTTTTCTGTATTCGTAAGGTGAGAGCTTATAATATTTTTTGAAGAGTCGGCTGAAATAGAGCGAGTCGGAAAAGCCTGCTGCGAAGGATATCTCGGCAACTGTCATCGTGGTCGACAGAAGCATATCGGAGGCAATTTCGAGCCTATTGGCAATTCGGAACGCATTTGGAGATTGCCCTGTGTATTTTTTGAAGCTTCTGATAAAATGCCCCTCGCTCATCTCGTATATTTTGGCGATCTCAGCAATTGAACGATTGTATGAAGGATCGCGTAAAAGCTTCATTGCTTTATTGAAAGGAGAGCTTATGGCAGGCGGCGCGGCGATAAGTGATAAAATAGAGCATACGAGACCTGAGCCGTGTATATCGGCATACTCATAGCGGTCGGCAAAGCCTCTGAATATCATGCGGAAAAGGCGCTCGACGTCCTTTTTGCCTTCGCCGAGAGAGTAAACGCCGTTTTTTAGCGAGAGAGAGGAGCAGATAGAGTCTATATAAGTGCCGTGAAAATGAACCCAATAATATTCTGTCCTCTCGCCCTCAGAATAAGTGTAATTTTGAGGATAATTTGGGCAATAGAGGAATATTTCACCGGGGACGACCTTTTTTCTGTCGATAGTCATCTCGCCGATTACGGGCAGGATGAGCTGATAGTCAGGTCTGCCGTCAGGACGGCTTACAGGTATCGGTATTGCGACGTTTTTATAATATCCGCAGTTAATTATATAGACGGGCGCTTTATTGCCCGGATCAAAATCCCTGTTAGGAAACGACATTATTTGTTGCATTTCATCACCTCCGTCCGATAAATTATATCATAAAAGTCCATAATTTGCAATAATGTTTATTGAAAAATGCTCAATTTTGTTTATAATATAATTAATCAAGCTCTTCAATGGAGGTCATTTATGAGAGAAAAGATCAATTTTGACAAGGGTTGGTTGTTCCACAAGGGAGATTTGAAAAACGAATATCCTGCATATAAAGGATTTTCTTATCTTTCGGCAAAGACCGAAAGGGCTCATATCGGTCCCGCAAGCATCCACTATAATGATAATCCCGATTGCTATAATAACAACGTTCTGATGGTGTCTGATAAGTGGGAGCAGGTCGATCTACCGCACGACTATATTGTCGGCGGTGTCCCGGAGAATAAATATAATAGCGCAATGGGCTTTTTCAAGGCGGAAAACGCTTGGTACAGAAAGCATTTTACTCTTGGTGATGAAGATAGGAGCAAGAGGATAGTTCTGCATTTTGAGGGCGTTTGCAATCAGGCAACGGTATATCTTAACAGCTGCCTTATGAAGCATAGCTTTACGGGATATACACCCTTTGATGTTGATATTACCGATATAGTCAAATTCGGGGCGGAGAACATCCTTGCCGTCTACGTTAATGCCGAGCAGCCTGAGGGCTGGTGGTACGAGGGCGGCGGAATTTACCGACACATATGGCTTGTAAAGACCGATCTCGTATCTGTTGACAGATACGGTATATATGCAAAGCCGTGTAAGCTTGACGGTGACAAGTGGCGAGTAGATTGTGAGGTTACCGTCAGAAACGATGATATAAGCGATAAGCTTGCCACAGTAAAGGGCAGAATCCTTGACGCCGAAGGCAACGAGGTCGCAATAGCAGAGGGCGCAACTGAGATTCTTTGCAAGGATAGGTCGGTTGTCAAATACAGTTTTGAGGTAGAGGAGCCGCACCTTTGGTCGCCCGATGACGGATATGTCTACACTATGGAGGCGAAGGTCTTTGTGGGTGAGGGCGAGGTCGATTGCGACTTTGTTAATTTCGGCTTCAGAACGGTTAGGATCGATCCCGACAAGGGGCTTTTTATCAATGAAAATCACTATAAGATAAAAGGTCTTTGCGGACACGGCGATTGCGGCTTTATGGGTAAGGCTGTGCCTGATAATATCCACAAATACAAGGTTCAGCTCATGCGCGAGATGGGGGCTAACGGATATAGATGCAGCCACTATCCTCAAAGTGAGATACTTATGGATGAGCTTGACCGCGCAGGCTTTATCGTTATGGACGAGATCAGATGGTTTGAGTCGACCGATGAGGGAATAGATCAGCTTGAAACCCTCGTCAAGCGCGACCGAAATCATCCGTCGGTCATTTTCTGGTCGGTCGGAAACGAGGAGGTATACCACTGCAGAGAGCAGGGCAGAAGAATTTGCGAAACGCTTATGGCAAAGCTTCGTCGACTTGACGATACACGCTTTGTTATGACGGCGGTAGACCGCCCCGACGGAGCAACCGTTTATGATGTTAACGACGTTATCGGAATAAATTACAATCTTCCTTCCTACGATCACGCGCACGAAAAATTTGCCAATAAGGGCATTTTCGCTTCGGAATGCGCGGCGGTAGGCACGACGCGCGGCTGGTATTTCCCGCATGACACGAGCAAGGGGTATCTTAGCGCGTACGATATTGAGCGCGGATATTTCGGCGGCAGAGAGGAAACCTGGAAATTTATATTTGACAGAGAGTGGATACTCGGCGGATACCAATGGATCGCGTTTGAGCATAGAGGTGAGGCAGTATGGCCAAGACTTTGCTCGCAAAGCGGCACGGTAGACCTGTTCCTGCAGAAAAAGGACTCATTTTATCAAAACAAATCCTTCTTTACAAGCGAGCCGATGGTTCATATCCTCCCGCATTGGAATTGGCAAGGCTTTGAGGGTAGGGAGATCGCGGTTTGGGGATATACGAACTGCGAGGAGCTTGAGCTTATCCTCAACGGCAAAAGCCTTGGCAGAAAAGCTATTGGAAAGTGCGGTCACGGCGAATGGACGGTAGCATACGAGCCGGGCAAGATCATAATGAAGGGATATATCGGCGGAGTTGAGGCTGCAAGTGATTATTGCGTGACCTCGGGCAAGGCGCACAGACTCGTTCTGACGCAAGACACGCTTGAGGTTAAGGCGAACGGAGAGGATGTGGCGATATTTACCTGCACGGTAGTAGACGAGAACGGGCTTGAGATTCCCAATGCGGCAATACCCATGGTCGATTTTACCACGACGGGCGATTGCAGAGTTTACTCGACCGGCTCGGATGTTTGCGATCACAGCTCACTTTTCAACACGAGCAGACGTATGCGAGAGGGAAGAATAGGCATCGCGGTCAAGCTGGGTACAAATCCTGACGGAATGAAGCTCTACGCTATGGCGGACGGACTTTTTGGTGCAGTCGCAGACGTGAAGGTTATGTAATTGAATATATTAAGCCCCCTTGAAATTCATGTTTGAATGCCAAGGGGGATTTTTTGCGTTTTTGTTTGTTATTAAATTCTATTTAGATAGTAGAGAAGTGCCATTGGTTGTAATTGTCGACAACTTACATGGTTTAAAATTATTGAATATTAACAAAAAAGCTAAAAAATCATTTTAATATTGCAAACATAGAAATTTTGTGATATTATAATTATATTATAATGAGCAACTATTCCCAAAAAAAAGACAGGAGGTAAATAACGTGGGACGTTTAAAGAAGATTTTATCGTTTGTTCTGGCTGTTACTATAATGCTCTCGTGCTTTGTTTTTTCTCCTGTCGTAAATGCTGCAGTACAGACAATCCACGAAGGAAGCGAGGGTATATACGGAGCGCATCTGAATTACAGAAGCACGCTCACGGCTGAGGATGACGGATCGTATACCCTGACGGTTGATATGTACGCATCGTATGCCATTCACCCCGCAAACAGAGAAATTCTTTCCTCAAGGGACGAGCATTACGTCGTTGAGAGAGACGGATGGTATCTGGTTGAGCTTTGGGGCGGCGACGGCGGTACTGCGAACGGTAAGGGCGGACTTGGCGGATACGTTTACGGAGCTATATACCTTGAGGTAGGACAGACACTTTATTATACACTTGGAAGCGGAGGTCAGCTTTCCAACACATCCGGTGAGGGTGGTGGAGCAAACGCGGGCGGTGGATATGGTGATCAAGGAAGCACCACTGTCGGTGGCGGAGGCGGTTATTCCGCGCTCTTCCTCTTTGATTCCGATGAATTTGAAGAAAAATATCTTGACAGTCACGGTCATTTTACGGGAAGCATATCCGAGGACGACCGTATAAGTAAATACGTTATGATCGCGGGCGGCGGCGGAGGCGGCGGCTCGTACAGCTCAGACAATAACGGTACTCCCGACGGAGGAGCAGGCGGATACGTTGGCTCTGTATCGGGCGTGCTTGATTCGTCTTACGACGTTGCGGGTACCTTTTACGCAGGCGAAAACGGAAAATCCACCGGAACGTCGACGGGTTACGTCGGCAAGGGCGGTAGCAACGTTCCGGGTAAGGTAGTAACTACCATGTGGGGACTTGGTAAGACCGACTCGCCCAACGACTGGAAGGGAACCTATAACGAAAACCTTGACGGCGGAGCCGGCGGATCGGGTAACTACCGAGGCGGCGGAGGCGGAGCAGGATTCTGCGGTGGCTCGGGCGGCGTTATGTCGAATATTATTCTTGCAAACAACGTTGGCGGAGGCGGAGGCGGTTCGTCCTTTATATCAAGTGTTTTTGATATGGATATCGAGTCGCATTTCAAGGTCGATCACGAGCATCCTCCCATCGGACGCGACAACGAGCTTGAAGGCGGACAGGTACATATCGTTTTCCTTGACGAGGTTGACGACGATTATCTTAAGCACATAGATATTTCTTTGGCAAGAACCCCTTATTTTATAGTCAACGACATTACTGCTGTAAATACGGTATCAAGTGACGGTACCGTTGAGGAGATAGTATACCGAGTTCGTGCTGAGGGCGACCAAAGAGAAATAACCTATGAAAACGTTGAATATGCGGAAACCCCCGATATTCATGCGCTGAAGTTCAATATTCAGGACGTTTCGCTTATGCCCGCACAGGACGGATATGAGCGAGACCATCTGACAATAACGGTCAAGATGAGTCCAAAGCCCGACTTCGCGGGAGGTAATAACGTGCCTATCTTGGTTGACGACGAGATCACGTGTACCCCAAGAGATAAATCAAAGCCGGAATATATGACGGGACACCTCAGTCTCAAAAACGACACGGGATACGTCAACGTTCCCTTGAATATTGACGTTGCCCCCGTCAACCATATGCCTCAGGGACTTGATCCCGAGGATACGGTGCATGAGGTATCTTCGCTTTACATCGATAAATACGCTACTGTCAGAGATGCAATCAATAGCGGCAGCGAATCTGTTCCATGGCAGTATAAATTTATAGATTATATCGGCACGCACGTCGTTAAGGACGAAAACGAGCAGGTGTTGAGCGGAACGGTATCGCCAAACGAGACTACGAGATATTTCGTTGAGCTTTACGCTGTTCCCAAGACCCCGACGGGCAAGGTGTTTGCCACGTTGGGCGACGTAGTTACCGATAAGACCTTCAAGGGTGTGTCTGTAATTACCATACAGGGCTCGGGAATGGATACGCTTAACGATAACGTAGTTGTATACAATAAAAAGCTCACCTACGATTCCGTTAGTGATAAATACGTTCTTGAGCTGACCGTAAACTCCGACTCGAGTGGCTCGATTGCGGATTACGACAAATTACCTAAGTTTGAGAGCGTTGAATACGGTGGCGGAGGAAATAATTTTTCAATAGTCACGATTCCTATTACGGGTACGTACACTATCACCCTGAAGGGCGGTGACGGCGGTGCGGGAGGAGCAGGCTGGCTTCTGGCAAGCGGCGGAAAGGCAGGACGCGGAGGAAGTATTACCGCTACCTTTAATCTTGCCGCGGGAACGCACCTTAGGTTTGTTACGGGATATAATTCGGCGGATTCCACCGCGACGTCGCAGGGAGGTAACGGAGGCGGAGCCTCTTACGTTGCGGTCATGAGTGACCTTGCGACTGAAACGGTAGATTACTACCTTATGGTTGCCTCGGGCGGCGGAGGCGGAGGCGGCGGCGCTATCATCCTTGCGGGTGGTAAGACAGGCGCTACACCGAGTGGCATCAGCAATACGTTCTCCGGTAATATAAACGACTATAACGGAGGAAAGGGCGCAAACTCCGGCGGTGACGGAGGAAGCGCGGTATCAAACTACGTTTACCAAGGCAATGATAAGCCGGGTGTTAAATATATCGAAAGCTCTACGCTCTCTGTCGGAGAAAATAAGGGCGGTACGGGAACTCTCGTATGCGATGGCCTCGGAAGCGGAGGAGGTAGCGTTGAAAGACTTAAGGATTATACCGTAGAGGCGGCTATATCCAAGTATTTCAATATAGCAAGTGTTGATGGCGTGACCGTCGAAATGACCGAGGGCACAATTGCTGAGGACGGTCTTTCGTACACGCTTGATACGTCTGATCCCGAATACGTAAAGGTCACGGTCAACATCTCAAAGATTACGCCTGCGCTTCTTCACAATGACGAAATCCAGTTTGAGACTGCTGATGAAATATACGGTATAGAGTTCAAGCTAAGATTTATCCTTTCCGTAAAGGATGGCTTCCTTGGCGGAAATGACGTCTTGCTTTTGTACCTCAACGATCCCTCGCTTCCAACGGGCATGAGAATACATCAAGCCGATGGAGGTGCGACCCCCGCAGATTTTATCAATGCAGACGAATCACGAGCGAGCGACTATGCAAACGTCGCTATACCCGAAAGTATAATATCAGGTCTTTCGCTTACGACAAAGAGTACTACGTACCACAGCGGTGACGATCCCGTGCTTGCAAGCGAGCTTGTAGATACAGTCACGGGGCTTCCCGACTTTGATACCATGTTTTCGGAGGAGGACAGGTGGAAGGCGGATTACGTGGAGATAGTCGACCCCCGACTTGATACCACGGCATACACTCCCACGTCAACCACAGAGTACAAGATCCGTGCGGGCGTAAAGCCCAAGAGAACGGGAGATATGGTATACGCCACCGAGCGTCCCGAGGTTGAGGCGATATTTGTGGAGGCGGACGCGAAGATCTACGTAAATGCGCAGGTCACGTTTGCTCTTGGCGACGGAATATCGGCGTTTGTTCCAAATGGTGAGGACTTCGTTCAAAAAACAAGCGATACGATATCCTTCACTGAGAACGGATATGCCGAGCATGATTATATCGTGCATTTGCACCTTAATGATCTGGGTGACGATCATCACCACCACCTGCCCGATAAGATAACGGTAACGGTCGGCGGTATAACACTTGTCGCAGGCGAGGATTACACCTACGAAAGAGAAGACGACTGGCATTCTGTCGTTACAGTCAAAAATACGGCGATAGATGCCGACGTGGTTATTGCCGCAGAGGCTTGCCACGAATCACACAAGATTTTCTATTATTATCAGACCGATCCCACAAGCGGTGAATACGGAGTTGTTGAAATAGACCGACACTTTGGTGAGCCTATCGATCTTGAGGCTGATTTTGCGGCTAGCGGAGCAACAATTCCCGAAAATCTCACTCACTACAAATTCAGTTGGGACTGGGGTGACGGAAGTAACGAGCCTATCACCACTATGCCCAAGCGCGACGTTTACGTCATCGGCAGATACGCTCCCAACGAATATACGGTAAGGGTCAATTATAAGTATTCCGACGGCACGGTTGCGTCCGAAACGGTTACGCATACCGTGAAGTACGGTGAGAGCTACAGCATATCTTCTCCCACCTTGACGGGTTACGCGCCCGATCAGGCTATTGTGAGCGGTATTACAGACGGCGATGCCGAATATACTGTAACATACCATTCTACCGCGCGCGAGCTTAATATCTTCTATATTTATGAGGATAGCGGAGCTGAGGCGGCAGAGGCTTACCACCAGACCATTGAGGAATATGAGGATCAGCATTATAAGATCAAGTCCCCCTCAATAAGCGGATATACCGCGTCAATCCCCATAGTCGAGGGAGATATGACGGCAGACGGTGCTACATATTACGTATATTATACGGCTAACGTATATAATATTTCGTTTAATGCCAACGGCGGAAGCTGCTCTGTTACAAGCAAGAACGTCAGATTTGGCGAAACCTACGGTTATAACGTTGATACGGGATCGTACGACGGTCTTCCCACACCTATAAGGCTGGGATACGTATTTGACGGCTGGCTGCTCAACGGCTCGCCGATAGACGAGGAGAGCATAGTAAACACAAGGGCAGACGGAGCAGAGCTCGTGGCAAAATGGAAGGCCGAGCAGTATAGCCTGACTATCCATTATATAAAGCCTGACGAGGATGTAAACGGTGACGGAGTACCCGATGCCGCGTTTGAAAGCGTCAGTTATATTCTTGATTTCGGAAGCGAGCATAGCTATGCGTCCCCCGCACTGACAGGATATACGGCAGACCCCGACAGCATTACTCTGACCGTTCCCGCGCAGAACACGGTAATTACGGTCAGGTATACGAAAAATTCGTATACGTTGACGATACATTATCTGAACGGATCAAGCAAAATAGCCGATTCTTACGTGGCAAGTATGAAATACGGCGATAGCTACAGTAAGGAATCACCTAAGGATATCAACGTTGGTGGCTACGTTTACAACTGCGCAGAGAATGACAGGGTCATTTCGGGCGTAATGGGAGCGCAGGATATCGTTATAAACGTTTACTACTATCAGGGTGAGTTCGTTCCCCAAATAAGCTGCACTATAAGCTGGGGAGATATGTCCTTCTCCTACAATAAGGGAGATTGGAATACCGATACGCACTCGTACGAAAACGGATACTTTACGCCGATAGGTGAAGGTAATTATCTGACGGTTGCAAACGGCGAAGACAGTAATGTTACAATAGTAGCCGATTTTAGCCATAATATAGACGCGCAATATTCAATGGTTGACGGATATTATACGTCAGATAATTCATATGACGGAACGCGCGTGACCTCGAGCGAGATCGCGATCAAGGGTAATGTTACGGTCTGGTTCTGGGTTGACGGACAGCTGCCTCAAAGCGCTGAGGCAGGTCAAGAGTACACGGTCGGCACCTGCACGGTGACGATACGAAGCGGTACGAGAAAATAAGGGAAGGGAGGATAAACCGATGGCTAATTTCAATCATATATTAAAAACAGACTATGATAAGAGAGTCAAGCTTGGTAAGGAATACGTCTTTTGCTATTCTAAAAAGAAGATAAAAGAGCTTTATCCCAGTGGCGCGGGTTACTCTCTTTCGGGTGAGGCGCATCTCGGAACGGGCAAGGCTCAGGATAAGTTTGACGAAAAGCAGAGAAAACGCCTTGAGAGGCTCAAGGAGAGCGGAAAGGCACACGCCGAGCAACAAACGCTTAAAACGGGAGATCTTCGTATAGGCGGTCACGTCCTCGGAGTTTATCCCAAGGATACGAACGCAGGATTTTTATCAAAATCCAACGGTTACGTTGCGGTTGGAGAAAATCAATTTATATCCATCCATTCAAGCAGAGTGCCTTTTCTTATCACAGTCGGCGCAATAAGCGCGGCGATAATAGCGGCGGTGGCGATAATTTTAGCATTAATTACAGCTCCCGCGCCTCCCGCTCCACCTGCTCCCGACAATCCGCTTCCCGTAATTGATCCCAACGTCGTTCCCAACGAAGACGATACGAGCGAAAAGAAACCGATAGACAGTGGGGGTTCGGTATCACTTATTTACACAAAAAAAGCAGAGCTGAATCTTACTGCCGAAATAGCTAAGATCTATTACAAAAACCCCAATTCCTCCAGCCACGATACAGTGATCGAGCTTTATATCGTGTCCGATGGAAATACGTATTTCCTCGGCAGGTCGGGACGTGTTCCCGCGGGCTACACGATACAGGAGCTTTCACTTGCTGAGCGTGAGGTCGAATTAAAGGCGGGACAGTATGAAGGACTTTATAAAATATACTTCTATAATCCCGAAACCGGCGAAAAAGCCATATTGGATACTAATATCGCCGGTGTTACCGTAGTGGTAACGGAATGATTATAAACGACCTTAAAGGTCGGCAAATAATAAAAAATTTTACATTGTAAGAAAGGAATTAAAACAATGAAAAAGCTTTTAGCAATCCTCCTCGCAGTCGTAATGACTTGCACACTCGTATTCAGCGTATCTGCTGCTGATGGTGATACCTCAACCGCAGCAGGTCAGAATGACAGCCACGAAGTTAAGGTAACTGTAAACGACGAAACAGAGATAGTTTACAACGTTGATATTCAGTGGACCGGTCTGTCCTTCACCTATAATTACGACAAGGGCGATTGGCAGTCTGACAGCCACACTTATGAAAATGAAAGCGGCGCTTGGGCTGGCGCAGCCCTTGACGGAAAGGTTACTGAAACCATTAAAGTCATCAACCACTCCAACGCTCCTGTTACCGTTACCGGTGCATACGCAGCTAACGGAAGCACCGGTGTTACCGTTGAAGTAACCGTTGCTAACGGTAGCCTTCCCACTGCAGAGGATGTAGATCCCGGCAACTTATCAAGCCTTACCGCAACCGTAACCGTTGCTGTATCCGGTGAGCCTACCGATAAGACTGCTAACAACGCAGTAGTTGGTAATATCAACATTACCATCGGTTAACCAATACTTTTTATACAAGCACACGGATTTCCGTGTGCTTGTATTCAAAATCAAGTAAAATTTCGGAGGGAAAATGGACAGACAACAAAAAATAATTATTTTTGTAATGGCGGCGTTGCTTTTGGTCGCGCTCGTCGTTATGGTGGTGGTGCTTTGCGGACGTGAAGCTCCCGCGGCGGCTGAATTTGATCCTCCGAGCTTTGATGAAGCGGCAATTTCGGGTCTACCGACCGACGTACCGGAGGAGATGAACTACGGCTCGCCGTCAACACAGGGAGAGTTTAAATTCTCGCTTTGCGGAACGCCCGAGGTGACTGAGGACAACCGTTTGCGCATCTATTTTACCTCTCCTGCGACCAATAAGGTGTGGCTTCTTATCAAAATATACGACACCGAGGGAGCCTTGATAGGAGAGAGCGGACTTTTGCGCCCTGACGAATATGTTGAGCACGTACAGCTTGAACGTGAGGTCGCAAGGGGCAGCGATATAGTTATAAAGGTGCTTTCCTATGAGATTGATACCTACTACAGCAAGGGAACGATCCAGGGCGCGCTGAAAATAGCAGAATAGCTGAAAAAGGACGCGGAATTCAATGCGAATTCCGTGCCTTTTCTTTATTATAAGCTATTGCACTTACTTTCGCTTTGTGTTATAATACAAACATATGAATAAACGTATTTAAGCGAAAGGCTTTTTTATATGGAAAAAACTATCAGATTGTTTGATATTTCGTCAAAGACGGTGAGCTTTGACGCGGTGGTGTTCTCGTGCGTTGAGTGCGAGGACGGATATGAAGTCGTGCTTGACAGAACTGCGTTCTTTCCCGAGGAGGGCGGTCAGAGTGCCGACGGCGGCAGGCTTGGTGACGCTACCGTTTGGGCGGTCAGCGAGCGTGGCGGCGTGATCTGTCACAAGATAGACAAGCTCTTGACTGTGGGCGGCTGTGTGCGCGGCGAAATTGACGCTGAGGCGCGTTTTCGAAAGATGCAGAATCACACAGGCGAGCATATCGTATCGGGGCTTATACACAAAATTTACGGCTTTAATAACGTTGGCTTCCATCTTGGCGCAGACGATATGACTGCGGATTTTGACGGAGAGCTGAATGAGGACGATATACGCAAAATAGAGGATTTGGCAAACAAGGCGGTTTTTGAGTGCCACCCGATAAGAGCTTATTATCCCACGCCCGACGAGCTTAAGGCTCTTGAATACCGAAGCAAGCTTGATCTTGCCGAGGGTGTCCGTATCGTTGAGATCGAGGGCGTTGACATGTGCGCCTGCTGTGCGCCGCACGTTGAGAACACGGGCGAAGTCGGGCTTATCAAGATAACCGAGTTTATTCGTTATAAGGGCGGTATGCGAATCCACATGCGTTGCGGCTACGATGCGCTTGATGCCTTCAGAGCAGATTACGCGCAGGTGAAGTCGATCTCAATGGCTATTTCGGCAAAGCATGACGAGGTCGGCGAGGGTGTTGACCGTCTGATCGACGAGATCAGTAAGCAAAAGGGAACAATCTCTGCACTTAAGCGCGAAATTCGCACATTTAAACTTGAAAAGCTTGAATATACAAGCGGAAACCTCGTAATTTTTGAGGACGAGGGCGATATGCTCTCTCTACGTGAGCTTGTCAACGGCGCAAAGCAAAAATGCGGCGGTATTTGCGCGGTCTTTGCGGGAAATGGCGAGGGCGGATATAAATACATCATTTCAAGCACCTCGGTCGACCTCAAGCCGCTGACGAAGGAAATAAACGCGGCGATATGTGGTCGCGGCGGCGGCTCGAGCGAAATGATACAGGGAAGCTGCACGGCGACAAGGGAAGAGATAGAAAGCTATTTTTCTGCCCGATAAATTTTGAGGGCTTAATTCTACTTGTTAGGAGGAATTTTGACATGAACAAGGAATCAAGATATAATTTGTTTCGCTCTCCGGGTGCTGAATGGAGAGGCAAGCCTTTCTGGTCATGGAACGGAGAGCTTCGCGAGGACGAGGTGCGCCGCCAGATAGGCGTTATGCAAGAAATGGGATTTGGCGGCTATTTTATGCACTCGCGCGCGGGACTTATCACCGAGTATCTCGGCAAGGAATGGTTTGACCTTATAAACGCGGGCGCGGACGAGGGTGAGGCAATAGGCTTGGAGTCCTGGCTTTACGATGAAGACCGCTGGCCCTCGGGCAGTGCGGGGGGCAAGGTAACCGTTGACCCGCAATACAGAATGAAGTCGATCTACATATACGAGCAAAGCCCCGAAACGTTCAAGTGGAGCGAGGGGATAGTTGCCGCTTTTCTTGCATGGATCGACGAAATTGACCTTTGGGGATATTTCCCGATTGATGATAGTGATGACATAAATAAGCTCATTGAAGAAAAAGCAGAGCTGTTCACCGATAAGATGGGCGCTTGGAAAATACTCTCCTTTAAGATAGTGCCTAACGCGCCGAGCTCCAACTACAACGGAACGACCTACATCGATACGATGAGCAAAAAGGCTACCGAAAGGTTTATTGAGCTTACGCACGAAAAATATAAAGAGCATTGCGGTGACCGCCTTGGCAGGTCGATAAAGGGAATTTTCACCGATGAGCCGCACCGCGGAAATGGAATGGGCAATTACAGTGAGTCGAACGGCATAAATTCCAGCGCGATGTGTTGGACAGACGACTTTCTTGAGGAGTTTATCTCGCGCTACGGCTACGATGCAAAGGAAAAGCTCCCCGAACTTTTCTACAGACCGATGGGTGAGAGATTTGCTCCTGTAAAGCACGATTGGTTTGACCTTGCAAACAACCTCTTTATTGAGAGATTTGCAAAGCCTATAAACGATTGGTGCGAGAAAAACGGAATTGTGTTTACGGGTCACGTTTTACACGAGGATTCCTTGGTCAACCAGGCAGTTCCCAACGGCTCAATTCAGAGATTTTACGAGTATATGGGCGCGCCGGGAATTGATATTTTGTCCGAGGGTAACCGATGCTATTGGGCGGCAAAGCAGCTATCTTCAACTGCGCGTCAGGTGGGCAAAAAATGGCTTTTGTCCGAGCTTTACGGCTGTACGGGCTGGCAGATGTCGATGAAAGGACACAAGGCGGTCGGAGATTGGCAGGCACTTTTCGGCATCAATCTCAGATGCCCGCACCTGTCTTGGTACACGATGGAGGGAGAATCAAAACGCGATTATCCCGCAAGCATTTTGCATCAATCGCCGTGGTATAAATATTACGGCACTGTTGAGGACCATTTTGCCCGTTTTGGCGTGTTTATGACCGAGGGTGAGCCTGTGTGCGACGTGTTGGTTATAAATCCTGTCGAGTCGGTGTGGTCGCAGTGCCATCTTAAATGGGCGAACTGGATATTCCCCAAAGAGCCTGCTGTGAACGAGCTTGAGGGTATATATGCGAAGACCTTTAACATTCTTGTCGGCAACCATATCGATTTTGACTATGGTGACGAGCAGATGCTCTCGGAAAAGTACAAGATCGAGCTTGACAGCGACGGTAACCCCCTGCTTTATTTAGGCAATATGGCGTATAGGGTAGTGCTCTTGTCGGGTGTTGAAACGATACGTCCCACCACGCTTGAAATACTCAAAAAATTTGCCGATATGGGAGGCAAGGTCGTATTTGCGGGCAAATTACCTGCATATATCAATGCAACTCCAAGCAACGAGGCAAAGGATTTTGCCAAGAACTCTTGTCTATGCGTTGATTTTGACGAGAACTCGATAGTTTCGGCTATCAAGTCAAGCTCAAAGACGAATATTTCGGTCAAAAAGGCTGACGGCAGTGTGGCAAGAGAGGTTTTTGTGGGAACGCGTGATTACGGCAATTCTCTCGGAATAGTTCTTCTTAACACCAACAGAAATGCCGAAAGCGGCACTTTGACGCTTGCGATCGACACCGACGAATTTAAATTTGCGGAAGCTTGGTCGTTTGACGACGGCTCGCGCACGGATGCCGGCGATATGGTAAGCCTTGGCGAAGGTAAGCTTATAATTAACACAAAGCTGCTACCGGCAGAAACTCAGGCGTTTGTGCTGACACGCGAAAGGGACGAAGGCCTTGCGCCGTCAAAGAGAAAAATGACTCTCGTCGACACGGTTTTGCCAAAGGGTGAATTCTCCTTTGAGCTTAGCGAGCAAAACGTATGTGTGCTTGACTTTGCCCGCTTCAGAATGGACGGCGGCGAGTGGAGCGAGGAGAAAGAAATTCTCAAAATTGACCGCGCGGTGCGCGACAGGGTCGGCATTGAGCGACGCGGCGGCGAAATGCTCCAGCCTTGGTATTCGAAGCTCCACCACAAGCAGAAATACGGCTTTATTGAGGTCGAATACAGCTTTGACATTGGCGTGATGCCAAAGAGTGACATAATTCTGGCGGGCGAGCGCCCTGAGCTTATGACTTATTCCGTCAACGGTACTCGTGTTGGGAGTAACGGTATAAACGATTTCTGGATAGACGATTGCTTTAAGAAAATGACGGTTCCGACCTCGCTGTTAAAGCTTGGAAGAAACACCGTTACGGTTTCGTGCAATTTTATGCGCACGACAAACCTTGAGGCACTTTATCTTATAGGCGATTTTGGAGTTAAGATCGACGGCAAGAATCGAACGATAGTAAGTTTTCCCGAGCGCATCGGCTTTGATAGGCTTGAAAACTTCAATCTGCCATTCTATACGGGTGAGGTGACGTATATTCTTACTCCTGACAAGTATGAGAGGATAGGAAGCCTTGGCGACGGCGAGCGCGTGATACTCTCACCTGAGAGCTTTACGGGTAGCCTTGTGCGTGTGAGCGCGGAGGGAATAGGTGAATATAGGCTTTGCTGGGATCCCTACGAAGCCGACGTAACCGATGCGGTTCGCAACCGAAAGGCAATTAAGGTCAGCGTGGTTGGAACGCGTCGAAATCTTTTCGGCCCGCTTCACCTTGTTCCTGCCATACAATCTTCGTACGGCCCCGCGCATTTCGTTACCGAGGGCAAGTCTTGGTCTGACGATTACGTGCTTATCGACAGCGGACTTACGGGTATAGTTTTAAAGAAATACAAATAAAAAAAGGTGCTTGGCAGTAACCTGCCAAGCACTTTTCTTTATCAATAATTATTTCTGTATTTTTTTCTGATACCGAAGAAAAGAGCCGAGCCCAAAAGGGTGACCACTATTGCTATGCAGATAATGATTATCGCGGGACTGATCTTAATATCAGATTTAAGCTCCTCCCAAAGATTATTGAGCATTATCAGCTTTTCGGGGGAGAGATTTGCGTATGCCGTGGCTTGAACGTCGTCGGTGGCATACATAATATCGTAGCCGTCGGCTTTGATCTCGTTCATATAATCACGGTAATCCTCGTGCTCAACTACTGCGCGGTTGGGCGAGGCGTAATAGGTGTACTCGGCGTTAGCTATCGCGGGCGCGCCGTAATTTTCGTCAACGCTGAGCATAAAGTTGATGTATCTCTCGGCGATCAGCTTGTTTTCGCTGGTCTTGGGAATACACATAGCGTCGATATAGAGGTTAGTGCCTTCCTCGGGGTAGAAGAAATCGAGGTTTTCATTGTTCTCGTACATGGTAAGGAAGTCGCCTGCGTAATACGCCGCGATTGCCGCGCTGCCGCCCTCCATCTTATTGAATATCTCGTCCATAACGTAGCCCTGAACAATGCCCTTTTGCTTCTTGAGAAGCTCAAGAGCCTCACGCCATTCGCTCTCGTCGTCGGTGTTTACGTCAATTCCGAGATAATACTGCGCCGTGCCGAAGGCATCACGCGAGTTGTTGAATTGAAGTATGTTGCCCTTGTACTTCTCATTCCACATAAGGCTCCACGAGCCGATATCGGCTTCGTCAACCATTTCGGTATTGTAGATGATGCCGATCATACCGTAGAAGTAGGGAACCGAGTATACGTTGCCCTCGTCGTAGTAATCAAACTCCGCGTTCTCACCGAAGAATTCGGGAGAGAGATTTTCCTTAGCCAAGGGAATATTTGAGTAGTCAAGGGGAGCGAGCGCGTCTTCCTCGATAAGTCGCTCGATCATATAGTCCGAGGGAACGATAACGTCG
>JAFVQU010000020.1 GCA_017504625.1 Clostridia bacterium | reverse complement strand
TACGTCAACACCGTCAGCGATGTTGGTGGACGTCTGGAGGTAGTTGCCGCTCTTGATACCGTTGAAGTAGTAATCCTTACCGTCCTTTGCGGTGAGGTAGAACTTGTATGCGGTTCCTGCTACGGGAGACTTTTCGTTATTGGGAACATAGGTAGCGGGAACTGCGATTGCAAAGTTAGCGGGGAACTGGCTTACGCCGGTGTTCTCAGCATTGATGTAGGAGGTCTTGGAAGCGCCGATAGTGTTGAAATCGTTGTATGTTCCAAGGTAGTAGTCTGTCTCGCCGATCTTTGCTACCCAGCAGTTAGTTTCAGCAACGTAGTTGAATACTGCAATGGGGTTCTCGGTAACGAGATTAGCCTTGCCTGCGTCGGTGAGGTCGATATAGGTCTTAACGCCTGCATTATCGAAGTAGAATCTGTATCCGGTAACAGTTTCGCCATCGAGAACTGCCTCAAGGTATACGTCAACACCGTCAGCGATGTTTGTGGAGGTCTGGAGGTAGTTGCCGCTCTTGATACCGTTGAAGTAGTAATCCTTACCATCCTTTGCGGTGAGGTAGAACTTGTATGCGGTTCCTACTACAGGGTTATCGACGTGCTCGCCGGTGTAAACACCCTTTGCAAGAGCCTTAACATTGATTTCAAAGGTCTTGGTTTCAGTTACTTCCCCACAAGTGAAGGTTGCGGTAAGAGTAAGCTTAACCTGCTCGTCTGCAAGAGCGATAACGAGCTTTCCGTTTTCATCAATAGTATAGCCCTCATTATCAATGGTCCAAGCGATTGCTACATCCTCATAGTACTTACCAACGAGAACAAGCTCAACAGTTGTATCCTCGATAATATTTTCAACAACAGTAAGGTTTTCAATCTCTGCCTCAACCTTTTCAGCGTCGGACTTGGTAACTACTGTGTAGTCAGAGAAGCAATCAGTGCTGGTAGGAATAAGGTAAGGATTGCCACTGTAAAGAACGAGGATACCGGTAGCGGTTGCAGAGTTACCAAAGTTTGCTGCGTGCGCTGCATCGATGCCAGCCTTGTCCGCTGCCTTAAGAGTGGTGGGGAAGTCGGTTACGTAAGTTCTTACGTATGCCTTCTGACCGTTAAGCTCGAAGTTAAGGTACTCGCTGGTTCCGCCAAGCACCTGATCAGTAATGGTAACGCCCTTAATGGTTACTACGAGACCTACGTAGTTCTTAAGGCTCTCACCTGCTGCGAACTTATCGGTAATATCAAGAACAGGAACATCCTTGATAGTCTCGTCAACGATTACGAAATCGCCACCCTTGGTTTCCTGCATACCACTGTAAGGAGATGCGGGAGCCGTAACAGCAACGGTCATACCGAGCTTAACACCTGCCTCAAGGGGATCCTTGTCAAGCTGGTAGCAGTAGTAACCGCCCTTGCCGTCTACATCAGCGAGGAAGAGGTGGTTTCTGGTGTTGCCTACGCTCTTTGCGTTGATACCAACAACGATACCTGCAACGGTAACCATCTGATCCTGTGTAGCAGCCATGTATTCCTCAAAGGAGGTTACAATGAACTCAGGAACAGTACGATCGTAAGAAACGGTTGCGGTAGTTCCGTCAGGAGCAGTGATAACACCGGTAATCTTATAGTTTACGGTCTCCTTGGACATTTCGTCAACCATGATAGTCCAGTAGGGGTTACCTTCAACAGCAGTAACCTTGTCGCTGTCAACGGTCCAAGCAACAGTGTACTTGTCAAGGCCTACCATTACCTGACCGAACAATTCATAGTCAGCAGCGGTAACGGGATTTTCATTCTTGTACATAGCGTCAAGGAACTCTGCAGCTGCCTCAACGTCATACTGAGAAGCAGGAGGTGTAGAGTCAGACTCTTCAGGGGTGCTCTCAGACTCCTGGGGAGTGGGAGCTTCGGTTGTTCCGGGTGCGTCTGTGCCAGCGGGATCCTTGGTGCCGCATGCAGCAAAGATAGAAAGGCACATAAGCATTGCCAAACAAATTGCAATTAACTTTTTCATAATTACTCCTTAATGAAAATTTTATATTATTTAATAATAATATCACTGGGAACAAACACCTTGATCTGATAGCCGCCCATAAAGTATTCAATGATACCGTTTACGTCAATGGTCTTTCCCTTATAATAGTCAGCTGTTATAAGATCACCGTTCTCATCACGGAAAACGGTAGTACGAACCTTAACAGTCAAACCGTCAAGCTCGCAGGTAAGAGTCATTGCACCGTAGTTGGAGCTATCTTCATTGGTGGTTGTGGATACGCTCTTGACCTTCAAGCCTTCCATTTTAATGGAGGAATAAAGAGCAAGCTCAGCGTAATCATAGGTTGTAATTGTCTGATTTTCCTCTTCATCAACGAAGCTTACGTCAACCTTGCCGTTAACAAAACGGTCAGCGGTTGTAGGGAGGTATACGGGAGAATGTCCGTCACTGAGCTTCTTGATGTTAGAGGGATCGTCGGGCTTCATTACACGGTATGTAAGACCGGAAACCTGATAGGTTCCGCCTGCCTCGTAATACTGAACGGTACCGACAATTCTTGATTCGTTACCGACGGAAAGGATCTCAAGACCTGTTCCGTTAAGTCCGAATCCGTAATATACGTACATTCCATACCATACGTCGGTCTCCTCGTCGTAGCTCTCAACGTAAACCGCATTATCGCAGTTCATCGTGATAATACCCGTAAAGGCAACCTTCACTCCGTTATATTCTTCTATGTTACAACGAAGCTCTTTAAGAGTTATGACCTGCGCTTCTCCATAATAGAAGTCGGGGTCTTGCTTTCCTGAATGTACGTTAAGCTTTTCAGCCTTCGCCTGATTGATCGCAGCCATGCAGGTAGTTCCATAACGGTTCTGCGCTGAATTAGATGCGATTGCCAAGCCGTTCTGAAGGATTTCAATATTTAAGTTACGGTAATCATCGCTGTCTGCAGTCTTATACCAGATCCAAAGGAGATATCTGTCGCCGGTTGAATCTGCGTTAAGAACACCGTTGTCCGACTCAATGATAATAGAGGTTGCAGAAGAAAGCTTTTCCTTTGTAAACTTGGATGCAGCCTTACCCCATTCCTCGATCTTACCGGTAGATTCGGGAGTGTTGATAGCAAGATATCTTGCCTTTATAACTCCGGTATCCATAAGTGACGTGGGAACGTAGAAGTGAGTGGTGTCACCGTCTACAAACGTCTTGACGGTAACTTGCTGCTTAAGAGTATCAGATGACATATCGAGCTTTACAGAAGCCGCGTAATCAACGTGAGGTGCGGGTTCTTCAGCAGGAGCGCTCTCGCTTTCAGATTCATCATTGACAATGGGCGCCGTTGTAGTGATGTTATCCGTGGAGTCATTTTTAACATTTGCATCGGTGCATGCCGACAGGCAACCGAGAACGGTGCCCATCAGCAATACAACGATAAGCAAATTACTAATGATTCTTTTCATTACTAATTAACCTGATTGTTTTGATGTGTTTCTTAATTTATTATAGATTAAGAGAGGTACTTGCACTTCTCAATTGCATCCTCAAAGAGCTTCTGAATGATAGCATCAACCTCAGCCTCAGATGCCTCTGCAGCGAAGCAGTCCTGAATAAGCTGTCCAACCTCGTCACGAGCAACGGAAGAACCGTTAAATGCAGGGGACGTATAATATGCATCAGACTGGGATATGCAAACCTTTACAGAAAGTGCTTCAATGAAATCACCGCCGTTAGCCTTATCAAGGAACTCAGCCTTGTAGAATTCGTTGTCAGCAACGGACTTAAGAACGGGAACGTAACCGGAAGCCATCGAGAATTCAGCCTGGAACTCAACGGTGGTTGTGAGGTACTTCATGAAGAGCCAAGAAGCATAAACTTCCTGCTTGTTAGCCTTATCAAAAATACAAAGAGAAGGTCCCTGAGAAATCGCTTTGGGATTTTCGGGATTTGCTTGAGGAATGGTGGTAATGCCTACCTCGAAGGGGTAGTTTCCGGTGTTATCCTTTGCGGGACGCTGATGCTTTGCACCTCCGGAAGAACCAATGGACATATAGCTTCTCTGACCGCTTTCAGCTACGAAAAGACCGGAGGTGTATGAACCGTAGATCTCTTGAGTAGTAACGTAACCCTTGTCAAACCATGTTTTGAATTCCTTTACAAACGCTCTGTTTTCAGCGGTATTAAAGAGAAAATGCTCGCCGGTTGCGCTGGTGTAGGGTGTGCCAAGCTGCTCACACATAGTGATGAACCAGTTAGACTCACTGTCATATCCAAGAGGAATACAATTGGGATCGATTTCCTTGATCTTTGCGCAAAGCTCTTCCATCTCGTCCCAGGTAGTAGGAGGAGTAAGGCCATGCTCAGCAAAGAAGGTTGCGTTATAATAAAGAACCTCGGTAGACTTAGAAAGGGGAAGAGTATACATCTTGCCGTCGCCGAACTGCTTACCCTCGTTGTAGTAACCGGGGATAAAGTCGTCGATCTGTCTCTGGCTAAGACCCATGATCTCTTCGGTACCGTCAGCACGGGTAACTACAGCCATGCTGTCGATAAGGGAATCAAGGGGATAAACTGCCTTAGAGATGTTGTACATTGCAACGTGGTCGGGATAGCAGTACGCGATGTTGGGCTGGTTACCAACGGTGATCTCGGTACTGATCTGCTCACGAACGTCGTCGTATCCACCAACCTGAGAATGGATGATCGTAATGTTGGGGTAGAGCTTGTTAAACTCTTCGATGTAAGGATTAAGAACATCGGTAAGGTTGCTACCCATGGTGTGGTAGAAGGTGATGGTTACAGCGCTTCCGTCATAACCTTCTTCTTTTACTTCATCAACGGGGGGCTCATCTTCGTTGGGAGCTTCGGTAGGCTGTTCGTTCTGCTCGGGAGCTGCAATAGTCTCCTCGCTTACGGTATTACCGCAAGAAACAAGTGCCATGCATCCAAAACAGAGAACCATCGCCATAAAGAGTGCGAGTAATCTCATTTTCATGAATTTTTCCTCCAAAAATAATAATTCTTATGTTAAGCTTTTTTATAAAGCAATTAACCTTTGATACCGCTTCGGCTTACGCCCTTCATAATATACTTTCTAAGGAAAATAAATACAAGGAACAAGGGAATCGAAACGAGTGCGACTGCCGCCATCTGACGGGGGTAGTCAGTGTTACCCGAAACGTCGCTAAAGGCGTTTCTAAGTCCGTTTGTGATAAGTCTGTGCGCTTCATCATTTGCTACAAGACGGGGCCACATATAGGAGTTCCAAGCGCCCATCATCTTCAATATAGTTATTGAAATGATAGTGGGGAGCGCCAAGGGGATCATAACCTTCCACAAATACTTGATGTCGCTGGTACCGTCGACCTTAGCGGCGAGGTAAAGCTCGTTGGGTATCTGCAAAAAGTTCTGTCTGAGCAGGTAGATGTAGAACACGCTTACAAGGAAAGGTATGATAAGTGCTGCATAGCTTGAATCTACCATTGGAAGCTGGAAGTCGGGGCCAAACGCACCAAACATATTTCCAAGTCCGTTAAAGAAGTTGGGGAACCAACCGTCCTTGGTCATAACAGTTGCATAGTTTGTTATGGTGAAAAGCTCTCCGGGGATCATCATTGTTCCGAGAAGAGCAGCGAAAAGCACGTTTTTGCCCTTGAATTCAAGTCTTGCGAATGCAAATGCGGAAAGCACCGTGATAACGACAGAGAATATCGTTGAAACGATACCTACGAACATTGTGTTTCTGAACAGGGTAAAGAGGTCAAAGTTGTTGTTAACGGCATCGTAGGAAACTACGGTTCCAACCCATCCGTTTGCCTCTGCCCACTCGTAAGGGATAAGGATATCGGTATAGTTCTGGAATTTCCATGCCTGAGGAATAAGTGTAGGAACTGCAAGTCGGTACTCTTCAAGTGATTTCAATGACGAAATGATCATGAAATAGAAGGGGAAGAGTACGATCAAAGCCATAATTCCGAGGAAGGCATAGACTCCGATCTGTCCAAATACTTTAGCAACCTTCTGAGAAGACGATACCTTGTTGATATCTCTTTCTTCCATTACCTTCAAAGCGGAGGTTGAATTTACATTTTTCTTTTTCATTCAGTTAGCCTCCCTTCTTAATAATGGGTGTTCTTCTTGCTTATACGCAAGTTGATCATAGTTACAACAAAGATAATAACAAAGAGCATAAGAGCTGCCGCACCCGCAAGACCGTAGTCACGGGTCTTGGTAAGGTGATTCTGAATATGTCCAACGATAGTGTTCATATTTGCACCACCTGCAACGCTCTTCTGTTCGCCGAAGATACCTACTACGCTCGAATATTCCTTAAATCCACCAATAAAGCTGGTGATTACGGTATATGTGAGCATAGGAGAGAGCAACGGAACGGTAATTCTTGTAAGAACTCTCCACTTAGGTGTACTGTCGATCTTTGCAGCATCGTAATACTGCTTGTTGATGCTCTGAAGACCGCCCAAGAGAATAAGGATCTTAAAGGGCAACGCATTCCATACGATATAAACGATAAGAGCAGTAAAGCTTGCCCAAGCCTCCGCACCGTAGTTGATCCAGTTAATTCTTTCTACGCCAAATACGCTTAAGATATTGTTTATAATACCGATGGACTCGCTCGTGGAATTAATACCAACGATATTGAACATCGCCGCAAATACCATTCCTATTGCGATAGAGTTTGTAACGTAGGGAAGGAAGAATATCGTCTGCAAAAGTCTCTGGAGAGGCCTTATAGAATTAAGAGCAACCGCAATAAGCAGAGCAAGTATAGTAGAGAGCGGAACTGTAATTATGGTAAGAATGAAGGTGTTTTTCAAGCATACCATAAAGTCACTACCCTTACTGGTAAGAACGTAGGTAAAGTTATTGATACCAAATTTAGAGAACACTTCACCGTTAATGAAGTCCTCGGTAAGCATCAAGCCCGACGTCTTGGATGCTCCCGTGGTAACGTATGTCTGCGTTCCGTTTCCGGTACGGTGTGCACCCATACGGTAAGCGTAATCGGGGGTAAGGGAAGTAGCGGGCTTTGCCTCGGAAGCTTCACTTCTGTGCATATACATGACAGCAGGAGCGGGAGAATTCTCAGCACCGATATCTGCGAGCGGATAAACGTTCATTCTGTTTATACCGTCAAGTCCGAGATAATATTCGGTATCGTTAATGGTACATACCCACGCGCTGTTGGTGCCATCGTAAACAAACGCAACGTCTGTCGACTCTGCATACTCAACCGCAACGTCACCGTTTTCGTCAACCGCAACGTTCAGATAATATGTAGGGTTGTACTTCTCATCAACCATATAGAGCTTATATCCGCGCTTATCTCCAACCTTAACGCCTGCACCGTAGATCTGTGCAGAATCGGAGAGAACGTCGGTTGTATCAAGATATCCGTCCTCTGCAGTAGCAAGAACGTATCTGTACGCCTCGGAAATACCCTTGAATATACCGATATTGTATCCTGCATTCTCATCAAGCTCCGAGGTGGAGAGATTATTGGGAGTATTTTCGAAAAGTCCCGCAGGATAAATTGATAATCCGAGCTGATCAACAGTTTCATCATTTACCTCAAAGAGGTCAGCGTCGGAATTCTGTGCCGCGCCGAATAAATACTGCTTGCCATCAACGCTCAAGGTCCAAGCGGTAAGCTCGCTGTCAAACTTGAATATACCGTTTTCATCGGCGGTATCTACGTACTGAAGCTCAATCTTTCCGTTGTCAAGCTTTCTGGCACCTAAGTACTTTTTCTCTCCGGCGTCACTAATGTGGAAGAAGCGGTATTCTTCGTCTCCCACACATTCGACTTGGATAGTTGCAGGCTTGTATTCTACCTTATATATAAACGCAGTAACGACCGTATTAATTATCGGCCATACCGTAAATATAAGAAGCAGAATAACAGTGGGGAGCAAATATATCCAAGCTTTCCATGGATGTTTACTTTCTACCATTACTTCACCTCAAAATAAATTCTTTCTTCTGTTTCTTTGTTGAAGATGAATACCTTATGAGGCTTTAATGTATACTTGATAGTTTCAGAGGAACCGTCGATCTTGTTATCGGTATTGATAATAGAACGGACGATGGGATTTACAGATGCTTCGTGAGTGGAAACAACGCTGACGTCTCTACCCATAACCTCAATATTGTTAAGGTTACATACAAGACCGCCGTTTTCATCGGGAGTAAATCCTTCAGGACGGACACCTACCCAAACATCCTGATCAGCAACGTCGCCAACGTTAAGAACGGCATCGTTACCGATATAAAGAGTTCCGTTTTCAACCTTACCGTTAAATACGTTGATGGGAGGAGTACCCAAGAACTTTGCAACGAAGAGGTTGGTAGGATTATCATAAATTTCCTGAGGCTTACCGGTCTGCTGAACAACACCAAGCTTCATAACAACTATCATATCGGAAATGGACATAGCTTCTTCCTGGTCGTGAGTAACGAAGATAGTGGTGATACCCGTTTCCTTCTGGATACGACGGATCTCCTCTCTTGTCTGAAGACGAAGACGCGCATCGAGGTTTGAAAGGGGCTCGTCGAGAAGCAATACCTTAGGCATCTTAACAAGAGCACGCGCAATTGCAACTCGCTGCTGCTGACCACCGGAAAGCTCACTGGGCTTTCTTTCCATAAGGTTGTCGATCTGAACGAGCTTAGCCGCATAGTATGCGCGATCGATCATCTCTTCCTTGGTGAGCTTGTCCGCACCCTTCAGGTTCTGAAGAGGGAACATAATGTTCTGCTTTACCGTCATGTGAGGATAAAGCGCGTAGTTCTGGAAAACAAGACCTATGCCTCTGTTTTCAGCAGAAAGATCGGTAACGTCATCGTCGCCGAAGAAGATCTTACCACCGGAGGGTTTTTGCAAACCGCTTATCATGTAAAGCGTTGTACTTTTTCCGCATCCCGAAGGGCCGAGCAAGCCGATAAGCTTACCGTCGGGAATTTCAAGGGTAAAGTCATTTACTGCAATAACCTCTTCGCCTGCCTTCTTACTGCGGCTGGGGAAGATCTTTGTCAGATTCTGTAAAACAACTTTCATGTTATCTCCATTCATCTATAAAAATTTTTTTGAAAACAAATTAAAAGCGCCTTATCGTTCCTTATACAAGGACTCCTCGGCATGAATTTTCTTCTTGTAATCAAGAAGAGCTTCAGGCGAATCAAATATTCGCTGACTTGTTAAATCAACGGCCACCGAATAGGCAAGCAGATCGTGTATAGCAGATCTCGTCTTAGTAGCAGCTATAAGGATTACCTGGAACAATCCGATAAGTGCGACAGCAATCAAACCCAACAGTCCCGCACTACCAAAGAATATCATCACAAGGATAAGCAACGGAACCATAGTTTCAACGACACATTTGCCGAAAATTGAACGTACGAAGAGAGCGGCGGGAATCAATCTTACGCCGTCGGCACGCATAACCGCAATTCCAAATGCTTTCTTTCCTATCGTTTGTCCGTTTTTGAAAATAAGCGGAATAATAAATTCCAATATGAAATATCCTGCCAGAATGCTGATGCTAATGATTGCCAATGCCAAAATGATCATCATCATATATGCGTAGTTGGCATCTTCGTTCATAGTAAACTTTTCGTATGCGCTTTCAACGGCGGCCTTTTCCTCAGGGGTGAGGGAATCAAGATCAGATTCAAAATCAACGCCGTATTCCAGCTCGTACTGCGATCTTATATCATTGAATTGCTCCGAGTATTCGGTGTATCCGAAGAGGACGGACATAAGCCACGCAATACATACGATGACGATGCTGAGCAATAACGCATCAAAAAGATAGGCAGAGATGCGTTTCCACATACTTGCCTTTTGTATATCAAGCTCCATTTCTGTTATAACCTCGCGTGGAAATTAATACATTACTACGTAATGTCGTACTAATACAGAATAATTATACCATAAACCGCACCCAAAAAACAACCGTTTTTTTCAAAAAAACACTTTTCGTCACTATCCACAATTATTAGCTCTATAAAAGAGCAATATCGACAAAAAAATTTACTATGTTTTCCAATTAGGGGAAAAAATACGGAGAACCGCGGCGGTTCTCCGTATAAATATTTAATTAATGAAGATCAATTACACTCTCATCCCATTTTTCAGGTGCGTCATAGCCCATAAGATTGACCATTGTTGCCGCCACGTTAGAGAGACCGAAGTTGCCCTCGTCTGCCTTGACCGTGTAGTGCGACTTTGCATCGGTATTATCGTAAATGATGCAGGGAACCTTGTTAAGCGTGTGGCTTGTCTTTGCCTTCATCTTGCCGTCCTTGCCAACCTTGGGCTGACCCGATTTCTTGTCCATTTCAAACATTTCGTCAGCATTTCCGTGGTCTGCGGTAATAAGAGCAACACCGCCGAGCTTGTCAATAACAGCAAGGATTCTGCCAAGCTGAATATCAAGCGCTTCCATAGAGCATCTGGTTGCCGCAAGGCTACCCGTGTGACCTACCATATCGCCGTTGGGGAAGTTTACTCTGTAATAATCATATTCGCCCGCCTCAAGAGCCGCGATAAGCTTATCGGTGATCTCCGCGCACTTCATCCAAGGTCTCTGCTCGAAGGGAACTACGTCGGAAAGAACCTCAACGTAGGTCTCAAGCTCGTCGGAGAACTTGCCCGACTTGTTTCCGTTCCAGAAGTAAGTAACGTGACCGTATTTCTGAGTTTCGGAAATAGCATACTGCTTAACGCCTGTATTTGCAAGATATTCGCCCATAGTTTCAGTAATTTCGGGGGGATTTACGAGGTACTTGGAAGGGATATGAAGGTCGCCATCGTATTCAAGCATACCTGCGTAAACAACCTTGGGAACACGAACTCTGTCAAACTTATCAAACGTGCCCTCGGGAGCATCAAAAGTCTTGGAGATCTCAATAGAACGGTCACCGCGGAAGTTGAAGAAGATAACGCTGTCGCCGTCCTCAACAGTTCCTACGGGCTTTCCGTTTTCCGCAATAACGAAGGGAGGAAGATCCTGATCGATAACCTTGTATTCTGCTCTGTAAGTCTCAACAGCCTCGTGTGCGCTTGCAAACTGTCTGCCCTCGCCAAGAACGTGAGTCTTCCAACCAAGCTCAACCATAGACCAGTCAGCCTCGTATCTGTCCATGGTGATCTTCATTCTACCGCCGCCGCTTGCAATCTTGATAGTGCAGTTAGCATCGGAGAGAGAAGCGATATATTCCTCGAAAGGATCAATATATTCAAGTGCGCTTGTCTCACCAACGTCACGACCGTCAATAAGAATGTGAACGCGGATGTTTGCGATGCCCTCACCCTTAGCCTGAGCTATCATTGCCTTGAGGTGATCTATATGGGAGTGTACGTTACCGTCCGAGAAAAGACCGAGGAAATGGAGAGTTGACGCGTTAGCCTTAACGTTGCCAATAACCTCCTGCCAAGTGGAAGAAGCGAACATCTTGCCGCTTTCAATGCTCTGTGTTACAAGCTTTGCGCCCTGTGCGAATACCTGTCCTGCGCCGAGAGCGTTGTGACCAACCTCGCTGTTACCCATATCGTCGTCAGAGGGAAGTCCTACCGCAGTACCGTGAGCCTTGAGGGCTACCATAGGATAATTTGCCATAAGCGCGTCAAGATTAGGCGTATATGCGCCTGCAACTGCATTGGAAATAGTATCGGGAGCAAGTCCGACGCCGTCCATAACGATAGTAAGAACGGGGCCCTTTACGCCGTCAAACTTAGCAGATTTTTTAAGAGTAAGTGCCATTTATTGATTCCTCCAAAATTAAATTCAATTTTTACCAAACTATAGTATAACCTATTTTCTCGATTTTTGCAAGGGATTTTCATAAAAAATTCATTTTGTAAATAAAAAATACGCCGGCGCGGTTAACACTACCGAAGCAAAGACGGTACCTAAAAGGCTGAGCAAGAATATGAGCGACGGCGTGTATCGTTTCTCGTCCGATGGATTGCCTATCAACATGGCGGTTATCAAGGAGGGAGAGAGCTACTACTTGTTTGACTATGACGGCGAGAATATCAGCCGTGCGCTTGCGGTAAGCGAAGTAAATAAGATACTGCGCGACTATTGGAGCGAGAGCGAGGCGAGAAGTAATAACACGGGTGAGGCAGACGTAAAAAATCCCGTAACGCGCATGAATCAGGAAAACATGCAGATTACGGGAAAACAATACGCCATCAAATATCCGTCGTTTAGCCAATCGGATATTGAGATGAATATGGAAGCTATCGCGGATATGGATGCTGTAGCGACTATTGACGCGAAAAAGCTTGAGAAAACGGGAAAAAAGCCCAAGGAACTGTTCAAGGAGTTTTTTGATTCGCTGGGAAACAATATTTACTCTGAAACATATGGAGATATCGCACTTTCAAAGTCAAGTGTCAAATCAGAAATAAGACATGGTATTACCGCAGCAAAACTGGCCTCAATAGAAGCTATTCCCAATGTGGTTGCACAAGGAAAGGTTATTTTTCACGAGGTTAAAGAAGGAGGAGTAGAAAGAATTGTCGTTGCGGCGCCTATAAAGATTGGTACTTCCGATTACTATATGGGTGTTATGCTCCAAAGAGATGCTCAGATGCAGTATCTTTACTTACATAATGTTGCAATAGAAAAAGAGGCTCAAATCTCATCGGAAACACACCGGCTTACGACCGGGGTCACCGAAAGCGATTCTCGCCTCTTCATTACAAGTATACTCCAAAAAGCGATAGATGTCAAGATTAAAAAGCAAAAAAAATCTGGAAAAAAATCCGTATCAACTTCCAATTATTTCAATGATCAATCGGGTGAGCAGGGTGATCTTTCGCAATTGACGTCAGAAATTGACGAGTGGGCGAGAAAGAACGTGCCCGAGTATAACAAGCTATCCGAGCCGAGCAGACGTGCAGTGAGGGCGACGGTAAGGCAGGCGCGCGCTCACGGAATTCCTGAAGCGCAAATAGTCACGATGTCAAGGGTTTCGGCGCGGTCGGGGCTTAATATCGTATTTGATGCGAAAGCGGCATTAAACGAGGATGCGGCTATCGACGGAAATACTATTTATATTAACCCCGAGGCAGATGCAACAAGGCTTGAGAAGACGCTCTTGCTTCACGAGGCGGCTCACGCTATATTCAAAGAGAAGGGTAGCGAGAAGCTGATCGCGGATGCCTTCAAGAAGATAGATCCCGAGAAGTCACGTGAGATCTCCGAGCAATATCTCAAGAAGTACAGAAGCGAAGGGCTCTCTCTTGCCGATAGTTTGAATCTCGTTAACGAAGAGATAGCGACGGCATATATCGAGGACGTGCTTGGCGACGTGAACGCTTGGGATTATATTCTCTCGGAGGTACCCTCGGCTGATAAGGGGCTCATAAGCTTCTTTAAGAGAGCGGCGCGTGATTATTCATCGCACGACGGCTTGTCGAGCGAGGCAAGGAATCTTTTGCGACAGTACAAAAAGCTTTTTGACAGCTTCGCAGACCACAACGTTGGAAATAATGCTATTCCTATGAGCACTAACGGCACAAAAATGCCGCCCGCAAATTCGCAGACGTTTGAGAATTTGCAAGCGGGTAAACAATTTGCACAGGGAGAAAAAACAAAAATCGCTATTGGTATGACCGATAGCGAGAGAGCGGAGATATTAAAGGACCGAATAGTTGTTGCGCCTATCTATGACGGACAAGCTGATGCTGAGATAATTAAGGAAAAAACGCGACTTGAAGAAGAAAAAAAGAAATTTGGAAAGGATGCCGTCGTTAATATTGCAAAAAATCTCAGAATTGTTAATGGAACAATAGATTTTGATGATGTTGGTGTAGAAATTGTTATTTCTAAAGGAAATATCGAGGAAAGCGTTACCAAGGAGGCTTCTCCTGAGCAAATATCTAAGCTCCTACCTATACTTGCAGAAACTGCCCTAAATGCAGTGGTTATTGAAAGACATAGCAATAGATACTATCATGATAGTGATACTGTGTTTTTCGATAATTTACTTGGCGGGTATGTCGTAGACGACAATTTGGTGCCTATTAGGTTTGGATTAAAACATAGCAGAACAGGAAATACTACTCTATACGTTGTAGTAAATCAAAATGAGATTTCGGTCAATGATCTGACTGAAATAAAAGAAGACCGAGGTCATAGCGACAACGGGACTGATATGATCAGTGCCGAAAATCCCCTTCGCTCGGTCAACTATAGTATACACCCAAATGAACCTGTTGTCAACCCTATTTCACCCATAGTTCACATTCAATCAAGAAATATTTACAAATAATACTTGTCTTTTGCCGCAAAATAGTGTATCATAATATGATGTATTACTGTGCAAAGGAGAAATGCTATGTTCGGATATATCCGTACCGATACGCCCGAGATGCGTGTACGCGAAAATGAATATTACCGCGCCGTGTACTGCGGTCTTTGCCGAGCGCAGGGAAAATGCACGGGACAATGCTCACGCATGACATTGAGTTACGATATAGCATTTCTGGCGCTTCTTCGCTTGTCGGTTTCGGGTGAGATTCCCGAAATCAAGCGCGGCAGATGCATAGCGCATCCATTCAGAAAAAGAGCATATCTAGCGCGTTGCGAATCGCTTGATTATTGCGCAAATGCGGCGGCAATTCTTGCTTATGGCAAAATTGCAGACGATATATCGGACGAGTGCGGCGGAAAGAAATTCAAGGCAAAGCTCCTATCTCCTATCGCTAAATCAATGCGCAAGAAAGCTCTGAAAAAATACAGTGAGCTTGATGAAAGAGTAACGGTAAGACTTCGCGAGCTATCCGAAATAGAAGAACAAAGACTTGGATCAGTCGATATCCCCGCAGACAAATTCGGTGATATCCTCGCTGACGTTTTATCCTACGGAGTTGAAGAAAAAAACGCTAAAATACTAAAAAATATCGGAAAGCATATCGGCAGATGGATATACATCGTTGACGCGGTAGACGATATTGATGACGATTACAAAAAAGGACGATTTAATCCCTTTATATGTCTTTACGGAAAAGGGATGCTTGACGACGAGAAAAGAAAGGCAATTTCGAACTCGCTCCGTCTTGAGCTTCTCGCCGCAGAGCCTGCTTTTGATCTTCTTGAATATAGCGGCGACGGTAACGTAGAGTCAATAATCAAAAATATTATTTATCGAGGAATGCCCAACGTCGCAGACGAGATCCTTGGTCTTAAATGCGGCACGAAAAAGAACAAGAAAGCAAGAGGAAATAAAGACAATGGCTGATTACAGAGATCCATATAAGGTGCTTGGTGTATCACCTACGGCAACCGATGACGATATAAAAGAAGCATATCGAAAGCTTGCGCGCAAGTATCATCCCGACAAATATTCCGACAACGACCTTAAGGAGCTTGCAGAGGAAAAAATGAAGGAAATAAACGCGGCATACGAGGAGATCCAGCAGATAAGAAGCGGAAAGTCAAATAGCTCGTATAACGGCGGTTATAACAACTATAACGGTAGCACAAATTCACAAAGCACTCAAAACCCCAAGTTTGCCAATATACGCAGACTTATAAATGCGGGCAATATTGCCGCCGCCGAGGCTGAGCTTAACGCGGTAAATCCCGGTGACCGTGCGGCAGAATGGCACTACCTTATGGGTTGCGTGCTTATAAGAAAAGGCTTTTACGTTGACGCGCAAAATATGCTTCGCACCGCTTGCCAGATGGATCCCTCGAACGCGGAGTACAGAAACACGCTTAACCGTTTGAATATGCAGGCGCAGGGCTACGGCTCGGGCTACAATACCGCGAACGCGGGCGGTTGCAGTACATGTGATATTTGTAACACGCTCCTTTGCGCAGACTGTTGCTGTGAATGTATGGGCGGCGACCTTATCAGGTGCTGTTAAGGTGTTGGCATGAGCAAGGGAATTTCAAAACAAACAAAAAAGCTGACACTCGGAGCAATTTTATCTGCAATGGGTGTTGCGTTGCTGTTTCTTGGCTCGTTTATCGAAACACTTGATCTTACAATGGCTGCTCTCGCATCCTTTTTCTGCATTTTTGCGGTTATAGAGCTTGGCGGCATCTATCCCTGGCTTATCTTTTCGGTTACCGGTGTGCTTTCGGTTATCCTTATGCCGTATAGCATGACGGGGTGGTTTTATCTGCTCTTTTTCGGATATTATCCGATCGTAAAGGAAAAGCTTGAGCGCCTTCCTAAGATCTTCTCGTGGATACTTAAGATGCTTATACTTAACGTCGCGCTCGTCATTGCAGTTATCGCCGCTTATTTCCTGTTCTTCGGTCAAACGGGGGACGGAAATCTTATGTCCGCATTTACGCTTATATTTGGCGAGAGCGAGGCAGGTGAAATGATGGCGATAGGCGTTTACGCGTTAGTCAACCTGACATTTGTTATATACGATATCGCGCTAACAAAGCTTATAACTCTTTATTTTATCAAATTCAGAAAGAAATTCAAAAAATTCAATTAAGTTAAGAGGTGACGGATGGAAAACTCCACCATGTCGGTAAATTACAAGAAGGATAAACGATATAAAACAGCAAAATATCCTATAAGACAACCCTTGTTTTTTTCATGGCTTATCCTTACGCTGTCAAGAATAATGCTTATTGGCAAGAAAAAGAAGGTCGAGAAGATAAACATGGAGGGGCTAAAGCCTCCGTATATGATACTCAGTAATCATATGTCGTTCGTTGACTTTGAGCTTACTGCCACGGCAACGAAATATCATAGAGTAAACAACGTCGTTAATATTGACGGTTACTATATGCGCCCGTGGCTTATGGAGTGGATAGGTGCTATCTGCACGCGTAAATTCACAAATGATTTTCATCTTGTGAAATCTATTTGCAAGGTGCTCAAGCGCGGCGACGTGCTTTGTATGTACCCCGAGGCAAGATACTCGCCCTGCGGTGTTACGTCGTTTATGCCCGACTCGCTCGGCTCACTTGTTAAAATGAACAAGGTTCCCGTAGTTGCGGTAGTGCATCGCGGAAATTACCTCCATCAGCCGTTCTGGAACTTCAGACATAAGAGAAAGGTACCGCTGCATACAACACTTACCAAAATACTTACTCCCGAAGAAATAGAAAAGATGACTGTCGCCGAGATAAACGAAGTCATCAGAAATGCTCTACAATACGATGATTACAAGTATCAGAAGGACAACGGAATTCTTATCACGGAAAAGTATCGCGCAGAGGGAATACACAAGATACTTTACCATTGTCCTCACTGTAATACCGAATCGAAAATGGATTCTGCGGGAAGCAAATTCTTCTGTACCGAGTGCGGTAAGCGTTGGACTCTCAACGAGGACGGCACAGTTTCTGCGCTTGACGGCAATACCGAATTTTCTCACGTACCCGATTGGTTTGCGTGGGAAAGAGAACAGGTACAAAAGCAGATCGACAGTGGCGATTACTCATTCTTCGATGACATCGACGTCTACTCAATGCCGGGATGCTGGAAATTTGAGTCGCTTGGAAACGCAAAGCTTACACACGATATTGACGAGGGCTTTATCATTGAAGGTCACTACAACGGCAAGGATTACAGAATTCAGCGCAAGCCGATTGAAATAAACAGTCTGCACGTAGAATACGATTTTCAGCACATAAAGCCTTTTGACTGTATTGATATTTCCACCGAAAACGATTCATTTTATTGTTATCCTACAAAGCCAAACGTGATAACCAAGCTCGGTTTTGCAACCGAAATACTTTATCAAAAAGCAATTGAAAAAACTCGCAAAGCAAGAGTTGCCAAATAAAGAAAAATCCTCTCAACCGAGAGGATTTTTCTTTATTTATTTTCCTTGTCAATTATATTCTTAACTCTTAAAACCGCTATTTGAGTTTTCGCGTCAACTATCTCACCGTCCGCTATCATTTCAAGCATTTTGTCAAGCGGAATTCTTATGCATTCAAGGAATTCGTCCTTATCAAGCTTTTGCTCACCAAACATAAGTCCGCGCGCAAAGAAAATATGTATTTTCTCACTCAAAAGTGCGGGATTTGGATGCACCATTCCAAGATAGGTCAGTTCTTTACACTCAGCACCCGTTTCTTCCTTAAGCTCGCGTAAAGCCGCGCCGCGAAGATCGTCCCATTCATCCGCCTCAAGCTTACCCGCCGGAATCTCAATAACTATTTTCTCGCAAGCATATCTGTACTGCCTTACGCAGATTACCTCGCCCTCATCTGTCAAGGGAAGCACGCATACACCGCCGTTGTGTGCGCAATACTCTCTTATGTCAAGGTTTCCGTTTGGCAAAATAACCTCGTCACGATAGAGATGAAGCACGCGACCGTCATATATAAGCTCGCTTTTGTTCTTTTTTTCAATAAGCTGTTCGACTTTCATAACCATAACTCCAAATATTTATGAGATAATTATACACCAATTTCGATTTTTTGTAAATAGACGGCTTGATATTTTGAAAAATATGTGCTAAAATGAAGAAAAGAAAAACGAAAGGGAATGCCCTATGCCTATAAAAGAAGAATTTTCACGCACCGCCTATATATACGGTGAGGATGCGATTGATAAACTGAAAAAATCAAGAGTAGCCGTATTCGGAGTCGGCGGAGTCGGCGGATATATCTGCGAGGCACTTTGCCGCGCAGGTGTTGGCAGTATTGATATTTTTGACCGCGACAGTGTGTCTGTTTCGAATATAAACAGACAAATAATCGCGCTTCACTCAACCGTAGGCAGAGCAAAGGTCGACGTTATGAAGGAGAGAATGCTCGATATTAATCCCGATTGCAATATCACCGCACACAACGTCTTTTATCTGTCGGAAAATGCTGATGAATTTGACTTATCAAATTATGATTATATCGCCGATGCAGTAGACACCGTCGCGGCAAAGCTTGAGATTGCTGAACGGGCATACAAGCTTGAGGTTCCCGTAATTTCGGCTATGGGCGCAGGAAACAAGACCGATCCGACTCGCTTTGAGGTGGCAGATATTGCGGATACGACCGTCTGTCCGCTTGCACGCGTAATGCGCAGAGAATTAAAGGCGCGCGGCATCAAAAACTACAAGGTCGTCTATTCAAAGGAAGAACCGATCAAAAGCGGGGTTGTTGACTCTGAAAGCGGAAAAGCAATACCCGGAAGCCTTTCATTCGTTCCGTCGGTCGTAGGACTTATAATGGCAGGCGAGATCGTGAACGATCTTGTAGAAAATAATAATATGTTCATTAAAACGCCGTAAATGCGGCGTTTTTCTTATATATTAGCTCGTTTTCTCAATAAAATCAGTCATAACCCAATGACGAATAGCGTCTGCAATAGCTTTATTTTTTCCTCCTACCGATTTGCCGTCAATGCTATCGCAGACCATACACATTCCGCTTGTAGATGAAAGAATAATTTCCTCTGCATTCATCATCTCATCAATCGTAAAAGGAGATTCGTCGACTTCAATTCCAAGCGAGCGGCACGCAGAGATCAAGTGACTCCGCGCAATTCCCGCAAGTATCATATTGTCTGCGGGCGCGGTCTTGAATACGCCGTTTGATGTTATAATATGTACGTTTGAATGCGAGCATTCGGTCACTCTGCCACCCTTTCGGTAAAGTATTGCCTCGTATGCACCTTGTTCTTTAGCTTTTTGTGCATACATGACCGCGGGAATGAGATTTATCGACTTGATATTACAGTGATGCCATCTTGTATCAGGCAAGGTTATTGCTTTTACAGGGTTATAAATATCTTTTATCTTTGATGGGCGAAGCATCACCCAAAGCTTACCTTGTGCGCCTTCCGAATAAGTATGCTCACGTGCCTCGTCGCCATATCTCCGCGTCACCTGCCAATAAACACTTTGCTCATCAGAATCCAGCCTTCTAACAAGCGAGCAGATCAGTGACGAAAGCTCGTCCTTACTGTATGCAATATTGATTTTAAGAGCATCGGCAGAGGCGTAAAATCTCTCAATATGCTCGTCAAGTGCATAAATAGTATAATTGCGTGCCATCGCGACCTCGTACACGCCATCGCCAAAAAAATGAGCCCTGTCGCAAAAAGGAATAGTCATATTGTCTATTTCAGAAGAATATCCGTCATAAAATGCAAGATCCTTCATAATTTTTCCTCCGTTTCTATAAATTATATGAGCAGACCGGAGAATATATATCACTTGACAAAAAAACGTATAAATGCTAAAATATAAGTATATTAAATTTACGGAGTCAAAATGAGCATAAAGATTGGAAATACAACGCTTAAGCACGGGCTTTTTTTAGCGCCTATGGCGGGCTTTACTGACTACTCTTTCAGGGCAATCTGCCGTGAGCACGGCGCGGAATATACGGTGAGCGAAATGGTGTCGGCAAAGGCGCTTTGTTATGAGCAGATCTCAAAAAAGAATAGCGACGAAGCATACAAAACCGCAACTCTGTGCAGACTCGACAGCAACGAATTGCCCATGGCAATTCAGCTCTTTGGGAGCGAACCGCAATACGTTGCAGAGGCGGCCAAAATGATCGAGGAGCGTTCATATAAAAGATGCACCGCCTCTACGCTACCCACAGCAATAGATATAAATATGGGTTGTCCGATGCACAAGATAGTCGGCAACGGAGAGGGAAGCGCGCTTATGAAAAATCCCGCGCTTGCCGCAAATATCGTCAACGCCACCGCAAAATCGTTAAAAAATATCCCCGTTACCGTCAAGATACGAGCAGGATGGGATAGCGAGAGCAAAAATGCTCCTGAAATGGCTAAAATCCTTGAGGATGCAGGAGCATCGCTCATCTGCGTTCATGCAAGAACACGTGAACAAATGTATAATCCCGGTATAGACCTTAAAATTATTGAAAAGGTCAAGAGTGCTGTCAAGATACCGGTCATTGGAAACGGAGATATATTATCCGCTGCGGATGCCGTCAGTATGATAGATAAAACGGGCTGTGACGGCATTATGATCGGTCGAGGCGCGATTGGAAACCCTTGGATATTTGAGGAGATCTCATCATATCTTGACGGTGAGGAATACTTACAGCCAACACTCAACGATAGGCTTGAAGCATGTGTCAGACACATCAGAATGATATGTAGCGACAAGGGAGAGATAACCGGCGGAGCAGAGATAAAAAAACACGCCGTAATGTATATAAAGGGTGTTCGTTCTGCCGCTTCAGTTCGTAATTCGATAATGAAATCTCACAGCACAGCGGAAATAGAGGATATTATCAGTCGACTTATCGACGAGAGCTGTTAATATATTCAATAATGTGAAAGGATCAGTTTTATGGAATACGTATTACAAACCAAAGAAATTACCAAAAGCTACAAGAGCAATCGCGTATTGAACGGTGTTACAATGAACATAAGACGCGGTGATATATACGGATTTGTCGGCGAAAACGGATCGGGAAAAACGACAGTTATCCGCTTAATTACAGGTCTAATCTACGCAGACAGTGGAGAATTCACTCTGCTTGGAGTAAATGACAGCGATCCCTCAATCCGTGACGCGCGTGCCAAAATAGGCGCGATCGTTGAATCTCCGTCAATTTATCTCAACATGTCTGCCAAGGACAATCTTCTTATGCAAAGCGGAATACTCGGAATTCGTGATGAGGAAAAATGCAAGTCCACTCTTATGACCGTCGGACTTGGCGAGCTTTGGGAAAGCAAAAAGCACGCAGGAGATTTCTCGCTTGGAATGCGTCAAAGACTCGGCATTGCCATGGCATTGCTTGGCAATCCCGAATTCATTATTCTTGATGAGCCTATGAACGGTCTTGATCCCGCCGGCATCGTTGAGATCCGCGAGCTTATCTTGCATCTTAACAAGGATATGGGAATTACGTTCCTGATCTCATCGCACATATTAACAGAGCTTGCGCTCGTTGCAACCCGATACGGCATTATATCACACGGCAAGATTTTGCAGGAAATATCCGCGGAGGAGCTTGAGGGTGTATGCCGTCACATTATGTTTATCAGAACTACCGACCGCGACTCACTTATCACATTGATTAACGCGGAATGCAAAGATGCTTTGATAACACCTCTTGACGACGGTATTCGCATTGAGGGAGAAGTAGATATCAACGAAGTTCTTGGCAAGATCATCAACGCGGGAATTACGATTACATCAGTAAATACCCATCGATCAAGTATTGAAGAATATTATCTTTCCATGACAGGAGGTGGACACCGTGCGTAATTTGTACGTTACCGACCTTAAGCGTATTCTTAAGGATAAATTGTTTTTAGTCACGTGTATCCTTGCGGGTGTGTTTGCGCTTATCAATCCTGTTTTAAACAAGGTTCTTTTTGAAATTCTTGATATGGGTGATATGCTCGGAACCGTTGTAAATGCGAAATCAATGCTGTTTACCGCATATGTTCCCAGTGATAATCTTGGCTTTATTATGCCTATCCTTATTGCCATAGTCGTTTGTAAAGATTTCAGTCAGGGAACTGTACGTAATAAGATCATAAGCGGGAAATCAAGATCAGTGATCTTCATCTCTCATTTACTTTCCGCGGCAACGGTTACGTGTACCGTTATGCTTTTGCACGGACTTTTAACGCTCGGTGTTTCGCTTTGCTTCTTCTCATATCAGGATACTGCGTTTACTCTTGCGGATCTTGGCTATCTTATGGCATCCCTCTTGTTTGAGATGATCGTTTATTTCGCAATTTCCGCCGTTGTTACCTTTGTAGCAACACTTGCTAAAAATATAGGAATCTGCATTCTTCTTTATCTTGCTGTTTCCTTTGGATCGTCTATCGTGGGCGCAATCTTCCAGGTCGCAGGCGCGTTTCTTGATCCTGCAAGTAAGGCATATGGCATAGTTGAGTTTATAAATGCTCTCAATATTTACACCTCAGCGGGAATTGGCTTGGGTACGGCATACACTCTTAAAGATGTGATCTATATTTTGATCGCACCAATCGGATTAACGGCAGGAAGTGTTTTGCTTGGTATCAAAATGTTTGCCCGCAAAAATCTCAAATAAAAAAAGCCCCCGACAGAATTGATCTGTCGGGGTTTATTATTAATATAATCAAACAATCGGCACAGGCTCTTTGGAGTTTAGTGGCTGTATGTCTCCATCAAGCATATTCAGCCTGTCACAATGCTCAAGGATCTCCTTTTCAGAAAAGGGAATTCTCTCGCCGCATATAAGCTGATACGTTTCATGTCCCTTACCTGCAAGCAGAACAAAATCTCCGTCAGATGCAAGACTTACCGCCTTTTTTATAGCTTCTTCACGATCAGGAATAAGATATACGGGCTTTTCACACTCGCCGACCGCACAAGCTATATCCTTAATTACCGACATTGGCTCTTCATTATTGGGATTGTCCGAAGTAATGATAAGAACATCCGCGCCATCTTTTGCGGCAACACCAAGCTCGTGACGTCTGCCAAAGGTTCTTCCTCCAACGCTCCCGAAAAGGCAAATAATACGACTCGGCTCGTATTCACGCAAGGTTTTAAGAACTGCTGTAAGACTTGCACCGTTATGTGCGTAATCAATCACGAAAAGAGAATTGGGACGTGATTCAAGCGTCACCACCTCAAATCTTCCCGGGACCGAAACAGTTGCAAAGGCGTTGGCAACAATCGCCGCCTCAATTCCAAGCAACGAACAAATTCCAATCGTAACAAGTCCATTTTCGACGTTATGTAGACCTGGTTTGCGCATAAATACGTCAAGTCGGTCTCCGCATATATCTCCACAGCAGGTAAATGATACGCCGGGTATTATTCCATTGCTTGTTTTAGTTGTATTTTTCGCATATATAGTACAGCCTTTTTTACCCTTTGCCGAGGTGGTTATGATGTTATCACATTCAACTCCCTTAAGCATATATTTCGCATACTGAGAGTCGGAATTGACAACTATGTTTTTAGCGTTATATTCAGAAAACAAAAGCTTTTTGGATTTTTTGTAATGCTCAAACGTGGGGTGCTCAACACCGCCGATATGATCCTCGTAAAGATTTGTAAATGCTACCGTATCAAACGTTAAGCCGTAGGTTCGTTCTTGCCAGAGTGCCTGAGATGAAACCTCAATTACTACCGTATCTATTCCCGAGTCTGCCATCTGACGAAGTATTTTCTGCATTTCAAGAACGTCCGGAGTCGTGTTTGCGGTTTCAAGTCGCTGCCCGTTGTAATAAACTCCGTTTGTACCGATATATCCTATTTTTTTGCCAACAGATTCCGCAATTGAATAAACCGAAAGCGCTATGGTAGTTTTGCCCTTTGTGCCTGTAATTCCTATAAGCCTCAAGGACTTTGCGGGATTGCCGTAAAACCATACTGCAAGCTTAGATAAGGTCTCTTGAGCATTTGGTACTATAATGACCGAGGCATCCTTGGGAAGATCAAGCTCACGCTCGGCAATAAATAATCTCGCGCCGTTATTGTACGCATGAGAAGCAAAGGCATGTCCGTCAACAACCGCACCGCTTTTACAGAAAAAAAGGCTCTGCGGAGTTGCTCTGCGTGAATCGTGGCACAATGACAAAATGCGATGTCGCTCACCCTTGGGAGATATATAAGACGATACAACGTCTATTTGTTCAAGTATATCGCGTATCGTCATTCACTTAACTCTCCTTCGTTATTCATGTAATCTTCAAATTTTATCACTAAAAATCTTTTTTCAAGCTCTTCGCCGAATTTACTATAAATATCCGTGTCATGCTCTCCGCATAAAATAATTGCAGGTGTGTAGTAATCATCAAGTCCTGCTGAGAAATCGCACAACGCAGCGAACAACCAAAAATCTCCGGACGGCATTACCTTATGACAGTAATATCTCATTTTTGAAAAAAGGGAAAAGCTATTACCGAAAATATGCGGTCTCGCTTTTTTCTTTTTTAAAATTGCCGATGCATACGGCTTGATTTGTTTAATATCCCCTATTAATACGGGCACAAGATAATCGTTACAGTGATAAAACATTTTGCACCTTAATACTTCTAATAATAAGAATATTATAACATATATTTTGCCTTTTTCAAGGGATGGAACGAAAAATTTACATCAATACCAAAATTTACTTGAAAATGTATGCATAATGGTATATAATAGTATCATGACTACAAGGCGGTGAAGATTAATGAAAAAGGAAAATATATGCCGTATTTTCTCCGAAATGCCGATTCTCACGACCGACAGATTTATTTTGAGAAAGCTATCGCTTGACGATACCGACGATATGTACGAATACGCAAAGGATGCAGGCGTAACAAGATTTCTCACTTGGTCACCACACAAGGACAAGGCTTTTACGCTTGAATATCTTACGTATCTTCAAACAAGGTACAAGGCGGGTGAATTTTACGATTGGGCGATCGTGTGCAAGGATTCGGGCAAAATGATCGGCACGTGCGGATTTACCCGACTCGATCTCAAAAATGATTTTGCCGAAATAGGTTATGTTATTAACCCCGAATATCACGGACAGGGAATTGCTACTGAGGTCGTCGGCAGAGTTATTAAGTACGGCTTTGAAAATCTTATGCTGAACCGTATTGAGTGCCGCTTTATTGAGGGAAATGATGCATCACGCAGAGTGATGGAGAAAAACGGCATGAAATTTGAGGGGATAATGCGTGGCGCAATGCTTATAAAAGGTGACTATAAGGATATAGGAGTTTGCGCGATAACAAGAAAAGATTTTTTTGAAAAAGATCCGATTTGACTTGAAAATTAGAAGTAATTGTGATATAATACCAATGTTGCCGCTATAAGCGGCTCACGCCTCCATAGTTAAATGGATATAATAAACCCCTCCTAAGGGTTAGTTATGGGTTCGATTCCCGTTGGGGGTGCCAAAGCTCACAGCACGGTTTTGTATTGCTGTGAGCTTTACTTTCGTAATATCATATTCTAAAATAAATCATCCGAGGGAATAATGAATATATTTACAATTATAAGAAGACTGCTCTTCGTTCCGATATGCGCATCATGCGGCGAAAGGCTTTCACCCTTTCCGGACAAGAGAATTGTAGCGCATAAAAGAGTATGTCTTTGCCATAGCTGTTATAAAAAGTGGGTTGAGGCAACGGGTGAGTTATGCTCGCGTTGCGCAATGCCCGCATACAAGTGCAAATGTGTTCCCAAAATGCTACGTAACGATTTTACAAGTATTCCCTCATTGTTCTTTTACGAGCCTGAAAGCGAGAATGTTCAAAACAAAATAATCTATTCATTGAAAAGGATTCGTAACAGGGAGCTTACCGAATTTCTCGCGTTTGAGCTTTATCCGCACATCATGGATGAAATTGAAAACAAGAATATCTCCCGTGACTCACTTGTATTTACCTGGATCCCAAGACGTAAGCAGTCAATTTCAAAATACGGATTTGATCAAGGCAGAGAGCTTGCAACCGCGCTTGCCCAAATCTTCGGTAAAAAAGCATATCCGATATTTCTGAGAAAAGGCGGCAAGGAACAGAAGCTGCTTGACGTTGAAGAAAGAAAAAGCAACCTCGAAAGATCGGTAATATTAAACCGCAATTTACTTGGCTTTCCCATAACTGAAAACAGAGATGACATAAGCCTTATACTTGAAAACAAAAACATCGTCATAATTGATGACGTGATTACAACCGGTTCAAGCATGAAAAGAGCCGTTGACTTGTTAAGAACGGTATGCAACGGTGAAATAATATTATCATCTGTTTCAAAAACAATTAAATAAAAAAAGTCCTTCAGGATCTCTCCCGAAGGACTTTTTTATTTTATTTTACAAGCTGACGCTTGATTTTCTTGGTCGTAGTTTTCTCAAACTCGGTCTTTCTTATGTCGATCGCCTTTATCTGCTTGTATGTGGGAAGCTTCTTGTTAGTTGCGTTTATCGCCTTCTTGATGGTATCCTTTACCGTTTCTTCGTCAACGTTTGCGGGGAACTTTGAATAGTCGGGATAAATTACCGCAGTAAGCACGACCTCGTCGCTGCCCTCACTCTTGCGTCCTATAACACAACACTCGCTTATTGTATCAATAACCTCAAGATATTCCTCAATTTCCTCGGGGAATACGTTTTTACCGTTCTCAAGAACAATAACGAACTTGATTCTACCGGTAATGTAGATATATCCGTCCTGATCCTTGTATCCGACGTCACCCGTACGGAACCAGCCGTCCTCGGTGAACGCATCAACATTTGCATCGGGATTGTTGTAATAGCCAAGCATTACATTGTCGCCCTTGACCTGAATTTCACCCATAGCGTAGCCCTCGGGAGTTTCCTCACCGTTAGGATCGATTCTCGTATCACAGCAGGGAACGTTAGGACCGATTGCATTAAGTCTGCGATCGTAGTAAGGAGTTACGCAAACAAGAGGAGAGCATTCGGTAATTCCAAATCCTTCGTATACAGAAATTCCAATATCCTCAAACGCCATAATAAGCTCAGGATTGAGCTTTGCTCCGCCGCAAACGATATGGTCAAGTCTGCCACCGAACGCATCAAGAACCGACTTGAAGAGGGTTCTTCTCAAATCAATACCGACTTTTCTTAATGCATTGGAAATCTTGATCGCGTTTTTAAGTGTCTTTGCCTTGCCCGTGCGCTCTGCCTCAGACCAGATTCTCTTGTACATAGTCGTAAGGAACATAGGCACAAGAACAAGAGCGGTAGGCTGGAACTTCTTGAAATTCTGGAGAACGTGACGGAGCGAATCGTTTATGCATACCGTCATACCAAATGCCATAGCTGACAAGAGACACATCAATTCGTACGTATGATGAACGGGAAGAACCGAAACGAGAACGTCCTCGGGGAAGAACCATACTGTTGCCATAGCGGAGGTTGCCGCCGCAAAAACGTTTTTCTGCGAAAGCATAACGCACTTACTTGTACCGGTAGTACCGGACGTAAAGAGCATCTCGCACATAGCCTCTCTGTCCTCAACGGGCTTGATCACGTATCCTTCATCAATTGCCTTCTGACCATTTTCAAGAAGCGTTGCAAAGGGAAGTATCTTATCAGATTGCTGATTTTCGTCAACGGTTATCGGAATAAAGCACTTGAGGGTAGGATGCGACTCTATCATATTAGCAAACTTTTCGTTAAAGGTCTTTGAATATACGACAGCCTCTACGTTAACGCTCTCTATAAACTTTTCGATCTCGGGAACCATAAGCTCCTTATCCATAGGAACTATAACTGTACCCGAAGCAAGCGCGCCAACATATGTTGCCAACCACTGAGGAGAAGTATCGCCGATAACGGCAACTCTTTTTCCTGCAAGACCTATTGCTTCAAAGCCTGCGGAAACCTGACATGCCATATCGTAAAACTCACCGTAGGACATTTCCTTAAGCTTTCCAAGCTCATAATACTTGAAAGCCAAGCGTTCGTTGCCGTGTCCCTTAATATAGGAGAGGAGGTCGTTAACGTCAGCCAAAAAAGGGGTAGTTCTATTCAATCTTTTTTTGTTAGGAAGCTTATTGCTCATAAAAAATCCTCACTTAATTCTCGTTTTTATCTGCATATTCGTGATTATCTCATATAATTATAACTTAATATGCTTTTATTGTCAATGAATCAACTTCTTCTTCACATTTTGTTTACAAGTTACTTTTTTCTCATACGAAGTATTCTATCTTCATCAGGTGTGACAACGGCAGACCAGTTGTTATGATAGATAACGAATCCGGGCTTTGCTCCCGATACCTTTTTAACACCTCGCGCGAAGAGATAATCAACCTCAACGGCTGCAGTACCTTTCGCCTTTGAATAGTACGCCGCGATCTCGCACGCATCGGTAAAATCTTGTGCGGGCGGTTCCTCACCGTTAGTTATCATAAGAACGTGAGATCCAGCCATATTCTTTGCGTGGAACCAATAGTCGTGACGCTCGGCTAACTTGTGCGTTATATATTCGTTCTGATAATTATTCTTGCCGCAAAGCACACGGTAACCGTTTGTAGTAATAAATTCCGTGATAACGGGCGCATGCTGCTTCTTGGGAGCGGCGTATCCCTTCATCTTTGATGCGTAACCGCTTCTGTATAGCTCGTCGCGTATTTCCGAAAGATCGGCGGTTGTTTCCGCCTTTGCAAGCGCGTCAAAAACACTGTAAATATATTCAAGCTCACCCCTTGCTATCTCAAGCTGACGTGCAAGCTCTACCTTTGCGGTTTTCGACTTGTTGTAGAGCTTATAATATCTTTGTGCGTTGGCGGCGGGTGAGAGTCGTTCGTCAAGCTCTATCACGGCAGTATCAAAATCCTGCTTTTCTTCATTCCACGACTCATAATCAATCAGCTCAACAGCCTTATCACCGCGTTTCAGCTTGTATAGATTTGCGGTTATGAGATCACCATACGCCTTATACTTTTCGCCTTTTTCGCAATCGGCAAGCTCTCCCTCCTGCGCCGCGATCTTCTTTACAAGTCGGGATTCCGCGTTAGTCAAAAGACGTAAAACGTCAGCTGCTCTTTGCTTTATTCGTTGCTCACGATCTCTGCCCGCAAAGTAAATATCAAGCGCCTCACTTGCACTCTCAACAGTCTTTATCTCATACTGTCCGAAATACGAAAGAGAGGTGAAGGCATATTCTATCGGCGAACTACAATCAACTATAACGCAGGGCTCATATTTCCCACACGCAAGCGCTGAATAAAGTGCTTCAAATTCATGGTAAAGCTTTTCAGAATTACATTCCCATACTAAAGCGTCATATTTACCACACGCTCTGAAGGAAAGCTCTCTTGCTATGCTCGACGCAATTCCAAGATAGGTTGAGGTTATAAATTTTTCAACACTCTTGTCGGACAAAGCGCTTGAATAAGCATTCATAAATTCTTCAATGCTTGTTTTCGTCGGGTCAAGCTTATTCTGTGCGGGGGGAAGCTCATAGCGCATACCCGGTAAGACCTGACGAAGACTGCTTGTGGTAAAGTCAACCGTCTTGAGCGACGCAATAACCTTCATGTTCTCGTCAGTAAAAATAAGATTGCTGTATTTGCCCATTATCTCGGCAATAAGGTATTTTTTGCATTCGTAGCCCATTTCATCGCGTGTATCAAAGCAAAGCTTGGCAACTCGCTCAAAGCCAAGCTGTTCAACCGACGAAAGACAAGCACCAGTCAGGTGCTTGCGTAAAAGCATGCAAAACATAGGCGCTTGCATAGGATTTTCACGCTGTGCCGAAGTAAAGCTCAATCTTGGGCAATTAGAGCCCGCGTTGATAAGCAAACGCTTTCCGCCCACGGTCGTGCGCATTTGCAATATTATTTCGTCCTTTTCAGGCTGATATATTTTTTCAATTCTGCCGCCCTCCGCGATACTTTTTATTTCATGTATCACGCAGGCGAGCATACCGGCATCAAAAGCCATTTTCACTCCGATCTGCCCCCATAAAGCGAGGCAATAACTAATATTCTGAACATTATTATAACACATACTTGATTTTTTTTCAAGGCGGTGGTATAATAAATTGAAAATGTTTGATATTTTCTCATTTTAACGTCTTTATTAATCAAGGAGATATAAAAATGATCGACAGTAAAAAATACGTAATCGGCATAGACGTCGGCGGTAGCAATACAAAAATAGTCGGATTTACTACAGACGATAACGGAATAAATAACCTTACCTCTCCCTTGCTTGTGCGCGCAACCGACCCTATAACCTCGATTTACGGCGCGTTTGGTAAATTTACGACCGAAAATAAGCTTGGTCTTTCAGACATTGACAGAGTAATGGTAACAGGAGTAGGCGCAACCCACATGCAGCAGCCTATATACTCGCTTGATTGCCATATCGTGCCTGAATTCTCGGCGGCGGCTCTCGGAGGTCTTTATCTCTCAGGGCTTGATGAAGCAATTATCGTCAGTATGGGTACGGGTACTGCGCTTATTCACGCAAAGAAAGAGGGAAATAACACTCAAATCAACTACCTCGGAGGTACGGGTGTCGGCGGCGGTACGCTTCTCGGTCTTACCAAGAAAATGACAGGAATTGATACTATTGAGCATATAGAAGAGATCTGCGAGGAGGGTAATCTCAAAAACATAGATCTCAGGGTGGGAGATATATCCAAAAACGCGAAATTTACAGGCGTAAACGAAAACCTCACCGCGTCAAACTTTGGAAAGGTGTCCGATATGGCAAGCGCTGGTGATATTGCTCTCGGTGTTGCTAATATGGTAGCGGAAACTATCGCAATGATGGCGGTGTTTGCCGCAAACGGTCACGGTATAAAGAACGTCGTGCTTATCGGTAACCTTACAACGATAAAGCCCGTTCAGGACGTCTTCAATAACCTTGCATCCTTCGGCATAAACTTTATTATTCCCGAAAACGCAAGCTTTGGTACGGTAATTGGTGCCGCGCTTTATGCTGACAGTGACAAATAATATTGAACCTGTATTGCATACACAACGATAAACTATAAGCAACTAATCAAAAAGTAACCTTTGATACTTCATTCAAAACCGCACTTTTAAAAAAACTATTTTTTGAACAAAATGAAAAAAGAAACTTGCACTGATCTTAGAAAGACTAACGCATATGGTGAAGCCTACACCATTATTGAAGGCTACAGTTTTCTCACGGGTGCATTGCCAAACGGATGGACTATAGACAACCGTTTTGACACATTGAAAACAAGAAAAGGCCCGCGAAATAAGATAGTTGATCTTTCAAACGACAGTTTTTACTCATTGTCAAGAAAATTTGACACTGAGCGCGATGGAATACTTCGACTTGAGCTTCTTCTTGAACTCGCATCAGAAAACGGAGGTGCATACGTCGCCTTTAGAGATGAAAGTGGCATCAAAGTTGTCGAAATTGCCGAAGAAAATGGATACATGACATTTAAAGGTGTAAGCAATATAACATCTTACATCAGTATTGATCACTCTGAAAGCAAACAGTATCTCATGATCCTCGAGTTAGATATTGATCGTAGTATCGCCTCACTTACGGTTAACAACGAATACATTGGAAAGGTCAACGTTTCAAGTGATATCTCTGTATCCGAGCTTGTACTTGGAACAAACAAGAAGGGCACAGGAAGCATAACCCTACTTCACGCCGTACTTGACAAGAACTACGTCCTTTCGGATAGATTTATGTCTACATCAAATCTCATAGGTCAAAAACCTTCCGACTGGAGTATAGAAGGCAACTTTAAGCTTGCATATATGCCAAGTGAGTATTATTATAACGTGTATAGCGTTTGTGCTGAATCGACTGCAAATTCGATATCCACAGCAACCAAGAGCTTTGACAAAATATACGGCAAATTTGCTTTTGAGACATATGTCCTTTTTCCACAAAAAGTTGACGGTGCATCGGTTGCTCTCACCTCAAGCGGAGTTGAAATTCTCAAGTTTGAAACCAAGAACGACAATATCGTTATGGGTGACTCTATCCTTCACAATTATACAGAAAACGTATGGCAATGCCTGCACATCGATGCGGATACTGCAACCGGTATTGCAGAGGTGTACGTTAATGGTAAAAAAAGAGCCGATATACGCTTCCTTTCAGACTCATTTGACGGCGTAAAGATTGAATTCGCTCCAAAAAAAGATGCTACTATGTGGTTTGACGATGTTGTGCTTTATAACCTTTATGACCACGAGGACTATCCCGCATATCCCCAGGTGGCACAATCTGCCAATTACAACATTGGTGTAAATGTCTGTTGGATATGGAGAGACAGCAACTCCGGCGAGGGTTGGGATGCCGCTTCATCTTTCCCCGAGATCGAACCTTACATTGGCTATTACGACGAGGGGCTTCGCGAAACTGCAGACTGGGAAATCAAGTATATGGCGGAGCACGGCATTGACTTTATGAACGTTTGCTGGTACTGCCCCGGTCATGACGTAAACGTCCCAATAAAGAAAATGTACCGTTCACATGCGGCACTTCACGATGGCTACATGTATGCAAAATACAGTAATCTCGTCAAATTCTGTCTTCTTTGGGAAAACGATACTAAGGGATTTACAAGCCTTGATCAATTTAAGAAATTTATCTGGCCGTACTGGAAAGAGTACTATTTTACTGATAAGCGATACATGCGCCTTGATGGAAAAGCTCTTATCACCGTGTGGAACAGAAATCTTCTTACATCTATGTTTGGAGGAGAAGAGCAGTTTAAGGAGGCAGTAGCCTTTATGGAAGCTGATCTTATGGCTATTGAATTCCCAAACGAAGATGATAAATTCAAAGGACTTGTTCTCCTATATACGACGATGGGTGGAGAGCCCTATGAGGATTATACAAAGTATTCAGCTCTTGGCTACGATGGGTCTTATGTTTACCACTACGGAACAAGCGGATACGATCCCCAGATGCAGATCGAATATAACAGAACAAATGCAAAGAATGCGCTTCGTGCATCTTCAGTACACGTCCCCAGCGTTTCGGTAGGCTTTAACTCTCTCCCGCGTCATGGCACAAGATACCCCATCATTACCGCCGAGGATCATCTGGCAGTATGTCAGGATATAAAAAATCTTCTTGCAACCTATAAAACAGGTACTTGGAAGGATAACACTATAATCTTCTCCACATGGAATGAGTACACAGAGGGAACTTATATATGCCCGACCGAGAGAATCGGATTTTCATATCTTGAAAATATAAGAAAAACCTTTACAGATGATACAAGCGACCACTCAAAGATCGACATAAAGCCCACCAAGGAGCAGATCCGTAGAGTTTCACATATGTATCCCAGCAATCGTTCCTCTATCCGCCGATATTTCCTTGAAGAGTCGGAAAAGGAAGCGATGATTAACGATACAAGCCAGTATTTTAGCACTCATAATATAACGTACGGAGCAGGCATTTGGGGAGATACACACAACAACATTATCGGTTTAACATCAACAAAGCAAGGAATTTGCGGAATAGGTACTACAACCGACTTTGGTGTGGATGTTGAAATCAGTAAAATTATTAACGCCAAGGATGCTCCTATTTTGCACATCAGGATGCAAAGCAACTACAAGGGTGATGTGGAAGTATATTACGTAACGTCTGAGTCAGCATTTCAAGCATTTGATGCAAGAAGATGCGAAAAGGAACGAGTCACAAAGACCGATGCTGTGATCGATTATTATTTCAAACTTGGATCTCATAACGACTGGAAGGGTAACGTTACAAAAATCAGAATTGACCCCAACAATATAAGCGGAACCGAATTTAGGATTGAACTTGTTGAATTTATGAATTATCCTCATGAGGATAATGATCTCTCAGTCAAGATAAATCACATCAATTATTCTATGGCGTTTGAACCTAAGGCTCTCGATGACGGTGACTATGAGATAGTCTGTGACCGAATATTCTATTCGTTGATGATGCTACATCACGAATGGAATAGAGTAGATCAAACGTTAACCATCAAAACCGCAGATGAGCGTACACTTATCTTCAAGGTTGGCAGCGACAGAGCATTAATCGACGGTGTTGATATAGCACTTGGCTATACGTTCAAGCTCCGCGATGGATTGCCTGTATTCAAAATAATCAACCTTTGCAATATGCTTGGCTATAAGTACTTTATGTGTGATAACATACTTAACATTCAGTCATGCGATGACGAGGAATCTGAAAGTCTTCGCAAAATTACAGAAAGCAAAAACAATTAATTTAAAACACAAAAGCGCGAGGAAACTCGCGCTTTTGTAATTTTTATCTTCTTCTTGTGAAATTTTAGAGAAAAAATAGTGGTTTTCAGAGCAAAAAGTAACTAAAAAGAAGCAAAAATCGAAGAAAAATCTCTTGACTTGAAAATCCATTGGTGATATAATAAATATGTATGTGCAAAAGCACGTTTAACTTGATTAAAATTTGAAAGGACATATAAAAAATGCAGTGGACATCACTCAATGACCTCAGAGAGAAATATCTCTCGTTCTTTGAATCCAAGGGACATCTTCGTTTGCCCTCGTATTCACTCGTTCCTCATAACGACAAATCTCTTTTACTTATAAACTCGGGTATGGCGCCTATGAAGAAGTTCTTCACAGGCGAAGAAGTTCCCCCCAGAAACCGCGTTACCACTTGTCAGAAGTGCATCAGAACTCCTGACCTTGAACGCGTTGGTCACACCGCTCGTCACGGCACCTTCTTCGAGATGCTTGGTAACTTCTCGTTCGGTGATTACTTCAAGGAGGAGGCTATCGCTTGGTCTTGGGAATTCCTCACCGGTTGGCTTGAGATCCCCGCTGACCTCCTTTGGCCCTCTATCTACGAGCACGACGAGGAGGCTTACGACATCTGGGTAAACAAGATAGGCGTAAATCCCGCGCACGTAGTTCGTCTTGGCAAGGCAGACAACTTCTGGGAGCACGGAAGCGGCCCCTGCGGTCCTTGCTCCGAGATCTATTTTGACCGTGGCATCAAGTACGGTTGCGGAAGCGACGACTGTAAGCCCGGTTGCGATTGCGACAGATTTATGGAGATCTGGAACAACGTATTCTCTCAGTTCAATAACGACGGTCACGGCAACTACACCGAGCTTGCGCAGAAGAATATCGATACCGGTATGGGACTTGAGCGTCTTGCTTGCGTAATGCAGGGCGTTGACAATATGTTCGAGGTCGACTCTATCCGTAAGGTTATCGACAAGACCTGCGAGATCGCAGGCAAGACCTACGGCGACAACGCAGATAACGATATCTCTATCCGTGTAGTTACCGACCACTCGAGAAGTGCAATGTTTATGATAAGCGACGGCGTAATTCCTTCCAATGAGGGAAGAGGCTACGTTCTTCGCCGTATAATTCGTCGCGCTTGCCGTCACGGTAAGCTCCTCGGCATCAACCATGCTTTCCTTGTTGACACCGTAACGGTTGCAATCAACGAAAGCTGCAGGGCATATCCCGAGCTTGAAGAAAAGCGCGATTATATCCTCAAGGTCATTTCTATGGAAGAGGAGCGCTTCGACGCAACCGTTGACGCAGGTCTTTCTATCCTCTCTGACCTTATCAGAGGCGCGGTTGCTGAAAACGCAGACACTATTTCGGGCGAAGAGGTATTCAAGCTTTACGATACATTTGGATTCCCGATCGACCTTACACGTGAGATCGCGGCTGAAAGCAACCTCAAGATCGACGAGGCTAAGTTCCTTGAGCTTATGCAGCAGCAGAAGGTTCGCGCAAGAGAGGCAAGAGCTAACATCGGCGGCTGGGACGAATCCTCCAAGTCACTTCTTTCCGATCTTCCCAAGACCGAATTTACAGGCTATACCGACTTCAAGAGCGAGGCAAAGGTAATTGCAATCCTCAGTGAAGAGGGAAGCGTTGACACGATTTCCGAGGGTGAATGCACTATCGTTCTCGACCGCACTCCTTTCTACGGAGAGGGAGGTGGACAGGTAGGCGATACCGGTACTATTTACTCTGACAACTTTCTCGGCACGGTTTATGATACAAAGAAGACCGATGGAGTTTATATCCACCTCTGCACCGTGGCAAACGGTGAGTTGAAGGTTGGCGACAAGGTTACGGCTGATATCAACGACTCCAAGCGTATGGCAACCTGCCGTAATCACTCTGCGGCTCACTTACTTCAGGCGGCGCTCAGAACAGTTCTCGGTAACCACGTCGAGCAGGCAGGCTCTTACGTAAACGAGGACGTTTGTCGCTTTGACTTTACTCACTTTGCAGCTCTTACCGCAGACGAGATCCAAAAGGTAGAGGCACTTGTAAATATCAATATTCTCGCGGCTAACGATATCGTTACAATGGAAACCGATATTGAAACCGCTAAGAAGAACGGTGCTATGGCACTCTTCGGTGAAAAGTACGGCAGTGTTGTCCGTATGGTTAAGATGGGCAACTTCTCAACCGAGCTTTGCGGAGGTACTCACTGCAACAACACCGGCAAGATCGGTCTTTTCAAGATCACATCCGAGTCGAGCGTAGCCGCAGGCGTGCGCCGTATTGAAGCAGTTACAGGCATGGGCGTTCTTAACCTTATCAGCGCAAAGGATAAGCTCATCGCAAACACCGCGGCAGAGCTTAAGGTTCAGAATCCAGCTGATATCGCTAAAAGAGCAACTCAGCTTCAGGGCGAGATCGCATCCATGAAGAAGGAGATCGAGGCTCTTAACTCCAAGCTCGCAGGAAGCAAGCTTGACGAGGTTCTCGCAAACGCTATTGATCTCGGCAAGGTAAAGCTCGTAACTTATCTTGCAGAAGGCATGGAGATCGATGCCGCAAGAAGTCTTTCCGACAAGATCAAGGCTGACAAGGCTGACATCGTTGCAGTTATTGCTGTAAAGGCAGGCGACAAGCTCAACTTTATTGCAGTTGCAGGCAAGGATGCAGTAGCCGCAGGCGCACACGCAGGTAAACTCGTAGGCGCGGTTGCCGCAGTTACCGGCGGTAAGGGTGGCGGACGTCCCGATAGTGCTATGGCAGGCGGACGCGACGCAGACAAGATTGCAGAAGCACTTGCAAGTGCGAAGGCAACTCTTGAAGGTATGCTTAAATAATCATAAAATCGGGAGAAGCTAAACCTTCTCCCGATTTCCTTTATAAAAAAACGCTCTGCTTATCGCAGAGCATTTTTATTATCCCTTAAATGGATTTTTTGCCGCGGCATCCTTCATCTGATGAATGACCTTGCGAGGCTTCTTGGATTTAAATATTGCAGAGCCTGCAACGATAATGTTAGCACCTGCCGACGTAAGCTCAGCAACGTTTTTCTCGCTGATTCCACCGTCAACCTCAATATCAATGTCGATTCCGCGTTCAAGTGCATATCTGCGAAGCGTAGATACCTTCTCAATAGTTTCGGGAATAAGCGACTGTCCGCCAAATCCCGGCTCAACCGTCATAATAAGCGCCATATCAATATGCTCAATAAGAGGGAATAGATGTTCAACAGGGGTTTTGGGCGAAACTGCGACCGCCGCCTTCATTTCATAAGAATGAATAAGGTGGACGACAGACATCGGATTTTCGCAAGCCTCGTAATGAACGGTAATTATGTCCGCTCCCGCCTTAACAAATCTGTCTATGTATCTTTCGGGACGCTTTATCATAAGATGCACGTCAAATATCATATTAGTGCATTTTCTTATTGCAGAAATAAGCTCAGGACCAAACGTAATGTTGGGAACAAACGCTCCGTCCATTACGTCAAGGTGAAGATATTGCGCACCTGCCTGTTCAACTCTATTGATTTCAGCTGCAAGATTTGCAAAATCGGCTGCAAGCAGAGAAGGAGCAATATAAAGCATACACACACCTAACCTTTCGTATAAAATCTTATCATTGTTGTGGAATTATATCGAACTGTATCATATTATGTCGTATAAGGCAACGCTTCGGAGAAGCCTTTTTCTCGTTTCAAATAACGGACGTACCCAATATCACGGGGCGTATCCGAGCGATTCTTATACATGCCGCAGATTTCTGCGGCATTTTTCACACCTTTTGAAGAAGACACGCCGCGTGGGCGGCAATGCCAAGTCCTTCACCGGTAAAGCCAAGCTTTTCCTCGGTTGTTGCTTTGACGCTGACGTTTTCAATGTCTGTTTTAAAAGCACAAGCTATCTTTTCTCGCATCTGTTCAATGTAAGGAGAGAGCTTTGGTGCCTGTGCAATTACCGTAGCATCAATATTGCCGATAATATATCCCTTATTCTTCATAATCTCGTATACGGCAGAGCATAGCATTAAACTGTCTGCACCCTTATAGCGAGCATCATTGTCGGGAAAATGCTTGCCGATATCTCCCTGAGCCATAGCACCGAGAACTGAATCCATAATCGCGTGTAAAAGAACGTCTGCATCAGAGTGTCCAAGCAGTCCCTTATCGTAAGGGATCTCTACACCTCCGATTATACATTTTCTTCCTTCAACAAGTCTATGAACGTCATATCCGTGACCGATCCTCATCCTTCGTCACCTCCGAACTCTTCTCTTGACTTGAGAATAGCCTCGGCAAGATAAATATCAATAGGCTCAGTGACCTTGATATTTTCACGAGATCCGTCAACAAGCTTAACGGGGAACCTTATGTGTTCAAGCAACGAAGCATCGTCCGTACCCTCAAATCCCTCGTCACGAGCAATATATGCCGCCGCGCGATAGGCGTTAAGAGGGAATACCTGAGGTGTTTGAGCCTGCCAGACAAGCTTTCTCTCGGGAGTCGATTCAATGAACGCACCCTTGTCCGCAATCTTTACGGTATCGGTTGCCTTAATTGCCATAATCGCGCCTCTGTCACGGCTTATAAATGCGCTATGACATACACGGGCGATCATTTCCTCGGTAATAAGGCATCTTGCCGCATCATGTATCGCAATATATTTTGCTTTAGAGTCCACGGCATCTGAACCGAATCTTGCCGATTCCTGTCTGGTTTCACCGCCTTCAACAACCTTGAAAGGAGTTTTGATCGAATACTTTTCGACAAAATCCTTATACATTTCAAGCTCATCCTTTTTACAAACGACGATTATCTCATTTATAAATTCAGAGCGGTCAAATTGCATTACCGTTCTTGCAACTACGGGAATACCGCCGACAGACAAAAATTGCTTGCTTACGCCGTCACCCATGCGGGTAGACGAGCCTGCGGCAAGAATAAGTGCCGACGTAAAATATTTCTTATTGTTTTTTCCGATAAAGGCGCGCAAGACTTCTGCTATCTTGTGCGGCGTATCAGTACGCTCTGCCATATATGGAGCACTCCTTTCGGGAATTTATAAAATAAATCAGTTATCCTTTTCTATCTCTGCCATCATAGCAACACGGAGATCGTGTCTACCGCCCTCGTACTCGGTATCAACGAAAAGGTCGACCATATCACAAGCAAGACCTGCGCCTACAACTCTGCCTCCAAGACAAAGAACGTTGGCGTTGTTGTGCATTCTGGTCATGCGGGCGGAGAATGTATCGGAGCAACAAGCCGCACGAATTCCATTGTGCTTGTTTGCTGCCATGGACATGCCTATACCTGTGCCGCAAACGAGAATACCCAGCTCAAATTCGCCATTCTGAATTCGCTGGCAAAGTGCTCTCGCATAGTCAGGGTAGTTACAGGAGGCGTTCGTGTATGTTCCAACGTCAACTACCTCTATGCCTCTACTCTCAAGGTGCTTTATAATATCATTCTTAAGCTCAAGACCTCCGTGGTCACAGCCAATAACTATCTTCTTCATAATAATAACCCCTTCAATGTTTACTTATTAAGTCCAAGTCTTTCGTTTCTTTCTCTTTCAGCCTGCGAAGGACGGAGATATATAGGCACCAGCTCGAAATCACTAACGGTTGCCCCGTTATTTGATGCCTCAAGAGCACAGAGGGCAACGCTGTACGCGCTTGCTAACCGCAGACGGTAGGGAACACTGCAAATTTTAGTTTTCTCAAAGCCCTTTTCGGTAATAGTGTAACCGTCACCGCAAAGATAGACGGGCATATTTTTTTCAGCAAGCTCGTTGTCAAGCTCCTCAATAGAGATAGCTCTGTCGGGAGTCAGACGTGTTATAATAGAATCCTTACACATAAAAAGCGCGTTGTACACCTGATTACGTCTTGCATTCATGACAGGGCAGATTATTCCGTTAAAACCTCGCAGATTCCGCGCAAGAGCATAAAGTGTAGAGATCGATGCGCAAGGCTTATTCTTGCCGTAAGCAATACCCTTTACCGTTGCAACTCCAATCCTGACTCCTGTAAACGAACCGGGGCCGGTACTGCAGGCGAATAAATCGACATCATTTATGTCAGTACCCGTTATTTTAAGCACTGCCTCAACAGTAGGCAAAAGTGACTCAGAGTGAGTATTTCCCGTATTAACGGTCATTTCAGCTAAAAGTCGCTCGTCTTCACACAATGCGACGGTACCAACGTCGGCACTGCTGTCAAGTGATAATATTTTCATTTTTACTCCGTTATGTCAATATATCAGCTCAATACTGATATTTCTATTATTTTCAAGGTCTTGCTTTGTAATCTCAACGCGGATATATTTTTCCGGAAGCGCATAGGGAATAAGCTCACACCACTCGGCAATACAAAGTATGTCGTCACGCAGATAGTCGTAAAAACCGATCGAGTAAAGATCGTCCTCGTCGACTATTCGGTACATATCAAAGTGACAGACCTTCTTGATTTTATTTGAAGTCTGACATTTGTACTCGTTTACAAGCGCAAACGTAGGCGATTTGACCGTAGCCCCCGCACAAATATCGGAGCAAAAGCCCCTTACAAATGCCGTCTTGCCTACTCCAAGGTCACCGTACATTGCAACGAATCTTGGCGCATCAACATCATTTGAAAGCATCTTTGCAAGCTCTTTGCCGATTTCCTCGGTTTCTGCCGGTGAATTAGTGATTATGTTGGTTGGAAAAGTCATATTATCTCCAATTCGCTTATTTTACAAATGCTTCCATCTTTTCAACTGCGGCGATGAATCTCGTATCGTTTCTGATGGCAGACCATACGCGACCTGCAAAACGTCCGCGAAGAAGCTTTGCGCAAAGGGGAATGCCGGAACCGCTGTCGTATCTTTCATTTTTGTATTCAACAGTATTGATAAGAACAGATGAATAAGTATCGGATGCCGGTAGAGCATCAAATGCTACGGCATAATGCGCCATACTCTCAAAGCATTCAAGCGCTCTTTGATTATCGCCCTTCATCAAATTGAAGATCGCAAGCTGTCTGTACGAGTTGGCAAGTCTGTCATTGTAGTAGAGGTAATTACCGTCAAAGATTATTTCAAAGAGGGAAATGCCCTTCTCAATAATAGCGATCTTTTCGTCAATATCGTAGTTATTCTCGGAAATATCCGGAACACAAGCAATATTATACATGTGCCACCACATATTATCTGCAAATGCCATAATATTGGCCTGTGCCTGCTTGAAAGCAAATTCGCCTGTAAGCACGGTCGCCTTTACAATCTCCTTGCTATAGCTCATACCGTGAAGCTTCTCGGCGATATCAATAGCCATCTGACTGTTTCTAACTTGATGTGAATAGATCGCGCAAAGAGTCTTCTTTGTTTCATCTCGAATCTCGTCATCAGTGCAGTAATCAAGAATATGATTGCAAAGAGATACCGCCTCGGCAAGATCGTTCTTATCCGCCTTAACCTCAGCAAAAATAGTTGAAAGAATCTTTGCAAGCTCAAGCTGAATTTCAAACGAGGAGGGAATTTCAGCATATGCCTCACGCAATAATGCAAGGCACTCGGGCAGCTTCTCGTCTTCAATAAGGAGATCTGCCTTGTTTAAGTATTCCTTTATCTTGCTTTCCTTTTGCACGCTATCGTAGCAAAGGAGCTCGTCCATACCAACACCAAAGAAATCGGCTATCTGCGGAAGAGTTTCAATGTCGGGATAGCATATTTCGGATTCCCAACGGGAAACAGCCTGAGGAGTAACGCCAAGGTAAGCCGCAAGCTTATCCTGAGTAACATCGTTATTTTTACGGAGAAGACGTATTTTTTGTCCAATTTTAATCTCTGTCATTTGAAAAAATCCTTTCTTTTTTCTTGACTGCAATTCTACATATTATATTATAAATCATTTGTTACTCAATGTCAATATCCAATTTAGAAAAACAAACAGTTTGTTGAAAAAATTATGGTCAATAAAATTTCAAAAAAGGCTTTACTTTCGCACAATAAAGTGGTAAAATATATCTAAGGTATCCAAAATTCTGATAAAGAAAGGTATTTTTCAAGAATGAAAACCAACTACGACGAAAACATTGAATTCCTCTGCAAGAGCATAGCTTCAATAGAATCCGCCGCCGATTGTAAAAACTTTTTGGAGGATCTTTGTACCGCATCGGAAATACTTGAAATGTCGCGCAGACTCAAAGCTGCACGAATGCTGAGTGACGGTGTGATCTATGCGGAAATAGCCGCAACAACCGGACTCAGTACTGCAACGATAAGTCGCGTTAATCACTGTCTTAAATACGGTAGCGACGGATATCATAAGGTGCTTCAGAATATGAAGCTGGAAGAAAAAAGAAGCAAATAACGAAAGGTAAGCCTTTTATGTTTTCGGGTTACGACTCAATAGCATCAATATACGACAATATAAATGCCGAGATAGACTATTCTAAGTGGGCAGATTTTATAGAATCGGCATTCAATAAATATCTTGACAGTAAACCTGAGCTTGTCCTTGACCTTGCGTGCGGCACGGGAAGCATGACATTTGAGCTTCATTCAAGAGGATACGATATGATAGGCGCGGATTCAAGCGAGGATATGCTATCCGAGGCATACGAAAAAGCGTTCAGCAAAGGAATATCTAACATCCTATTTTTAAGACAGGATATGCGCGAATTCGAGCTTTACGGCACGGTCGGCGCAGTTTGTTGTTGTCTTGACAGCATAAACTATCTTACCAAGGACGGCGACCTTGACAAATGCTTTGCTCACGTCCATAATTATCTTGATCCTGACGGCCTCTTTATTTTTGACGTAAACACACCTTACAAATTTGAGAACGTTTACGGAAATAACCAATACATTTTTGAGGATGAAAACTCATACGGACAAACCACATATTGCGGTTGGCAAAATGAATACGACAAGGATAGCAAGCTATGCAACTTCTATCTCTCGGTATTTACCGAAGAAGATGACGGAAGTTATTCACGATGCGATGAAACACAGACAGAGCGTTGCTACTCTCTTGAAGAACTGAAGACACATCTTAAAAAATGCGGCCTCGAATTTATAGGATGCTTCGGCGGATATGATTTTTCACAACCAAAAAACGATTGCGAGCGTTGGTATATCATCGCAAGAGCAAAAAAGTAATAACATCAAAACGGAGAAACAAATGGCACAGTCACAGATCTTACGCGCAATGACAAGCGACGGAAGCGCGCGAATACACGTAATCAATTCAACTGACATCGTTAATACCGCTGTCAAATATCACAATACAACCGCAACAGCTACCGCAACACTCGGCAGACTTCTGACCGTCACCTCAATGATGGGATGTATGCTTGGTGACAAGGAGGATACTATCACGGTATCCCTTAACGGCGACGGTCCTGCGGGCAGAGTTTTGGCGGTGAGCGACTACGTCGGCAACGTGCGCGGTTATATTCAGAATCCCGACGTTGAGATACCGCTCAAATCTAACGGTAAGCTCGACGTAAGCGGTGCGGTTGGCGCAGGATTTCTTAACATCATAAAGGACATGGGCTCTGCGGAGCCTTATAACGGTTCGATCGAGCTTGTTTCGGGTGAAATTGCAGAGGATATCACCAATTACTATGCTCAGAGTGAACAGGTTCCTACCGTTTGCGCTCTCGGCGTGCTTGTTGATACCGATCTCAGCTGTCGTGCGGCAGGAGGAATAATAATTCAGCTTCTTCCTTTCGCAGACGATGAAACCGTAACCAAGATTGAAAAGAACATTCCTTTCCTCTCAAACATATCAAGACTTTTTGACAGCGGAATGTCTAACGAGGAAATAATGGCACTTGCAATGCAGGGAATCGAGTACGACCTTTTTGACGTTATTGACGTTGATTACAAATGTACCTGTTCTCGCGAGAGAATGCACAAGGCTCTTGTTTCTCTCGGTGAAAAGGATCTCCGTAAGCTCTTTGACGAGCAGATCGCTGAAGGTAAGCCCGAGGAGCTTGAAGTCGAGTGCCGTTTCTGCAACTCCAAGTATACGTTCACTCCTAAAGACCTTATGTAATTGCTTTTCAAGGAGGACAACTTTATGAATGAAATAAAATTCACAGCATTTGCCGACCTTCATTACAGAAAAGGAATGTATATTGCAACTGTAGATGATCTTAGGTCAATTTTCAGACGCGCAGTTAATGATAATTCTGATTTTGTAATTCATTTGGGCGATATGTGCAACGATTATATAGGCTCTCCTGAGCTTATAAAGGCATATATTGAAAACGAAAGCGATAAGGCTGTATATGGAATATACGGAAACCATGAGCTTGAATCCGCCAATAACAGTATGGCATTTGTAACCCCTCTTCTAACTAATCGCAACGTAATTTGGGGAACGGAAGAAGGAACGATCGGCGATGGATATATTGGTTATTATTATTTTGACACAAATGGATTTCGTTTTGTGATGACTGATACCAATTATTCATACAATCCTCAGAAGAATGTTTGGGAGCATAACGCAACCTGCAGCTACGGGCCTCCTAACGGAAACACACATATTTGTGCGCTCGGTCCTATACAGCTTAAGTGGCTTGATAACGTACTTTGCGATGCAGCTGAAAAGGGGTTGCATTGTATCGTCTGCTCGCATACCTCATTCTCAAAGACGTGGACTCATGCTCCAGAGACAAATGAAGTTCAGGAGATATTCAAAAAGGTAAACAAAATAAAGCAAGGCACGGTTTTGATGTCAATAAACGGTCATTTACATAGTGACCATATTGCTTTATGTGATGATGTTGTTTACATTGATCTGAATACCGTTCGCAACGGTGTATGGCTTCCGTCGGTTGATAAGCATTATACCCATGAAACCTTCCAATATACTGAGTATGACGAAAAGGGTAACGAGATTGATACCAAAGACCGTCTTATCAGTGAGCTTTGGATGAGTCCTCAGACCTGGTATTTTACTGATCCGGTTTCTGCCACGATAACCGTTCGTGAGGACGGGAAAATTGCGATAGAAGGCATGGAAACAAACTGGCTTGAAGGCATTATCCCTCCAAAGGATTGTATGTTTCCGAATGAACCGATAATCAGCAGCGCGGTATTTGTGCCCTTAAATGAAAGATAAATTAAAAGCCTTGCAGTCAACCCGCAAGGCTTTTTTCATATTATTTTTGTTTTTTTGGAAAGCTTTGTCAAAAGTGATGCAAAAGGCATCACTAAAAATCCAACTACAAAATTGCTTATTCCGTGCATCGTGTCAAATACTGCACCTTGTGCAATCCATATGAGCATTTCTTGAAAATTAAGTCCAAAGAAAATTGCTTGCGCAGGTGCGTAAAGTATTCCAAAAAGGAATCCGTGAAACGAACAGACAACGGAATACACTATATAGCCTAACCATCTGGGCATTCTTTTTGGTAACAGCATCGTCACTCCCCAAAGAAGAGTCCAAATGTAAAGGTATGGAATCCACCATGCGTTAAAGCCCGCAAATAATCCGTTCAGAAAAACGTAAATGTATATCGGTACGAGAGCCCTTGACCGAAAAGTAAGGGTATAAACCATTGTAAGCATTCCGAGCAGATGAATATTTGGAAATGCCTCCATAATGATCTTTGAGCAGAACATCAGAGCGCCAAGCATTGCAAAAATGCACATCATAAGCGTCCTTCTGCGCCATTTATCTTTTTTCATACTGTTTTACTTGGTATAAACAAATCGATAGCTTGCGCCGTCACTAATTGCTTCATCATTAACGCCATAAGGCATCATTGTGTCACCCTGATAGAAAGCCCAGTATGCCTGATCATTCTCCCAGCTTGCCTCAATTCCATTGAGAATGTTAAAGAAAGACGCGTCATTTATAAGGCCGTGCTCAAACATAGCCTCTCCAAGCGTTGCTTTATCGGTTTTGAGAGTGATAGTAATTTTTTGATCACCCGCCTCTACGTCAAAGCTTACGGTTTTTGAGCCATTTCCAAGTGTAATGTCAGAAAGATACATCGCGCTCTCCCAAAGGCCTGTTGCGTCAACCTTTTCAGCACATGATACAAAGCAGAAAATACAAATAACTGACAATAAAAGCGAAATTGCTGATACTACTGATTTTTTCATTTTTAAAAATCCTTTCTTGTGTTTATTTTCCACTCAAAGGATAAAATAAAAGCGCCCTTCCATTTGGGCGCGAAAAGGGAACGGCAGTCTGCTCATCTGCCGCATAACCTCATCTCCCCCAATTTGCCCAAGAGACTTTTATCGGTCGCAGAACGATAAGCATTCCGACTTGATCGTTTGCCTTGCAAACGAAGTTACGGTAATGGCTGTTGCCGCGGACTCTCACCGCGATTTCCTTATCCCCGAAAGCAATCAAAGATATACTCCCGACAACGAGTTATATAAGCTCAGATGAACTGCGTTATTCTTTTTGTGTATTGATATTATATCACGTTTTTATCAAAAAATCAATAAAAAAGCGGCAATTTCTTGCCGCTTTTTTTAGATAAATAACTTTCTTGTCTGTTTTCCCGACAATGCGTCGCAAAGCGTCCTTTCAAGCTGTGAAAAATCAGCTACAAGCGAGTGGGGCTTTTTTATAGGTTCGTCTTGCACCATAGGTACAAAATAAACGTTCTTGCGCGAAAGAAGTGTACCTATATTTCCAAGATTAGCACTCATAGCATCATTTGAAGCAAGCGCTATTACAAGCGGGCGGTCGCTGCGCAGGTGTGCCTTAGCCGCCATGCATACCGGCGTGTCGGTTATACCGTTTGCAAGCTTTGCAAGAGTATTTCCGGTACAAGGAGCAATAATTAGCGCATCGAGTGATATCTTCGGTCCCAATGGCTCCGCGTCCTTTATTGTATTAATGATCTTGCACCCACAAACATCTTCCACCTTGTCTATCCACTCACGGCTTTCCCCAAAACGCGTATCGGTATTATACGCATTGTAGCTCATAATCGGAATTACGTCTTTATAAGTATCCTTCAACCTTTTAAGTACCTCATAGGATTGAGCGAAGGTGCAAAAAGAACCGCAAAAGCAATATCCTATCATAATGTTATACCCTCCTTTTTCAAAATGTCGCACACCGTTTCATAGATGTACTCTCCCGCGCTTACAGGAGCGTATTTTCCGGGAATTGAGGGTGCGAATATTACTCTCATACCCTTTTCTCGTGCTTTTGAAACGTCAATGCCGCCGGGAACTGAAGCAATTTCAATATACAGCGGATAACAATTCATTTTATCCAGCACTGTCTTACTGAAAATGACTGCGGGAACAGTATTAAATATAACGTCAGCTTTTTCTGCAGCATTTGCAAGCACATTTCCGTAACCGTCAATTCTTATGACTTGATATCCTGACATCGCCGCCTCACAAAGTGCTTCATCACTTCTTGCAGCCACTGTAACTTTTGCCCCAAGCTTTTCAAGCAGGGAAGCAAGACACAAACCGATACGCCCATATCCGCTTATAAGCGCATTCATACCGTCAATGTTCTTTTCAGTATGCTCCATAGCAAGCATTATCGCGCCTTCAGCACTTGGAAGTGCGTTCTTTCTTTGAAAGCTTTCCTCAACGTAAAAATCGAGCGTTTGAATTCCTTTTAAATTTGCTATCCGCACAATTTCGGGAGGTATAATTCCGCCGATTATATATCTGCAACCGTATTTTGCCGCAAGCTCTGCAATATCCGAAAGACTAATTGCGGGGGCAGACGGCTCTGATATCAAGGCAAGATTTATTTTATCCTTTGAAACGGGTAAGGGAAGGATAATAAAATCACTCCCCGATATCGCCTTTTCGGGAGTTGAGCATATCTCTGCGCCATTTATTGATGCAGCAAAGCCGCCAAGACCAAATAACTTAACCGCATGTCCTCGCTCTATAAGTTTTTCAGCAACTACCGCCTGCCGCCGATCGCCGCCGAGAAAAGCAAATGTATATTGTATGTTTTCGTCCATCATAAATTTATCTCACTTTTATTGCCTGATGAATTCTGCAAACGAGTCTTTGTTATTAAAGTCCTCGCTCATTATATTTTATGATTGAATGCGAAAAACAGTACCACACGTCGACAGATAAAATAAAATGAAATAATTTGTAAAATGGCATTTATGTTAACAGTTTATTCAAGCAATCCAAATGCGTATGTGGTATAATTTTATTTGTATAACCATTTCAAATTAAATAACTTATTTTACGGAGGGTATTATGTCTGAACTTAAGATGCTTGCCATTGACCTTGGTGCGTCCAGCGGAAGAGGTATCGTTGGCTCTTTTGACGGAAAAAAACTCACACTTCGCGAAAATCACCGTTTTTCAAACGATCCCGTTTTTGTGAACGGAAGATTCACCTGGGATATTCTCAGAATTTTCTTTGAGATCAAAAACTCGATCACCAAAACGGTAATTGAGGGTGACAATATTTCTACTATGGGTATTGACACCTGGGGCGTTGACTACGCACTAATCGACAAGAACGGCAGAATGATGGCTAACCCCACTCACTACCGCGACACAAGAACTGTAAATATCACAGACTATGTAAAGAACTTTGTTTCTCCCGAAGAAATTTATAGAATAACGGGCATTCAGGCAGCCGATTTCAATACGCTCAATCAGCTCGCTGCAGAGAAGCGTGACGATGCTGAGCTTCTTGAAAGAGCCGATAAGATGCTTTTCATCCCCGACCTTCTTAACTACTTCCTTACAGGTAAGATGGCAACAGAGTACACTATCGCATCTACGGGTATGCTTCTTGATGCGTATAAGAGAGACTTTGCATTTGAGCTTACCGATAAGATCGGCGTAAAGAGATCCCTCTTCGCTCCCCTTGTAAAGCCCTGCAACAATCTCGGCGCACTCCTTCCTCAGATCAACGAGGAGGTTGGTAAGAACAACATCAAGGTTGTAAACGTTGCTTCTCACGATACCGCAAGCGCTGTTATTGCAGTTCCCGCACAGAATAAGGACTTCATTTACATATCCAGCGGAACCTGGTCGCTTATGGGCGCAGAGCTTTCCGAGCCTCTTATCAACGACGGCACTATGAACGCAAACCTCACTAATGAGGGCGGCGCAATGGATACCATTCGTTTCCTCAAGAACATCATGGGTCTTTGGATCATTCAGGAATCCAGAAGACAGTGGAAGCGCGAGGGTAATGAGTACAGCTTTGCACAGATGGAGGCTTGGGCTAAGGAAGCAACTCCTTTTGCATCCATTATCAACCCTGATTATCATACCTTCAACACTCCCGGCAATATGCCCGAGAAGATCAGAGAATTCTGCCGTATCACCGGTCAGCACGTTCCCGAGTCGGTTGGTGAAGTAGTACGTTGCATTTACGAATCTCTCGCTCTTAAGTACAGATATACCGTTGAATCTATTGATAAGCTTATGAATAAGAAGACAGCTATGATCAACGTCGTAGGCGGTGGAACAAAGGATAAGTTCCTCTCGCAGATGACTGCAGATGCTTGTAACGTTCCCGTTTGCGCAGGTCCTGAAGAGGCAACTGCAATAGGTAACCTTATGATGCAGGCAATTGCTGCAGGCGAGGTCAAGGATCTTTCGCAGGCAAGAGAAATAGTTACTAACTCGTTCGAGCTTAAGCACTATGAGCCCACAAGCGACAGAGCAGCTTGGGACGCGGCGTACGAAAGATTCTGTAAGATCGCAGAGATCGTTTAATCTGACAAGCAACGCAAGACGGAGAGGGATATCATAGTATATACACACGATATCCCCTCCACACATAGAAACTACTACTTTCGGAGGATATTGATAAAATGAAGGATGCACAGATAGCAGAGTTGAGTGTAATAGGTATGAAGGGTTGCGAGGCCTTTGCAGAGCAGGTCGACAACTATCTTAAGGAATGGCGCAGACATACGAGCGAGGATACCTATCTCGTTGAAGCAATTTGTCCCAGATTTGGCACCGGTGAGGGTAAGGGACTTATCCATCAGTCGATGAGAGGTCAGGATGTATACATTATCTGCGACGTTTTCAATTACGGCGTAACCTACCGCATGTACGGTCAGACAGTACCTATGAGCCCAGACGATCACTATGCAGATCTCAAGAGAATCATTGCTGCTATCGCGGGTAAAGCAAGAAGAATAACCGTTATTATGCCTATGCTTTACGAGGGCAGACAGCATAAGAGAAGCACGAGAGAATCTCTCGACTGCGCGATTATGCTTCAGGAGCTCGTTGCTATGGGCGTTACCAATATCATCACCTTCGACGCACACGATCCCAGAGTTTGCAACGCTATTCCTCTTAATGGCTTTGACAACGTTCGTCCTTCTTATCAAATGATAAAGGCACTTATTAAGGCTGTTCCCGATATCGTTATCGACAAAGAAAACCTTATGATGATTTCTCCCGACGAAGGAGCAATGAGCAGATGTATGTACTACTCCTCGGTTCTTGGAATCGACATCGGTATGTTCTACAAGCGCCGTAATTACTCTGTAATTATTAACGGTAAAAATCCCATCGAGGCTCACGAATATCTCGGTCAGGATCTGACCGGCAAGGACGTTATCGTCGTTGACGATATGATCTCCTCGGGCGAGTCTATGCTTGACGTTTGCTCACAGCTCAAGTCTCGCGGTGCAAAGAGAATTTTCGCCTTCTCGACCTTCGGTCTTTTCACCGACGGATTTGATAAGTTTGATAAGGCTTATAACGACGGAATCATCTCTAAGGTGTTTACCACCAACCTCGTTTACCGCCGTCCCGGACTTATGGAAAAGCCTTGGCACGTAAACGTAAATATGTGTAAGTACGTTTCCTATATTATAGATACGCTCAACCACGATGCTACTATCAGTGAGCTTCTTGATCCCGCAAAGAGAATTAACACCATCGTTGCAAAACACAGAAAAGAGATGGAAGAGCACGGTCAGATGAAGATCGACGTCTGATAAATATTCTTTGAAAAACCTGCCTTAAATGGCAGGTTTTTTCTTATTCTCAACAAATCATATTCATACGGAGTTAATAAATAGGTGATATTATAATATATTGAGATATTGTTTAAAGATATAAGTTTATTGAAAGGTATATATATGTCAAAGAATAATAATACTTGCACAAAAAAGACCTCCATAGGCGGACAAGCACTTATGGAAGGTATAATGATGCGAGGCCCAAAAACGTCAGCTATGGCGGTTAGAAATACGCAGGGAGAAATGGTAATAGAAACCTTCCCAACGGAAACAAAAAAACGCGCATCATTCTTAAAATGGCCTTTTATCAGAGGAGTTTTCAATTATATTGACTCCATGGTAATGGGTACGAAGTGTCTTATGCGCTCCGCCGAAATTTCAGGTCTTGAAGAAGCTGAAGAGGAGCTCAAACGAGAGAAAGCGGCGAAAAAGGCTGCAAAAAAAGCTAAAAAAGGTCTTGTAGAAGAAGCTGCAAATGAAAAGATTGACTCAAATGAAGAAATAGTGGATAACGCTGAAGAAAAAGAGAAAAAGAAAGAATCATCCGCTCTTATGGGTGTTCTGATGTTCCTTAGCGTTGTTATCGGAATAGCATTTTCCGTTCTCCTGTTTATCGTAGTTCCTTCATACGCATACAAGGGCGCGCTTTATCTTTTCCCGGGACTTGAAACAGGAAATCCAGCATTAACGTCACTCATCAAATCAGTTTTTGAAGGCGTATTTAAAATCGTTCTACTGATCGTCTATATGGCGTTGATCTCACTTATGAAGGACATAAAGAGAACCTTTATGTATCACGGCGCAGAGCATAAGACCATATTCTGTTATGAACAGGGACTTGAATTGACGGTAGAAAACGTTAGAAAGCAGAAAAGATTTCATCCCAGATGCGGAACGAGCTTCCTTATTCTGATGCTTCTTATCGGCATATTCATCTCGTTTTTCATTGATCCGCTCTGTCTTGTAATATTTGGTGGAGTACCTTCAACGTTTATAAGAACACTTATAAGAATTCTGCTCCTTCCCATTGTTGTGGGAATCGGATACGAAATGATAAAGCTTGCCGGCAAGCACGACAATCTTTTTACAAGAATAATATCCGCTCCCGGTGTGTGGTTGCAGAAGATAACAACAAAAGAGCCTACGGACGATATGATAGAGTGCGCAATTGCCGCTATCAAGGAAGCTATCCCGAACGATCAGAGTGACAACTGGTAAGAAATTCTCAAATCTATATATTTATTTAAGGAGATTTTATTATGAAATTTTTGAAATTTAACACTTACGAAGAGATGTCCGCTGCCGCCGCAAATATTATGGCAGAGCAGATCAAATCAAAGCCAAACTCCGTGCTTGGTCTTGCAACCGGCTCAACGCCCGTTGGAATGTATAAAAAGCTTATTGAGATGAATAAGGCGGGCGAGATAGATTTCTCCGATATTACAACTGTAAATCTCGACGAATATTATCCTATTGATCCGGCAAATAATCAGAGTTATCGTTACTTTATGAACGATAATCTCTTTAATCATATCAATATTGACATGGATAGAACCAACGTCCTCTACGGCTTGGCAGAGGATCCCGATAAGGAATGCGAGAGATACGAGCAGCTTATCAAAGATCTTGGCGGTATTGATATTCAGGTTCTTGGAATCGGTCAGAACGGTCACATCGCGTTCAACGAGCCCGAAGAAAACTTGTATCTCAATACCCACAAGACTGCTCTTACCGAGAGCACTATTCAGGCAAACTCCCGCTTCTTCTCTGAGGGAGAGATCATGCCCACCGCATCCCTTACCATGGGCATGGGCACTATCTTTGCCGCAAAGAAGATCATTCTTCTTATCAACGGCAAGGCTAAGAAGGCAGCATTTGAACAGCTTCTCAACGACAGATTCTGCACAAGCTGTCCCGCAACAATTCTTAAGCTTCATCCTGACGTAACCGTTATATGTGATGCCGAGGTTGCCGACTGATTACAGGGAGAAATTTAAATGACAGAAAATTATAGAGGCGCAGACGCACCGATAAGCGACTCTTTTGCAGTTAAAATCAAAGAAGAAATAACGACGGTTGTTGACGAGATCCTTGAAAAATGCACGTTAAAGGCGGGCGATATTTTCGTTGTCGGATGCTCCTCAAGTGAGATCGTCGGATCGAATATAGGCAAAGGCTCAAGCTTTGAAGCCGCAAATGTAGTCTTTGACATTATAAGTAAAAAGCTAAGCGAAAAAGGTATCTTTCTTGCCGCTCAGTGCTGTGAGCATCTCAACCGCGCACTCGTTGTCGAGCGTTCGTGTGCAGAGAAATACGGATATGATATAGTGTCCGTAATTCCACAGCCCAAGGCAGGAGGATCGTTTGCAACTCTCACATATGAAAATATGTCTGATCCCGTTGTAGTTGAGCATATCAAGGCTCACGCGGGAATTGACATTGGAGGTACGCTTATTGGTATGCATCTGAAGGAGGTTGCCGTTCCGATGCGACTTTCTCTTACAAGTGTAGGCGAGGCGCGTATAAACAGTGCCTACACAAGACCAAAATATATAGGCGGCCCACGCGCGCAATATTAAACATACTGAATTTATACGGAGGTAATACACTATGTTCAAAAACAAGGTTATTGTTGTTGAAGAAAAGAAATCACCAATTAAGACTATAATTATCATAGCTTCTGCCGTAGTTGCGGTAGGCGCCGCTCTTGCAGCTGCATATTATTTCCTTAAAGATAAATGCAAATCTGAAATACTCGGCAGAGTCGACATTAACGGCGACGGAGAAGCAGATGCCATAATGCTTGACACAACGGGAAACGGTGAGATTGACACCATAATCATTAACACCGAGCCTGAAGAAGAGGAATAATTCAATAAAGAAATCACCGCCAACGATCTGTTGGCGGTGATTTCTTTTTATCCTACTAAAAGTGTTGCTATAAGATAGTATGCTGAGCTTGCGATCATAGATGCGGCAAGTACTATCGCAAGAACTCTTGTAAGTATCTTTCTTTTCTTGTCACTCATATAACAAATTCCTTCCTGATTGTCAATTAGTGTCATCAATGCTCATTTGCTGTTTTTTAATATCCTTGTCACTCAAAAGCGTTCCGCTTGCGGGAAGCTTGAGCTTTCTGTATCCTTTGGCATTCTCGTAAACGCCTTCAAAATCAGACAGCGCGTCTACGACCTTCTGAGTCTTCTTGACAGTCATTATCTGAACACCGATAGAAGTTTTCGTCGTCTTTATCGGGATGAGTGATGACTTAACGATGATGGCCCTATCGTCGTTTGAAACGAGCATTATCTCAAACGGTTTCTTTTCTTCCTCCGAGAATACTGCCACTATGGGTGATGCCATAGAGAAGATGCCCTTAAGCTTTCTACGAACGCTTGAGGTTTCATAAGACTTTTCGGGAACACGCACACCCTTACCGTTTTCAAAGAGGAACACGAAGTTATAGCCTTCTCTGAAATTGCTTTGAATATTCATAAATATCGGACGCTCACCGGGATCCATTCCGAGCTTTGCGGGTACAAATTCACCGATAACCGATGCCTTGCAGTTTTCAAAATCATTGATATCCGCTCTGTAAAGCTGTGCTTGATTGGTGATAAAGAATACGGTGTCTTTATTCTCGGCGTCAAACATTACACGCAGGCTATCTCCATCCTTGAAGGTTTGCTGATCATTGCCCTGAAGGGATTTTAGCGTGATCTTCTTGAAATATCCCTCTTTGGAGAGAACGATCTTACACGGATAATTTTCAACAGAATCTTCCTCAACGTAGGCTTCGATATTTTCAGAGCTTATTATCTGAGTTTTTCTGGGTTTTCCGTATTTCTTCTTAATTTCTGTAAGTTGCTTTGCGATAAGTGCCTTAAGCTTATACTTATCGGCAAGTATCTCCTCGATCTCTGCTATCTCCTCACGCAAGCTGTTGATCTCGGATACTCTGTTAAGAATATATTCACGGTTAAGATTACGGAGCTTGATATCGGCAATATAATTTGCCTGAATTTCGTCAATGTCAAAGCCCTCACAAAGATTGGGGATAACGTCCTCATCTTTTTCGGTCTTTCTTATGATCTTGATCGCTTTATCAATATCAAGCAAAATCTTTGCAAGACCGGTAAGGAGATGGAGCTTGTCCTTCTTCTTGCCAAGGTCAAATTCAAGCTCACGGCGCAGGCACGCCATTCTGAAGTCTATCCATTCGGAGAGAATATCGACAACTCCAAGCTGACGAGGCTCTGCGTCAATAATTATATTAAAATTACACTTGAAGCTGCTTTCAAGAGGAGTCATCTTAAAGAGCTTCTGCATAAGCTTATCGGGATCAACACCCTTACGAAGATCAAGAGTAAGCTTGAAGCCGTTAAGATCGATTTCATCGCGGAAATCAACGATCTCCTTAAGTTTTCCTTCTTTTACAAGAGCAGATATTTTATTAAGTATCTGTTCAATGTTGGTCGAATAGGGAATCTGAAGTATATCGATGCAGTTCGCGGCAGGATCATACGAATATCTTGAACGGATCTTGAACGAACCGTCACCCGTTTCGTATATCGACTTCATCTGCTCGTAATCATAGATTATCTGACCGCCACCGGGGAAATCCGGGGCTTTGATGATGTCCATTATCTTTTCAACTGAAATATCCGGCTTTTTAAGTAAAGCTATCGTACCGTCGCAAACCTCGGCAAGATTGAACGAGCAAATATCTGACGCCATACCTACCGCAATTCCACTATTGGGGGTTACGAGAATATTAGGAAACGTCGTGGGGAGAAGGGAAGGCTCCTTCATCGTGCCGTCGTAGTTATCTACCATATCTACGGCGTTTTTGTCTATTCCCTCAAAAAGCTCCGCACAAAAAGCATCGAGCTTTGCCTCTGTATATCTTGGAGCGGCAAACTTCATGTCAGACGAATACTGCTTACCAAAGCTTCCCTTGGAATCAATAAATGGATGAAGCAAGGTTTCATTTCCTCGCGTCAAACGAACCATAGTTTCATATATAGACTGATCTCCGTGTGGGTGGAGTTTCATTACCTGACCGACGATATTCGCGCTCTTTGTTTTTGCTCCCTTTAAAAGTCCCATATCGTACATAGTATAAAGGATCTTTCTGTGCGCGGGCTTGAAGCCGTCTATCTCGGGGATAGCACGCGAAACTATAACGCTCATAGTATATGGCATATAGTTTTTTTCAATCGTCTCTGTTATAGGCTGGGGTATAGTGGGGGCGTAGACTATTTCCTGTACTTCGTCCTGTTTTTTCTTCCTTGCCATTTATATATTACCTTTCGTCAAAGTTATCGTCAATTTTAAGAACGGTATGCGCCGCCGCGCGTATCATTCTGTTATAAAGCGCCATTCCAAGACCTTCCTTGTCGGGAATATGTGCGTATATTACGTCGGGTTTTACCTGATCGCATTCGCGAAGGCGAGAGAACAAGCTCCTCGCGTGCATGATCTTATCATCGCGTTTGCCAATGGGGAGCAACAATTTCTCATCAAGAAGCTCTGCTTCCTCATCATAGCAAAGAACTGCGCATTTCTTAATTTTTTGCTCATTTTGAAGGAATTTGATTATATTATCATCATCTCCGTCAAGCAGAATAAATGGAGCACTCGGTGCGTAATGTCTATACTTCATTCCGGGAGAAAGCGGTCGCTCGTTTTCGCCAAGCGTGCCCTCAATAGTCGGGGAAATCGTAACATTATCGCATACACAGCAAAGCGCGTCGTATGTAATCGCACCCGGACGGAGAAGAATAAGTCCGTCCTTGCCATTGTTTTCGGTTATAAGTACGATGGTTGATTCAAGTCCTATTTCACATGCTCCACCGTCAACGATCATATCAACGCGACCGTCAAAATCCTCGATTACGTATTCAACCTCGGTTGCAGACGGTCTACCCGAAATATTAGCCGAGGGAGCGGCAATAGGAACCCCTGCCGCTTTGATTATCGCGTGAGCAACGGGATGCGAGGGACAACGAATCGCAACACTGTCAAGTCCCCCCGTCGTTTCCTTTGGTATGATATCCTTTTTCTTTAGGATTACTGTAAGTGGGCCGGGCATAAACGCCGACGCAAGCTTATAATAAAGGGAATTGGTATATGCGTATTTCTCGGCATCAGCAGGCTCGGCTATATGAATAATAAGCGGATTATCGCTTGGTCTGCCCTTTGCCGCATATATTTTTTGTGACGAAGACGGATTTGTGCCGTCACCGCCAAGTCCGTACATGTTTCGGTGGGTATAACAACAAGTCCGCCCGACTTTATGAGAGCTGCCGCACGGGAAATATCAGCACTCTGGATTTCTGAATCTGTAATTCTAATGACCTCGGTTCTCATACGGCGACTCCTGTCATTTAGTAATTTTCATTGTTTTCCGCTTTTAGCTTTTCTGCGGTATCGGCGGCGATAAGTGAATCTATCATCGACCCTATGTTACCGTTTATAAAGCTATCAAGCGAATGGAGAGTAAGTCCGATTCTATGGTCGGTTACTCTGTTTTGCGGATAGTTATAGGTGCGTATTTTTTCGCTTCGGTCACCCGTTCCGACTTGACTGCGTCTATCTGACGCCACCTTTTCAGATTGCTCACGTTGCTTTATGTCATAAAGCTTTGCTCGGAGCATTTTAAGCGCCTTGTCCTTGTTTTTGAACTGCGAGCGTTCTTCCTGGCATTCAACGACAATGCCCGAAGGCTTATGCGTCAATCTGACCGCTGATTCGGTTTTGTTGATATGCTGACCGCCTGCACCGCTTGACTTACAGGATTCAAATATAAGATCAGACTCTTTGATCTCAATCTCAACGTCCTCAACCTCGGGAAGCACCGCAACAGTTGCCGTAGAGGTCTGAATTCTGCCCTGTGACTCGGTCTCGGGAACTCTTTGGACTCTATGAACTCCGGATTCAAACTTAAAGCGTGAATACGCTCCGTCACCCTCAACGGTAAAGCATATTTCCTTGTAGCCTCCAAGCTCGGTTTCATTCGCGTTTGCAACAGTTACCTTAAAGCCGACCGTTGCGGCGTACATCGAATACATGCGGTAGAGAACCGCGGCAAATAGCGCCGCCTCCTCGCCACCTGCACCTGCTCGTATTTCAACGATAATATTCTTGTCATCATTGGGGTCACGCGGCAAAAGGAGAACCGTAAGCTCGCCGGAAAGAATTTCAAGACGCGCTTTTGCATCCTTGAGCTCTGCCTGAGCAAGCTCGCGCATATCGTCATCATCGGCTTCCTCAATTATTGCAAGGGCGTCTGAAATATCACTCTCAGCTCGCTTGTACTCACGGTATTTTTCAACCACCGGAGTCAAAGAGTGATATTCCTTGATCGCCTTTGCATAGGATTGCGCATCGGTAATAAGCGCGGTATTATTTGCCAGCTCATACTCAAGTCGGTCGTATTTTTCGACCGTGGATACGAGTTTTTCAAACATAAATTAAGCGATATTGAAAGCAAGGAACGCTTTGTGAGCAGTATAAACGTCTGCCTTTGCAACTACCTCGTAGGGAGCATGCATGCTGATAACGCCAACACCGAGATCGACGGTTTCAATATTGTGCTTTGCAATATACTTTGCAACGGTTCCACCGCCGCCCTGGTCAGTCTTACCAAGCTCTGCGGTCTGCCAGATGACGCCGTTTTCCTCATAGATCTTTCTTATCCAAGCGATATACTCAGCGGGAGCATCGTTAGTACCGCCCTTACCGCCGCTACCTGTGTATTTGGACATGGTGATACCGCAGTTAATCTTTGCGGCATTCATGCTCTCGTAAACACTTGCAAAGTTAGGATCGAAGCAAGCGTTAACGTCGGAGGATAAGCACTTGGAGTTAGCCTTTACCGTGTAAAGATTACCGCCCATAGCCTCTGTGATCGCGCCCATAATATCAGTGAAGAGTGCGCACTGCATACCGGTATTACCCTCACTGCCGATCTCCTCCTTGTCAGCAAGAACTACCATAAGGGTATGCTCGCTCGCATCGGATTCAAAGAGAGCGGTAAGGGAAGGATATGCGCAAACTCTGTCGTCGTGTCCGTACGCAGAGATAAGTGAGCGGTCAAAGCCTACGTCGCTTGCGTTTGCGGCGGGAACCACGAAAATATCTGCAGAGAGGAAGTCCTCCTCAACAATACCGTACTTTTCATTGAGTATCGTGAGAATATTCATCTTGATCTTATTGCTTTCCTCGGTGTCGTTAAGAGGTCTTGAGCCGAGGAGAATGTTAAGGCTCTCAGCGGGAATAGCTTGTCCCAACGGCTTTGCGCTCTGCTCCTTAGCAAGATGGGGAAGAAGATCGTTGATGTAGAATACGGGATCTCCCGCCTCGTCACCGATCTTGATATCAACCGTAGTGCCGTCCTTCTTTGCAACAGTTCCGTGAAGAGCTAAGGGCATAGCAACCCACTGGTACTTACGAACACCGCCGTAGTAGTGAGTCTTTGCAAAGCAGAAGCCACCTTCCTCATAGATCGGAACCTGCTTGAAGTCAAGTCTGGGGCTATCAATGTGAGAAGCCACGATTCTGATACCGTTGTTTATGTCCTCACTACCGATTCTGAAAAGATAAAGATTTCTGCCGCGATTGTTATAATAGAACTTGTCGCCCGCTTTCATAGGCATACCAAAGGAATAGGGCTTATAGCCTTTTTCCTCAGCGAGCTTGATGGAATACTTAACAGCTTCTCTCTCGGTCTTGCACTCATCAAGATAGGTCTTGTAGCCTTCACAGTAGTCGTAAGCGGCGTTTATCTCCGCTTCGTCGGCAACTTCATAAAAATTTGTTCTTTTGTAAAGCAATTCGTTACTCATTTTATTTTTCCTTTCGTTTTATGTAACTATTTTATTTTTCATTGTAAAGGCGATCGTATTTTTCAAGCGCCTTGTTTACCTTTTTTACGTATTCCCGTGTTTCCTTAAAGGGAATATTAATAAGCTTTCCGCTTTCAAGATCGGATATTTCAGGATCCTCAAGCCATTTGTCAACATTACCGAGTCCTGCGTTGTACGCGGCAAGCGCGATATCCCAGTCAGAATATCTATCGTATAGCCACGAAAGATAATACACCCCATATTTAATATTTGTTTCGGCATCGTAAAGCATACCGGCGGGGAATTTGTCACCGAGCTTATCCTTTGCAAGCCACAAAAACGTGTCAGGCATCATCTGCATAAGTCCGATTGCGCCAACGCTTGACTCAGCAGACGAATCAAATTTGCTTTCGGTCTTTATAACCGCGTAGACAAGATTTTCGGGCACTCTGTATTTTTGCGAGTATTCGGCTACGAAGCTTGCATACTCCGGGGGCTTAGGATAAATAGATTGCTCGATTTTGGTACAAATAAAATCAAACGCAAAACCAAACACGATAGAAATTATCAATATGACGGGAATTACTTTGCCGTAGTGTATTTTACGTCGTTTACTTCTCATAATCCGCCACACTTTCTCTCATGTAGAAGCTTTATAACTTCCTCTCGCATTTTTTCTGCGTCAGAGTTATTATACAGGGCACAGTCAGTGTTGGAAATATAAAATTCATCGTCCTTTTGTGAGTTAATTCTTGCCGCAGCAGAATCAAGAGAAATGCCGTCACGCTTGGATATCCTTTCAAGGCGCAGGCTCTTATCTGCCAGAACCGAGATCGTAAGATCGCATTCACCGTGCAGTCCCGCTTCAATGAGAAGAGGAGCATCTATAACGCAAAATCCTTCACCGTTAGAGTTATACTCATCTATCTTCGTATTAATTCTTTCAGCAACGTATTTGTGCGAAATTGAATTGAGCTTCAATAGCTTATCCTTGTTATTTTCACCGAAAACGATTGAAGCCAAAGCCTTACGGTCAAGCGTTCCGTCATCGTTCAATATCCGGATACCAAACTCACGCACAAGCTCGCAAAGACATTCTGACGGCGGAGTAATTACATCATGATAAACTTGGTCGGCATCGATCACACACATACCAAGGGAAGAGAGAATATTGGACAATACACCTTTACCGGCACCGCTTGGTCCGGTAACACCGATAATAAACATCTGAATTCTCCTTTCCATGTTTTGCGATTTTTTCATCAGATAAAAAAGCACATATATTATATTATAATACATTTTATAAAATAATTCAAGGGGGATAATACACAAATATCTACTTTTTTAGCAATATATTTTCCATGAGAAGCTTGTTTGTTCATTGCATGCAAAAAACTTGCGAATTTGCTGTTGCAAAGTTGCTTTTTTTATTGTATAATAAGTATTAAGAATGTCAACGTTGGAGAGATATAATAAGATGTCAAAATACGAGATACTTTTGTTTGATGCAGACGCTACCTTGCTTGATTTCAAGCGCTCAGAAAAAGAAGCGGTAATTGAAAGCCTTACGTGCTTCGGAATTCCCGCATCTGACGAGATAATAGAAAAATATTCAGAAATAAACGACGGATATTGGCAAATGCTTGAACGCGGAGAAATTGAAAAAAGCAAGCTTTACGATGCGCGTTGGCAGACTCTCATAGATTTTTATGGGTTTGATTGCGATGCCGTTGCTCTGAGCAAAAAATACATTGATTCACTTACAACGAAATCATACGAGCTTGATGGAGCGATTGAAATATGTCAAAAGCTCTACGGTAAATTCAGAATGTACCTCGTTACAAACGGACAAAAGCAGGTGCAGGAGGGAAGACTTTTCCCGTCGCCCGTATTTAAGTTCTTTGACGATTGCTTTATCTCAGAGGACATTGGATATGAAAAACCGAGCATTAAATATTTTGAAGCTGTAAGCAAGCTCATTCCTGATTATGACGCACAAAAGGCTATCATAATCGGCGACTCATTGACGTCGGATATGCAGGGAGGAATCAATGCGGAAATCGATACCTGTTGGTTCAATCCGAAAAAAAAGAAAGTCCCTGAAAACATGAAAATCAATTACGTCATAAACGAGTTATCAGAGCTTGAGAAAATTCTACTTTGATTTTTATCCCCGAAAGGATCACGCGAATGAAGAGACCCAACTTCGACCTTAATATTGAGGTCAGGGAAAACGAAATATTATCAAAGCATTCAACCTTCCGAATCGGCGGCGCGGCGACGTTTGCCGTATTTCCGAAGGATAAGGCTGAGCTTACGTCGGCAATCACGTCGATCAAGGAAAGCGGCATGAAATATAAGGTTATCGGACACGGCAGTAACGTTCTTTTTGATGACAAGGGCTATGAAGGTGCTATCATATTCACCAAATACATGAACAACGTCGAATACGTACACCGCGCCGATGAGACGCTTATTCGCGTAGAATGCGGTCGTAATCTTACAGAGCTTGCGGGTGACGTTGGAAAAAAGCATTCGCTCACAGGACTTGAATTTGCTTACGGAATTCCGGGAAGCGTCGGCGGCGCTATATACATGAATGCCGGTGCATACGGTGGAGAAATGTCGGACATCGTCATTGAAAGCGAATATTACGACACCTTAAATAATTCCTTCGTTACCTTAGATGCCGCATCACACGACTTCTCATACAGACACAGCATATTTCACGATCATCCCGAGCATATCGTTATTTCAACACTTCTGAAGCTGAAAAGGGGCGATGCTGAGGAAATATTCAACCTTATGAACAAAAATATGTCCTCTCGCCGCGAAAAGCAGCCGCTTGAATATCCCAACGCGGGCAGTACGTTTAAACGCCCCGCAGGACACTTTGCAGGCAAACTCATAGAGGATGCCGAGCTTAAGGGCTATACTGTCGGCGGTGCGCAGGTATCCGAAAAGCACGCGGGATTTCTTATTAACCGAGGCGGTGCCACAAGTCGCGACGTGCTTGAGCTTATTGAGCACATACAGAACATTGTAAAAGAAAAATACGGTGTGGATCTTGAAAGCGAGATAATCTATATTCCGTACTGAAAATAACCGCTAAAGCGGCATAATGGAGATAAAAATGTCCTTTTCATCAGATGTCAAAACTGAGCTTAACGCTATTAAAATAAAGAGCAACTGCTGTAAAAAGGCTTACCTTTTCGGTGCAATGCTGTTTGCAGAGGATAATAACGGTACTATAACGCTTACTCTTACAGACGACTCAAGCGTAGAGCAGGTCTGCTATTTTTTAAAGACCATATATAAAATCACTCCTGAAATTAAAAATATAAAGCGCGGATGCTATTCTGCATCAGTATTAACGTTTGAATCACCTCGAATTTCAGAATTTCTGGCATTTTCTGACGCCTTCTCGCAAGAAGGCAACGCATCTGCATACTTATCTTGTAAGGAATGCAATATTACGTTCATACGCGGGGTTTTCGCCGCCAGAGGAAGCATAAGCGATCCTCATAAATCGTATAGCCTTGAGATCCAGGCTCCTAATGAAGCCCGTGCATTGTTGATAAGCAATATAATAGAAAGTATGGGACTTATCGCGCCAAGTAAAACCTCTCGCAACGGCAAAACAGGACTCTTTTACCGAAATGAGTCTGCAATTGAAGATTTTCTGACTGCATGCGGAGCAAATAACACGCTCTTTGTACTGCTCAATTCACAAATCGAAAAGGATATAAGAAATCTTGAAAATCGCGCCACGAATTGCGTTGCGAAAAATATACTTAAAACGGTTGAGGCTATTCAACAACAGATCACCGCGATTGAAAAGCTCAAGGAAAACGGGTTCCTTGAGGATCTGTCAAGAGAAATCCTAGTCACAGCGGAATTGCGGCTTGAATATCCTGAGGCAACGCTTTCAGAGCTTGCAGAGCTTCATAATCCGCCTATATCCAAATCGGGACTGAGCCACAGACTTTCAAAGATAGCCGAAGAGGCTAAAAAAAGAAAACTTATTTAAATTTAAGGAAAGGTAATGCGCTATGGGAGAATTCGTACATCTTCACCTGCATACAGAATACAGTCTTCTTGACGGCGCGTGCCGTATCAAAGACATTCCTGAAAGAATCAGAGAATGTGATCAGGATGCCGTCGCTATCACCGACCACGGTAATATGTACGGTGTGATTGAATTTTATAAAACCTGCAAAAAAGAGGGAATAAAGCCTATAATCGGATGCGAGGTATACGTTGCGCCTACGTCACGATTTGATAAGCGAAGCTCTGCTGATTCCTATTATCATCTCGTTCTTTTGTGCAAGAACATGACGGGATATAAAAATCTTATTCGTCTTGTTTCAAAAGGATTTACCGAGGGATTTTATTCAAAGCCGCGTGTGGACGAGGAGCTTTTGCGTTCGCACAGTGAAGGCTTGATCGCCTTATCTGCTTGTCTTTCCGGTAAGATCCCGCGACTTTTGTCAGCAGGTGATTACGAGAGCGCAAAAAACACCGCGCTCAAATACGCTGAAATATTCGGCAAGGATAACTATTATATAGAGCTTCAGGATCACGGCACGGAGGAAACCAAACAGCTTGTTCCCGTGCTTGCGAAATTAGCACGCGAATGTGGACTTCCTATGGTTGCGACTAACGACTGCCACTATTTGCGACGTCAGGACTCCGAAACACAGGAAGTACTCATGTGCATTCAGACAAATACCACGCTTGATAGCCCCAACAAGCCAAGCTTTGACGTAAACGACTATTATATAAAGACAACCGACGAAATGAAGCGCATCTACGCTGATTACGAGGGTGCAATTGAGAACACAGTCAAGATTGCCGATATGTGTCAGCTTGAGCTTGAATTTGATAAAGTATGCCTACCTAAATTCCCATGCCCTAACGGAAAATCGGCTGAGGAATATCTTCGTGAGCTTACTTATAAAGGGCTTGAAAGCAGACGCGCGCGAAACCACATTATTTTTGACAATAATTATTCTCACACCGAAGAAGAATATAAAGAGAGAATAGAATACGAGCTTTCCGTCATCAATACGATGGGATACGCTGACTATTTTCTTATAGTGCAAGACTACGTTGGCTTTGCAAAGAGGTCTAATATTCCCGTAGGTCCAGGCAGAGGCTCGGGTGCGGGGAGCCTTGTTGCATATCTTCTTGGAATCACCGATATTGACTCGATCAAGTTCGATCTGCTCTTTGAGCGATTCCTCAATCCCGAGCGAGTCAGTATGCCCGATATTGATATGGATTTCTGTTACAACCGACGCGACGAGGTCATCGAGTACGTAACCGAAAAATACGGCAGAGATCACGTATCACAAATAATTACGTTTGGTACACTTGCGGCAAAGGCTGCTATCCGCGATTGCGGTCGCGCAATGGGTATGCCGTATTCCGACGTTGACGTGGTTGCTAAGGCAATACCTCAGGAGCTTGGCATCACGTTAAAGCAAGCTCTGCGTTTTCCTGCGTTAAAAGAACTTTATGAAGGCTCTGAAAAGATCAAAAAGCTTGTCGACACCGCAATTATGCTTGAGGGTATGCCGAGAAATATATCGGTACACGCCGCCGGTGTTGTAATCACGGACAAGCCTATATCAGACTACGTTCCTTTGTCCGTCAGCAACGGTACGCTCGTAACACAGTTTGATATGGATACAATAGCCAATCTCGGACTGTTGAAGTTCGACTTTTTGGCGCTTCGTTATCTTACAATAATTGACGATGCATGCAAGCAGATAAAAGAAAAAAATCCCGACTTTGACATTGAAAAGCTTGATTTCAATGACAAAAAAACCTTTGAGCTTATCTCTCGCGGAGAAACCGCGGGAATATTCCAGCTTGAATCCGCCGGAATGAAGCAGGTACTCCAAAATCTTCGCCCTGAATCGATAGACGACGTTATTTCGGTAATTTCGCTCTACCGCCCGGGTCCCATGGATTCGATCCCTCGATTTATCGAATGCAGACACGACGCGTCGAAGGTTACCTACGATATTCCCGAGCTTGAACCGATATTACGCTCGACATACGGCTGTACCGTATATCAGGAGCAGGTAATGAGCATATTCCGCACGATTGCGGGGTACACCTTCGGTCACGCGGACATCGTGCGCCGCGCTATGTCAAAGAAAAAAGCAGACGTCCTTGAAGCAGAGAGAGAGGCGTTTATCAATGGCGCAAAGTCAAACGGCATTGATGCAAAGAAGGCAGAAAAGCTCTTTGACGATATGGCAAGCTTTGCAAATTACGCCTTTAACAAGGCGCACGCGGCGGCTTATGCGGTGATTTCTTACCGTACCGCTTATCTCAAAGCACATTATACGGGAGAGTATATGGCGGCGCTTCTGACGAGCGTACTTGGCAATCAAGTTAAGGCAGCAGAATATATTGCCGAAAGCTCGAAATTTGGTATTTCGGTGCTTCCTCCCGACATAAACGGAAGCCGAGTTGATTTTGCCGCAGATGCTGATGACGGAAACATCAGATTTGGTCTTTTGGCACTAAAAAACGTCGGCAGACAGTTTATTGAGTCGATAATCCGCGAGAGAAACTCGGGCAGATTTACCTCATTTGACAACTTTGTTGAGCGAATGAGCAGTGTGACCGATCTCAACAAGCGTCAGGTTGAAGCATTCATCAAGTGTGGCGCGTTTGACGGACTGGGAGTTTACCGTTCACAGTTGCTCTCATCTTATGAAACCATCATCGACAGTGTTCAGCAAAAGAACAGGTATAATCCAGCGGGACAGATCGATATGTTCTCAATAGGCTCGATTGAGGCTCCGACCTTCACCTATCCCGATATCCCGGAATTTGATATGCGAGAGATGCTTTTGCTTGAAAAGGAAGCATCCGGAATGTATTTCTCGGGACATCTGCTTGACGGATATTCAAAGCATATTGAAGATGTTGATACAGTAACGATTGCAAATATATTTGAGCATGACGAGGACGGCGAGCTTATATATGCCGACAGAAGCAAGGTTAAGGTTGCAGGTATCGTTAATTCGGTGACTCTAAAATCAACTAAAAACGATGAACGTATGGCATTCCTTACGCTTGAGGATAAGGTTGGTGAGATCGAGTGTATCGTTTTCCCGAAGAAATATAACGAGCTTTACCACGAAATATACGTTGACGCGGCTATTGCTATTGATGGAACTATCTCGCTAAAAGACGAAGAAGCTCCAAAGATACTTGTCAATAATATTCTCAGCTTGGTGGAGAATAAGGCATACAAAAAGAAAGCAGACGCATCCGCTATTCAGACAAGTGTAGCGCCCTCCGCATCAAATTCAGCAACACAAGAGCATACACAGAACACACAAGTACCTGACGCTACTCGTTTTTCAATGTATATGTCTATGTATATGGGTGCATCATCAAGTACACCCGCACCGGCTCCGACGCCTGCACCCACACCTGCAAGAGCAGAACAGGCAAAGCCGAGTGTAGCGCGAGCAACAAGCACACAAAGTAATGTGACACCGAGCAAAATCTATCTCCGTGTTCCCGAAATGTCGGGCGAAGCCTTCAAAAAGGCTAAAAACATGGTGGATATATTCAACGAGGGAACTATCCGTGTGATCTTCTATGATCAAAGCACTGCAAAATACTCGGAATACAGCGAGAGAATGTTCTATTCCGAGGTCGCAATAAAGGAGCTTCAAAAGATCCTCGGCGACGATAATGTGGTGGTGAAATAAGATGAGGTATGATGAAGCATTATGAAAGAACGCCAGAAAATAAATACGGATAGAATAAAAATTCTTGCATCCCGATTGCTCCAATTTATCATTTGTAATGTAGCAGTAATAGTATTTGGTGCTGTTGCTATTATGATTATGGCATTATTAGGTTATGAAAAAATGGTTGAACACCAAGATATGACAAACCTAACCTTCGGTATCTGTATGGCGATAGGATTTATTATTCCGTTTTATTTATGGTATTTTGGTGCTAATAGTGAATATAAAAGATTTTATCTAAAAAACAGTGAGGCAGGTCATAGTAAGGATAAAATAATGCAGATGCACATTCATACATTTGGAAAATATGAATTTTATACTTTATTGATAGTTACGGTTATTCTTGCAATTATGCCCATTGAGCTTATTAATAAATATTTAAGTTTTCTGTTTTCATCAGCAATGCTGTTCGTAGACAATATACCAAACTTGCTGGATAACACAAGCTTTATTATACGCTTAATTGGATGGTTAATTTGGGATGTATATATAGTAGGTATGTACCTTGTCTGCTTGAAAATATCCCACATAACATGGGAAAAAACCAAGTTAAGAAAATAGGAGAACGAATAAAAATGTTAAAAAAAATTATATATCATTTTAAAATTATCGCTAAAGCAATTGCAATATCTTTTCTTGCATTAATAATTCTCTCGATTATCATTGCAGCGGCAATAGAAAATAGCCCTATAAAAGATTTTCTTATTAGCGCTCTTGTATTTGCAATATATTTATTTTTCCTATATCATACGAAAATATCTCATAATTTAGATACTTATACAGAGCACAATGGGAAATTTGATTGTAAAAAAGAAGCATTGGCATATTTGAAAACCGAAGGAAAGTATTATTTTATTATTTTCGTAGGCGCTGCAATTTTGTGTGAATTATCATATTTGATTCAACATATTGTAAATTCTGATTCGTTTAGAAACCCTATTGTTTTTATATGCACCCCGATATTTCCATTTATGAATAGTATAAAAATTCCCATCCTGCGTTCAATGGTTAATATAGCATTAGTAATGTTTTCAACCATTGGTCTTGAACTATTTAAGAGCAATATGATAAATAAATTAAAGCAAGAATCCAATATTGTCTAAAAAAATCCGACGGAAATTCCGTCGGATTTTTTCGTATATCCATTATACGTTAAGCGATTTTTTATAAGCCTCGATATGCTCAAGTGCCTCGGTGTTATCCTTTGCGGATACCATGAAGTAGAACTTAACCTTAGGCTCTGTTCCCGAAGGACGAACGACAACGACGTCGCCGTTTTCAAGCTTGAAGTAAAGCACGTTGGACTTGGGAAGTCCGGTAGGTGTCTTCTCACCGGTCTTTACGTTTGTAAAGCACTCTGCGGCGTAGTCGCCAAATGTGTCTACGTTAACACCACCAAGAGATGCGGGAATATCAGTTCTCATACCGTCAAGCAGTGCCGCCATCTTCGCAGGGCCGTCAACACCCTCCATATAGATCTCAACGTTTACCTCTGCGCAGAAGCCGTATCTGTCAAAGAGCTTTTCAAGCGCATCGTAAAGAGTCATATTCTTTGCCTTGTAGTACGCGGTCATCTCGCAAATAAGCATAGATGCAACAACGGCGTCCTTATCTCTTGCATAAGTGCCCTTGAGGTAGCCGTAGCTTTCCTCAAATCCAAAGATATAGCTGCCCTCGCCGCTTGCCTCGTGGTTCTTTATTACCTCACCGATGAACTTAAATCCGGTAAGCACGTTGAACATTTCAACTCCGTGAGCTTCACAGATCTTTGTTGCAAGCTCAGATGAAACGATAGACTTTACAACGTAAGGAAGGGGAGGCATTGTGTCGGTTTCCTCATACGCGGTAATGATATAGTCGATAAGGAGCGCACCCATCTGGTTACCCGTAATTGTGTGGAACTTGCCGTCCTTTGCTCTTGCAACAACGCCAACGCGGTCTGCATCGGGGTCGGTAGCTATAATAAGATCGCTTCCTACCTTGTCTGCAATAGCGATACCAAGCTCAAATACGTCTGCGTACTCGGGATTGGGCTTTGATACGGTGGGGAAGTTGCCGTCAATGATAAACTGCTCGTCAACCTTATAAAGATGTTTAAGTCCAATTCTTGTAAGTATCTCGGGAACCAGCTTGTGACCCGTGCCGTGAAGGGGAGTGTAAATTATCTTAAGCTCGTCTGCGACGTTCTTAACCGCATCGGGATTTACAGACTGAGCCTGAACCTGCGCAAGATAAAGCTCGTCGATTTCTTTACCGATAACAGTGATCTTGCCTTCTGCGACCGCGCCGTTAAAATCAGCTCTCTTTACATCGTTGAATATATCAGTTTTGCAGATCTCTGCATAAACCGTGCTTGCATGCTCTGGAGGAAGCTGTGCGCCGTCCTCCCAGTACGCCTTATATCCGTTGTACTGCTTGGGGTTGTGAGATGCGGTGATATTGATACCCGCAACGCATTTAAGCTCACGGAGCGCAAAGGAAAGCTCGGGAGTCGGACGAAGCGCGTCGAAAATGTAAACGGGAATATCTGCCGCCGCAAGCACCTCTGCGGAAACCTTTGCAAAAAGCTCGGAGTTGTTTCTGCAATCGTATGCAATACAAACTCCGTCCTTCGCTCTGCCTTCCTTGTGGATAAGCGAAGCCAAGCCCTGAGTAGCCTGCGCAACTGTATAAACGTTCATCGCGTTAAGACCAACCTTCATCACACCGCGAAGTCCCGCTGTGCCGAAGGTAAGTCCCGATGAAAAGCGAAGCTTTATCTCGTCGTCATTATCCTTAATCGCCAAAAGCTCTTGCTTTTCGGCATCGGTAAGAACGTCGGATGTGAGCCAACGCTGATAATTTTCAAGGTAATTATTCATAATCTTTCAAATATCCTTTCGGGTATATAGACTTTGTTTTCTTGAAATTATTACTTGTTTTCTACGTACTGCTTAAGCGCGGTTGCAAGCTGGTCGGGGCAAGAGGTAGGACGGGGACCGCAGTGTATGCCGCTAAGGCGCTTGATAGCCTCCTCAACTGTCATACCCTTAACGAGTGCCGCAACACCCTGAGTGTTACCCGAGCAACCGCCTGTAAACTTTGCATCAACTATAACATCATTTTCAATGTCGAGGTCGATCTGTCTTGAGCATACACCCTGAGTTTTGTAAGTAATGTGTTCCATGTTTTTATCTCTCTTTCATTTTATAATTCAATTTGAACCGATATGCGCACTTTCTGTGCACATCCGCATTATATTATATACTTTTTTTGTTTACAAGTCAAGGGGAGAAAAATCAAAATGTTGTATAGTATAAAAAAATTTAATATATTCACAAAATACTAACATATAAAGAGTATAATATGATTATTATGTCGAATTCTGGTCGTTGAAGGGAGCATTGCTCTATGCAAATTTCAATTAACGCGCACGCGAAAATAAATCTTTTTTTGGACATAGTTTCATTGAGAGAGGATAGCTATCATAACATTCTCAGTCTTATGCAGGCGGTAACTCTGCACGACGTTATAACGCTTGATTACGATAGCAATGCCGACAGATCAATTGAGATAGTTTGCAATGCAAAAGGTATTCCTTGCGACGAAAAAAACCTTGCGTATAAGGCAGCAGATATGCTTCTTGAGCGCGGATGTCTCAAGATAGCGATTGAGAAAAATATTCCAAGCGAGGCAGGACTTGCGGGAGGAAGCGCAGATGCTGCGGCAACGCTCATCGGATTAAATGAGCTCCTCGGCAACAGATATTCTCTTGATGAGCTTAAAACAATTGGAAAAAAGCTTGGTGCTGACGTTCCTTTCTGTATTGAAGGCGGAAGCTGTATAGTCGAGGGAATTGGCGAAAAAATGACCAAATGCGCGCCAATGCCTGATTTTCCCCTTGTCATCGCTCGCATGGGTGTGGGAATGAGTACACCAACGGCATACCGAAAACTCGACGAAAAGTTTGACAGATTTAAAAATTACAGTCCTAAAATCGATATGCTTGAAATTCTTCTCGAATCAAATGAAAATACGCCACTCTCTGATTATTGCAAGGGCTTGTACAACATATTTGAAGAAGTTGTTGAACCTGAGCGACCTGCGATAACAACCATAAAAAATATATTAAGCAAAAACGGTGCCTGCGGCACACTCATGACGGGAAGCGGCACAGCCGTGTTTGGCATTTTCGAAAATGAAGAAGCTGCAATGCGTGCAAACTCCGCTCTTCTCTCAATCGGTGCTACTTCAAGCATCTGTTATCCAAAGAAATAAAAAATATCCGTATCGCAAACCCGATACGGATAAAAGTAATATTTAACGGAGATTTAAATTAGCAATTCTCCTCAAGGTAATTTACAACGTCGCCAACAGTGATGAAGCTCGAAAGAGATTCGTCCTCAATAACGATGTCATACTGCTCCTCACAGATAAGAACGAGGTCTGCAAGCTCAATAGAATTAATACCAAGATCCGCAGAAAGCTCTGCGTTGGGGGTTATGAGCGATTCGTCGATCTGAAGCTCCTCCATAAGAAGTGCCTTAACCTTTTCAAACATTTCTATTCCTCCAAAAGTTTAATGCGTTTTTTACAACGCCTATTATTATATATGCATTTGTTTTTTTTGTCAATAGCTTTTGCAAAATTTGTTATTTTCTGACGAAAAAAAATAAATTTTCCGTTTTAAAGAAAGGAGTTGATATCATTGGCAATATTCAAAAAGAGACCTTTGTTTGCCGCATGTATGTTATTTCTCCTTTTTTCAACACTTGGTTTTTTCCTTGGAAGCGTCATAAAAATAATAATTTGCGTGCTTTCATTTACCGCTCTTGCTGTCTTCATTACTCTCTTTATATGTAAAAAGATCAGTAACTATTCATCAATTTTTATAATTATTTGTCTTCTTGCGATAATTTTCAGCCTTTTATCGTCACTTATTTTCTTTAACATAAGAGCTTCATCCTACGAAAAATATTACGGAGAAGAGCATACTATAAGCGCCACCGTTACTGAAGAGATCTATCAAAGCGGCAATTTGTCATCATACAAAATAAACGTAGAAAGCATAGACGGAGAACATAACCGACACCTCTCAGAGCTTACGTGTTACTACAATCCCGCTTTTGAAATCGGTGATAAGTTTGAGTTGACTGTAACCGCCGAAAACACGGATGAGGACTATCCGACAAGATATAATTCAAAATTATCCCGTTTATCTGACGGTGTGTTTATACTGTACTCTTCTTGGGATCAAAGCTCTCTTAAAATAACGGGAAGTAATACGATCACACCAAGCGTTATATTTTCTCACATCAACGCAAAGCTTTCCAAAACACTTGCGTCTGCCGTTTCAGGTGAGGAGGGAAAGCTTGCGTCAGCGATATTGCTTGGAAACCGGGATCTTTTATCAAATTCCACCAAGAGAGATTTCTCGCGCGCGGGTGCTGCACATATTCTCGCAATAAGCGGATTGCATATGAGCATTCTCATGGGTGCTTTAATGTATCTTTGTAAAAAGCTTGGCATGAAAACAAGATTGATCGCGATAGTAATGATAATCATTTCGCTGACTTATCTTGGTATTACTGGATTTTCTATATCTGCTACGAGATCGGTAATAATGCTGACTATCGTTTACCTATCTATGCTCGCAAGCGTGCCGTCAGATCCCTTAACGTCGCTTTCTATTGCCGGAACCGTAATCGTTCTTATTTCCCCCGGCAGCGTACTTGATGCGGGATTTTGGATGTCATTCTCCGCAACTCTCGGAATCCTTTCATATATGCCGTCATATATAAAATTCAAGAATAACGCAATTTATCATATCAAACGCTTTAGAACACCGATAAATATAGGCATATCCTTTATATCGGCTATCGCTACGGGTATTTTTGCTATGATACCTCTTGTAATTATAATGTGCGTATTTATCCGCGAGGTATCCATCTTTTCGGTCTTATCATCCGTTATTCTTTCACTTGCAACGTCATTTATTCTGGTTCTTTCTCTCCTGCTTATACCTTTCGCCAAAATTCCGTATATCTCATACACACTTGCATCGGCTATCAGAGCGATTGCCGGATTTATGTTATCGTACTGTGGCAAAATATCAGATATTGAGGGAGCTGTCTTTTCATTAAATTACTCGTTCTCAAATATTTTTGTAATAATTCTCGGAATTGCGCTCTTGTGCTCACTCATATTTAAATTTAAAAACGTTTTTATCTCACTCGTCCCATATTTTGCCTTTTTACTTATTTTTATCGGTACAATAACTTTGTATGAGTTCAAGGTTCAGGATACGGTTAAGGTATCATATATAAACGCATCATCAAAATCTGATATGATCGTTATTTCAAACGGCGGTGAAGCAATAGTATGCGATATCGGCAACGGAAGCAATAAATCGTTTAATCTTGCGCTTAATGAAGTATACGCATCTCGTGCAACAGAAATAAGCGCAGTAATTCTTACTCACTATGAAAATACTTATCCGTCATCGTTGCAGAAATTATTTTCTACCCAAAAGGTTAGACAATTATGGCTTCCAGTCCCGCAAAATGAGGCAGATTATTACAAGATGCTGCCGATTATTGAAAAGGCGAGACTTGAAGACGTTGCACTATTTACTTACGATGTCGGATCAACGCTATCCGCATTCTCATTCGTTAATATTGATCTGCAGATAGATAATATAAGCCGATCCAAAGAAGAGATCGTTCTCATAAGCATTTACGGCAGAAGAGATCGTCTTACCTACGCCTCACCCGCATTCAACGAAAGCTCCCTTAACGATATCGCAAGCTTTTATTTTGGAAGATCTGATTATGTAGTATTTGGAAATAAGGGGGCTAAGACGTTTACCGATTACTCGATTCCTGATGGGTCAAGAGTGCGTGCCATTGCCTTTGCAGACGATATCAGAGCGGCATATTTTGATACGCCCGATTTTGACGTAACATATTTTACAGTACCCGATAAAATCGACTTTTATTTTGAAAAATAACAAGGAGTAGTTATATTGAAAGTCACAAGCTATAATATAGATACCGACAAAAGGGGGATCGATATAACGGTTGCCTGCGTCAGCGATCTTCACGCAAGACCTTGTAAAAGGATAATTGATGCGCTCAAAAGCATTTCCCCTGATATAATATTACTCGCGGGAGATATTTTTGAAATAATCACACCCTATATGGAGTCCAGAAATAAAAATGCAATGGACTTTATTAAGGAATGCGTAACGATAGCTCCTACGTTTTACACTATCGGTAATCACGAAATCTATAACTCGCATGCCAGGATCGGATTATCAAAAACTCCCGATAAAGCAATGGAGGAAAAGCATTTAAATACGCTTATATCTCTTGGCGTTACACTTATAAACGATGAATATGTCAAATATTCTCACGGTGAAGAGGAAATACTTATCGGCGGTGCAATATGCGGCAGAGATAAGGATCCATCGATAACAGATCCCGATTTTAATATTGATTTTATTAAACGGTTGGACGCAAACGAAAATATATTCAAAATCCTGCTTTGTCATTATCCGCATTATTATCCTCAACACCTTAAGGATACGAGCTTTGATCTAATTCTGGCGGGACACGCTCACGGTGGTCAATGGAGAATTTTCGGCAGAGGTGTATTTGCGCCTCATCAAGGACTTTTTCCAAAGCTTACCTCGGGAATGCACGACGGCAGACTTATAATATCTCGCGGAGCAGTTAATAACACAAAGCCTATACCGAGATTTTTCAATCCTTGTGAAATACTGAAAATTAAAATTAAATCAAAATAAAAGCTTCCTTGTGGCATAACTTGTCACAAGGACTTTTTTTGCCTTATTTTGAGCTATATATATCTTGCGTTATTGGAGAAAATAATATAAATTACAGACGGAGATCGGAAAAAATGAAAAAACTTTTGAAAATATTTTTACTTCTGATTACGGCAGTATCATTTGTTATCTCAGGTGTGATTATTACCGCAACGGTATTTCTAAATAGATATAAATCGTATAAAATTGACGTTTCCTTACTGGATATGGCTTCTAAAAAGGATGAAACGGTATTCTACAGATATGAGTTTTCTGACAGACAGAGTCGAATCGGAAATGCAGTTCTGGTAAACGGAGAAAGCCTTAGCAACGGAACAAAATACAAATTTATCCCATACGCAGAGATCCCACAGGATATGATAAACGCTTTCATTGCGATAGAAGACAAGCGATTCTACAAGCACAAAGGCGTAGACTTTTTAAGAAGCTCAAAGGCAGTTATCAACTACCTTATCGGTGGAAATTCACGGTTTGGTGGATCAACTATAACACAACAGCTTGTAAAAAATCTGACGGGTAACGATGAAATAAGCTCGAAACGCAAGATAAATGAGATATTTTCCGCAATAAATCTTGAAAAGGACTTTGATAAAAGTGAGATACTTGAGGCATATCTCAATATCATCAATCTATCTGACGGTTGCAGAGGCATAGGTGCAGCGGCATATCATTTTTACTCCAAGACCCCCTCCGAGCTTACTTTATCTGAAATTGCAACGCTTGCGGCTATAACCAACAACCCAAGCAAATACAATCCAAGAACAAATCCTCAAAACGCTAAAAAAAGGCGTGACGTTGTACTTGAACAAATGAATAATCTTGGATATATAAGTGACATTGAATACAGCAAAGCTCTCGAAGAACCAATCAAATTAAATTTGTCGGATAAGGAAGAGTCTACGGTCAACTCGTGGTATACCGATATGGTTATAGAGGACGTAACACATGATCTATCGGATAAATACGGAATATCCAAAGAATACGCATCGTTTCTTCTGTATAGCGGAGGTTACAGAATATATACCGCAGAGGATAAGGAAATACAAGATATTCTTGACGATTATTATTCGGATCTCAGTAATTTTCCTTGTGATATAAACGGAGAATTTCCACAGTCGTCAATGATCGTTATAGATCCATATACGGGAGATATTCTCGGTGTCGCGGGAGCTATAGGGGAGAAAAAGGGGAACAGGATACAAAATTATGCTACACATGCCAAAAGACCTCCCGGTTCAGCAATAAAGCCACTTTCTGTCTACGCGCCGGCATTTGAAAAAGGAATAATTAAATGGTCAAGTATACTTGACGATTCGCCAATAGAAAATTCTAACGGAAGGTCTTGGCCTGCAAATGCCAACGGTAAATATATCGGGCCTGTAACTGTGAAATACGCCGTTGAAAATTCTCTCAACACAGTTGCAGTAAAAGTACTTGAAATGTTGGGAAACGGCAATTCGCTTGATTTTCTGAAAAATTCGCTCTATATCAATAGTCTTGATAGGGAAAATGATATAGGATCAGCATCTCTCGCCCTCGGACAACCCAGCGTTGGCATAACTCTTCGTGAGCTTACAGGAGGATATACCGCGTTATCATCGGGTATCATGAGTAAATCAAGGTCATATTTTAAGGTTACTGACAGCAACGGGGAAATAATACTTGATAACACTGCAAGACAAGAACGTGTAATTTCAAAAGAAAATGCTGCAATTATGACCAAATTACTGGAATGCGTTGTTGATGACGGTACCGCCAAGGGACTTATTACTCTTGATAATAAAATAAGCGTTGCCGGAAAAACGGGTACGACACAAAACAATTTCGACAGACTATTCGTAGGTTATACCCCGGATCTTCTTTGCGGCGCATGGTTCGGATATGAGTATCCCAAGAGCCTTAAAAGCTTTGGAGGTAACTATGCCGCGGTATTCTGGGATGACGTAATGTCAAGAATATATTCGGAAACAGATTACGCAAGCTCATTAAGGCTTTTCAGTATTCCCGATGGAGTTCAGAAGCTGACATTTGACGCTTCAAACGGAGAAATAATCTTTTATTCTGATGATCCATTGGCGCTTGAGGAAGGATGGTTTAATGTTACAAATTAGCATATTTACACGCTTTTGCTCATATACTCCCATATAAAACTAAATTTATTGCGGAGGTTATATGAGCAAACCATCTTGCAAGCAAAATAAAGCGCTAAGCACAACAGGAATAATTCTCGGGGTGTTTTTTGCTTTGATATTTATAGGTGTACGAATACTTTCCCCAAGTCCTTATGAAACGATATACCGCCTTGACCCGTCCGATATCCTTCCTGCGCTATGGATACTAAATCTCATAACGTTCATATGGTTTTTTCTTATTGGATACAGCGCAGGGACTGTAGCAGACTCTGCGCTGTATTGCAACGGAAGCTTTAATGATAAATTATACTTTTATCAGGGTTCAACCGCATTCACAATCTGCTTTTTTCTTTCGCACGTTTCATATTCAACATTCTTTGGCGGAAAACATCTTTTTGCAGCAATCCTTATGGTTTTAATAGCAGTCATTTGCTCGGCAGCTACCATGATATTGTGGGCAAAAATACGAAAGGGTGCAGCTCTTATCATGGGAGGATACTCTATCTGGTTACTCTATTTTTTTATAACTTATTCAAACGTAGCGTTACACGTTTAATCATCCAAATTTTCCAAATTCGCTATTGACAAAGTCATCTATATGTAGTATAATTTATAATAGCTATATTGCATACTCGGAGGACTATCTCAATGAAGTTTATAAGAATTATTTCCGTAATGTTGATTGCTGCAACTCTTTGTTGCGCATTTATATCTTGTAATAGCGGTGCAGGAAAGATGGCTGATTTGCCCGAAAGACCCTTTTATGATATTACCGTTTCCTTCCAGATAAAGAACTCTGAGGGTAAAACAATCGTTGAGGCAGTTGATTACAACTATAAGGGACATGAAGACCCCACCATCCTGAACATTATTACAGACTATCTTTACATAGTTGAAGAATTCAGATACACTATCGATAAGAACAACGTTCTCCAGCAGGTCGGCGGTACAAAGGCAAAGTCCGGTGAGTATTGGGGATTCATGGAAGGTGTTGATCACGACGTTCAGTCGATCCTTGCAAGCTCCAAGCTTCAGGACAGACATCTTATTGATTCCAAGATGAGTGAGTATCTCATCGAAGACGGCGGTAAATTTACAGTTGTTCTCGTTCCTGCATCGAAGTAATTTTTCGACCGAATACTAATAAATCGGCTTTTCCGGTTCCATGAACATTAAATTAAGGGAAAGTCGGTTTATTATTTTAATTTTTCTACATAACAAAAGGAAGTATAAATTATGTTAATTTCAATTACAGGAAAGCTTGGCAGCGGAAAGTCCACAGTATGTGGCATAATGAAAGAGAGATACGGATACGAGATATTCAGCACGGGAGTTATAAACCGCGAATATGCACGTCGTCTCGGAATTACCACGCTTGAGCTGAACAAGAGATTGAATGAAGATCCGTCGCTTGACAAAGAAATAGATTCCCTTGTAACAAAGATGTCTATTGAACGAAAAGACGATAAACTTATATTCGACTCCAGAATGGCCTGGCACTTTGCCGTAAACACCTTCAAGATCTTCTTGACAATAGATCCCATGGAGGCGGCTCGCAGAGTCATGCTCAATCAGAGGGGCGAGGAAGAGAGATATACCGATGTAAACGACGCGTGTGAAAAGCTCGTTGAGCGCAGCACCGTTGAAAGAGCAAGATTTCTCGATATCTACAATCAGGATTACTACGACTATAGCAATTTCAATCTTGTTGTTGATACAACAAGACGTGCTCCCGATGAGATAGTTGACATTATTATGGCAGTTTTCGAGGAGTATCAGAAATCTCCCGAAACCTTCGTTTCTCCCAGAGAAATATGATAAAAAAGACAGTTGCGATTGCAACTGTCTTTTTTATCTTTTCATAAGCTTTGCGCCTTTTTGTCTTTTCGCCTTTTTCATGACAAGCAAGCCCGTCTTTTTGTTAAGCTTATAACGCTTTTTAGCCTTTTTCTTGCTCTTTTTTCTTTCCTTTTTGAGAATTTTATTAATTCCCGCAAGCTTAATAGCTATTTTTTCAAGCTTTTCAAGCTTATCGTATATTTTTTCGTCAAGACTTCTCTCATCGGGCAATTTATCAATTTTCTTCATAATTTATTCACCCTTATCCTGCCTTATAAGCTTTTCAAGTGCTTTGACAGTAACTCGGATAGCGGCCTCAGTATCGTGAATCTCATCGTTATCTCCGTCAAGTCCAAGTCTTGCCCTTTCCTGATTCCATACACAACTAAAGAGCGCACCGCAACGAAGATTTCTTGCCGCGCCAACTACGAAAAGCGTACCCGACTCCATCTCACTTGCAAGAACTCCAAGTCGCTTCCATGCATCCCATTTTGCAATAAGCTCAGGCTCGGTAGGCATACGGGAAGGGCTATGCTGACCATAGAAGGAATCCTTGGCCTGAACAACACCCGCGTGATTTGGAAGTCCCATTTCACGTGCCGCCGAAACAAGTGCAAAAAGCACATCGGTATCAGGGACTGCAGGGAATTCGTATGGAGCGTATTCACGCGAGGTTCCGTCCTGTCTGACCGCGCCCGAAGCAATAACTATATCGCCTGCCTTAACGTCAAGAGCCATACCACCGCAAGTTCCAACGCGGATAAATGAAGTCGCTCCGCAAATCGCAAGCTCCTCAACGGCAATGGCAGTAGAAGGACCTCCGATACCCGTTGAGCATACGGTTACCGTTTCACCCGCAAGGGTTCCGTTCCAGATCGTATATTCACGGTTGGAAGATACGAAATAAGGATTTTCAAGGAAAGCAGCGATTTTTTCACAACGACCTGGGTCACCGGGAATAATACAATATTTACCTACCTGATCGGCAGAAACGTTAATATGATACTGTTTTTCGTGAGAGGAAAGCATAAGTACACCTCCATTATTTTCTTTTATTATTCATATTTTAACATAAAAACATTCAAATGACAAGACTTTTTTGCATATTTGATGAAATACATCAAATAATAAGTTTTGAAAACAAAAGAAAGGCTTATTTTTATGTCAAAAGGAATAATAAAGCTTAACGCATCGTTTATTTCAACCGGTAACGCAGTCGGAAAAAAGGAGTTTGAAGGCCCTCTCGGTGAGAGATTTGATATACACGATACTGACGATAGATTTGGCAAAAACACTTGGGAGAAGGCTGAGAGTGAGATGCAACGTCTTGCTCTCAACATTGCGCTCAAAAAGGCAAATTTGGCCTTTGAGGATATTGATGCGATATTTGCGGGTGACCTGTTAAATCAGTGCGCGGGCTCTTCTTACGGCCTGCTTGGCTGTATGATACCTTATTTTGGTATCTACGGTGCTTGCTCGACGGCAGGCGAGGGAATTATGCTCGCATCGATCATGGCGACACATAAGATTTTTGACCGCGTTGTCGCCGTTACATCGTCGCACAACTGCTCTGCGGAAAGACAGTTCCGAACCCCCATTGAATACGGCGGTCAAAGAACACCAACGTCACAATGGACGGTAACAGGTTCAGGAGCATTTTTAATAGGTGACTCTGATGCAGGCAAGGTTAAAATCAAAGCGGGCATGCCCGGACGAGTCATAGATAAGGGTGTAAACGACGCAAACAATATGGGAGCCGCAATGGCACCTGCGATCTGTGACACTTTTTTAAGATATTTCAAGGAGAGTGGAACAGATCCCAACGATTACGATCTCATTATCACGGGAGACCTGGGATACGAGGGTGCATCAATACTTCGCGATATAATGAAAATAGAGGGACACACCTTTGGTGACAACTATACCGATTGTGGAATATTGATGTTTGACCAAGCAACTCAGGACACCCATGCGGGAGGATCGGGTTGCGGATGCTCTGCAACCGTGCTTTCGGCATACGTCTTACCCGAAATGGAAAAGGGGAATATCAAAAGAACTCTTTTCGTCGCTTCGGGTGCGATGATGAGCCCTGACAGTATAAAACAGGGTGAGAGTATACCCGCAATAGGACATCTCGTTTTATTTGAAGCAGAATAAGACTTATAAAAACAAGTCTTGGAAAGGAAAATATGGCAACCTTCAGTCAATTTATATGGGCATTCGTGATAGGCGGTCTGCTTTGCGTAATTGCCCAGATACTAATAGATAAAACACGCCTGACACCCGCTCGAATACTCGTGACCTACGTAGTTGCGGGCGTGATCCTCGGCGCAATCGGACTTTATAAGCCACTCGTTAACCTTGCGGGTGCGGGTGCGACCGTACCTCTCACAGGCTTTGGATATCTGATATCGGAGGGCGTGCGCGAAGCGGTAGATAAACAAGGTCTTCTTGGCGCGCTCACGGGAGGACTCACCGCAGCGGCAGGCGGCATAGCCGCCGCCCTCGTATTCGGTTACCTCGCCGCCGTGATGTTCAGGGGAAAGAGGAGAGGGTAGAAAATGCTTATCCCCCCAAAGCGCTCTTGAGTTTTTCAAGGGCGCTTTTTTCTATACGGGAAACATATGAACGCGAGATGCCAAGAAGCTCGGCTATTTCGCGTTGAGTAAGCTCACGAGAGCCGCATAGCCCATAGCGCATTATTATAATTTGACGTTCACGGAGATTCAGCACGGTCTTAATACATTTCATTGCCGCCTCGCTCATTATCTGCCGCTCGATCTCCTCAGCTACGTTCTCATCACTGCTTATCACATCAATATACGCCAATGGATTGCCATCGCGATCCACGTCTATAGTTTCATTTATTGATATTTCTGAAGAATGCTTCTTCTGAGCCCTGAAATTCATCAGTATTTCGTTTTGTATGCACTTGGCGGCATAGGTAGCAAAACGCGCTCCGTTGTCAATATTGAAGGAATCTACCGCCTTTACGAGCCCGATAGTACCAATAGATACGAGATCCTCTTGATTTTTGCTCGTTGAGTAATATTTTCTTACAATGTGGGCGACAAGTCGGAGATTATGCAGTATAAGCTTCTGGCGCGCCTCCTCATTGCCGTCGCGCATCTCCAAAAACGCCTGTCTTTCCTCATCAGGTGTGAGATTCGGTGGAAAATTCTGCTGTGTGCCTATTCCGAGTACGGGAGAAATAAGCTTTGAGATAGTTGCAATGATCAAAGTCAGTATAAACATATATTCACCTCATTTTGCCTTATGGGCTTTAATTCGTTGTACGAATATATGAATACTCTGCCTGTACTTATCTCAACGGACAAATTTACATAGAAATTATTTTTTTTAATCACTTTGGTAAAAAAACGATGCTCTCCAAGGAGCATCGTTTTAAAATCTTTTCTATTTTGAAGATTCAAGCAATTCAATCGCTTTTTTATACTTTTCCGCACGTTCCATGTCACGCGGTGTTACTACGTCAATACGTGACAGATCACTATTGTGACGTAAATCAGCAATCTTGACCGCCCGGGCGATTGGATTTGTTTTTATTGCCGCAACGTATTCCATATACGGCACGTTATCATCGTGAGTCATAAGTTCAAGCGCTGATATTATTTGCTTGTTAAATCCCAATTTTCTTAAATCGTCATACGTATAATCAGTATCTTCAATCACATCATGCAAAAGGGCAACGATGGTCGTTTCTTCATCCTTCATCTGCTCTGCAAGATGGAACGGGTGGAATACGTACGGCATTCCGCTTTTGTCAATTTGATCTTTATGTGCTTCAAAGCAAAGCTTTAAAGCCTTTTTCGTCATCAAAGTATAAATCATTTTATCACCGTCACCTTGTAAAAATCAATCCCAGCTCGTCCAAGTAGAATAGGTATATTCTATCTCGTGTTCCTTACAAAAATCCCAAAATATCGGTTCATTGAAATTAAGTGTAAACGCTTCTTCAATCATTTCTTCAAGAGTGCCTTTATATTTTTTACTCAAAGCATCTTTGAGTTTCTTTGTGTTTTCCTTATTGAAGTAATAAGTTTTCTCAAAGTTTGCGCCACCAAATTCTGATACCTTGTAGTCCTCATATCCAATACTGAGGCTGACGTCATTTTGCTCAATCCAAAATCCACTTGTTCCTTCGCGCATAGCTTTCTCCTTCAATATGTTTTAATCATATTACATTTTAATTGTACTACATACGCATGACAATGTCAAGAATATATATGTGTAAAAACAGAGATTTGCAATAATGGACTTGACAAAAACGTGTAATGGTGATATAATGTGCTTGTGGTAAATAAAAGCCACTAAAACCGCATAAAAAATCAGGGGTGCCGAATCGCATTTGCGTAAGGCTGAGACGGAGAAGCTCCGAACCCTTGCACCTGATACGGATAATACCGGCGTAGGAAGATTTTGTTGATATATTTTGTATCCTTGATACAAGAAATTCATCCGACCGTGATTTTTCGTGCGGATGAATTTTTTATTTTAAGGAGGATTCAAGTATGAATCAACAAAAGGTAAGACGACTAACTGTTTCGGGCATGATGCTCGCACTGTCAACGGTTTTGGCGATAATATGCGCCTACATTCCATTTCTCAATCTGCCCTTTGGCGGTGGATTTACCGTCGCAAGTATGCTTCCGATAGTCATCGTTGCGTATATGTACGGAACTAAATGGGGACTTTTTACGGCAGGATGCTATTCGCTTATTCAGATAGTTCTTTCGCTTACACAGGGTAAGGGAGGCACGGTCATTGCGCTATTTCTGCCCGAATCTGACGATTATATGGGCATCGGCGCGGCAATTGCCATTATACTCATAGACTACGTAGTAGCATACACGTTGCTCGGCTTCGGAGGTGTTTTCCGTAATAGAATAAAGAATAAGACTCTGTCAATCGTTCTCGGAGTTATTATTGCACTCTCGCTTCGCTACGTGGCGCATATCGTGTCGGGATATATCTTCTACGGCGCATGGGCTGAGTGGTTTTTCACTCAGGAGGGCTTTTACTCGATAGGCGGTTTCATTCTCGATACCTTTAGCGGAAGGGCACTCTCCATCCTTTATTCCATTTTCTACAACGGCTTGTTTATGATTCCCGAAATAATTATAACTGCAATAGTTGCAGTACCGATATCAAGAATACCGCTAATCAGAAAAACAGACATATAACACAAAAATCCACGGTTTTTTACCGTGGATTTTTTAATATACTTGACTTGGTACGGTTTTTGCTGTAGAATTATCTTATAATATATTTTATCGAGGTATATATTTATGGATATCAATCAATTTTACAGATTTAACGATGAAAATGAAAAACCTCTTGATAATATTGTAACCGACGGCGGATTTACCGCCATATTCCGTACTATTGCCTGTATAGGCGACAGCCTTTCATCAGGAGAGCTTGAATCGGAAACAGATGACGGTACGGTAGGCTGGCACGACTACTACGAGCACTCGTGGGGGCAATATATTGCGCGTGCCATCGGTTCAAAGGTACACAATTTCTCGTGTGGAGGTATGAGGGCAGATTGGTATTGTAAGTCCTTCGCGGAGGAAAATGGATTTTGGGATCCCTCTCTGGCAAGCGAAGCCTATATCTTTGCGCTCGGAGTAAACGACGTAAACGCTTGCAGATGTATTCACGGCGGAAAAGATTTTGAGGATTTCAAGCGTCTGCTTGGTAATATTGAAACTGACGTCGATTTCAATGATTGGCGAAATAACAAGGACACCTTTATCGGTAACTATGCAAAGATCGTCCAAAGATATAAGGAGATTCAACCAAAGGGAAGAATGTTCTTAATGACTATGCCTCGTCAGGCAGGTATGGAGGAGCTTTACGACAAAGCTTACGACTATCACGCAGAGCTTCTGCGCGAGCTTGCAAAGCGCCTTGAATTCACTTATGTTATCGACCTCCGCAAATATGCACCGATATATGATAACACCGTTTACGACAATTTCTTTATGGGCGGTCATATGTCAACTATGGGATATCTATTTACGGCCCATATAGTTATGTCATATATCGACTATATAATCCGCCACAACGTCGATGACTTCAGACAAACGGGCTTTATAGGCAAGGGAATTCACAACGCAAGATTTAAATGGTAAAATAAAGGCTCACCGAAAAATCGGTGAACCTTTATCATTTAATTTTGACAAATTTAATATTCTATTTTATTCTGCACTCTCTGTGCTTGAGCTTTCAGTAGGGAGATTTCCAATAATGGGAAGAACAGAACCCTCGCTACCCGCTATGAAGGTCTCGGGAAGCTTACCGTCCCACTGCTGAATTTCATAATACTGAATAAGTATATCGGTCAAGGACTTTGCAAGTGCCTCGTTGATTGCCGCATCTCGCTGTCCCGCGTACTCTGCGGCGTCAGCCTGGATCTTCAAAACCTCAGCATCAGCTTCAGCCTCAATTTTGGCAACTGCTGCACTTGCTTCCGCCTGGATCTTCTGACGCTCTGCCGCCTGCTCTTCCTCCATGGTCTTTTGTTCCTGCTCTGTCTTAGCTTTAAGAAGCGCCTGTGCAGCTACCGCCTTATCCTCAACGGCATTTGTAAAAGCGTCTGAGAAGTCAAGATCCTCAATAGCTGTACTTACAACGTCAATGTTATACACGGCAAGCTCCGCTTTTAAAAGAGTAGTTATTTCGCTTGAAAGAGTATCACGGGAATTGATAAGCTGCTCTGCATCATAGTTTGCTATTACGTTTTTAACAGTTTCCTGAATTCTGGGAGACATGACTCTGTCGTAATAATCAATACCTATGCTCTTATAAATATTCTGTGCATTATTTTTGTTTATCTGGTAGTTTATAGAATATTTTATCGAGACCTCTTGAATATCCTTTGAAAAGCCCTTCATTTCAACAGTTCCTTTTTGTGTGCGGTTGTCCATGCACACAATTTCCTGCCAGGGAGCTTTAAATTGAACACCCGCCTCAAGTGTTACGTCTTCAACCTTTCCAAAGGTAGTAAGTATACCGGTATGTCCGGTAGGTACTGACGTAACGACGCCAAAAGCAATAAACAGAAATCCAAAAAAGGCAACAAACTGCTTACTGTTCATTTTCCATCCCGATTTAGTAATACCAAGCAATGCCCACGCGATTACAACCGTAATGATTGAAAAAATAACCCATGCCATAAAATTGATCCTCCTTAGTATGACAATAAAAATATAACAATCATATGACTGTATAATTAATTATATCACACGGTCATATGATTGTCAATGATGTTCTCAAGAAAACATGCATAAACTTTCAAATGCAAATTTATTGAAAATAGACAAATTATTGATAGAATTATCTTACCTGAACAAATCCAAGCTTTTTCTGCAATTTTGAGAGGGTTCTTCTTGCTACGTAGGAGGCTTCCTCCGCGCCCTTCTTCATCTGCACCTCAAGTGCCGTCTTGTCATCAAGAATCTCGTTAAATCTTGCCTGAACGGGAGCAAGAGCATCGGCACAAACCTCACCTACCGCCATTTTAAAGTCGCCGTAGCCTTTACCGGCAAATTCGCGCTCGATCTCCTCGTTGGATTTACCGGTGAAGCAAGCATAAATATTGATGAGGTTGTTTATACCGTCCTTACCCTCAGCGTATCTGATCTCCATATCGGAATCAGTAACCGCTCTCTTGAACTTACGAATGATGGTATCCTTGTCGTCAAGAATGTAAACCACCGCGTTGGTGTTCTCATCGGACTTACTCATCTTTTTCATGGGATCGGCAAGCGACATTATCTTTCTGCCTGTCGTTGAAATTATAGGCTCGGGAATAGTGAACATATCAGGATATATCTGATTGACACGCTCCGCGATATCACGGCAAAGCTCAACGTGCTGCTTCTGATCTACACCGACGGGAACTACGTCAGTCTGATAGAGCAGAATATCCGATGCCATAAGCACAGGGTAAGTGAAAAGTCCTGCGTTTATATTGTCTGCGTGCTTTGCCGACTTATCCTTGAACTGCGTCATTCTGGAAAGCTCACCAAACATGGTAAAGCAATTGAGGATCCATGCAAGCTCTGCGTGCTCGTGAACATGTGACTGAACGTAAAGGGTGTTCTTCTCGGGATCAAGTCCCGCTGCCATGTAAAGCGCAAGCGTTTCATAGGTGCGGCGGCGAAGCTCCGCGGGAACCTGACGAACGGTTATTGCGTGAGAGTCAACTACACAGTAAAAGCACTTATACTGCTCACTATACGACGAAAAATTCTTAAGCGCACCAAGATAGTTTCCTATCGTAAGATTGCCGCTGGGCTGAATGCCTGAAAACGATACCTTCTGACCATTGAACATAATGTATGTCCTCCTTGAATTAATTACTTTTTTCGGGACAAGAAACAAAAAACCCGCCCCTGACAAATCACTTTGCCGGGACAGGTAAAAAATTCCCGCGGTGCCACCCTGCTTGACGGTTTTACCGTCCTCTCATTATACTTGACGATCAAATATACTGTTTTTATTACGGAGAGCCTACTCCGTCGCCCATACTCTTGCTTTTTGCAATTTCCGTTTGCCCTCAAAAGTCCATTCAACCTGATTTTTTCACCGCGATCACACCACCCGCGATTCTCTGAAGAAAAGGGAAAAGGTCTACTATTCTTTCTCATAGGTTTTATATTATACGTGGATTATAACACACCAAACGCTTTCTTGTCAATACTTTTTACTTTATTTTTTCGCAATAGAATTTTTTTACTCAATTAAGTGATAAAAAACTGCAAACAATATTGAGGAAGGGAGATGAAGCAATGAAACGAAAACTTTATAAAACGATATCCTCAATTATTTGTCTTGCTCTTACCGTATGTCTTTTAATAATAAACGTATATGCAGACGGCGCTGTAAACTGGTACTGCGTTCACAGAAAAGATCACAAGCAACCAATCATAGATAATACTCTTTCCTTTATAGAGGATTTCGGAGGCTACTATATTGATAAAAACCACGGTGACGATTGCGATGACAAGGTCATATATCTTACCTTTGACGCGGGTTATGAAAACGGCAACGTTGAAAAAATACTTGACGTCATGAAGGAAGAAAAGGTTACAGGTGCTTTCTTTATTTTAGGCAACCTCGTTCAAAAAAATCCCGAATTAGTTAAGCGGATGTTTGAGGATGGACACCTCGTTTGCAATCACACTTATTCGCACTGCGCTATGGTAAACAAAAGCTCAAGCGAAATAAAGACGGAGCTTGAAAAACTTGAAAGCCTTTGCAATGAACAGACGGGGTACGATATGGCTAAATACTATCGTCCGCCCGAAGGGAAATTTGACAGGGATAGTCTTGAATGTGTAAACAATCTTGGATATAAAACTATTTTCTGGAGCTTTGGATACGTGGATTGGGAAAACGATAAGCAGCCCTCTTTCGAATACGCCAAAAACAAGATATTGAGTAACATTCATAACGGTGAGATAATGCTGCTGCATCCGACGTCCTCCACGAACGCTGAAATTCTCGGTGATGTTATACGTTCACTTAAAGCCGAGGGCTTCAGGTTTGGAACTCTTGATGAATTAACGAATGAAAAAATTTCATAAAACACACATTAAAATATTATCTCTTGTTATGTCACTTATTATTTCATCAACAACGTCTGCCGTGTTTTTTACCGTCAGTGCGGATAAAAAAGGGGATTGTGACGTCGATATTTATTATAAAAACGAAAACTCGTATATGAAGATCGCACTCACATTTGACGACGGCCCTCATCCTCGTTATACGGGACAAATCCTTGACGTGCTTGAAGAGTATGATATAAAAGCAACCTTTTTCGTAGTTGGTGTCAATGCCAAGAATTATCCCGATTCTCTCATAGACGTTATAAAAAAGGGACACGAAATAGGCAACCACACCTACTCACATCCTCACGTATCAGGATTGAACACCTATACGCTTACAGATGAAGTTGAGAAATGCGAATCAACAATATATGGGCTCACAGACTATAAAACCAAGCTTTTCCGCCCGCCCGAGGGTATGATTGATGCAGACGTCCGCACAGTTCTCAGAAGTCTTGATTATAAGGTGATAATGTGGGATATAGACACTCGTGATTGGGCACACGAGCCCCCCGAGAAAATTGCAGAAAATGTTATCTCAAATATAGCCTCGGGAGATATAATCCTCATGCATGATTATATTGGTCACAACAGTCCAACTGTTGAGGCTATCAAGATTTTTATACCCGTTCTTCTTGAAAAAGGATACAAGTTCGTTGTTGTAAGTGAGCTTATAGGTATTGAATAAAAACCGACAAGGAGGAACTTCTTTGTCGGTTTTACGTTTTATAAGTGTGGTATTCATGTTGAAAAAGGACAACAGACCAGCGCGTCTGCGGAAACGATACTTGGCGAGATGAAGGCATCACTGTTCTTTGCGGAGATTCAATCGGCGCACTACGGATTGACTGAGAATATTAAAAATTCAAGCGAAGAAAACAGAGCAACCCTTGCCGAGTACGTAAATAAGTCGATTGACAAAAAGAATCGTCCGCGCGATTACACAGCAGACGATATTGCCAACGATACTGACGGCATTGCTACCCAGCTTGGTATTATGCAGTTTGCAAGCCCCACGTTTATAAACTACGCTGACGCGATCTCAAGCCTTGAAGCTGATCAGGCGCAGGAGAGCGCGATCGGTGACGTTGTGGGTGAGATGCAGCAGGAGAGCGCGGAAGCAGTAGAGGGAGAACAGAGCGCGGTGAGTGCTGACGTAACTGACGGTGTATCAGCACTCCAGGAAGCGAAATATTCAATAAAAAAAGACTCGTCGGGCAACAATTACGTTGACGTAGACGAGTCTATTGTAAGCAATAACGATTCACCGAAGCAAATTGTAAAAACCTTAGCTGACATGGTACGCACAAAGTTCACGGATTTTATAAACGTTAAAGGACAGAAAATCGGTATAAACGCAAAGACAGCTAAAGAATGGGTATATTCTAATGACGCGGTCAAATTAAATAATATGGACAGCGCGGCATTTATAGACAAGGTTAACGCTTTCGGGAACGCTAACGAGTTACTTCAAGTTGCCAAGAATTACGTGGGAGAAGCAAAAAAGCATCAGAGGCAAGACGCGTTTGTTGAATTTGCCCGCGGAGTTGTCGACTTTAAGGTTGGTAATAATGGGTACTCGGCAGATATTATAGTCGGTACAACAAAGAGCGGAACTGCGGTTCTTTATGATGTCGTCAATATTCAAGGCAAAAAGATAGTGGACAGTGAGGCAAGAACGGCACAAGACCGCAGATCAACCTCAAAGTCCACTACTGATAGTATACACCAAAACAAGCCGACTGTCAAGTCAAAAAGCAAAAAAAATTCAAAGCGTGATCTTGCATCAAATCCTTCACAGAAGAGCGAAGAAAAAGCCGACAAGACAGTTGAGAGCAAAACCGAAGGAAAGAGCGCAGAAAGAAAAAATGAGGCGGACAAGCCCGTTATAAGAAAGCCCAAGGAAGCACTCACCGACAAACAGAGAGTCGAGAGAGCGGTAAAGAGAGCGGAAAAGCTGATCGAGTGGGAGAATAAAACACAGCCCACAACAAAGGAGCTTAACACGGCGCGCGAGTATATTAAGGACTTTGATAGCCTGCCTCCAAGCATGCGCACGTCTGTGTTTAAAATGTTGCGCTCGGCAGACGGCAAGGTTGACAAGAATACTCTCAAGGGCGTTGCTAACCTTATGACGATGCGCCGCCGCGACGGCAGGCTGGTGATGCCTGATCTTGAGCTTCGATTTGCCGAGGGCATTGTTGACGGCGGTCTTTATACTCACATCGGTGAGGGCGAGAATCGCAGGGTGCTGATCCTTATAAACTCGGATGCCGATTTCAAGGAAACCGTTAAGGGCACGATCGCGCACGAGGTTGTTCACTATATTGAAAACCGCAAGGGCTACCGTGAGCTTGCAGATTACGTGCTGAAGACTGCGAAGAAGGAAAAGATCGCGGAGATCGAGGGAGAATACAACGAGCATTATAAGGGCATTTACACAGCTGAGTCAGAGGAGGCAGGGCTCACCGGTGACGCTGTAACAAAAAAGGTCGCCGAGAGAATGGCGACCAAGGAGCATGGGGCGCTTATTGAAAGCGAAGTCGTGGCGAAGCTTATCGGCTTGCGGCTCAATAACGAGAAGTTCCTCAAGAAGTACGCGACGAAGGACGACGCGATGATCAAGAAGATCTTCCGGTTCCTCCGCGCATCCGTCAGCTACCTCAAGGATAAGGACAAGGCAACCGCCGATGAGATGACGAAGCTTGTTCTGAAGTTCGACGAGGTGATCAAGGGGAACGTGACGAGTGAGAGCGAAGGGACGAAGACGGCGAAGTATTCATTTGCTGGCAAAAAAGCAGAAACGGCAGATAAATTAAAACTTGCTACCGCACAGGAAATGCTTGCAAATGGTGTTGACAGCGAAACTGTGCGTAAAGAGACTGGCTGGTTTAAGGGCTATGACGGCGAGTGGAGGTTTGAGATTGATGATAGCGATATGGAATATTCGCGCAATGGATTCAATCCCGACTACTTGAGATACAAGGAGATCGAATTGAAATTCCTCGAGGGCACCATATCTGATTCGGAGCTGCAAGAGCTTAGAAACACGCCTCAGGATATCAAAGATATCAATTTACATAGGCTTGATCAATTTGTTAAGCATAAAGCTCTATTTGAAGCTTATCCGGAGTTGAAACGAGTGAGAGTGTCTTTCGATTCGAGCATGAAGGAGAACGGTACATTCTATCCGCTTCTATTTTCAATCAAGATAAATCCTAAAGCCGAAGATGTTAGAAAAACATTGTTACACGAAATACAACACGCAGTGCAGTATACGGAAGGGTTCACCGAAGGAGCGGATGTAAAAGAAGTTTCACCCGAATTAAAAAACCGACTGTATATCTTGAAAGAAGAGCAGAAAAAAGTATCTCAAGAGCTTGAAGCCATATACAAGGAGATAGGCTTTGATAAATACAGCGAATCTCTTTGGGAAAAGGCATGGAACATGGAGATAGACCCAGACACTATTGAAAGTCTTGAGGAGCAATTCCTTGCCGAGAAATCTCGCAAAGGCTTGGCTTTATACAATTACCAAAAACAAGTGATTGAAATGGTAAAAGAGACTATGCGAGAAGAGCAGACGGCAGAGCGCGAAGCATATGAGCAATACCGAAACACTGCCGGTGAAATTGAAGCGCGTGACGTAGCAAACAGAGCGGACATGACAGCTGAAGAACGAAAAAACACCCGACCTGATGTGGATCGGGAGGATGTGGTGTTTGTAGAAGGCAGTGACTTGTATAACAGCATAGGTATAACAACAAATAATAGATTGGTAGTCGTAGTAAACGACGATATTACCAAAGGTCTTAAAAATGACACCGAAATCAAAAATGCTGTAAAGGTTGCTATTAGAAGGTTCAAAAAGGTTCCAATAAACAAACAAAGCATTTATTTTATAAGTGATACTGCAAATGAATACACTAGTTCCAAATACACAACGTGGATTGAACATAACGATAGGACTGCATTTTTAGATAAGATGAGAGTGGGACAACATCCGCAGGATATAATTTATGCCACAACAAACTATATCAACGAGGGCTTGAATCATCCAAGAAAGGATAATATTATTGATTTTGCTCGCGGTAAAATTTTAATTGATGTATCAGGTAATCAGTACGACGCAGAAGTTGTAATTGGCTTTACAAAAAAAGGAATTTGTGAATTACACGACATTGTTAAAATGACACCTACGTCATTTAGATATAAAGAAAATGCCATGTCTGAGGGTATGAGCTCTTTGACAGAGCCGCCCCGAAGTGACATGACATCTTCTAATAATAGTATACCACAAAAATCGGATTTGTCAACAGGTTCTGCGAAAAAAAATGTAACTCCCACAAATTTGGAAAAGATGCAGGTTATAGGTAAGCGCGATCTTGCGCCGAAAAAGAGCAATCCGTTAAAGACAAAGCCGGAGCATGAGGCGAACAGAGGAAACGACGTATACTTTGAGCGAGCAGTAGCAGAGAGTTATAAAAAAGAAGCTGAAAGCGCCAAGCGAAGCAACGAGGCGTATAAGGAAGGCAACAAAAGATTAAACAAAAAGCTTAATGAATCAAGATCTAAAACGGCAAAATTAAAGAGTGAAAATAGGTCACTTGCTCAACAGATAGCGCGGGACGCTTATGAGACCGACGCCAAGACTTTCACACAGAAGGAGATCGACGCGCTTGTTGAGAGAATTAATCAATACAGTACCGACAAATTCAAGGATATTATGGACGAAAAAAAGGCGACAATATCCAAAATCGACAAGGAAGATGTATTCCTTGTCGGTTTCAATTTTATTCTTCGTCCTCGTCAGACTTAGCGACGGGGTCTATCATATATTTCTTTATTACGGGATATGCCGCATAGGTATAAATGAAGCAGCATACACCGAGATAATATATAAGCGGTAGAACGAGAGTTACACCCAGTCCCATAGGTAAGAAAAGGAATATCATTCCAAGTGCTATTGCACTGAGAACGACAAGACCGATAAGCGCCATAATGTTTCTCTTAATTCCAAGCACCATAAATATGAGCGCGTTCTTGAATATCTTACCGAGCTTCATATTAAAGGTTACGAGCATAAGGTATATATAGAATCGGAAAATGATATACATCACTATCAGCGCAAGAGTCAACACGTACATAATATTATTCATCATTGTAGGTGCAGACGAATAGAAATACAGGATATTATGACCGAGAGTAATCATAATAACGCAGTCGATAATACCGAGAATAAAGCCTTGCTTAAGGTTTTTCTTGATGGCGTAAAAATAGTCGGAGAATACAAATACGCTATCACCTCTTACAAGCCCTCTGGTTACGTACACGGTTCCAACCTTTTGCCAACCGTATGTAAGCACGTAAACTACGAGTATAGCGCCTATTACCCAATATACGTACGTGTTATACGTGGGAATACCGAGCTGGAACGAAAACACTCCGGTATTAACGACATTGGTTGCAGTTGTAGCCGCCTCGCCAATTCCAAACAACGCGGAATATTCGGGGTAATACTGGGTAGGCGTCGTTGGTGAAGCCGCAAAATAGAGATACGCAATAACGATCAAGGGAATTATCTGAAATATCGCGAGAATATTAAGCGAAATTATCTTTGAAAATTTTCTCCAAAGCTGCTTGAAGAAAAATTTCAGATTAGGGGTAGTATCCTCGCCTTTTTCAACGCCTTTGCCGTCGCGGTTCATATCAAAAAGCTTAAATTTGGGTTTCTTGATCTTGTTTTCCAATTTTAATATCCTTCTTAATCAAAAACATTATTTTAATCAAGCTCATGGCTTGTAAGGTACGTTCATACACTTGATTATATCACATTTTTGATCAATAATCAATATTTCAGTTAAAAATGAAATTTGGGTCTTTTTTATTTCTTTATGGCTCTCTGACGTGCAATTTCAAAGGCAATTACAGATATTGCTGAAGCAGAGGGAAGTGAACCCATAAATTCGCGTGCATAATCAATTCTGACGTTTGCGTCAGACATTTCAAGTATTTGTCCCGAAATGCCTCGTTTTTCACCGCCTACAACAAGTAAAACCGGCTTTTTAAAATCGTGATCATAGATTGATACAGAGTCGCGTATGCCTGCGCAGACTATCTGAAATCCTTGTTCCTTGAAGAATTTAACCGCTTCAAGCGAATTGCAGAAGCACATATTTGCAAGCTCAGACGTGCCCGCAGCAGATCTTGCTACAGTACCGGCAAAATCCATCCAATTTCGCTCAGGCAACACAATTCCGTCAACGCCCGCAGCATAAAGAGATCTTACGGAATATCCGAAATTATAAGGATCCTCAATACCGTCTATCAAGGCAAAGAAAGAGCCATTTGTTAAAAAATTAACATTCAGCATAGGGAAGTCTCGTTTAGTGCAAATAGCTACTATTCCGCCATGTGTTTTGCCTGCGCAGAGCTCGTCGATCATGTCAGACGAGGTAGCTTCAAGAGCAAAGCCAAGCTCCTGAGCCTTGTGCGAAAGGAATTTAAGCTCACGGCTTTTTTGCTTTGAGCGCTTATCGTCAAAGAGCACCTTGACGATCGTGCGATTACTGTGAAGCTCGCATATTGACTTAATAACGGCAGATATTGAAGTCATACCTTCAAATATATCGTAAACGCTAGTATCAAATAACATGTGTAATCTCCGTAAAATTAATAGCAATGGTTAATATAGCCGGACACGGTTGCATATACATATTGTAACACCTTAAAGAAATAATGTGAAGAGGTATTAATAATGATGTATCTGTCATCCGGCAAGGAACGTTCGGTAGTATTAGCGTTATACATAATCGAGAACAACGCTACCGTAAGAGCAACCGCTTCAAGATTCGGAATAAGTAAAAGCACCGTACATAAGGACGTAACTCAAACTTTAAAAAATATAAACAAATCCTTGTATCTTGACGTTAAAAGTGTTCTAGAAAAAAACAAAGAAGAAAGACATATTCGCGGAGGCGAAGCAACAAAACAAAAATACATGCACGAATCAAACTAAGGAAAATCGGGCTAAAATGAGGATGATATGGATTGAAAGACATTATTAGGTCTTTTTTACGTATTTTTACCTCTCCGAATTATACAAAATTTTGATTTTGTATAATTAGTTATATCCATGCAATTAAAAGCTTTGCTTCGCTTCCCTTGGAAATGCTCTCAATTTTTAAAGCTGCACACGGTTTTTTGACCGTGTGCAATTTTTATGCATTTATAGTTTTAATAGCAGTTTGTTATACACCCGAATACGCCAAGAATCCGCCGTCAACGGGTATAACGGTTCCCGTCACAAACGACGCCGCTACGGGATCTGTCAAAAACTTGAGAACACCAAGTAGCTCCTCGGGATTACCGAATCTACCCATAGGCGTTGCATTAAGAATCTTTCTTGTTCTGTCCGTAGGCGTTCCGTCGTCATTCCACAAAAGCGCCTTGTTCTGATTAGTCGAGAAAAATCCGGGAGCAATCGCGTTTACTCGTATTCCCGCCTTAGCAAAATGCACGGCAAGCCATTGAGTAAAGTTTGACACAGCCGCCTTCGCGGAGCTGTATGCGGGTATCTTGGTTAAAGGCGCATATGCGTTCATAGAGGATATATTAACAATTGAGCAACCCTCACGTCCTATCATATCAACGGCAAACACCTGAGTTGGAAGTAAAACGCCTTTCATATTAAGGTCAAATACGAAATCAAATCCACTCTTATCCAGGTTGAAGAATGTAAGTATATCTTCCCTGCACTCGTCCCCTTCTTCAAAATATTCGTGCGCAGTTGTGGCAATTTTACTGTTTCCACCCGCACCATTTATAAGAACGTTGCATCTACCGAATTCTGCTACGATCTGATCGTGAATCTCATCAAGGCAGTCCCTGTCAAGTACGTTTGCCTTATAAGCCTTTGCAAGTCCGCCGCACGAGCATATTTCATCTGCAACCAGCTTTGCCGCAGACTCATTTATATCGAGAAGCGCAACCGCATATCCGTTTTTCGACATTTCCTTTGCAAATTCAGCACAAAGAACACCGCCCGCGCCTGTAATAACACATACCTTATTCATTCTCTTATCTCCATTCAAATGCATAGTCTATAACGTATTAATTATACCATTATATACCTCCGCGTGTCAATGGAATTTTGCTTTTATTTTCAATATTTTTCTATACTTGAATTAAAGTCGCGGAATGATGAATCCTTCAGTGTAATCGCAAAAATACAAGCAGAAAAAATATAAATTCCAAGCCCGGCGGACATCTTTAGCATCAAGTACAGCGACACCGTCCAAAGCATGAAGGCAAAAACACATGACGTTACGGATAAAACCGAATCTGCAATTCTTTCATCTGATACACCCGCCAGCGTGCAGTATAGTATCCTTCCACCGTCAAACGTCTTTACCGGCAAAAGATTTATGACCGCCTGGACACACGACGACATAACAAAAAAAACACAAATACCCGCAAAGTTTGCTTCCCCGGTATCAATGAATTTCTCAGCCGCCTCAAATGCAGATATAATATCCACCCCTTCTTTCTTCATAACAATACATACCGCAAACGATGCAATAAAATTTGCAAACGGTCCTGCTGCCGCAAGTACAAGCTCCGTGCCATACGGTGTTAATTTTTCGTCAACTTCTATCCGTAAACCCGAAAAATCAAACGATATTTCCTTGATTTTTATTTTTAATATTTTAGCCGCAATTATATGTCCCAGCTCGTGAACAATCGCCGCGACAATATATACTATCAAGACGTTCACTTCTTCAGATACCACAAGCGCGCATAGCATCATCATAAGTCCTATCAAAGTCTTAAATCTTTTCATTTTCTCCCCTCGCATAAAGACCTGTTTTTCTTGATTACATTTTATGACGCAACAAAATTTTATATTTCTTTTTGCATAAATTGTATTGACAATCACGCGACTGTCAGATATAATAAATATATAGATTAATAAAATATACCGTTAGAAATACGGACAACCAGGAAAGACGAGGAGTTTTTATGAATCTTCAAATAAAGGACAATTTTATTCCGGGAACAAAGCTTTTGCGCTCCGAAATAGGCGGAGTCACGGGACTTGAATTTCTCGCAAAAATATTCTTCATTTCGGACGGAGTTATGCTCACACAGATACGTGACATTTCGGGTATCGACGGGTCTACTCTTCAGAACTGGACAAAGCGCGGCTGGGTAGCTAATTCCAAGCTCAAAAAATACGATATTAATCAGGTTGCTCATATTCTTATCATCAATATGCTTCGTTCTTGTATGCAGCTCGATAAGATAGCATCGCTTATTCAATACATAAACGGTGATATTGACGATAGAAGCGACGATATAATTGCAGACTCAGTACTCTACGACTATATCTGCAAAATACTTGACAGACTCGTATCTTACGACGTATGCTCTATCGGCTCTCTAAATCAGGAGATAGTATCAGTTACAGCCGATTATAATGAAAAATTCCCCGGTGCGAGAGAAAGACTCACTAACGCGCTTGAAATCATCGTCGTAGCATACTATGCATCAATTATAAAAAAATACTCGGATACGAGACTTGACGAAATTCTCGTTTGATCCGCAAAGGACAAGAAGAATGATATTGGAAAATAAAAACGATTGTAAAATACTCAATATGAAGGCTCAGATCGCCCCTGCCGCAGAGGAATCCGCGCCGATCAATACCGATGAATTGCTCGTTGAGATATGCGCAGCGATAAGAGAAGGCGGGTTTAATCCCGTTTCTCAAATTGTAGGCTATATAATTTCAGAGGATCCCACGCATATCACGAATTATAATAATGCGAGAACGATGATGTCAAAAATCGACCGCGACGATCTGCTGGAAAACATGGTAAAGCAGTATATAGAGCATATCGAAAAGACTGCCGATACAAATGAAGCAAACAAAGAAAACAGCTGATCATGAACAACAGTTTTAAGATATTCTGGTCGGATCGTTATAAAGAGGAAAGACCGATACCGAAAAATTCAGTATTGGCTCTTGGCACCTTTGACGGAATTCATATCGCACATAAAAAGCTGCTCTTCGAGGCACTTGACCTCAAAAATCGTATCCAAGCCGATTTTGCGGGTGCCTGGTGCTTTGAGCAGAGCCCCGCAAGTATCCTTAGAGGCGTAGATATTCCTGCGCTTACAACACTTTATCAAAAGATAAGCATTATGCTCTCACAGGGGCTTGATTTTGTTGCCGTTGGTGATTTTAAGAGCTTTTCCTCCGTAACCGCAGAGGACTTTATTGACAATATCTTAGTTAATGAGCTTGGATGTGTTGCCACCGTGTGCGGTTTTAATCACAAATTCGGCTATAAGGGGCTTGGAAATTCAAATCTGCTAAGAAGCAAATTTTCTTGTGAACGAGTTATCGAGGTTGACGAAATCACGATGTTCGGAGAAACTGTAAGCTCAACGTCTATAAGAGAAAAAATATCATCAGGTGATATAGAAAAAGCAAACGCGATGCTGGGCAGATGTTTTTCCCTGTCCTCTGCAGTAGTTCACGGAAAAAGACTTGGACGAGAAATGCAATTTCCCACAGCAAATCAATGTTTCCCCTCAGAGCTTATAGTCCCCAAACACGGAATATACGCTACAGTGTGTACCCTTGAGGATGGATCAAAATATATGGGAGTGTCCAACGTCGGCGTTCGTCCAACGATATCGGACGATATTGATACTCACGTTGCGAATTGCGAAACATATATATGTGATTTCTCGGGTGATATATACGGTCAGAAGCTGACGATTGAATTTTGCGCGTATCTGCGCGAAGAAAAGCGATTCTCTTCAATAGATGAGCTTTCATTGGCTATATCGCACGACAAAGCCAATGCAATTGAATTTTTTAAAAACACAAACCTAAATTTCAGTTAAAGGAAACCGCCGTTATGCGCGACAAAAACAGATATATAAGCATTGTCGCGTTTGCGGCGGTGCTGATTTTAATTTTAACTAATTCCCTCTCTATTTTGGTGTCGGCATACACTAATCCCACTCCTCCAAGCGTTTCAAATGCTGATGCTTACTGTCTATACGACAAAACTCATCAAAAAATGATAGTGTCGGAGAATATTGACAAGCAAGTCAACACGTCTACGAGTGCAAAGATAATATCAGGACTTATCGCTTGTGAAAATCTTGAAAACAGACGCGATGACGTTATCTCAATAACATCAGAAATGCTTGAGGGGGTAAGCGGATACAATATGAAGCTTACCGAAAGCGAAAAAATAAGCATAGACGACCTTCTCTATGCCGCAATATGCGGATCGTATAATGACGCTTACTATGTGCTTGCATATATTTGCGCGGGTAGTATAAACGATTTTGTTTCACTTATGAATCTTAAGGCTTACGATCTTGGTGCAGCCTATACAACGTACACAAATCCCATTGGATATCCCGATAACGCGGCAATGATAACGACTGCAAGCGATACACTCAAGATCGCACTTGCGGCATCCGATAATGCGCTTTTTATGGAAATCTGCTCGGCTACCAGTCATAGAATAAAAGCGACAAACAAAAGCGAGGAGCGCACGGTTTATAACAGAAACGCTCTGATTTCTTCCAGCTCGGGAACAAACTACCACAACTCAAAATGTCGCGGCATGAACGCGGGATATTCAGGTGAGGCGGGCGGTTGGAGCGTCATCACTCTCGCACAGGATGACGGCGCAGATTATATCTGCATCGTGCTTGGGGGCAAGGAGAATGAGGACGGCAGTCAGGTATATGCATATAAAGCAGTAAACACTTTGGTCAACTGGGCTTGCAGTACATATAATCTGTATAATGTTTTTCCCGTGGGAAAGCAAATGGGCACTACCAAAATAAAGTTATCCGGCGTAACGGGAAATGATGCCCCTTATATCACCGCCGACGCACTCGATGTTTATATCCCAACAGATGCAACGTACGACATAGAGCTGTCATACAACATATTACTTGATTCAAAATTCTTTACCGCACCGATCGATGCAGGATCTAAAGTCGGAGTTGTACGTGTACACTGCAACGGCGAGATCGTTGGTGAATGCGAGCTTATCCTCAAAGATGGCTATGAAACTAATGGAATCATGCTTGCCATTGATACACTCGGAGAATATACGAAAAGCAGAGCATTTATTTCCACAGTTGTCTGCTTCGTCATTCTTCTTGTAGCGTTTATAATATACAGCAAATCACATTCATCAATGCATTCAAAACGAAAGCATTACGTAAGAAAATAAAAAAATCCCGTGCCGTCGCACGGGATTTTTTTATTACTTCTCTGCAAGCTCGCTAATACTTGAAACAAGACCTGCGATATTTTGTATTTCGGAAGGGATGATGATCTTAGTCGCCTTGCCGTCAGCAACCTTTTCAAGGGCTTCAAGACTCTTGATAGCAATAACACCCTGCGCGGGGCTTGCCTCGTTGATCATTCTGATACCGTCTGCGGTTGCCTGCTGAATCTTGAGGATTGCTTCCGCTTCACCCTCCGCCTCACGTATCTTTGCCTCCTTGATCGCTTCTGCCTTGAGTATCTGCGACTGCTTCTCTGCCTCTGCGTTAAGGATCATGGCTGCCTTCTGACCTTCAGCAACAAGTATAGAGGAATTCTTTTCACCCTCTGCGCGAAGAATAGATTCGCGGCGCTCACGCTCTGCCTTCATCTGCTTTTCCATTGCGTCCTGAATTTCCTTGGGCGGAATGATGTTCTTAAGCTCAACTCGGCTCACCTTGATACCCCAAGGGTCGGTTGCTTCATCAAGAATAGAACGCATCTTTGCGTTAATGACGTCACGCGACGTAAGAGTTTCATCAAGCTCCATATCACCGATAATATTACGGAGCGTTGTCGAGGTAAGATTTTCAATAGCGGTCATAGGGGTTGCGTGGCCGTAGGTAAAGAGCTTTGGATCGGTGATTTGATAGAATACGACCGTATCTATCTGCATTCTTACGTTATCCTTTGTAATAACGGGCTGAGGCGGAAAGTCAGCCACCTGCTCCATCTTGTTGATTCTCTTTGCAATTTTGTCAATAAACGGAATCTTGAAGTGAATACCGGTTCCCCACGTTGTGTGGTATGCTCCAAGTCGCTCAATAACGTAAGCTCTCGCCTGGGGCACAACGTTAACGTTAGAAATGATAATTACGATAGCTACTATCGCAAGTGCAATAAAAAAGTACAGCATAATTATTTCCTTTCTATAATGTTATATTTTATTATTTTTGTCTTCTGCATATAAGCTTAACGCCGGAAATATATTCCACTATGACAAATTCTCCCTTTTGCGCGGACTCTGAATCATCAACCATTCGCGCGCTCCAGATCTTTCCGTCAATTTTAACTGCGCCCTGCATTTCTGCATTGTCAATATCCTCCTCAACGCGCGCAAGTTTGCCGATTAAAATATCAGTATCCGTCTTTTTGTTTCCGATGTTTTTCAGAAGAAGCTTTCTTAAAAATTTGAAAGCAACAACGAGCAATACTGCGGACAGGGCTAAAAACACTAACCACTGTATCCATATCGAAACGTTAAAAAAGGCAAGTATCATAGACACAAGTGACGACGGAATAAACCAAACCGCCACAAGCTCCGCAGTAATGATTTCGCCAAACAAAGCAAGCGCCATAACTGCTGCCCAAAAAATAACCATTGATTCCATTGTTATTCTCCTTTCTGTCAGGCAATACGACAAATCAAATCTTCGTCGCGGCCCTATGTTTATATTATATCACGCAGTCATTTGATTGTCAATAGTATTCCGAAGAAAATATTGTACAAATCGCTACTGTTTATTTAGTACAAACCTCACAAATTCAAGCTCAATAAGAGTATCTGACGTAAGCTATATCCATTACCTTATATTCTCCCGTACTGTTATTAATAACGAGATATTGAGGTCTTGAAACGTCGCTTTCAATATCTTTTCGGAATGTTCCGTTGTTTTCGTGTATTTTATAAGTCAAGATAACAATATATTCTATATATACTTTACCTTCGTTATTGATAAACTCTTCACTTTGTCGGCTTATTTCCACGTCGTATATCTGCTGCTGGGTAAATCCATCAATATGCTTTGATTCATCGTTTATAAAGCTATTATACGTTTTATTATCTCCGAAGATGACTGCATTAATAAGCTCATACACAAGTTCAACGTCGGCACCAACTCCCTTGTAATTGCTCTCATCAACGCTATATGCAACACCGGAGTTTTTATCCGAGAACATAATAACTCTGTTGAGGTTGAGATATTCATCGTATTCCATTATATCAAATCCCTCTTCCTTTGTTTCCGCAAGCTTTGAGGGATCAACCGTTATCTCCTCATCTACACCTTTATTTGTCAGATTCGCTATTACAGTGCCTAAAACAACTATCAGCAACAGAGTTGACACGAGTATAATTGAAGCAGCTATTATTTTTGACGCAAATTTATTCTTTCCCGCCTCTTTTTTCACTGTATTGTTTGACATATATTACACCTTTCAAAATATATTTTCGACTATAGCTAATTATATCATATTTGTTCCGGTATTTCAACAATAAAGTGCGTCAAAATGTTTAAACGTATGCAAAATGTTGACTGACGTTTTATATAATAACGAAAATGTTTCAAAAAATCGTTAAAAATCAAAAAAGGTATTGTTTATTTTTAAGTAATGTGATATAATATAATGAATAATTTTTTTCAAATGAAATTATATGCAATACCCCTTTTGAAAGGACTTTCCTACGATGAAATACCTCGTTTTGATCCCCGATGGAATGGCAGACGAAAAAATAGCGTCTTTGAACAATAAAACCCCTATGGAGTATGCCTTCAAGCCTACTATGGATGAGCTTGCCAAGCGATCCCTTGTAGGTACGGTATCTAACGTGCCTGACGGCATGGTTCCCGAAAGCGATACCGCAAATATGGCTATTCTCTCATTTGATCCTAAGATATACTCCAAGGGACGCTCTCCTCTTGAGGCGTTCAGTATGGGGCTTAAGATGACTGACACACAGGTTGCTTACAGATGCAATATAGTTACCCTTTCCGACGGTGGTGAGTATGATGAAAAGATCATGCTTGACCATAGCGCAGACGAGATAACCACTGCAGAAGCAGACGAGCTTATAAAGGCTCTTGACGAAAAGCTTGGTAATGATATACTGAGATTTTACACCGGCGTAAGCTACCGCCATTGTATTCTTTGGGAAAACGGAAATGAGAGCTACAGCTTCAACCGCCCCCACGACATACTCGGTCAGTGCATCAAGGAATATCTCCCTTCCGGTGATGACGGAAAGGTATTCTATGACCTTATGAGAGCAAGCTGGGATATACTTGAGCATCATCCCGTAAACGAGGCAAGACGCGCTCGCGGACTTCGCCCCGCTAACTCAATATGGCTCTGGAGTCCCGGTAAAAAGCCCGCGCTTCCATCCTTCAAGGATAAATGGGGCCTTGACGGCACGGTAATATCCGCGGTCGACTTAATTAAAGGAATCGGACTTTGCGCAGGTATGCAATCTGTTGACGTTGAGGGTGCTACGGGTAACTATAAAACCAATTACAACGGTAAAGCCAATGCGGCTATTGATGCCTTTAAGTCGGGTGCAGATTACGTATACGTACACGTCGAAGGACCCGATGAATGCGGTCACAGAGCTGAAACCGAGAATAAAGTGAAGGCTATCGAGCTTATCGACAGTAAGATACTTGCTCCCGTTTACGAATACTTAAAATCCTGCGGTGAGGATTTCAAGATCATGATCCTTCCCGACCACCCCACTCCCGTACGTATACGTACGCATACCATTGATCCTGTACCGTTTATGATATATTCCTCACGCGAGGATAATGAGGGTGTTTCCCTCTTCTCTGAGGAATCTGCAAAAGCAACCGGACTGTATATCAAAAACGGCTACACTCTTATGGACAGCTTAATTGAAAAATAAACATATCGCGATCTATTACGCGATGAAAGGAATTTCACATGAATGAAAATCCCGAATACAACAACGATTTAAACGATGCCATTGAGGAATCCAATAATACGGAAATACCGACGCATGAAGACGATTATACATCCGAGCCTAAGGAATCAAAAAATATATCCTCATCGCTCTTTGATTATTTTGAAGTGTTCGTAATATCGATCATTACCGTTCTCGTCTTGTTTTCGCTCTTCTTCAGAGTGGCAAGAGTAGACGGCAGCTCAATGAATCAAACGCTGAAAAACGGTGAACCGCTCGTTATTTCAGATCTTTTTTACGAGCCACGCCAGGGTGATATTATTGTCTTCCACTTATGTCAGGAAAACGGATATAATCAACCCCTTGTAAAGCGCGTCATTGCAACTGAGGGTCAGGAGGTCGTCATTGATATCACCGCTCAGAAGGTGTTTATTGACGGAGCTGAGCTTATTGAGGACTATGCTTATTTCAGCTCAAAGGGCTATAACTCCTCGTATTTTAACCCAATGTACGTTGAGCGAAGCAAGGACGGACATCTTAAATACGTTGTAACCGTTCCCGAAGGAAAGCTTTTCGTTATGGGAGATAACAGAAACGGATCGACTGATTCAAGATCAAGCTCCGTCGGCTTCGTTGATAAGAATACCGTGCTTGGCAAGGCGCTTTTCAGAGTTTCCCCATTCACGATTTTCAAATAATATTCTCTCGAAAGGAGATAATAGATGCAATCAAAGGTCATACAGTGGTTCCCCGGTCATATGGCGAAAACCCGCCGCATGATATCGGAGAATCTCAAAAACGTTGACATAGTTATAGAAATCCTTGACGCAAGAATTCCGCTTTCGTCAAGAAATCCCGAAATAACGAAGCTTATTGAAAACAAGCCGTCGCTTATTATTCTGAACAAGGCATCCCTTGCAGACCCCGTACAGAATAAGCTTTGGCAGGAATATTACAGCAGTGACAACACCGCCTGTATCCTTGTAGACTGCCTTACAGGAGAAGGTCTTTCTAAGATTCTCCCCACAATAAAGCTTTTGCTTAAGGAAAAGCTTGAAAAGTACGAAAGCAAGGGTATGGTAGGCAGAAGACTTTTCGCTATGGTACTCGGAATTCCCAACGTAGGAAAATCCACGCTTATAAATAAGCTTTCCGGTGGCAAGAAGGCGAAGGTTGAAAACCGCCCCGGTGTTACTCGCGACAAGCAATGGGTATCTACGGGAATAGGAGTTGACCTCCTTGATATGCCCGGCATTCTCTGGCCTAAGTTTGAGGATAAGGCGGTTGGTGAAAATCTTGCTCTCACGGGAGCGGTAAAGGACGATATCCTTGATATTGAATCTCTCGCTATGGTATATTGCGGCAGAATGAAGTCGCTTTACCCCGATATGCTCGCCGCAAGATACAAGCTTGGAGATATCTCATCCTTTATAGACATGACCGATTACGAGCTTCTTTGTCATATTGGAAAGAAACGAGGATTTCTTATCTCCGGCGGAGAGATCAATACAGAAAGATGCGCCGATATGCTTCTTGATGAATTCAGAAGCGCAAAGCTTGGCCGCATCACGCTTGACAGAATACAAAGCGAGGTAGAAAGCAATGCCTGATTATTCAATAGAAGCAAGTCTTTTAGAGCAGGGCTTCTCTGCTGTATGCGGAGTTGACGAGGCTGGGCGCGGCCCTCTTTGCGGTCCCGTATTTGCAGCGGCATGCATTTTACCGATCGGACTTGAAATCGAAGGACTTAACGATTCTAAAAAGCTCACGGCAAAAAAGCGCGAAAAGCTTTTTGATATCATCACAAAAGAAGCAATTGCATACTGTATCGCGCAGGCAAGTGTTGAAGAAATTGACGAATTGAATATTCTCGAGGCAGATCTTCTTGCTATGCGCAGAGCTATCGACGGTCTTGAGATAAAGTCTGATTTTGCCATAATTGACGGAAACATCGCAAGAGATTTTCAGATTCCCGCCAAGGCAGTTATTAAGGGAGATGCGGTCAGCATGAGCATTGCGGCGGCATCTGTTCTTGCAAAGGTTGCCCGAGACAGAATATGCGACGACCTTGACCGAGAATATCCACAGTACGGAATTGCAAAGCATAAGGGCTACGGCACAAAGGCGCACATGGACGCGCTTCGAGAGCATGGTCCCTCCCCCATTCACAGAAAGAAATTTATTAGATTTTTAGACGAAAACGGGTGAACAGCTATGCCTTTGACCAAGAAAAAAATAGTTGGCAATATAGGCGAGGAAGCGGCCGCAAGATATTTGCGCGAAAACGGATATGTTGTCAAAGCAAGAAACGTGCATTTGTCACATAACGAGCTTGATATAGTGGCTGAAGATGAGGAATATATAGTTTTCGTCGAGGTAAAAACGAGATCGTATATAAGTGACGATTGCAACTCCGATTATGGCACTCCCGCTATGGCGGTAGACAGAAAAAAACGCACTGATACCATTAAAGCGTCTCGCGCATATCTCGCAACACACCGCACAAAAAAGCAACCGAGAATTGACGTTATTGAGGTCTATCTAAAACAAAACGCTCTTGCGGATCCGACAGTAATAAAGCTCAACCATATCAGAAACGCATTTGGCGCAAACGGCAAAAAATATTGATATCAGAGGACTGTTTATGCAAAGGCTCAGGCTTATAGATACACATTGTGACACGGCGTTTGAGCTATGGCACAGGGGTGAAGAAATTGAAAAAAACTCTTGTCATATTGATTTTGAAAAAGCGCGTGAATACACAAACTACACGCAATTTTTTGCGATATGGGCAAACAAACGCCGCACTGATGACGAGGCGTTTGACGATTTTCTCAAGGTAAGCGATAATTTTATTAAACAGATAAACACCTATTGTGATAAAATTTCGTCGGTAAAAACTTTTGAGGAAATGAATGCTGCATGGAATAACAACAAAACCGCTGCATTTTTAGCGGTTGAAGACGCGCGAATTCTTGGAGGAAGGATCGAGCGACTTGATGTTTTAAAGGAACGCGGCGTAAAATATCTCACAATGATGTGGGGCGGTGAGACCTGCATAGGCTCGTCGCACGACGTTGACGGAGGACTTACCGACTTTGGACGAGCGGTCGTTCACAAATGCTTTGAATACGGTATTATTCCCGACATTTCTCATTCAAACGAACAAACAACGGAGGAAATATCTCAACTTGCATTTGAACATAAAAAACCGTTCATAGCATCTCACTCAAACTGTTATTCCCTTTTCCCTCACACGAGGAATTTGAGAGAAAAGCACCTTAACGATATAATAAAGCTTGGTGGCATCGTCGGAATAAGCCTTTGTCCGTATCATATCAAGGATATGTCGGACGGAATATGTACTGTATCCGACGTTGTAGCTCATATAGAAAAATATCTTGAGCTCGGAGCTGAAAACGTGCTCGGTCTTGGTTGCGATCTTGACGGCACAGACCTCCCTCAAGGATTCAACGGTGTAAACGATCTTTACAAGATAGCAGACGAGCTTGCTCGAATAAATTACTCAAACGAGCTTATAGAAAAAATATTCTACAAGAACTTCTACGAATTTATAAAAAAAGTCTTTAATTGAATTTATACATAGCAAAGGAAACAAGAAAATGAAATACCAAAGCACAAGAGGAATATCAAGCGAAAGCCTTTCATCAGCGGAAATTATCAAGCAAGGTCTTGCACGCGACGGAGGACTTTTTATTCCCGAAGAAATCCCTACTATCTCACTTGACGAGATCAAGTCGCTTTGCTCGGACAGTTACCCCGTAAGAGCCGCAAAAATTCTTTCTAAATATCTGACTGATTACTCTTACGACGAGCTTTTGGCTGATTGCGAGGCCGCATATTGCGAAAAAAGCTTTCCGGACGGTGCTGCTCCTCTCGTAAAGGTGCACGACAATATACATTCTCTTGAGCTTTGGCATGGCCCTACCTCCGCATTCAAGGATATGGCGCTTCAGATAATGCCGCGTCTTCTTTCACGAGCGCTTGTAAAGACAGGCGAAGATCGTACTGCACTTATCCTCGTCGCAACCTCGGGTGATACCGGAAAGGCTGCACTTGAGGGCTACAAGGACATTGACGGCATCAAAATTATGGTCTTCTACCCTGTTGACGGTGTAAGTAAGGTACAAAAGCTTCAGATGGTAACACAGACGGGTAACAACGTCAACGTTTGCTCCATAAACGGTAACTTTGACGACGCACAAAGCGGAGTCAAGGTGATTTTCTCCGATAAAGATGCTGAGGCATATCTTAACAAGCGCGGATACTTCTTCTCAAGCGCAAACTCCATAAACTGGGGACGCCTTGCTCCTCAGATCGTTTACTACGTCTCCGCTTACTGCGATTTACTTTCGTCGGGAGAAATCGAGCTTGGTGACAAGATCAACGTATGCGTGCCTACGGGTAACTTTGGCAATATATTTGCAGCATATCTTGCAAAGCTTATGGGACTTCCGATCGGCAAGCTCATTTGCGCTTCAAACACCAATAATATACTTACCGATTTTCTCAACAGCGGCAGATACGACCGCAACCGTGATTTCCATTGCACCATGTCGCCTTCTATGGATATTCTTATTTCGTCGAATCTTGAACGCCTTCTCTGCTTTACCGCAGGCAAGGAAAAAACCAACGAATATATGAAGGCACTTGCAGATAAGGGATATTACGAGGTTGACTGCGATGTTAAGTCGAAGATAGACGAAAACTTTAAAGGATACTACGCCGATGAGGCTTCCTGCGCTGCTACGATCAAGACGTATTTTGAAAAATACGGTTATCTTTCCGACACGCATACCGCCGTTGCTCTTTATAGCGCAGAACAGTATATTAGCGATTCGGGTGATAATACTCCTATGATCGTCGCATCTACAGCAAGTCCTTACAAGTTTGCGGCAGATGTTTGCGCGTCTCTCGGTCACAAAAAGCCCGAGGACGATCTTGATGCTCTTGCACTTTTGAAGTCTGTTTCCGGTATGGAGATATCCTATCCCCTGAAGGATCTTGACAAGCGTGAGATACGTTTTAACAAAACTGTTGATCCTAAAGAAATGCTTGATGCCGTAAAGGATTATTTGAACGCATAAAAAATGGCCCGACGTTTACACGTCGGGTCATAGAAAGATATCAGCCCTCGGGCTTAAATGTTGCGCAGGCGGTTTCAGTTGAGGAGGTAGCGTGCGCGGGAGCAACGTTTATGTGCTCTGCCGTACAGTAGCTCTCACCGTCGTGATATACACAGTTCTTTACTGCGCAGTTGATACCCTTGATGTGCTTACAATCAGCACCGCAGGACTTCTTGCCGTAATCGTTCATAATAAACATACCTAACCTTTCTTTATTGCGATCGCAAACGACCGTCAAATCTATTATTGACGGAATATAGTTGCTTTATGTAATCATTTTGCGACACCAACAAAATACCTTAATGAAAGGAATTTTAAATGGCTCTGTTCGTACTGTCAGATCTACATCTTTCCACGAACGATACCACCAATAAATCAATGGAGGTATTCGGATCACGATGGAACGATTATTTAAATAAAATCAAAAATAATTGGAACGCCGTGGTCACGGAAAATGACACGGTGATAGTACCGGGAGATATTTCCTGGGCAACAAGACTTGAAGAGGCACGTGATGACCTCTCTTATCTCAACTCTCTCAACGGTAAAAAGCTTATTGGTAAAGGAAATCACGATTTTTGGTGGTCAACCGCTACAAAACTCTATTCATTCTTTGATGAAAACGGCTTTGACAGCTTGAAGATATTGTACAATAACGCGTATATCGTCGAAGACAGGATAGTTTGCGGTACTCGCGGGTGGTTTCCCGATGAAAGCAAGCAAAATACAACAAATGATGCTGATTATGACAAGATAGTCAACCGCGAGCTTATAAGACTTAAATTAAGTCTTGATTGCGCGGTGAAATTACAAGAGGAGCACCTTAAGGAATCTGGGGTAAAATTGCCCATTTTAGTATTTTTGCATTTTCCTCCAGTATGGTGCGATCTCGTTATGCAGGAGTTTGTAGACGTGTTGAACGAATACGGCATTGAGGAGTGTTTTTTCGGACATATTCACTCCGCTTATTCTCTCCCCGGCCGTTTCACCTATCAAAACATCAGATTTACACTTACTTCATCGGATTTTTTGAGTTTTTACCCTTTAAAAATATAAAAAACTATTGACAAATCAGTAAAAAAAAGTTAAAATATAATGTATGCGTAAATTATTTGCTTATGTCGACAGACGCACGCAAAGATACTTTATGTTAAAAAATATTTAGATAAAATTTCCGGAGGTTTCAAAATGAATCTTTTGAAAACAGAACAGGGCGAAAAGAGTACTGTAAAAATCGAATTCGCCATTGACAAGGAAGTCTTTGAAGCAGCAGTTGAAAAGGTTTACCGCAAGCAGGTAAAGAAGATCAACGTTCCCGGCTTCAGAGCAGGTAAGGCCCCCCGTGCAATCGTTGAGAAGATGTACGGTAAGGGTGTATTCTACGAGGATGCAATCAACGACCTTATTCCCGACAACTATACTGCTGCAGTTAAGGAAGCAGGACTTGAACCCGTTGGTCAGCCCGAGATCGACATCGTTTCTATCGACGACAACGGACTTGTTCTCTCTGCAATCGTTCCCGTAAAGCCCGAGTGCAAGATCGACGGCTACAAGGGTCTTAACGTTGCAAAGAAGGTTGAGGCAGTTACCGAGGAAGAGATCGACAACGATATCAAGATGGTAAGAGAGAGAAACTCCCGCGAGATCGAGGTTGAGGGCGACACTGCTGCCGAGATGGGCGACGTTGCCAAGATCGACTTCGAGGGCTTCATTGACGGAGTTGCTTTTGAAGGCGGCAAGGGCGAGAACTATTCCCTTAAGCTTGGCTCCGGCTCTTTCATCCCCGGATTCGAGGAGCAGGTTGCGGGTCACAAGATCGGCGATGAGTTCGACGTAAACGTTCCTTTCCCTGCTGACTATCACGCAGAGGAGCTTGCAGGCAAAGAGGCTTGCTTCAAGTGTAAGGTAAACTCTATTACCAAGGTTGAGCTTCCCGAGCTTGACGACGATTTCGCTAAGGACGTTTCTGAATTTGATACATTTGCTGAATACCGCGCAGACGTTAAGGCAAAAATCGAAAAGAGACACGAGAACGCAGCTGAGGCTGAGTTCGAGGAAAAGCTTATAGACGCTCTTATCGAAAAGCTTGTGGCTGAAATTCCCGAGGCTATGTTCGTAGCTGAGACCGAGAACTTCGTTCGTGACTACGACAACAGACTTCGCCAGAGCGGACTTGATCTCAAGACCTACTTCCAGTACACCGGTCTTGATCTCGATGCTCTCCGCGCACAGCTTCGTCCCCAGGCTGAAAAGCAGGTAAAGGCAAGACTTGCTCTTGAGGCTGTTGCTACCGCAGAAGCTATTGAGGTTGCCGAGGATGAGCTTACCGCTGAATACGAAACCATTGCTAAGGCGTACAATATCGAAGCTGACAAGGTTCGCGAGTTTGTTGACGCAGAGATGGTTAAAGCAGACGTAAGCGTTAGAAAGGCTATGCAGATAGTCAAGGACAACGCTAAGGCTAAGAAGGCATCCAAGCCCAGAGCTAAAAAGGCTAAGGTTGAGGAACCGGTTGAAGCTGAAACCGAAGTAAAGACCGAAGAATAATTTAAAAATAAGTAAACAAAGCTTAGCGCCGTGAATATATACATATAGCAGACCTCTCTGCTTTGTCGTATGCACGGCGCGGCCGTTTATTTAGCGTAAACGGCTTTTTAATAACAAAACAAGAAAGGTACGGTAGATTTATGGATAACTCAATTATGAGAAACGCATTGGTTCCTATGGTTATCGAACAGACGGGCCGCGGTGAGCGCTCTTACGACATTTTTTCGCGTCTGCTCAACGACAGAATAATTTTTCTCTCTGATGAGGTTAATGACGCAACCGCTTCTCTTGTAGTAGCACAGATGCTCTTTCTTGAGGCGCAGGATCCTACCAAGGATATTTCCTTCTACATCAATAGCCCCGGTGGCTCTGTAACCGCAGGTATGGCTATTTACGACACTATGCAGTATATCAAGTGCGACGTTTCCACCATTTGCATAGGTATGGCGGCAAGCATGGGTGCTTTTCTTCTTTCAGCCGGTACTAAGGGCAAGAGAATTGCTCTTCCTCACAGTGAGATAATGATACACCAGCCTCTCGGCGGTGCGCAGGGTCAGGCAAGTGATATCAAGATCCGTGCAGAGCTTATTCTCCGCACCCGTGATATGCTTAACAAGATCCTCTCCGAAAATACAGGCAAGCCTATCGAGCAGATTGAAAAGGATACCGACAGAGATAACTTTATGACTGCTAAACAGGCTCTTGAATACGGCATTATTGACCGCATTCTTGAAAAGCACGAGTAAGAAAGGGTTGCTGTCAGACTATGTCATCTAACAACAAGCACACTCACGGTAATAATTCGAGATTTTGCTCGTTTTGCGGTAGAAATGAGGAACAGGTAAACTTCCTTATCCCCTCTCAATCGGGCGCTTATATCTGTGATTTTTGCGTTGAATCATGCTCAGAGCTTATTTATGACGCAGAAATGGATATGAGAGCTCAAAGTGATAGTTCTCTTTCCTTTGATACTCTTCCCAAGCCTATTGACATCAAGAAATCTCTTGATGAGTACGTCATCGGTCAGGATGAAGCAAAAATCGCCTTGTCCGTGGCTGTTTACAATCATTACAAGAGAATACTCTCAAAGGATATCGGAACAAGAAGAAACAGAAATCAAAAGAAGGCTTCTGACGACGGTATCGATATTCAAAAAAGTAACGTTCTTCTTCTCGGCCCTACGGGCGTAGGCAAGACCTATCTTGCTCAGACTCTCGCTAAAACTCTCCACGTTCCCTTTGCAATTGCAGACGCGACAACCTTGACAGAGGCAGGATATGTCGGAGAGGACGTTGAGAACATTCTCCTTCGCCTTATTCAGGCGGCTGACTACGACGTAGAGCTTGCAGAGCGCGGAATCATCTACATCGACGAGATAGATAAAATTTCAAGAAAGAGTGAAAACCGCTCTATCACCCGCGACGTATCGGGCGAGGGTGTTCAGCAAGCACTCTTAAAAATCCTTGAAGGCACGGTTGCAAACGTTCCTCCTCAGGGCGGACGTAAGCATCCCAATCAGGAATTCATTAAGATAAACACCGAAAATATTCTCTTTATCTGCGGCGGTGCGTTCGACGGTCTTGAAAAGATCATTGAAAAGCGTAAGGGCAACAGAGTTATCGGCTTTAGCAGTGAGCATGACAAAACCTCTGCTATAAGCGACGGCGGAAACGGTATGTTCTCCGACGTTACAGCTCACGATATAGTAAAGTTCGGACTTATCCCCGAGCTTGTCGGACGTCTACCCGTTATGGTATCTCTTACTGAGCTTACAAACGATGCTCTTGTACGCATTTTGTGTGAGCCTAAGAATGCCGTTACGAAGCAGTATATCAAGCTCTTTGAAATCGACGGAGTTACTCTTTCCTTCTCAGAGGGAGCGCTTGAAGCAATTGCAGAGCTTGCGACCGAAAGAAAAACGGGTGCGAGAGGATTGCGCTCTATAATCGAGGGCTTTATGACCAATATCATGTACGAAATTCCTTCCCGAAATGATGTTGAAAAGGTCATTATTACGAAGGAATGCGTAACAAAAAAGACAAAGCCGCGCCTTGTTCTTAAGAAGGGTGCAGCTAACCTTATTGAAAAATAAATTAAAAAAGACGAATCATTAGGGACGTACCCTAAATGACAATTTGCAAGAATACGGTATATCTCGAAAGAGGTATGCCGTATTTTTTGTATTTCTGTACAGAATGCAGTGCTCGTCAGATAAAATGGATATAGCATAATATAAAAAACAAGTCCACCATCTCAGCGCGGTTCACACGTTGAGATGGTGGTTTCAGTGTTTGTGCTATATTTCTAAACTTTAGTTTTGGCTTTGTGTACTTGATTTTTGATTGCAAGCTTGTTGTGATTTCTTTATTAGATTTATAGCATCCATTATCATATCAAACAGAGTTTGAGCCATATGCACAACTTGCCTGACCGGATAAAAATATAAGCTTTTTCATACGTTTTTCCAACGGGCGGGAAAATATCGCCCGTGCCTTTCTTATTTTGTTTTCACCAATAATAAAGCGTAACTCGTTTCCTTGAAATACTTTGTATCGATTGAGATATTAGTTGTAAGTTACCGATCCGATTTTTGATATGGTGCCATCGGTGCAGTAAATGGTGTAACTTCCTGTGTTGAAATTCCAATCAGACTCCGTCGAAATCGCTTTCCATTGCGACACGGTTCCCTGAAAGGTGATTCTCGCAAGTTCGCTGCAGTCCTCAAACGCATACTTGCCGATGCTCGTGATGCTGTTCGGTATCGTTACGCTCGTAAGTCCGCTACATCTATAGAACGCCACTTGGCCGATGCTCGTCACGCTGTTGGGTATTGTAATGCTTGTAAGACTTGTGCAACCACTGAACGCACCACTGCCTATGCTCGTCACGCTGTTGGGTATCGTTACACTCGTAAGTCCGCTACAGCCGGAGAACGCATCCCATTCGATGCTCGTCACGCTATTTGGTATCATTACGCTTGTAAGTCCACTACAGTCGTAGAACGCATACTTGCTGATGCTCGTTACACTATCGGGTATCGTTACACTCGTAAGTCCACTACAGCCCGAGAACGCATACTCGCCGATGCTCGTCACGCTATTCGGTATCGTAATACTTGTAAGTCCGCTACATTTGTAGAACGCATATTTATATATCTCGTACGACTTACCGTTATAATTCTGTGGCAAAGTTAATGATGTATCATTGCCAATGTATCCCAGCAGATAATTCGTACCCCCATAGGTATAGAAGAGGTAATCATTTTGATTAACGATCTTGCTGCTTCCTTGATGGATCTCTTTGGCATAATATGCGACGTCACCGTTAGAAGTGGAACCTAGGGAAAGTGAGAGTCTTGAGTGATTGATAATCTCTACGAGCTTATTACACATATAGAACGCACCGCTTTCGATGCTCGTCACGCTGTTGGGTATCGTTACGCTCGTAAGTCCGCTGCAGTCCTCAAACGCATAAGAGCCGATTTTCGTCACGCTGTTCGGTATCGTTACGCTTGTAAGTCCGCTACAGCCGAAGAACGCATAAGAGCCGATTTTCGTCACGCTGTTGGGTATCGTTACGCTCGTAAGTCCGCTGCAGCCCTCAAACGCATGAGAGCCGATGCTCGTCACGCTGTTTGGTATCGTGATGTTTGTAAGACTCGTGCAACCATAGAACGCCCTTAAGTCGATTTTCGTCACGCTGTTGGGTATCGTTACACTTGTAAGTCCGCTACAGTTGTAGAACGCATACTCGCCGATGCTCGTCACACTGTTCGATATCGTAATACTTGTAAGTCCGCTACAGCCGTAGAACGCAGACTCGCCGATGCTCGTCACGCTGTTCGGTATCATTACGCTTGTAAGTCCGCTACAGCCGGAGAACGCCCTTAAGCCGATTTTCGTCACGCTGTTCGGTATCGCTACGCTTGTAAGTCCGCTACAGTTGTAGAACGCATACTCGCCGATGCTCGTCACACTGTTCGATATCGTAATACTTGTAAGTCCGCTACAGCCGGAGAACGCAGAAGAGCCGATGCTCGTTACACTATCGGGTATCGTTACACTTGTAAGTCCGCTACAGCCCTCAAACGCATAAGAGCCGATGCTCGTCACGCTGTTGGGTATCGTTACACTTGTAAGTCCGCTACAGTTGTAGAACGCATAAGAGCCGATGCTCGTTACGCTGTTGGGTATCGTTACACTCGTAAGTCCGCTACAGCCCTCAAACGCAGAAGAGCCGATGCTCGTCACGCTGTTGGGTATCGTTACACTCGTAAGTCCGCTACAGTTGTAGAACGCATAAGAGCCGATGCTCGTCACGCTGTTGGGTATCGTTACACTCGTAAGTCCGCTACAGCCCTCAAACGCAGAAGAGCCGATGCTCGTCACGCTGTTCGATATCGTAATACTTGTAAGTCCACTACAGCCGGAGAACGCAGAAGAGCCGATGCTCGTCACGCTGTTGGGTATCGTTACACTCGTAAGTCCGCTACAGCCGGAGAACGCATCCCATTCGATTCTCGTCACGCTGTTCGGTATCGTGATGTTTGTAAGACTCGTGCAACCATAGAACGCAGAAGATCCAATACTCGTTACGTAATTTGGGATTATATACTCCGTTTTAGTTTTATCTATAACACCGGTTATTTCACACGAATATTCGGTTAATCGAAATTCAAAGTCTGAGAGAGCCGCGTACTCTTCCTTTAATTCCCATATTGCAATAAGAGTTCTATCATTTGAAATTTCAAATGTATAGGTTTCATCAAACGAAATCGGGAAGCCATTTTCATACCATCCAACAAAGGTATAACCCATATTTGTTCTTGCAATTACCGTCACAGAACTATTGGAAACAAAATTACCATCGCCTGCAACCCTACCTGCATTAGAAATATTTTGTTGCAAAACGACATTGTAATTCTTCAACCATTTAGCAGTCAGTACTACATCTTTTGTTATAGAAAAAGTGTATTCATGTTCCGAATAAACTTTAGTATCTTCCTCATACCATCCAAGGAATGTATATCCTGTATTGGTAGTCGCCGTTACGGTTACCGAGGTTCCAAAGTCATAGTTTCCACTTTTGCTAACACTGCCACCTTCAACAATGTTTTGTGTAATAGAAACAGAATAGTTATTAATTTGCCACTTTGCAGCAATTTCCTTATTATATTTGTGAGGAGTAAATGTATAAACATCGGTAGATACTACAAGATTGTCGCCTTTATAAAAGCCAAGAAAAGTATATCCTTTATTGCTAATTGCTTTCAGCGTAATAGAATTATCCGGATTAATGGATATTTCAACACTTCCTGCATCTGAAAGATTCTTCTCTACTAAAACAGCTCCAATAGCAGGTATTTCTACATATCCTGAAAAACCACATCCATCGCATGTGTAATATTCATTCCAGCCAATCTCAGACCATGTTACAACTTTTTGTTCATGAAATTGATAATTATGAATGTGTTTGGATACATCAATTTCACAATCTGAAACATCGCCTATATAGCCATTTCCGCTACAATATGAGCATGGCGTTTTTGTTACCACCTTACCATCGCCACAAGAACATGTATATGTATTAGTTGTTATTGACACATCATGCGATGAGCATGTCTTACAATAATAAGTTGTGCCCCAACCTGTGGTGCTTCCAACAATATAGCTGCCTCCGCACGAATTACATTTTTTTGTTGTAGACGTAGATATATAATTTCCATCACATTTAGTGCAAACTGATTCGGTGTAGCTTCCTCCTTCCCCTTCACACGTGGAACAAATAGGCAACCACGCGGCATATAATTCAAGTGCATCATCGGAATAACTTTGGCCTGCTTTATATAAAGCACCGGTCTTAATATCTTTCCATCCAAGAAAAACATATCCACTCTTTGTTGGTATTGTATCGGTTATGACACAATAATCTCCACAAAACACAGAGTCTTCAACAACCCCATCCCCTCCATTAAGATTATATTTGAGCAAAATATAGTCATAATATCCTTGACCATTACATTCATCACAATTTTTTTGTGATGGATTTCCTTTACAGGATGGGCATGTAACCAGTGTATAACCTGTACCGTTACAATTATAACATTGGGGATACACACGTCCGCCATCGCAGCTACATTTTCGTGTCGTGCCTAAACCATCAACATAAGAGCCGACTCCGTCACAAATATAACACACTATTGGATCATTGATTTTTCCCGATCCTGCACATCTGTAACACGTTGCTTGAACACGACCGGAAGTACAGCATCCGGGGTAAAAGCTTTCATACCCTTTTCCATAACAGGTCGGACATCTCAAAAGCTTAATTTGTTCGATTACATTACAGTTTTGGCATACGCGTTCTTTAAGTCCGTTTTTGTCAGAGGTTGCTTCCTCTATTACAATCCAGTTTCCAAAATCATGGTTTAGAGTATCACCAACAGCGAAAGTGGTTTCTCCCACTTCACCACAAATACAGGAATGATAGTATACCGCAGGCGATTTGCATGAAGCTATAGACTTTAGGTATACAGGTTCTGTGTTTTGCTGCATGAATTTATGCGAACAAAAAGTCGGATCAATAATCGGATATCTCGACGGCATCATCGTATGTTTCAAAAGATATATGGCATCGTCGATATTAACGTCGCCCGTTCCGTTAACGTCCGCGGGCTGAGATACGGGGTATCTCGATGGCATCATTGTATGCTTTAAAAGATATATAGCATCGTCGATATTTACAACAGAATCGCCATTCATATCCCCAAGAACTGCATTGCTGCTTGTAGCAGAAGCAGAGATGCAAAGCAATGATAGCATGAATACTGCTATCACGCCCAGAAACAACAGTTTAAATTTTCTTTTCATTGGCTTCTCCTCTCGTTGTAACAAATGCAAGTGCTTAAGAGCACTTGCATTTGAAGTTTGTCTATGATTAATTGCTATTATGCTTTCTTCTTTTTCACAAAGACAACTGCACCGCAAATCATAGCAATTACCACAATTGAACCGGCTTCGATTCCAATTGCAGAACGGCATCCATCGGAAGGCTGTTCGGTTGCATCAGTGTCCTTATCTGTGTCAGCAGGTACATCCGCGCTGCCTTCAGTATCTGTATTTGTCTCGTCATCTCGAACCAGCTTTTCGACACTTTCAATCTTTGTCTTAGAACAAGTTGAGCAAGTAAAGGTCTTTTCGCCTTCTTCGTCATAGGTTGCTTCTTTAGTAACAACGCCGTCATCCCAAGTATGAGCCGCTACGTCCGTCTTATCTCCGCAAGCACACTCATTCCAGTGGTTCGTTTCATCGTTCTTAATCGTGTTGTGGTTATGAGTATGGCCGAGTGCTTCCTTGATCACATAACCACAAACGGTACAGGTCTGATCAGTGGTTTCGGTAGCGTTCGCGCCTGGAGTATGTACCGTTTCATTTTTCTTATCGCCACAAATCGTGCACTCATACCAGTGCTTTTCTGCATCCTTCGCCCAATCTGTATTATAATTGTGAGTTATTTCTCTTGTATATCCGCAAACGTCACAATCCGTATCACAAGCATTCTTGTAGATATGTGCGCTCTTGTCCTTCGGCTCACTACAGCCTGAGCAAGCATACCAATGGTTATCTGCATCGTTTGACCAAGTAGTGTTATAATGATGTGTGTGACCAAGAGCAGGAGTGATTACATATTCGCAAACAGTACAGGTCTGTGCGGTATATTCCGTTGCCGCCGCACCTTCAGTATGTGAAGCAGAATCCTTCTTATCTCCACACTTCGAGCATTCATGCCAGTGCGATGTCGAGTCAGAAGTCCAATTTGTTCTGTAGCTGTGGCTCGGTGCATCGCCCGTCTCAAACGTAGCAGTTCCTTTTTCGCCGCACACAGAACAGCTTTCATAATAGACTGCCTTTGTCGTGCAGGTAGCCGCATCCTTCAAATAAAGCGCGTCAACCTTTTCCATATAGTCGTGAGGCCTCTTGTCGCCAACCTCGAAAGTTACCGATCCTTTAGCTCCGCAAGTGCAAGACTTATAATACTTCTCTTTAGCCGTACAAGATGCAGCCGAAGCTAAATATTTATCCTGCACTACCTCTTGATCATATGTGTGGTCAAGAGTATCGCCGTATTCTTGGCTACAACGAGTACAAATAGCCTTTGCAGTACAAGTAGCCGTTCCGCCTGTATGACCGAGAACCTCGCCGTGTTCAAAAGTCGTTGTGCCCTTCTCATCACAAGTAGCGCAGCAGTAATTATAAACCGCCTTACTGTCGCAATCCGCATCGGAGACTTTATAAGTATCTGTTATTACTTCTCTTGTGTAGTTGTGTGTAAGCGGTTTTTCGTCTTCATAGGTCGTGGTGCCTTTGGCATCGCAAGTAGCGCAACAGTAGTAGTAAACGGCTTGTACTGTACAAGTAGCTCCAGATACCTTGTAGGCATCGGTAGTTACTTTTCTTGTATATGAGTGTTCTATCGTTGAGCCATAGTTAAAAGTTTCAATACCTTTTTCACCGCAAGTTACACAGCTCTTATAGTAAACTGCGGGATTTGTACAAGTAGCGGCACTCTTCAAATATGTAGTGTCTTCCTTTGTGAAACTGTGGTCACACTTCACTTGTACAGTAGCAGGAGTTGTAGTTAACGTGGTGTTGCCGTTGCTGTCGGTGATGACAACCTCCGCAGAAATACTATATGTGTCAAATGCGGCATCATCTTTTGCTATCAGCGTAAAGGTAAGAACTTTTCCATCTACATTTATGCCGGGATTAAACAAAATAACGCCGTCACCGGAGCTAACACTGAAATCCGACATAAGTCCGCCGGAAAGAGTCCAACCTCCATCGACTAAGTCAAAAGTGTCACTATCATATTCAGGTATAATCAAAATACTCTGAATTTCCGATCCATTGCTGATTCCGACAGAGATAGTAATTTCTTCTCCTCGAGAAACCTCTGTACCAGAAGATACGTATGCCGAAGTGCTTGATTCAGCAAACGCTGTGATTATAGTGGTTATACTTAGCATAAGTACAAGTGTGAACACAGCTAAAAATTTGATGCAAATTTGTTTTTTCATGTCAAGTTACCTCCATAACATTGCTTAGGTTTTCACTACATAATTTGCCTTATGTGGTATAAAAGAAAATAAAAAAGAAGGGCGCACGCCATATATGTACGCTACAGAAGACCAATGAAAAAACAGTCGTTTCATTGGTCGATTTGTTATACTCATTTATGTAAATTTCTATTAAAAACAGCCATTATTTACGGTAAACTTATTGACTTTCGACGACTTTTATGATAAAATCGTAATGGTTAAATATTGCAACTACCACATAAGGCAAATTATGTGGTAGATTTCTTTTTTACCCTCTTTAACACCGCAAAAGCCCTAATTTTTGAATTTGTCTTCTGTGCATTTCGCCTGTTTCCATCGTATAAATTCTCGTTGTGTTTACATTGCTATGCCCGAGGATATCGGCAAGTCGAACAATGTCCTTTTGCAAGCTATAATAAGTGCGCGCGAAAAGATGACGGAGGTTGTGCGGAAACACCTTTTTCTCCGACACGTTCGCAGCCTTACATAACTTTTTCATATCACTCCAAATATTCGATCTGTCAAGCGGATTGCCGTTCTTTGTTACGAACACGGCACCGCTTTTTATTTTTTTCTCTTTGATATACTGCTTCAAAATCCGACAAAGTTGATTTGGCAGGAATACCGATCTGCGCTTACCCTTGCAGTTGATTTCAGCAACACCGCGCGCCACCGCCTCGACAGTAACGTATCGAACCTCGGACACGCGGATTCCCGTAGAACAGATTGTCTGCATCAAGAGATATAATCGCTCATTTTTCTTCTGCTTCGCCGCTTGCAAAAGGCGGTCATACTCCGCCTTTGTCAATTCTTTGTCTGTGGACGCGAAGATCTGTTTTTGAATTTTAAGATTCTTCACTCTCAAATCGTACCACTCCATAAAATTGAAAAAGCTATTGAGTGATGAGAGTGCGGCATTCACACTCGCAGGGGCATAATGCTCACAAAGATATGATTTGTACGCAAGAACCGCCGTTTTACATATCTCTTGCTCGCCAAGCCACATTTGAAACTCACCTACATCGTGCAAATACTTATTGACGGTTGCCACCGCCTTTTCCTCGTTAATCATATAGTCATTGAATGATTCTTTCATTTCGGTTGTTATTTTTCTCATAGTCTATCATCCTCCTTCTATCTAATTATTTTAACACGACGAGATAAAAAATATTTAAGTTGTTGTACAAAAAAACACGAAAATCAAAATGATTCTCGTGTTTTTTAATTTGTTATTATTTACGCTTAATACTTTCAAAAAATATCCTTTAGAGTGCGCTCTATTGCCTCATCCTTTTTATTACTTTTCCGTACTTATTAGAGTAAACTCCTTACCGTCGGTGCGGATAACGATAGAGCCGTTTTTGTCCGTGCGGTATATCGTTATTCCCCTGTCCTCAAGTTTCTTGATGGTTTCAGGAAGCGGATGACCGTACTTATTTCCCTCTCCGCAGGAGATCAGTGCAATTGTGGGATCAACCGCATCAAGAAACGCGGGAGAGGTTGATGTGCTTGAACCGTGATGCCCAACCTTAAGCACGTTACACTTAAGTGCATCCTTGCTCCAGATACTCAATATGTCAGCCTCTGACTCCTTTTCCGCATCACCCGTGAGCATTATAGACGTATCTCCGTAGGTCGACTTTATAACAACGCTTGCCTCGTTAGGATCCTTATAATCCTTATTAGGCGCTATTATGGTATTCTGCAATGCACCAAGGTAAAATTCATATCCTGGCTCTGCCATAATTACGTTAGCCTGACTGTTTTCAATAGCATCGATCATTCTTTCATAGGTCTTGGTCGTCGATACCTTGTCGGGCATAATGATATTTTTTATACTATAATTCTGAACGATATAATCGGCGTTTCCAATATGGTCTGAATCAGGATGCGTAAAGACCACGTACTCAAAGCTCGTGATGTTTACCGAATTAAAATACGACACAAGTTCTTCTCTCGCCGTGCTTTCACCGGTATCTATCAGCATGTTTCCGTCCGATGTCATAACAAGAATAGCATCGCCCTGACCAACGTCAATCATGTGAATCAACACTTCCTCGCCGTCGGGAACGGGAGGAGGAGTGGTAGTCTGTTGTTCAAAAGATCCGAAAAGATCGGGAAGTCCGAGCTTTTCGCCAAACTGGTTATACAGAATAGCCAGAACTGCAAGTATTATTATAAAGAACAGTACAATTGGTGATCGGCTATTCTTTCTCTTTTTTCTTTTTGCTGCCATAATCAAAAGCTCCTTTAAAGATTAAGCTCAAACTACCTGAACCTTTAAAAGATTGGTAGTTCCCGACAGTTTCAAAGGTACACCTGCCGTAATTACGACCTTATCTCCCTTTGACACGATATCAAGCTGTCTTGCGCAATCGATCGCGTGAAGGAAAAGGCGGTCGGTATCGTCCTGATTAAGAGCCAGCACGGGATAAACACCCCAGGATAATGAAAGCTGGTGATATGTCTTGATATCGGGCGTTGCCGCTACTATTGGCTCGCTCGGTCTAAATTTTGACACGCGGCGCGCAGTCGTACCTGACTTTGTAACGGCGATGATCGCTCTCGCTCTGATATCTCTTGCGGTAGTACAAGCAGCATCGCAAATGGCGTTTGTCATATCGCTGAAATCCGCATCGTGACTTATTCCCTGATATATCTTCATTTCAAGCGCGTCCTGCTCGGCTCGCTCGGTTATCTTTGCCATAACAGAAACGACGTGCGCGGGATGATCTCCCATAGCGGTTTCACCCGAAAGCATTACCGCTGACGTACCGTCGAATACTGCATTTGCAACGTCGGTTATTTCCGCTCTCGTAGGAGTTAGCGAATGGATCATTGTTTCAAGCATCTGCGTTGCGGTAATAACCATTTTGCCCGCACTGTAACATTTGCGGATAAATTTCTTCTGAATACCAGGAAGCTTTTCGAATTCGATCTCAACGCCCATATCGCCTCTTGCGATCATAATTCCGTCGCTGTTGGCAAGTATCTCTTCAAAATTCTCTACGCCTTCGTTGTTTTCTATCTTAGCGATTATCTTGATGTCGTGACCGCCGTAATAATTGAGAAGCTTACGAAGCTCAATAACATCGTTCTTGCTTCTTACGAATGATGCCGCAACGAAATCAACGTCCATCTCTATACCAAAGCGAAGATCCTTTTCATCCTGTTCACTAATATAGGGCATATTCAAATGCATATTGGGAATATTAACTCCCTTGCGCTCGGAAAGCTCGCCACCGATTATAACGCGACATACTATATCAGTATCGGTCACATCGGTAACTCGGAGCTCAAGTCTTCCGTCATCTATCAATATCTTCGTGCCGATAGAAATCTCGCGAGGAAGCTCTTTGTAGGTTATGGAAACCATTTCGGCACTGCCTGCAACGTCCTTTGAGGTAAGAGTGAAAATATCACCCGTGTGGAGAGTAATCTTTTTGTTTTCAAACGTACCTATTCTTATCTCGGGGCCTTTGGTATCAAGAAGAACTGCGGCAGGCATTTTAAGTCTGTCACGAACCTTTCTGAAAAGCTCGATTCCTTCCTTGTGATATTCGTGAGTGCCGTGGGAAAAGTTGAAACGCGCAATATTCATGCCGTTTTTAAGCATCTCCTCTATAACACATTCCTTAAGGCTTGCAGGGCCCATCGTACATACTATTTTAGTCTTTCTGAAATTGTTATTCATACTGCCACTCCATTGTTTAATTTGTTATTTGGACTTTACAAAAAAACTATGTGAGCATCTGGGGCACTTTACCTTGTGCTTTCCTGACTTTCGAGGTAATCTGAGCGTTGCACCGCACCTTGTACAATCTCTGAATACAAATTCCGCCGTATCAACGTTTGAGCTTTTTGTCTTTTTAGAAGTATTTCCATTAAATAATTGAGATATTGCACGGCGTGCCTTTAAATAAGCCTCGTTTTCGCGTCTTCTCTTATATATATTTTTTGAAAAAAAACGAAATAATATAAAGAATATCAGTAACGACGTTATAAGCGAAAATATAAGCGAAACAATTGTGGCTGCGAGTCCTTTGGGCATTATCGCTATCGTAATAAGCTCAATTATCCACACGACAAAGAACGCAACAAAGAGAAAGTTATATAACTCATCGGTTCCGTATCTGCCGTACATAAATCTATACAGTTTGTCTCTGAATCTTCCCATTTTGCCCTCTCGTATTTATTTTATAGGTTGTATTATTGCCAATACTATTCTATAATATATGATAACATCAATTAATGAATTTATTGTGAAGTTTTTGAGTTGTTAAACAAAAAAGGTAAGGATTTTCCTTACCTTTTTATCTTTCGTAATCTTGTAATAACTTGATTGCCAACGGTGCGACGATCCCTTCAAGCTCGCTATATTTTTTTTCGCTTATAAGTTTTCTTACAAGAGTTGAGCTTATTGAGGAAAGCTTTTCGTCACACGGCAAAAATATGGTTTCTATTTTTGGATTATGCTCCTTATTCCACTTGGCGTGTTTCATCTCGTATTCAAGATCTTCACCGTTTCTTATTCCCTTAACAACGATATGTGTATCAATAAGGTCGCACAGGTCTATCAGCATACCTTCTGAGGATATTGCCTCAACGTTAGATATATGTGATACAGAGGCTTTAACAATCTCAAGTCTTTTTTCAATGTCAAGTGTGTACGTCTTTGAAGAAAGGGTTGCATCGTGCTTTGCGGAGTCGTTATTCATAACCGCAACGTAGACCTTATCAAACATCCTTGCAGCACGTTCAATTATATTAACGTGTCCAAGCGTTATAGGAGCAAAGCTGCCCGGTATAAGTGCGTTCATTTTGTTCCTCCCATGTTATGATTTTGTGGGCATAACTATCGTTATGTGCGCCGCGCCGTATTTTGCGTATTTGAGAATATCAAATTTACTCTTGAGATCGGGATGATCTTCAAATATATCACTCTCCTCACTCTCGCACACGATTATAGAGGTAGGCTTGATTATCTCATCTGTAAGCAATGATGAAAGAACGTCCGGTATCGCATGCAGTGCATACGGAGGATCAATGAAAACTATGTCGTATTTCTTTCTGCCTTTGACTGTTCTTAGAAAATCATTGACATCCGCACAAAAAAGATTGCAGTAATCTCCAAGCCTCGTTTTATCTATGTTTTTGCGTATAATAGCCGCCGCCTCCTTTGATTTGTCGACCAAGGTTGCCGATGCCGCTCCGCATGATACTGCCTCAAGTCCCATCTGTCCCGATCCGGCATACAGATCAAGCACGTCTCTGCCCTCAAGGTCAAAGCGTATCATTGAAAATACGGCTTCTTTAGCTCTTTCCGAGGTTGGACGAGTATTATTTCCCTCAAGAGTTTCAAGGCGAATTCCCTTTGCTTTTCCTGTGATTATTCTCATCATATAGGTTTGCTTTCCTTTTTATTTATCAAAATAATTCCTTATATTTGTTGCATCCGCACGGCTTATTCCTTTAACTGCGGCTATTTCATCAATTGTTGCGCTCTTGATCGCAGTAATGCCTCCAAAGTGCTTGAGAAGCAGCTTAGCCTTAGTGTCGCCTATTCCGGATATCTTTGTCAGCGAAGACTTGGTCAACGTCTTTCTCTTGGCATTGTCCATCTTTGAAACGGTAAATCTATGAACCTCTTCCTGAATCTTGTATATGAATACAAAAAGTGCGTTTTCTCTTGCGATATTTATCTCATCACTCTCGGTGCAAAGCGCTCTCGTTTTGTGATAATCGTCCTTGACCATTCCAAATACGGGAATATCAATATTAAGCTCTCGCATAAGCTCCTTGATAACGGCAACGTGACCGCGACCACCGTCCAGCAAAATAAGATCGGGCATTTCAGAAAACGAGCCGTTATCATCTCCAAGATGAGCGAATCTGCGTGCAAGCGCCTCGCGCATGCTTGCATAGTCATCTGTCGAATTCTGAACCGTGGATATCTTAAAGCTTCGATAGTCGGATTTTTTGAACTTCGTACCGCTCGTCACTATCATTCCCGCGGTAATATGCTCGTGACCGAGGTTTGATATATCATAAGCCTCTATTCTCTCGGGATAGGTTTCAAGACTCAAAAGCTCTGCAAGTCGCAAAAGCACCTTTTCATCCTTCTCAGCTTCATTTCTATATATTTTTGCCTTCTCAGCGGCGTTGTCCTTGACCATCTGACAAAGCGTTTTCGCGTCGCCTCTCTCAGGCGTTCTTACTTGAACTCTTCTGCCTGCAAGCTCCGATAGAAATTCAGAGATAAGCTCCTTGTCCTCATCTTCAAGCTCAAATGAGAGCAATATACTCTTAGGTATATACTCCCTGACTCTGTAAAGCTCGCAGATAAAGGAGCTGATATTCTGCTCGTCGATTATTCTGTCCGCACCAAATACGAATTCAGATCGGTCGCTTATAGCACCGTTACGTATATAAAACACGGAAATACAAGAGCAAACGTCATCGTTGTAAAGTGCGATTATATCGTGTTCAACGTCGGGAGAAGCAACTACCTTCTGCTTTTGTCCGAGCCTTTCAAGCGCACTGATAGTATCACGGCATTTTGCCGCAGATTCAAATCTTTCAGCTTCGGCGTGAGCGTACATTTTCTCCGTAAGATCTCGCTTGACCTCGGAAATATTTCCGCGCAACACGTCAGAGGCATATCTTACCTTCTCGGAATATTCCTCGGGTGTAATTTCGCCTGTACACACTCCGCAGCATTTCTTCATCTGGTAATAAAGACACGGACGTTCCTTGCCAATATCCTTAGGGAATTTCCTTGTACACGTAGGAAGACCGAGAACTGCTGAAAGTGTATTTATTACCGAAAATACGGTTGACGTGCCCGAATACGGGCCAAAATACTTACAAGCGTCGCTGTTTCTTGTCCTCGTCATCACGAGTCGGGGATATACCTCGTCGGTTATCTTTATATAGGGGTAAGATTTTGCGTCCTTAAGACGTATATTGTATTTAGGGGTGTATTGCTTTATAAGCGTGTTTTCAAGCGTCAGAGCCTCAATTTCGGTGTCACAGACGTAATAATCAAAGTCCTTGACCGCTCTAACCATCTTTGCGGTTTTAACGTTCTTGTCACCGTCATGAAAATACTGTGACACGCGGTTTTTAAGCTTTCTCGACTTGCCAACATATATTACATTGTCACCCGCCCCCTTCATAATGTATACACCGGGGCGCATGGGAAGCGTATTTGCTTTTTCGAGTAGCTTTTTCATATCTTCGTCCTTGATTGGCATATACACCTCCGTAAAAATTTGAAAATAAAAAGCGGTGCAATCCTTTAAGGAACTGCAACCGCTTTTTTGCTATTCTGCAAATTCTATTATTCGTTAAAGCCCGAATTGATAAGCGCAGCAAGACCGCTGAGCGCCATATCCTCATCCTGACCGTCTGCAATAAGGGTAACGGTCATGCCCTTGGCAATACCAAGGGAGAGAACGCCGAGAAGGCTCTTAGCGTTTACCTTTCTGTCGTCCTTTTCAACGAGTATAGTGCTCTTATAGCAATTTGCTTTCTGAATAAAGAATGTAGCAGGTCTTGCGTGCAGACCGCTTGCGTTTGTTATAACGACGTCACAAGTTTTCATGATTTACCCCTGTTTGTATGTAAATTATAGTGTAAGATAAGTACCTTTTCGATATAAATCTATTTTTAGCCACAAATATCACTATAAATAGTATATCAAATTTCTTTCTCAAAATCAAGGGGTAATATTATATATATTTTACAAGTTTTTTTGCATTATTTATTGCATATTATACAATAAAACGCATTTTATATGTTAAAAAATTATTCTACGATGAATATGTCCTTTACAGTTAACGTAAATACTGCAGTTTCGGTATATACGTTGATCACACTTCCCTCACAGATATTAGTGTCGCCGATAACGTAATGCCCCGCATTCTTTACTTTAACTGTATCAACGTTAAGTCTGATCTGTCCTGCGATCTTTATCTTTTTGTATTTACATCCCTCCGCAACGATCTCGGCATTTTCAGATTCAACCGACACATCCGTCGATCCGTCTTCCGCAAACGTAGGAATATCGTCTATAAGCTCATATACCGCACCGTTTTCATCATCATCACCGGCGTACAAATATCCAAGAAGAACACCGTTATGCTCGAAATATACCGCATCTCCCTCTTTAACGTAATTCAAGAGACTGTTATATTCCGCATCACTTTCAAAGCTGATCGCATATCTTCCCACTGACTTATCGGACACCTTATCGGCACCGACATATATTCTGTAAATGAAGCTTGCTATAAGCACGATAACGAGCAAAATGACTATCAGGTCAAATACGTTAAATCGTCTTATTACGTCTGATTTATTACCGTTCTTCACTTCACTTTCCTCCTTCCGAGGCTGCGGTACCAAGCTCTACTATAATACCACTGACCGCAATAGATTCCGATCTGACTGTATATTCACATCCAACAGCCAATCTGCTGCCGCTTATCGAATATCCGTCGCTCTTTCTATGCTTCACCTGCGCGGAAACAGTTAAAATAAGCACATCATTTCCCTTTGTATCGGCTGAGAACTCCATATCGGTCACCTTACCGAAGTATATTGAATTATCGTCCGCATCGACGTAAAGGGATTTATTCTTCATCGGCGCATAATAGCTTTCATCTTTATCAGTGTAAATGAGCATCTGGTACTCTATATTAATATTTCCGTAATCATTCGACTGATATCTGAACATATATACAGTTCCCACAATTACTCCGATTGCAATCGCGATGATGAGAATACCCGCTATTATATCAGCTACTATGGGAGTTTTTTTCTTTCCTTTATTAGCAGGGGCGCCACCGGATGTCATCTTGAAATTCTTAACTCCTCCGGGTGATGACTGCAATCCTGCACCACTTTCCTTCTTATGAGCATCAGCACTCTTCAAATCAAAGTCCTGCTTTGAATCATAATTTTTATTTTCTGACATCTTATAAATTCCTTTCCGCTTATCTTTCTTTGCCTATACGGTTTCTGAATTCAAAGTCCTTTGAATCACCGTAATCGTTCATAGACAAGCTCCTCTGTCTTTCTTTTCTTCTGTATTCGTGTGAATAGACGGCGAGCAATGCACTGCACACGAAGAAAAGGTATAGCATCCTGATATCATTCCACAGACAGCTGACCGAGCCAAGCAAAAGCGAGCCTATTACTCCGCAAAACAGAGCAAGCATATCAGCTCTTTGTGTCGATTTCTCCGATCTGATGATATGTCCCAAGGATTTAAGACATATCAGGATCAAACCAACCGTCAATGAAGCAAATCCGCCGATTCCCGACCAGCACAATAACTGCATCCATACGTTACCGGTACCGATCAAGCCTACCGATACAGAATCAGAATACGCTCTGTAATAAACGTTCAGTACGCTATCTCCGACTCCTATTCCGCTCCAGTTGCCATCTCTTATAATGTTCCAGACGCATTCTATGTTTTCCGCACGATACTCTGATTCGGGCGCGTTGAGAGGAAGTACGCTTCTCAGTACGTCAGGAAAGCTCGGAAGTCCGAATCTCGTCATAAAATACGGATAGATCAATATACATATTGAAATCGGAATTAATGCAACGAATATAGCCGTAAGAGTCTTATGGCTATACAGCACTAGGAAAATCAGACATTCAACAGATATTGCGATAACCGCCTCGTAGCTGCCGTATATATACGCGGCAACAATGGCAATAAATGCAAGAACCAGTGCCAATGCCTTCCCCTTAAAGCTTTTGCGCTTCGCTACGTTGGCAAAAAGCAGCGGCATAAGCAAAACCGACATAACGCTGAATACCGAAGCACTGTCCGCTATGTAAATTACGTTATTCTCAAATATAGGAGCGACCTCTTCATGCAGCGAGTAAATATTCTGAGCAACGAAGGCGTTATAGAACATATTCCATATTCCCGATAGGCAAATTGCCGAGAAGGAAACGAGAAGGATCTTAATTGCGGTGTTAAGCTTGTTTTCACCTCTTATAAGATTATACGTCAGGAAAAATCCGCCCGCAACCGTCAGTGCGGTATTAACGCTTCTCATAAAGGTATCCGCTCCGCCAACCGAGAAAATTCCGGACACCAGAATAAATCCGCAGATCAAAACGATAAAAATGCCTTCAATTGAAGCATACCTCGTTCTCTTTTTTCTAACCAGCTTATCAAAATACGAGATCAATCCGGCAGCAATAAGCAATCCGAGAATATTTTCAGCATTCTTTGTATACTGAAGGAACGGAGTTACCGCAATCGTTACGAGAACGCACGCCTCGGGATTTGCAAAAACAATACATATCGCAAGCAATATTCCAACCAAAGCCGGAACATAAGCGGGATGAAGAAAATACGTAAATATTCCTAACAATATTGCCAATACTACGGCTGTAAAGACGTATTCACTTCCACCGTAAGTCTTTTTGGATCTGAGCTTTTCCTCAGGTACGGCAAACACGGTCAGGACTATCCTTCTTGCTATATTACTTCCCGAAACCGCGCTCAACGCAGATTTTGACGTGAACACCATGGGTATTGAGCAGATCAGAATGACCGTTGCGGTTAAAATGGTCGATGCACCGTCAACGCTTTGTCCGTTAAGTGATGACTTAACGTAAAACATAAATATTGAGATAAGAGAATATACGAAGAAAAAGACACCGTAAACGTTGACGGACATATGCGCAAGACCTGCGCCTAATTTACCGATGACATTCAATGATTTTGAGCCTTCAAGCAGGCTGTCGGCTTTAAATGATCTTTTTTTCGACGCGGTTGCCTTAGGCTTGAGTGCTCCAACGATCACGTCGTCATCGTATAGCTTATCGTTTGAAGATACCTGTCTGATAAGACCGCATCTTGCAAAAAAAGAATATATTATTAAAAACACGCTATTCAAACCGTTGACAATAAAGGATTGAGATTTTCTCTTTTCCAAGTTGTTTTTATGCTCGTTTTGCAAGTCGGTATCCTCCTTTCATACAGAATAATTTAAAAGTTTTCCTTTTTGAGAAGATCGGGACGGTTTTCTTCAGTAAGACGCCTTGCGGACTCGTCCCTCCATTTATCGATATTTGCGTGATGTCCGGAGATGAGAACGTCAGGCACCTTTACACCGTGAAACTCGTAAGGTCTTGTATACTGCGGATATTCAAGCATTCCCGACGAAATGCTCTCCTTTTCATAGCACTCGGGATCGGAAAGTACACCGGGTAGCAGTCGTGACACACAGTCGACAAGTATCGTTGCGGGTATCTCGCCACCCGTAAGCACGAAATCTCCTATTGATATTTCCTCGTCAACTATTTCGTCAATAATTCTGCGGTCAACACCCTCGTAATGTCCGCAAAGGACTATTATATTATCATACGCGGCAAGCTCCTCAGCTTTTTTCTGATTTAATACCTTGCCTGCGGGCGACATATAGACGACTTTGCGATGTTCGACCTCAAGTCCTACCTTTTTCTGCTCTTCAAGTATAGCAGAATAGCAATTGTAGATAGGTGGAGCCATCATAAGCATTCCTTTACCGCCTCCGTAAGGCGTATCGTCAACTCTGCGGTGCTTATCCTCGCTGTAATCGCGGATATTGTAAACGTTTACCTCAACCGCGCCGCTTTTTCTCGCTCTGCCGATAATGCTCTCGCTAAGAATATAGTCCACCATATCGGGAAAGAGCGTCATTATATCAAATCTCATACCCGTCTTCCTTAATCAATCATCGGACAAAAGTCCGGAAATAGGCTTTACGAAAACCTTACCGCCGTCAATATCAACCTTCTTGACAAATTCCTCAACGGCAGGCATCATTCTCTCACCGTTTGGGGTATTAACAACGTAAATATCCGACGAACCGCGGTTGATAACGTCCTTTATTACGCCGTATTTTTTACCGTCATCTACATCTACGACGTCAAGCCCGATAAGATCGGCAATAAAATAGTCACCCTCGTCAAGATCAAAGTCCTCACGCGCGGCATAAAGAGTCGTACCCTTCATAGCGGCCGCGGCATCCATATCGGTTATTCCCTCAAGATCTGCAAGAACGAAGCTCTTGAAAACAGACGTGTGAAGCACCTTTATCTCTCGGTAATTGTTGCCTTCCTTGACGAAAACTCTCGGAAGATCTGCCAATACTGCGGGAGAGTCACAAAGCGATTCCAGCTTTACGTTTCCGCGAACACCGTGTGTGTTTATGATTATTGCGCATTCAAGAAATTTTTTTCTTTCCATATATTCCTCGCATAGTAATTTAAAATAAATATTATTATACAGAGTAATTATATCACACATTATTACAAAAAGCAAGTAAACGAGCCAATTTTTTTAAATCAAGGCTGATAATTATGCCATCTTACCGTTGGTTATCAAAAAATTTACAAATAAGTGGTTGAATTTCGGGGAAAAGATGGTAAAATATATAGGTAGTATAATCAAATAGAAAGGACTTTCAAATTATGTTCAATACACTTTTTGCACTTGAAGCAGCCAATACGGGCGGCGGTTCCGGACTTCTTACCATAGGTCTTCTCGTCGTTATGGTCGTTGTTTTCTACTTCTTTGGCATCCGTCCTCAGAAGAAGCAGGAAAAGGAAACCGCGGCTATGAGAAACGGCCTTCAGGTTGGTGATGAAATCACTACTATCGGCGGTATTATCGGTAAGATCGTAAGCATTAAGGAAGAGACCTGTGTTATCGAAACTACTCGCGGCGGCACTAAGATCAGAATTCTTAAGTCTGCTGTAAGCAGAGTCGACGTAAAGGCTGAAGATTCGGTTGACTGATTATATTCAACATCTGGCATAAAAACACCCCCGACGACATATATTTTTGTAAGAATATATGACTCTTTCGGAGGTGTTTTTATTATGCTCGGAAAAGATAACCGCGGCGGAGTGCCTGCCATACGCAGATCGACCGCATTGATACCGCACTCAAATGACGATCAGCCGCTTTTCTCCCAAGTTCTGCGCAATTCTTTGTCGGGACTTATTTCGTTTGCGATGGTTGGCATTGTTCTTATAAGCATCGCATGTGCGGTCGCATATGCAAATCCCGATCCCGATTCGCTTATAATGCCAATGTCACTGGCTTCCCTATTGCCATCGATGTTTGTTGCGGGATTTGTTTGCACCAAGAAAACAGGAGATGCCCCGCTCCTTTGTGGAATCGTAACGGGCGGAATCATTACGGTCTTTACCATACTTATCTCTTTACTTTTGCAAGGTATATCGGTATCAGGCTATGAATTCTGGCAACAATCCCTGCTTCACGGCATCGCAATTCTCTTTTGCATACTTGGCTCATTTGCGGGAAATGCAAAAAGAAAAGTTGACCCAAGAAAGCACAGAAGATTCAAATAAAAAAGTCGGCTTGATGCCGACTTTTTTATTTGACAGCCTTATAAAAATCAAGCGAGTCAAAGCCTCTGCCGACATGACTCAAAATATAGGTTTCACAAGTTCTTGAAAGATCGTGAATGTCGTTTTCATCCTTCAGATTAAACGAAAAGACCTTATCCTGAGAAGAAGATATGATATATCGCATAGCCGCAACCGCACTCAAGGAAACCGGGCAAATAACGCTTGCTTCGGGCATATCCTCAAACTCTTTTGAGATGTCTGCTTTTCTCCCCCGCTTAGCCATGCAATCGGTGCATATAAGCTTACCGCCCATGACGTCAAGGTACATTAGATCGGGATTTGGCTCTCTGCAATACGCGCAATAAGATAGCTCGGGACAATATCCCGAAATCGCCGCCGCGCGCATTTCAAAGACAGACTTTATAAGCGTTTTATCCTTCTTCCTACGTCCAATAAGATAAAGCGAATTAAGCAGAAGCCGCAGAATCTCACGGTTGTCGTCGCTATCCTCCTCATCGGTCAACTCGTTAGCGAGATCGCAAAGATAAGTGGCAAGAGCAAGCCCTGATATTTCTATTGAAAGATCATAAAAAGGATTTATTATTGATCCACCGCGCAGCCAATATGCAGAATTTTTCTTATATATTTCAAAATTCCCGTATGTAAATAACTGAGATATCGGCGTGTTTTTTCCACCGGGTGAGCGACCGCCCTTAACGATAACTCCGATTCGTCCGTACTCGGGGGTTATTATGTTTATTATTTTATCGCTCACACCGTATTCACTCACTCGAGTGATGATACCGTCGGTCGCAAAAACCATATTGCCCCCCCTAATTTTTTTATTCCTCGGAATATCCGAAATCGGTAATACCTCTCTGACTGTCGCGCCAGTTTTCCTTGACCTTTACCCAAAGGTTAAGGTATACCTTTGCTCCGAAAATCGCCTCGAGATCCGCACGAGCGTACGAGCCTACACGCTTAAGCTCCTCGCCGTTTTTGCCGACGATAATTCCCTTGTGCGATGCCTTCTCACAGTATATCTCGGCACGGATGCTGACAAGACTTCCCTCGTCCTTGAATTCCTCTATTGCAACCGCAACACCGTGGGGAATCTCCTTGTTGAGCGTACGAAGAAGCTTTTCTCGGATGATCTCGGCCGCAACCTGACGCTCAGACTGGTCGGTTACCATATCCTCAGGGAAGAAGAAATCCGACTCCTGAAGGAAGGGCGCACACTCGTCGAGAAGTGCGTCAACTCCCTTACCGTTCTTTGCACATATCGGTACTACCGCAGAGAAATCGTGAAGTGCCGCATATGCAGCTATTGCCTCGGCGATCTGCTCACGGCGATATGTGTCTATCTTGTTGAGCGCAAGCACGCCAGGTGTTTTTGTCTTTTTAAGATATTCTATGACGTTCTTTTCAACGTCGCTTATAGGCTTACCCGTATCAACGACGAGGATTACTGCATCAGCATCCTGCATTGACGAATTTGCAGTTTTAACCATAAAGGTTCCAAGCGAATTTCTCGGCTTAAAAATACCGGGTGTGTCAAGAAAGACGTACTGATCATCGTCTTTCGTATGTATTCCGATAATTCTGTTTCTCGTGGTCTGCGGCTTTGACGATACTATCGCAACCTTTTCTCCGAGAATCGTATTAAGAAGCGTGGACTTACCCACGTTAGGGCGTCCGACTATTGCTATAAATCCTGTTCTTTTCATTTCTGTGTTCCTTTATTTCAGATATCCGTGTCGTGTGAGGAAGTCTGTTACGTCCTTTCCCCTTATTTCATTCATTACCTCAGCATCCTTGCCGTAATATAAAAGCTGTACGCTTGCGGGGCGGCCGCTTAAGCTGTTGCCTATGACTCTGACAACAAGCATTCCGTCAACGGCATATTCCCTGCGGTACTCAGTCCTCTTTTTATTGGTGACCTCATCAAGATACTCCTGACTAAGATCGTTATAGTTGAAATCGTTAAGATCATTCCACGTAAGCGTTTCTCCAAGCCGCGCAAGAGCGACGATATCGTTCGGAGTTATATCCTCCTTGTTGCTCATATCAGAGCCGAATATCGACTCGCGGTGCTTAGTGACAAGCCTATCAATGCTCCAAGGGCCAAGCACGGTCAAAATAAGCACAACGCATATCGCAAAGGTAATTATTCGGACATGCTTGCTGAAAAATCCCTCGCGCTTTTCAGAATTGCCGTCATCGGCAGAGCCGTAGTCACTTTGAAACGATCTTTCTTTTATCTCAGCTTCCTTTTGCGCTTTTTTTTCGGCTTCAAGAGCCCTTCTTTCGCTTGGCTTCATTATTTAACACCAAGCCCCATGATTTCCATTATCTCTCTCTGCTTTGCGCGCATCTCAACGTCCTCCTCTTCACTTCTTTCGTGATCGTAGCCAAGAAGGTGAAGCATTGAATGTACGCAAAGGAACGCGGTCTCACGCTCAAAGCTGTGACCGTACTCCTCCGCCTGCTCCTGCGCCTTTTCAAGAGAAATTACTATATCACCGAGGTTATTGATGATCTCATCGATAGGAGGCTCCTCGGTCTCGCCCTCAAAATCAAAGAGTGGGAAGGAAAGCACGTCAGTGGGCTTGTCCACACCTCTGAATTTCTTATTTAGCTCGTGAATTCCCTCATTATCGGTAAAGGTCACCGAAACCTCACAGGTATTTCTGAAATCCTCAAAATCAAGTGTTGTTTCGATTGCTTCCCTTACAAGCATCTTCATCTTGTAGGTAAGCGGAAGCTTGTCCTGCTCGTTTTCAAAATATATTCTGAGACTCATTTTTCTTTTCATTTTCCTGTCCTTACTTAACGGTATTCTCCGTCGTTGTCCTTTCTTGCATAATGCTTTTTATTGTCGCTCTTTTGAGAGTTGAATTTTTCACGTCTTTCTCTGTCGTATTTTTCATACGCGAGAATGATCTTTTGAACCAGCTTGTGTCTTACGACGTCGCGTTCTGTAAACGAGTGAATTTCGATATCCTCAATACCCGAAAGAATCTTGACCGCTTCTGCAAGACCGCTCTTCTGACCTGAGGGCAGGTCGGTCTGCGTAAGGTCGCCCGTAACGACCGCCTTCGAGCTGAATCCAAGACGTGTGAGGAACATTTTCATCTGCTCGGGAGTGCAGTTCTGCGCCTCGTCAAGTATTATGAATGAATCGTCAAGGGTACGTCCTCTCATATACGCGAGTGGGGCTACCTCTATAACGCCTTTTTCGACCTGTCTTTGATAGTTCTCCGCACCCATCATCTCATATAGCGAGTCGTAAAGCGGTCTGAGATAAGGATCTATCTTGCTTTGCAGGTCACCGGGCAAAAATCCGAGCTTTTCTCCCGCCTCTATTGCGGGACGGGTGAGAATGATTCTTGACACCTGCTTTTCGCGCAATGCCTTTACCGCCATAGCTACCGCAAGGAAGGTCTTACCCGTGCCGGCAGGACCGATGCCCAAAACTATCGTGTTTTTCTTTATCGCGTTGACGTAATGCTTCTGACCTACCGTCTTTGCCTTAATAGGCTTTCCCTTCATCGTCACGCATATCGTATCGTCGCCAAGCTCCTCAAGTGACGAGGAATTGCCCGATGATACCATATCGCATACGTAAACAACACTCTGATCGTTTATGTTCTCGTTGTATTTTGCCATCTTAACAAGATATCTTATCGCCTCGGTAGCACTTCCGAGATAACCCTCGTCATCACCCGATACGATAATAACGTCGCTTCCGTCGTCCGCAACCCGATTGTGTACAGACACACCGAATTTCTTTTCGATAAGCTTTACGTTTGCGTCACAGCTTCCGAATACCGACGCAATGATATCCGCCGATTCGACCTTTATTATTTTGTTTGCCATTAAAAGTTCCTTTCGCTTCAGCTAACATCCTTCTCGTCGTCAATAACGTTGATATCGACCTCAAATTCTGACGTCTCGGCAATATTCTCAATTGCGACGACCGTGCAAAAGATAGAAAAGCTATCCTCATCAACACGTGGGATTATCGTTTTGCGGAGAATGATGCTGTCGTCTGCCATTTCGGAAAGCTTTTTTGAAAGCTCGAAATATGCAAGCTCCTCAGCTTCCGATTCGGTTCGGTACGCCGTCTTTTCCACATACTCGGAATATTTTACCGTGTGCCATGAAAAAGGCGTGTCTATACAACCGAAAAGGCAACATTTCTCCACCATATCTATTTTATCATAAAATGCCCCCTCTTTTCCACTATTTTTTGAAATATTAATTAAATAGTCAAAAAAATTTAAATATTTATCATAATATTGCTCGCCCGTGTACTCATAAGTGACATATTCGTACGGAATTTCTATCACAAATTCACTGGTTGTCCGCGCCATCACCTCTCCTGACGCCCGTGTATAACGAAATCCCACGCGCTCACTGTCGTAAAGACCGCTTACGAGAAGATCTCCTTTTTCTACGTAAGCACCTGCCGCCACGACGACGTTTCCCTGATAAACTCTCACGTCCTCAACAACTCCAGATTTTGATGCGACTATATTTGCCGCCGTGACGCTCTTATCCGAATTGTTCTTTGGTTGCTCATATTCTCTTACCTGCACCTCAGCGTGAGTTCCGATTATGTTTATTGACATCCACGATATGAGAGCGGTATCAATAAGCATTTTGTTTTCTATTCTGTCGGTATTGGCGGTCGGTATGTACGAGCCGATACCAAAGCCTTCGTCTTTAAGCAATGAAATAATCTCCGCAGATGTCAAGCTCTCGTTTCCCGTCACGTCGATGCTCCATACAAATCTTTGAGATACAATAACGAGTGCAATAGCTAAGATTACGCCTAAAACTATTCCGTGCCTGTATTTGTATCTTTCAAAAATGAACGGGATACCTTTTCTTTCCACTACGGAAAACTTTATTTCACGCTCCAAGGATTCTTTCTCAAATTTTTTATAATCAGGCGCGGTAAAGCACATACTCACGCCGTCCGAAGAAGCTTTGAAATCTGAATACGGTATTTTATAGTACATACAAAGATTAAGCAATGACGTAGTGTTTTCAAAATCTGCTTTAATTTTAACCTTTCCAAGAAAAAAATTTACCGTATTCAAAATTCATCCTCCAATCGTGTATTCGGGATCGAACTCTACTCCAGTTACAAATCCTTCAATGCATACTGCGCCCTCGTGATAAGCCGTACATATAAGCTTTTCCCCGACTATTCCCACGCTGAATTCTTTTGATAACAAAACTATTGCGGTTGGAGTATATTTCAGTATCCGTCTGCATCCGCACACTATAACGCTGCTGTGGCCGCGTATCTCAAGTCTGAATTCTCCTGCAAGTGCGTCAGACGGGAGCCAAGTCTTTTGTGTAAGAAAATCCATAAGCGCGCTCTTTTTATATCCTTTATTGCTCATATCAGCACCTCAAAGCAAATATAAATATTTTGAATCAGTTAAACGGAGGTCTAAATGAAAGGTATACGCATCAAAGAAAAAAATAACCGTACTGCAGTTCTGCACGGAATAGGCTCGATTGCGGCATTTATCATATTTTTGAGCTTCTCAGACGTAGCAATAGAGTATATGAAAAAGGGGCTTGGACTATGCGCTAAGAGCGTTATACCGTCGCTTTTTCCGTTTATGATAATTTCCGAGCTTATGGTAAAAAGTCCGCTTACATATAGGATCGGGGGGCTTTTGAAGCATCCTATGAAATGGCTTTTCGGTATCAGTGAGGCGGGAGGCTGCGCTCTGATCCTCGGAATGCTTTGCGGCTTCCCGATTGGCGCGAAAACCGCGGCATCTATGTATGACGCAGGCACAATTTCAAAGGATGAATTTGAACGTTTGCTCTGCTTTTGTAATAATCCCGGCTCCGCCTTTGTCATCAGCGCGGTAGGTATATCGCTTTTCGGTAATAAGCAGGTTGGAATATTGCTTTACGTCTGTGTGATACTGTCATCACTAACGATGGGGATATTTCTAAATATTCTTTCAGACAAAAAGAAAAGTGCGCACTTTATGCGCACGTATAATTCGATAAAAGGCTGTGATGCGGTAACGGTATTTACTTCTTCAGTAGCCTCGTCGGCTATATCGATGCTGACCGTATGCGCTTACGTCGTTTTCTTTTCTGCATTTAATGGTTGCATTGCGACTTTTTTTGACCATCTTCACTTACCTGACAGTTTAAGCACCTTGGTTTTTGGATTTTTTGAAATGACGAGCGGCGTGAGTAACGCGGTTTCAAATCACGGGCGGCAATCCGCCTTGATTTTTTGCGCACTTTTTACGGCGTGGTCGGGACTGTCTGTGCATTGTCAGATTATTACAATATGCTCGGGCAGAGATCTGTCATTTAAAAAATACTTTATTTCCAAAGCAACACAAGGTCTTATTTGTGCCGCCTTTATGGGAATATCGCTGAAATTCTTATTTCCCGAACTTCTACCGAGAGCGGAGCAAGTATTTATGGTAGATAACGCCTATTTCCCGTTCGTCAGTCCGATATTCTCCTGTGTTTCGTTCTTTTTGGCATCGGTGTCGGTTCCAATGATATGCTTAAAGTCCAATATCAGAAAGACTTTCTTTTCGGTCGACAAAAAAGCTTAAAAAAATCCAAAAATATTTTCTAAAAGGTATTGACAAACAGATAAAAGTCTGCTATAATATACAAGTCGTCAAGAAAAAGACGATTTGCTGATATAGCTCAGTCGGTAGAGCACGTCATTGGTAATGACGAGGTCATCAGTTCGAATCTGATTATCAGCTCCAAAAATCCAACTCATTTGAGTTGGATTTTTTGTTTTAAAAAATAATAACCGCCTGAAATCAGGCGGTTATTTTATTATTCGGTTACGGCAATCTTAAGCTTTGCGCCCGCAAATGCAACCTTTTGAGCATCAACGTTGATTATGTTCTTATCATCAGGATTTATCGAGATTGAGTATTTTCCTGCTACCGCGCTATCCTTTACCTTAAGCGTTACGGTAACTATTATTCCGTCGTCGGTAAGGTTTTCAAAGGGTGATTCGCCGTATCCGTTGAATTTATACGAGGATGTAGTTTCATCATATCCGCAAATACCTAACGTCGAGCATATAGTTTCGCTTGTATCCGCGCCTACAAACTCAAATACATCGGTATCAATGGGGATATCAAACGTAAACGAGAATATACCGGGATTATTCGCTATTGCAACCGTAAAGGTGAATTCCTGACCTGCTATAAGCTCAGTAGCGGTAGAGTCAATAACTACCTGCGGAGCGGTGGGGTCAATTATTTCCTCAGTCGGCTCCTCCGTCGGCTCCTCTGTGGGTTCTTCTGTGGGCTTCTCCGTCGGCTCCTCTGTAGATTCATCTGTAGGTTCATCCCTATCTTCACTTGATTCGTTCACAGACTCGATTGTCGGAGTCTGATTTTCTGTAGTAGGTGTCTGATCGGAAGTAGTTTGCTCAACGGGATTTGTCCCCGCGCATGCAACGATTGCCAAGCATGCCACGATGCATAATATCAGTATAAGCTTTTTCATAAGTTAGTCCTCCAACTGCACTATAATTGGTTTTACATTATTCTACCATTAAAAAGAAAATAAGTCAAGTCATTTTAATGTTTACTGTGCAATTTTTATTTTTAAAACCTGTTGACAAAGGAAAATTTAAATGATATAATGTAGTGTAATATTAAAACGCTATGACCAAGAGGAGTAGGTTTGTTCCCCTTTTCAGAGAGCGCGCGGGAGGTGTGAGCGCGTAAGGTGGCAAATTGAAGGTAGCTTGTGAGTGGCGCGGATGAAGTGGGATTACGATTTCGTTATCCCTTGTGTAATCCTGCGACGGTGGCAACGTTAGAGCCGTTTAAGTGGTGCTTGTTTTTGGACAAGCGCAAATTGGGTGGTACCGCGTATTTTACGTCCTGATGCAATTTTAGCATCGGGCGTTTTTTATTTTGATTTTAAATTATAACACATAAAGAAAGGAAACGAAAAATGAATTCCTACAACGAATTACCAAAGACGTATTCGCCCTCCGAGTTTGAGGATCGAATCTACGCCGAGTGGTGTGAAAAGGGTTACTTCACACCCGACCAAAACAACAATAACCCCTCGTTTTCAATAGTTATTCCCCCTCCCAACGTCACGGGTCAGCTCCATATGGGTCACGCTCTTGACGAGACTCTTCAGGACATCCTCGTCCGTTACAAGAGAATGCAGGGCTTCAATACCCTTTGGGTACCCGGTACAGACCACGCGGGTATCGCTACTCAGATCAAGGTTGAGGAAAGACTCCGCGTTGACGAGGGTCTTACAAGATACGATCTTGGCCGTGAGAAGTTCCTTGAGCGCGTTTGGGGTTGGAAGGACACCTACGAGGCTCGCATTACCGGTCAGCTTAAGAAGCTTGGCGCTTCGTGCGACTGGACAAGACAGAGATTCACGATGGACGAGGGCTGCTCCAAGGCAGTTCGCGAGGTATTCGTAAACCTTTACAACAAAGGACTTATCTACCGTGGATACCGTATTATCAACTGGTGTCCTCGCTGCCTGACCGCCCTTTCTGATGCGGAGGTTGAGTACAAGGATCAGCCCGGTAATTTCTGGCATATCAAGTACCCCATTATCGGTGAGGACGGCTACGTTGAGGTAGCTACCACACGTCCCGAAACTATGTTTGGTGATACTGCGGTTGCCGTTAACCCCGAGGATGAAAAGACCAAGCACCTCATCGGCAAGAAGGTACTTCTTCCTATTGTAAACCGTGAGATCCCCGTTATCGCAGACGATTACGTTGAGATCGGCTTTGGTACGGGCTGCGTTAAGATCACCCCCGCGCACGACCCCAACGACTTTATGGTTGGTCAGCGTCACAACCTCGAGCAGATCAAGGTTATGAACGACGACGCAACTATGAACGCTTATGCAGGCAAGTACGAGGGTATGGACAGATATACTTGCCGTAAGGCTCTCGTTGCCGATCTTGAGGCAGAGGGCTATCTCGTTAAGGTTGAGCCTCACGACCACAACGTTGGCGTTTGCTACCGTTGCGGAACTACCGTTGAGCCCCTTACAAGTGATCAGTGGTTCGTTAAAATGAAGCCCCTTGCAGAGCCTGCTATCGAGGCTGTTGAGAACGGAAGCATCAACTTCGTTCCCGAGCGTTTCTCCAAGAACTACTTTAACTGGATGAACAACATTCTTGACTGGTGCATTTCACGTCAGCTCTGGTGGGGTCACAGAATTCCCGCCTTCTACTGTGACGAGTGCGGCGAGATGACCGTTTCCAAGACCGATATTGACACTTGTCCCAAGTGTGGCGCAAAGGTAAGACAGGACGAGGACGTTCTTGATACCTGGTTCTCCTCGGCTCTCTGGCCCTTCTCTACTCTCAGTTGGCCCGAGCAGACCGAAGACCTTAAAAAATACTATCCTACCGACGTGCTCGTTACCGGTTACGATATCATCACCTTCTGGGTTTCGCGTATGATATTCTCGGGACTTGAGCATATGGACGCAAAGCCTTTCTCTACCGTATTTATTCACGGTCTTGTACGTGACGCGCAGGGACGCAAGATGTCCAAGTCGCTCGGCAACGGTATTGATCCTCTTGAGGTTATCAAGCAGTACGGCGCGGACGCGCTCAGATTCGCTCTTGCTACCGGTAACTCTCCCGGAAACGATATGAGATTCTCCGACGAGAAGATCGAGGCGGCAAGAAACTTTGCAAACAAGCTCTGGAACGCATCAAGATTCGTAAGAATGAATCTTACTATTGACGAGATCAAGCTCCCCGACAGCGACAAGCTTTCTCTTGAGGATAAATGGATTCTAAACGAATTCAACGCGCTTTGCGAGAACGTAGTTACAAACCTTGACAACTTTGAGGTCGGCGTTGCTCTCGGTGCAATTTACAGCTTCGCATGGGATATTTTCTGCGACTGGTACATTGAGCTTGCAAAGGCTCGCCTTAACGAAAAGGACACTGAAGCTAACCTCGTTTGTCAGAACGTTATCGCATACGTTCTTCAGGGTATCTTGAAGCTTCTCCATCCCTTTATGCCCTTTATCACCGAGGAAATCTATCAGGCACTTCCCCACGATTGCGAGAGCATCATGATAAGCGAATATCCTAAGGCAAGCGATGCGCTTAATTTCTCCTCAGATGCAGAGAAGATGACAAAGATCATCGATGCTATTAAGGCTATCCGTACCCGCAGAAGTGAGATGAACGTTCCTCCCTCCAAGAAGGCAAAGGTTTACGTTCAGACCAAGTACTCCGATATCTTCGGCGCATCGAGCGAGGCATTCTTTGTTCGTCTTGCATCGGCATCCGAGATCCTCGTTGCCGAGTACTTCTCCGACAACGATGTAAGCGCTGATAACGCGGTACAGATAATCACCGACGCAGCTACAATCTACCTCCCTCTTTCCGATATAATTGATTTTGAGAAGGAAAAAGCAAGACTTGAGGGCGAGAAAAAGAAGCTTGAGGGTGAGATCGAGAGAATTGAAAAGAAGCTTTCAAATGAAGGCTTCGTTTCTAAGGCTCCCACGGCAGTAGTTGATGGAGAAAAGGCAAAGATGGCTAAATACCGTGAAAATCTTGACGGAATTTTGACTGCACTTGCTAAATTAGGTTAAAAATTATACTACAACGAGGCTCTGCTAAAACAGAGCCTCGACTTTAGAAAAAAGGTGTAAGCAACATGGACACTAGATATATTTTTCTTGACATTGACGGCACTCTTGTCGGCTACGACTCTAAAATTCCCGATTCTGCAGTAAAAGCACTTAAAATGGCTCAGGCGAATGGGCACAAGGTGATGATCGCATCGGGACGCTCCTACCCCATTATATATCCCGATCTTCTAAAGGCGGTCGATTTTGACGGAATAGTCGCATCGGGTGGCGCGTGTGTTTTCTATAAAGGCGAGGCAATTTTCCGAAGCATAATAAAGGGGGACGCCCTTGAAAACGTTGTAAAATACTTCAAGCGCGAGGGCATACAGTTCTTGGCACAGACATCTACCGCTATGTATTGTGAGCCTGATTTTATAGACGCTGTAATTCCCGGACTTGTAGATGCGGGATGCAGCAAGGATCTTGTTGAAAAGACCTTTGTCGGCATTAAACTGATCGATGACATCAGAAATACGCCGAACATTGAAAAATTCTCCTTCTATCTCTCCCCATACGGCCCAAAAAAGATCTCCGATGATCTTAACGGCGAATTCTACGTCGTGGATTTCAGCCTTGGAAAGATAAATGCGCCTCTGTATTTCGGTGAGATGAATATGGCGGGGGTCAACAAGGCTACTGCTATTGAGAAATTCATGGCTCACATTGGCGCACCAATGTCCGATTCCATTGCATTCGGCGATAGCGGCAACGACTTTGAAATGATGCAAACAGTAGGGTTGGCTGTCGCTATGGGCAACGCTACCGGGCCTATAAAGGAGCTTGCGGATTACGTCACAACTGACGTTGATAAGGACGGAATCTACAACGCATTCGTTCATCTTGGACTTATATAAAAATCAAGGCAGAAAATTTTTCTGCCTTTTTTTATTTTCGTGTAACCTTTGAGAATTTTTGACGACATATTAATTGAACGGAGCAAATTTGCTCTACAAAGTCTATTCTCTTGGAGGTTGATTATGAAAAAGAGATTTTTTAAGTATTTAACGTTAGCACTCGCTCTTATTATGTCGATCGCGCTCCTTGCTTCATGCGCGGCGCGCTCAAAGGAGGCGGGAAACGACTTCTACGTTGAAGAAAGTATGCCGTCTGAAAAAGGCGAAGGTTTTGATAATTCGTCAAGTGGCGGATCGCTTCCCTCTATTGTCGGTGGAGAATACGAAAGAAAAATAATCAAAACCGCAAATGTTACTGCTGAAACAAAAGAATTTGACAACGCCATTGCCTATCTTGAAGGTCTTTGCGCAGCAAATGGCGGTTATATTGAAAGCTCATCTGTACGCGGAAAAAATTACAACAGTAAGTATAATTATCGCTACGCAAATTATACGATAAGAATTCCTGCGGAAAATCTTGACACGTTTACAAGTGAGCTGGGTGGAACACTCAATATTGTTAACTCCTCAAGCAATGCAAACGAGGTCACCGCAAGATACTACGACATCAAGTCGCGAATTGAGGTTTTGGAGCTTCAGAAGGCATCACTTCAAGAGATGTACGACAATTATACCGACTACAAGGATATAAAATCCTTGCTTGACCTTCAAGATAAGCTTTTCGACGTAATTGCGGAGATCGAATCATACCAGACTCAGATAAAGGTATATGACGATCAGGTTGCATACTCAACTCTTACGCTCTACGTAAACGAGGTGATTGATTATACCGAGGATACCGAGGACGACACCTTCTTTGAGCGACTTGGTAACGCCTTCGTTGGCGGTTGGGAAACCTTTGTTGATATTGTGAGTGGAATATCGGTAGGTATCGCGTATATCTTGCCCGAGCTTGTAATTGCAGCGGTCGTTGTGACTCTCGTTCTTATCCTCACGAGAAATAAACGTCGAGCTAAAAAAGCTAAGAAGAACGAAGAAAATAAGTAAATAAAACAAAAAAACGGGCGAGTTTAACTCGCCCGTTAAGCTTTTTATTCAACAGATACGATATAATCGTAGAGGGGCTGACCGCCGTAAAGCACTGCGACCTCACAGCCTCCGCCAACCTTATTGGAGATCATTGACGCTACCTCGTTTGCCTGCTCCTCGGTAACGTTCTCACCGTAGAACAAGGTTACGTAGGATGCGCCCGTCATTCCGCGAGCCAACTGCTTCATACAGCTGAAGTTATCGTTAGTTACACACGCGATCTTATTTTCAACAAGACCGAGGAACTGTCCCTTTGTGATGTTGAAGCGGTCGATCTGAGTATCTCTGACCGCAAACGTGACCGACATTGAGGTGACCATAGCGGCGGCATCGTTCATTTCTTTCGTGATTTCCTCAGCCTCACCGTCGGGGTTATACGCTATCATTGCCGCCATTCCCTGAGGAACGGTTTCTGTGGGAATTACGATAACCTTACGCTCGGTAACGATATTTGCCGCCTGATTTGCGACCATACAAATATTCTTGTTATTTGGAAGAACGAAAACATACTCCGAGGGCGTCTTCATTACCGCATCTATAATATCCTGCGTGCTGGGATTCATCGTCTGACCGCCCGTAATAATGTTGTCAACTCCGACGTCAAGGAACATATCTCTGATTCCGTCGCCCATACAAACGCTTACAAAGCCGTACTTCTTCTCGATAACGATCTTCTTTTCAGCGGGCTTTTCCTCTGCCTTAGAGCCGGAGGAAAGAACCGTGTGCTGAATTCTCATGTTCTCGATCTTGACAGTTGCGATGCTGCCGAATTCGATAGCACGCGTAAGCACGGCACCGGGATCGTTCGTATGTATGTGAAGCTTGATTATGCTTTCATCATCTACGAATACAGCGCTGTCACCGATGCTCTTTATAAACTCATAAAGCTCTCCTGAGGTATCCTCGCCGAGATATTTCTCATTCTTTTCAATAATACACTCGGTACAATATCCGAACTTGATGTCTTCGGTATTGAATTCCGCGAAGTTTGCCGCCGCCTTGGATTCCGCTTCCTCAGCCTCGCTCTCCGATACGGTAATATTGCTTGCCGCATAAGGCTTTCCGTCAAGCGCCGCCTTCATTCCCTGAAGAACGCAAACAAAGCCGTATCCGCCTGCGTCAACTACACCCGTCTGCTTAAGCACGGGAAGCATTTCGGGAGTCTTTGCAAGCGCATCCTCAGCACCTGCCAAAAGAACGTCGAAAAGCTCGCTAACGCCGATAGCGTTATTCTCAAGATACGCCTTCTCTGCCGCCTCGCCACCCATTCGCATAACCGTAAGAATAGTTCCCTCAGTAGGCTTCATTACCGCGCGGTATGCCTCCTTGGTACCTCTCTTGAATGCCTCAACAAGCTCGCAAGAGCCCGCTTCCTCGACACTCTTCAAAGCCTTTCCTATTCCACGGAAGAAAAGCGACAGGATCGCACCCGAATTTCCGCGTGCGGAACGAAGCATAAATCCTGCGGTCTTTTCCGCGCACTCGCCGATGCCCATAGCGTCGGTCGTATTGCCGACGGTACTCATCGTGAGGCTCATATTTATACCCGTATCTCCGTCGGGCACGGGAAAAACGTTGAGATTGTTTATCTCTTCTTTTTTCTCAGCAAGCAGAGCCGCCCCCGACATTGCCATACTGCGATACAATTTTCCTGTTATAGTCATCAAATTCTCCATTCCATCGATAAATATCGAAAAAAGGTATTTGTTAAAGTCAATTTTTATCTTTTACTTCCAAGGAAGAACAGCGCAAGTGTGCCGGGGCCCGAATGAGCGCCGATAACGGGACCTACCTCGCTGATAAGTATATCTGTGATGCCGAATTCTGCCGTGATCATATCAGCAAGCTTCTTTGCGTCATCATAGCAATCGCCGTGGCTGATATATATTGTCTGCTTTTCGGGATCAATCGCAGTTTCCTTCATTTTTGCGAAGAGCGAATTAATGGATGCCGCTCTTCCGCGCGCCTTCTCTACGTTAATAAGCTTACCTGCATCGTCAACGTGCATAACCGGCTTTATCTGAAGAACGGTGCCCATAACTGCGGTTGCCGCTGAAACACGACCTCCTCGCTTTAAGAAAAAGAGATCCTCAACCGTAAACCAGTGACAGAGGTTCAATCTGTTTTCCTCAACGAACTGTGCAACTTCCTCAATCGACGCACCCGCATTCTTCTTATCAACCGCATGCTTTACGAGAAGTCCCTGACCGAGAGATGCGCAAAGCGAGTCAACTGCTATGATCTTTCTGTCGGGATACTTTTCTGAAAGCTCCTCGGCGGCGTTCTTTGCGGCCATAAAGGTAGCGGAAAGACCGGAAGAAAAGCCTATATAGATCACGTCTTTGCCTTCTTTTACAAAGCCTTCAAAGACATCTGTAAATCGGTCAAAATTTATTGCCGAGGTCTTTGCACCCTTCTTGTCGCGAAGCCAAGCATAAAATTCCTTGATATCTATTTCATCGTTGTATTTGCAACCAATGCCGTCAATATTTACTTCAAGCGGAATTATCGTAACACCCATGTCGCAAGCGACGCTTTTGGGAAGGTCCGCTGAGGAGTCAGTAATAATTGTAAATTCACTCATTTGATTCCTCCGTATGTTTCTAATTTGACTGAATGCCAAACATACTTCATTTTATTATACACTATTATACCCACCTTGTCAATGCTTTTTGCCCATTTTTTAACGTCATTTGTATTTTTTTACTGAAAAAAAGGTATGTAAATTGTTGATTTTGACAACATCAGATTTGTTTCGTCATTGTAATTTGTTCGCTCGTATTGACTTTTTATCCTCCCTGTGATAGAATAGACTTAATCAATTTTTAAGAGGCAGACAAGTATAAAATGATCGTTATTATTGCCGAAAAGCCAAGTCTGGCGCGAAATATCGTGGCGGGCATCGGTCAATTTACAAAGCTGAATTTTCAAAGAAAAAACGGATATTTTGAGGGTGGCGACTACCTTGTAACGTGGGCGTTCGGACACCTTTTTTCGTTATGCGATATAGAGGATTATACAGGAGGAGAAGCGGGCAAGAAGTGGTGCATGGACTCGCTTCCCTGCTTTCCCGCCGAGTTTAAGTACAAGCTCCGAATGGGTGCCGACAAAAAAGTAGACACCGGCGTTGAAAAGCAATTTGAAACAATCAAATACCTTTGCTTGCGCGATGACGTTAAAACCATTGTAAACGCGGGAGACTCAGATCGCGAGGGAGAGATAATCGTGCGCCTTTGCGTAATGAATACCGGTGCGCTGGGTAAGCCCGATAAACAATTCACTCGCCTTTGGCTTCCCGACCAGACCCCCGAAACGGTATGGAAAGCACTTAACGAAATGAAGAACGAAACCGAGTACGACAATCTTGCCGATGAGGGCTTTGCGCGCACGTACATCGACTGGCTTTACGGTGTGAATCTTACTCGCTACGCCACTCTTAAAACAGGTACGCTTCTCCGCGTTGGAAGGGTTATCGTTCCCATTGTCAGTGCAATTTACGACAGAGATCTGGCAATCAGAAATTTCGTACCGGATATATACTACGCCGCCATTTCCAAGGAGAAGACCTCGGGTGAAGAGATCGAGCTTGTCAGCAAGGAAAGGTTTGATAACAGCAAGAAAAATCAAGCCGACGCACTTTGCGCTAAATATAACGCAAGTGAAGCGCGCGTTGTGTCAAAAAAGACGAAAAAGGAAACGCTGAATCCCGGCAAGCTCTTCTCTCTTTCAAAGCTTCAAAGCTTGCTCGGTAAAAAATATAAGATGTCTATGGCAGATAGCCTTGCCATCGTGCAAAAGCTTTACGAGGAAGGCTATTTGACCTATCCGCGTACCAATTCCGAGTATCTTGCGACTAACGAAAAGGACAAGATAAAAAAGATAATCAACAATATAAAGGGCGTAGGCTATCCCGTTGTATTCAAGGACAAGAAAACGATTTTCGACGACTCGAAGATCGAGAGCCACTCCGCACTTACCCCCACTTATAAAATACCGAAAAAAGAAAGCCTGTCTGAAAAAGAAATGCAGGTTTATCAAACGGTTTTCCGCCGCTTCGTGTCGGTTTTTTGTGAGGAAGAATGTATTGCTCAAAAGACTGAGATAGTTATTGACGTCGGTGGATACGAGCAGTTTACTCTCAAGGGTATCACTATACTTCAACGCGGATTTTTGCGATTTGACGACAGTGACCGCAAGGACAAAATTCTTCCTGCTCTTGAAAAGGGCGATATCGTCAACATTGATTTCAAGCCGGTTGAAAAGCAGACATCTCCCCCGCGCCATTACACGATAGAAACGCTGAATAATTATCTTAAAAACCCCTTCCGCGAGGACAAGGCGGCTCTTGCCGAAAAGGAAAAGAACGCAACTTCTCTTCCTGACACCGACGAGAACGAAAACGACGAGGAAGACTACAAGGCAATTTTCGAGGGTCTTGAGCTTGGAACCGAGGCAACGCGTACCGGAATCATTGACAACGCGAGAAAATCGGGATATATTGACCTCAAAAAAGACGTTTACACGATACTTCCCGACGGTGAATATCTTATTGAGCAGCTGATGCAGATGCAAATTTCAATGGACAAGTACAAGACCAGCATTATGGGTCAGGCACTCAAAAAGGTATACCGCGGAAGCATGACCGTCGATGAAAGCGTTATGCTTGCAAAAAATGAGATAGCTGAGGTATTTGGGCGCAAGGAAACATCTGTTGAGCTTGACACCGACACAGGATTTTACGGTGATCTCGTAGGAAAATGTCCTGTATGCGGCAAGGACGTTGTAAAGGGTAAGTACAGCTATGGCTGCACGGGCTACAAGGAGGGCTGTAAGTTCAGAATAAACAGCTTTATATGCAAGCGCAACATTTCCCTCTCCAACGCAAAATTGCTACTTGAAAACGGAAAGACCTCCGAAATTCAAGGCTTTATCTCAAAGGCAGGAAAGCCTTTTAACGCAAGGCTTAAGCTTGACGGAGATAAGGTAGTATTTGATTTTTAATAAAACAAAAAATCCCGACCGTGTCGGGATTTTTTATTATACAGTTTGAGTGATTTTAATTTCACAGGTAGAGCTTGCTTTATGCTTCTCGTCCCAGATGATCTCGCCTATCGAGTCGGCTTTTATCAAGCCCGAGATGGGATTTTTCACGCTCATAATATCGCCCTTGACGGTTGCCTCTACCTCGCTATTTTCAAACGAGAGGTCGGTATCCTCCATCGTGCAATCCTCAAGGATAAGTCCACGGCAGTAGCAAAGTGGCTGAGTTCCCTTGATGTGACAACGGACAAGGCGCAAATTTTCCGAATACCAGCCGAGATATTCACCCTCAAGCACGGTATCGTAAACGGTTACGTCCTTTGCGTGCCAGAACGCATCCTTGGTTTTGAAATTCGAGTTTTTGATCGTCGTATTTTCTATGTACTGGAAGGAATATTTGCCCGTCATGGTAAGGTTGTCCATCTCAGTATTTTTCGTTTCAAAAAACGCGTATTGAGATGCAAGCGAGCAATCCTTTACGGTCAGGTCTTGGCATCTCCATCCAAACTCCTCCGAAATAATATCGGTGTGTGTGAGCTTGATATTTTTACATTCGCGGAGAGCCTTTATACCGTGAAGCTTACTGTCAGCTATCGAAATATCCTCGTCATACCACAGTGCCGCGCGGCAGGTATCACTCATAGAGCAGTCTTTTATCTCTGCGCCCGTAACGTGCCAAAAAGGATAGCGCAATTTAAAATCGCAACCCTCAACCTTGATATTTCTACACTCCTTGAGCGCGGATTCACCGTCCGCGAGTCCGTCGAAAAGGCACTCTACCACCTTGATATTCTCTTGTCCGTAAAGCGCTCTTTCCTCATCGTATTGCTTGTTCTTGTAAATCATTTTTTCCTCATTAAACGTCGGTTCTGCCTTCGATAGCGCGGAAAAGCGTTATCTCGTCTGCGTATTCAAGGTCGGAGCCCATAGGAACTCCGTATGCAAGTCTTGTTACTTTAAGCCCTAACGGCTTGAGTAGTCTTGCAAGGTACATTGCAGTAGCCTCGCCCTCAACTGTCGGGTTGGTAGCGACGATGACCTCCTCGATCTCGCCGTCTCCGATACGTTCAAGAAGCTCCTTTATTTTGAGCTTGTCGGGAGTTACTCCGTTCATCGGCGATATAACTCCGTGAAGAACGTGATAAACACCCTTATATTCTCTGACCTTTTCCATTGAAATGACCACTTTGGGATCAGATACTACACAAACTGTGGTCTTATCACGGTTAAGGTCTGCGCAGATAGGACAAACATCCTTATCCGTGATATTCTGACATATGGGACAAAGGTGGATCTTCTCCTTGGCATCAAGTATTGCCGCGGCAAATTCTCCTGCTTCCTCAACAGACATATCAAGCACGGAAAACGCCATTTTCATCGCGCTTTTTCTACCTACTCCTTCAAGCCTTGCAAATTTCTCGGCAAGCTTTTGAAGCGATTCGATATATTCCGCCATATCAGAATAATCCGGGCATGCTCATGCTACCCGTAACCTTTTCCATTTCTGCGGAATTGGTGCTTTCAACTCTCTTTATAGCCTCGTTTACTGCCGCAACAAGTATATCGGAAAGAGTCTCAACGTCATCAGGATCAACGATCTCGGGCTCGATGTCAATAGAAAGAACCTCTTTTTTGCCGTTTATCTTTACGGTGACAACACCACCGCCCGCCTTGACCTCGTATTCGCGCGCATCAAGATCCTCCTGAAGCGCCGCCATGTCCTCCTGCATCTTCTGTGCCTGACGAAGCATTGCCTGCATGTTGCCTGCTCCGCCGCCCATTCCCTTCGGTACGTTTGCTCTCATTGTTTTATTCTCCTTAAAACTATATTTTATTTTATCAAACCTGAAGCCTTAATCTTCTGCGGCTTCAAGTATTTTGTCTATAAGCTCGTCTTTTTTGCTCTCGGTGTTGGCCTCACAGATAAGGTCTTTCTTTGAAAGTGCCTTGCCTGTTACCTGTGAGACGACCTTTATGAAGATCTCCTCGCCGCCAAACACGCGCATGTTATCTATGTCAAACGTGCTATTGAACTTAACGATCATACGCCCCGACTCATCGGTATACCATTTTGCATTCTTGAAAAAGGACGCTGACATAGGATCTGCGCCTATCATTCTGTCAAGCACCTCTGCTCGACTCTTGAACGGGCGTAAAACTCTCACGTTTTTATCGTTTGCGTCCAGTGCGCTGACCTTCTCTGCCTTTTTCATCGTAGTCGGCGCGTCGGAACGAAAATCCTCGTCGTCATCGTCGAATTTGGGTTTTTTAGGTGTACGCTTCGGTTTATCATTGCTTGTCACGACGGCATCTGCGGATTGTGTTGTAACAGCCGTAACAGAAGAAGCTAAGAATTCACGGCTTTCAAGCGCGGAAATGCGCGAAAGCATCGCCTCGGGTGTGCTTGAAAGTCTTTCGTCACACATTCTGACAAGGGTCATCTCGGCAACGATGCGCTTTACGGCGTTTGCCTTTTGCATAGATAAATATGCTTCCTCAAGCATACCGCAGTGATAGGACATTCTCTCTATCGTAAACATTTTTGCAACGTCTGAGAGCGATGCGATCTCACTATCGGTAAGATCAAGATACTCAACCGCGTTTTTCGACGTCTTTACTACCAAAAGATCACGGTATATTGAAATAAGATCCTGCCAGAATACAGCTATATCTCTTGACGAGGCAACGACCTCGTCGACTGCGCCGAACAAGCTATCATAATCCTTTTCGGCAATTGCTTTTACCACCGCGAGCATATTATCTCTGCCGCTTGATCCTACGGTACTATATACAAGCTCGTTATCGATTTTCTGTCTGCTTCCGGCGCAAAGATCGAGAAGACTTATCGCGTCGCGCATACCTCCCTGCGCATGATTTGCAAGCAAGGTTGCCGCGCTCTCGTCGATCTCAATATTCTCGGCTTTTGCGATGCGTAAAAGATGCTCTGTAAGTACGTTTGTAGCTATACGTCTGAAATCAAATCTCTGACAACGCGATATTATAGTTGCGGGGAGCTTATGAAGCTCTGTCGTCGCAAGTATAAATACAACGTGCTCGGGCGGCTCCTCAAGAGTTTTAAGAAGTGCGTTGAACGCACTCGTAGAGAGCATATGCACCTCGTCGATGATGTAAACTCTGTATTTGAGATTTGACGGCGAGTAAACTACCTCATCGCGAATATCTCTTATGTTATCTACGCCGTTGTTCGACGCCGCGTCCATTTCAAGTATATCGGTCTCAGTTCCTGCCTCAATAGAAAGACAAGCCTGACATTTTCCGCAGGGGTTGCCGTTCACGGGAGAAAGACAGTTGACCGCCTTAGCTAGGATTTTCGCGCAAGTCGTTTTACCCGTTCCGCGTGAGCCGCAGAAAAGGTAGGCGTGGGAAAACTTTGAGTTTGCCACTTCATACTTCAATATTGACGTTATATGATCCTGTCCGTATACCTCCTCAAAGGTGCGCGGACGCCACTTTCTGTATAATGCCTGATGCAAATCAAAGTCCTCCTTTTTTCTGAAAATAATTAAAAAACACACCCGTGTGTTGCAAAACAAGACCATACACCACAAGATCGAGCTTCGCCTCCACGCGATCTTCATACCTACTGCTCAAGGCAGGCTGCCTCGCGGCACATCGGGTTCACCGCTTAATGCTGCTTGGTTCCCCATCTGACATGGTTCACAGCTCCCAATTGCGCAAGACCCACCTCTCAACACAGCAGATAGGACTCAATTCGTAAAGGTTTGGCCCTCAAATGCGGGATCCACCCCTGCTGTAGCGGATTTCAGGTACAGGGCTCCGCTATGTCCCCGGCTGGTATGGCCTAGTTTCACAACACAAGGTTGTGTTTAAAGGCTTATTCATTTGCGGTCGATCACGACCTTTAGTTATTATACCATATAATGATGTCTTTTTCAAGTCTTTTTTGAAAAATTCACATTTGGTTTTTATTACAGTTCGAGTACTCCGTTTTGACCGGTTAAAATTTCAAAATCATGGGCAAGGAGGGTAACATATTCTCCGCTGCCGTATTCGTTTACAAACTCAAGGCTTTTTTCAGGACAACAGGAGCAACCTGTCACGATTTTCTCTTCAAGACACGTACGGACGTAGCACTCGTCACCGCAAACAACATATCTTCTTCCGCGATAGTCAAACTCAACTATACAAGATCCTGCCGAATGCCCTCCGATCATACGGATGACAAGGCAACCGTCGACCGTTTTGCTGTCGCAAAAGATCTCCAGCTTCATTTCTTCGGGAATAAAGTACTTCGCGTCAGGATACGCTCGTTCCTCGATATGCACCGTAGCATTTGGGAAGCGACGCGTAGCCTCGGCGTGATCGTGATGAGCGTGAGTGAGAATAACGTCACTTATTTCACCGGGGTCTATTCCCGCTTTTCTCAGTGTATCGGCGGGAGAAGAAAAATGCGAAAGCTCATACCCCGGCATAGTCTCACAGCCTGAATCTATCAGTATTTTTCTTTCTCCGGTATCTATCAGGTAAACGATCAAAGATATCGGGATCTTAACCTCGGGATCTCCTCCGCGAAACGCCATTGCCCCGTGAATAAACGTTTCTCCGTACTTTACTGCAACAAGCCGGTTTATTTTACCCATTCTCAAATCTCCGTTACCGTATCCTTGATTTTTCTCTTAGGCACAATATAGTTTTTGTTATCGTCAAGGCGGTATTTTATATCGCCGTCCGTTTCGTCTACAACTGTACTTGTGTGAGTAGGATATCCGAAACCGATAACACAGCTTATATCGTATTCATCGGAGATGTCAAGCATCTCGCGGAGAGGCTCGTGCTTAACGCTCCCGAGTATGCAAGAGCCTACGCCGTGCGCCCATGCGGTGAGAGTGAGATTCGATGCCGCAAGTCCCTCGTCAAACGCGGTATATTTGCTTTGAAGATCTTTTGCAGAAAGGATCGCTACAAACATCGTCGGGCGCTCGCCTATCTTCGGTCTGCCTGCACCGTCAAGGAGATATCCTCCCCAGCTTGTTATATCAAAGATTGCATTGACGACATCAGGGGTTCTTATATAAACATAGCGAAGCGGCTGTCGATTCATCGCGGACGATGAAAGGTATGCCGATCTTTTCATATCAGCGACAATTTCGTCGGAAATCTGTCTGCTCTCGTCAAATCTTCTATAGGTTCTTCTTCCTTCAAGAAGGCTCATCAGTTCTTTGTTCGTCATATATTATCTCCTTTTAATGACAGTCAAACCAAGTGTCACCGCTCTTTGCCTCGACCTTTAAGGGTACGTTCAGCTTAACCGCGTTTTCCATTTCACTCTGCAAAAGCGCGAGTATCTCATCGGCGCAATCGCGCGGTGATTCGATAAGAAGCTCGTCGTGAACCTGCAAAAGAAGTCTTGCTCCCGTGCCGCCCTCCTTGAGCTTTTTGTCGACGTTTATCATCGCAATTTTGATTATATCCGCACTACTACCTTGAATCGGACTGTTCTTGGCAACTCGCTCTCCAAAATTGCGGATGTTCTTATTCTGAGCCGACAATTCGGGGATGTATCTTCTTCTGCCAAACATCGTGGTAACGTAATTGTTCTTCTTTGCAGACGCTACGACCTCGTCAAGATATTTTCTTATATCGGGATAGCTGTTGAGGTAGCTTTCAATATATTCCTTAGCCTTTGCAATCGGAATCTTAAGATCATCGGAAAGCGAGAATTCTCCCATTCCGTAAAGAATTCCGAAGTTTATCGCCTTCGCTCTCTTTCGCATCTCAACGGTTATCTCATTGGGTGAAACTCCAAAAACGCGACAAGCGGTTGATGTATGAATGTCGTCACCCGAAATGAATGCCGCGCTCATATGCTCGTCACCTGAAATATGCGAGAACACGCGAAGCTCTATCTGCGAATAGTCCGCATCAATCAGAACCTTGTTTTCATCACTTGCAATGAAATATTTGCGGAAGCGTCTGCCCATCTCGGTTCTTATCGGAATGTTTTGCAGGTTAGGATTAGCCGAGGAAAGACGTCCCGTAGCAGTTCCGGTCTGATTAAAGGTCGTGTGAGTTCTTCCCTCGTCGTCGGCGCATTTAAGCAGGCCGTCAACGTAGGTGCTCTTAAGCTTAGTCACCTGTCTGTATTCGAGTATATCATCAATGATAGGATGATATTTGCGCAGCTTTTCAAGCACCTCGGCGTTAGTCGAATATCCCGTCTTCGTTTTCTTACCCGCAGGAAGCATCATCTTATCAAAAAGAACCTCTCCAAGCTGCTTTGGCGAGTTGATATTGAACTCCTCGCCTGCCGCCATAAATATGCGGAATTCAAGCGCTTTGGCAATTTCGTCAAGCTCGATGCCATAGCCGGCAATTCCCTCGCGGTCGATTTTAAAGCCGACCTTTTCCATATCACAAAGAACTGCGGCAAGCGGCATCTCAATTTCGTAAAGGAGCTTTGCCTGACCACTCTCTGTGAGTCGCTCATCTATCGTCTTCCACATCTTTGCAATATAGACGCATTCGGGAACGTCCTCTGCGGGAGTTTCTCCAAGATACGTGGTACAAAGTCGGTCAAACGAATACGAACCCTGCGACGAATCGTCAACATATGCTCCGAGCATTACGTCAAAAAAGCAGCTTCTGAAGGACAAGCCAAATCCGTCAAGTGTTTTATATACGTTTTTACAATCGTAGCATATTATTTTCTTCTCACGGAGAAAATTTTCAAGAGCTTCGTTTATCTGCACGGAATACACCTTTTCTCCATCAGAAATAAACGCCGTATTGTCCTTCACAGACAGTGCAAGTTCTTCTCCCGCAAGCAACGAGATATCTTTGCATTCGTTGATTACAGAAGATTCCGACTTGCTTTCCGAAACGGCGGTATTGCCGCTTGCTTCTTCCTTATCAAGCCCCAATCTCTTTATCGCGTTTAGCAGCTCGTAGCGAACGAAAAGCTCCTTCGCAAAAGGTCTGTCGATCTCCTTGCGGGATATATCGTCAAGTGTTATTCCAAGCGGAACGTCGCAGTTTATGCGTGCAAGCGTTTGTGAAAGAAACGCGTTGTCCTTACCTGCTATAAGCTTGTTTTTTACAGAGTTGGTAAGTCCCGCGTTTTCAAGGTTTTCATATACACCGTCAAGAGAGCCCTGCTCCGCGATAAGCTTGAACGCAGTTTTTTCGCCTATTCCCGCAACACCGGAAATATTATCGGAGCTATCGCCCATAAGAGCCTTAACATCGACGAATTGATCGGCGCGAACGCCGTATTTGTCAAGAAAAGCCTGCTCGTCCATAGTTACGGTATCGGTGTTTGTGGCGAGGAGAACCGTTGAATTTTTCGAGATAAGCTGGAGCGAGTCACGGTCGCCCGTCAGAATATACGCACTGACATCCTCCTCAGCTTCTCCCGCCATTTTAGCAAGCGTACCGAGGATATCGTCAGCCTCATATCCCGCAAGCTCAAGCACCGAGATTCCCATTGCTCTGCAAATATCCTTTGCCACGGAAAGTTGCTTTATAAGATCGTCGGGACTCGGCTTTCTGCCCGCCTTATATTCACTGTAAAGATCATGTCTGAAGGTTGGAGCCTTCAGGTCGAAGGCAACTGCCGCAAAGTCAGGCTCAAGTGCCTCTATCTGCTTTATAAGAACGTTTACAAATCCAAATATCGCGTTGGTCGGAAATCCGTCCTTAGTCGACAAAAATCTTATTCCGTAAAACTGTCTGTTGAGTATACTGTTTCCGTCTATGCAAAGTAATTTTTTCATAGGTTTCTCCTGATAAAGATCATCGTATCAAAGCGATACGCTACTGTAGTAAATTATAACATATTACACTTATTGTTGTCAATAAGCGATTGATAATTATTCATCTGTAGCCACTGTATATACGTATGGAAAAATATTTGTTTTTTCGTCATGAAAGTATAAAAAATTATTTATTTTTTTGCAAGTTCATATTGACACAAAAAAGGTAGTATGTTATAATTAATTTATAGTGTGGATATTGAAAATCATACGATAATTTTAAATAAAACGGAGGAAGAAAAAATTATGAAAAAAAGACTTATGGCAATTTTCGCAGCAATACTTATCACGGCTTCTCTTACGGCGTGCGGCAACGGTAAAAACGAGGAAGGCACGACCGGCGGCAAGGATATTGATATAAATATTGAAACTCCCACAACAAACGGTAGCGAGCAGGAGGAGGGTAGCGAAATTCCTTCCGAATCCGAGTCCGAGACAGAGGATCCCAACAAGATAATGAATCCCGGAGAATACGCGTATGTCTCTTATGAAACCGCAAAGCAGATACAGGTTCTCAGCGCAACGGGGGCTGCAACTCTTCGTACCGAAGATTACGTCGAGGTAACCTCTGTTCCCAACGGCACGGTTCTTGATTGCATTGGTTTCAGCAATGACGAAAACAAATATTGGAGCCAGGTAGTTTACGAGGGCGAGATCTGCTATATCGCGACGCATCTCATTACCACGATTATTGACCTTGATGACGGCTTCGTTGAGGTAAGCAAGACTCTTATCAAAAACGACGGTTCTCTTAAGATCCGTATCGCTCCCGATATGAATTCCGAGGTTATCGGATATATCTCCGCGGGAGAAGAGGTTGTTATCATTGCCGAAAACACAACTGAGGGCTGGTATAAGGTTGTCTTCACCCCCTACGGTGCCACCGAGGAAACCACCGGATACGTTGTGTCCAATCCCGAGTACTATGAGCCTGAAATCGAAATTTCCGTCCCCGATGGATACTCTGCATATACCGACAGCGATATCGCTTTCACTTATCCTGAGAACTGGGTATCTCTTTCTGAATCTGATCTGATGAAGCTTGATCAGCAGACAGGCGACAATTATGTTGTAGTTTATGAAGCATACACCGCAGATCACGATATGTATTTTTCTCTTACAGACGAGGGATTTGCCGAAATGTTCGTTCCCTTGTACGCAAGCATGGGATATACTGTAACGGATTATAGCGTTAAGCAGGAATCAAAGGGAGATGTAAGTGTTGCAGTTATGTCTTTTACAAACACAGTTGAGGGACAGACTATGTATCAGTCTATTTACGTTTTTGTAACCAAATCAAATAAGGTTTGTACCTTGACTGTAACAGAAACCTCTCTTGAATCTGAAATTGCTGAGACTATTTACGAATCCCTTATTATTGCAAAATAATAATTCTGGCAAAAGTTACATCAGGTAGTTTATACTTAAAAAGGAGAAGCACTCGCTTCTCCTTTTTCTTTATTTCTTATTCTTTTGCTGGGGCTTGCTTCCCTTTTTCTTTTTGTTTGTTGAAAAACCGAATTTCCCTATCTTCTTTCCAAGCTCAAAGTACTCACCGTGAGCAAACGCAGCAAGTCCCGCGCGGGCAAGATCAAGCCGTCCGTCCTTGTCAAGAAGGCTCTCGTCAACGTCAACCGCTACGATATCCGCAAGGAACATATCGTGAGTTCCAATAGGAACGATCTCGGTAACCTTACATTCAAGGGATAGGGGACTCTCAGCTATAAGGGGACATTTTACCTCATTGGCTTCCTCTTTGCCAAGGTTGCACTTGGCAAATTTATCCACCTTGGCTCCCGTATATATTCCGCAATAATCTGCCGCCTTGATGATCTTAGCCGGCGTGAGATTAATAACGAATTCCCCGCTTTCCTTTATAATGTTATAGGAATATCTTGACGGGCGCACGGATATGTAGGTTTTTGGCGGTATCGTATTGATTATACCCGTCCAAGCCACCGTCATAATATTTGATTTTTCAATATCACCGCAGCTTACCATTACGGGCGGCAGAGGTGCAATAAGCGCTCCGCCCTTCCATTTCATTTTTGCCATTTTACAAAGTTCCTTTTCGATTTGTCAGTTTAAATTATATCATAAACCTAACGGCAAGTCAATAATTTGTTTTATCTTATCAAAATTCAGTTTAGCGAAAAAAACTTTGATTTTCTATTGAAAACCAAATAAAAAAGTGATAAAATTAAATATACGATACAAGAGCAAGAGGTACACACATGAACTACCGTTTTTCAGATAAAATAGCAAATCTTAAGCCTTCCGCAATACGCGAGATACTCAAAGCCCCGTCAACTCCCGACACCATTTCCTTTGCCGCGGGTAATCCCGCGCCAGAATCATTCCCTGTTGCAGATATGGCAAGAATTTCGGCGGAAATATATGAGGAGTGTGCTATACCCGCGCTCCAATACGGCGTGACCGACGGATATTCACCGCTTCGAGAGTTTATATCTCAAAGGCAAAAGAAAATATTCGGCATTGGAGCATCAAAAGCAAATGGAGATGCTTTTGATGACGATACCATTATAGTATCGGGCGGTCAGCAAGGCATAGAGCTTGCCTGCAAGGTGTTCTGCAACGAGGGGGATGCCGTCATTTGTGAGGATCCGACATTTATCGGCGCGCTCAATGCATTCCGATCAAACGGAGCCAAGGTGGTCGGAGTTCCTCTTGAGGAAGACGGAATGAATATAGACGAGCTTGAGAAAAAGATACAAAGCACCCCTGACGCCAAGCTCATATATACTATCCCGACCTTCCATAATCCTTGCGGAATAACTACCTCGTATGAAAAGCGAGTCAAGATATACGACCTCGCAAAAAAATACGGACTTATGATACTTGAGGACAATCCTTACGGCGAGCTTCGTTTTGCCGGTGAGGATATCCCCACGATAAAGAGTATGGACAAGGACGGGATCGTTATTTACTGCTCGACCTTCTCAAAAATCCTATCTGCAGGAATGCGAGTAGGATTTGTTATAGCGCCCGATGAGGTTGCTTCAAAAATGGTCGTTTCAAAGCAGACAAGCGACGTTCACACAAATCTGTTTTTTCAGATACTCTGCTACAGATATATGACCGAGTGCGATCTTGACGGACACATCAAGTTCATTCAAAGCATTTATAGTCACAAGGCATCTCTTATGCTTGATACTCTTGAGCGTGAATTCCCAAATGAGATCAAATACACCCGTCCCGAAGGCGGTCTTTTTATCTGGTGTACGCTTCCGGACTCGATCGATGTCAATAAATTTATTAAGGCAGCGATTGAGCATAACGTAAGAGTTGTTCCGGGAGCTACGTTTGCTTGCGATACCGAAGCGAGATCAAACTCGTTCAGACTTAATTTCAGCACGCCTTCTGACGAGCAGATAGTCAAGGGGATCGAAATTTTGGGACAACTTGCAAAGGAAATGCTTTGAGCATACAATCTTTATTGAAAATGCCCCAAAAAAGATGATAAATTAACAAAAATTACATTGATTTTTTTCGTTGCACGATATATAATTATTAAATAGACTACTGAAAGGAGGCGTCAGACTATGGGTACGATCGGTAAGATTTTACTTGGTTTTTTTGTAGGCTTTCTATGCGGTCTGATACCTCTTGTTTACGGCATTATTTCCAAATACAAGCTCGTTTCCTTTATCGGTCTTGGTGCGGCGGCAGTTACGGGAGCCTTGTTCTCTCTTATTGACAAGTCACCCTTTACCGCGATGATAATGGCACTCATTTTTGTGATCTTCATATATTCAATGAACAAGAAAAATGCAGAACATAACGAGGACGATGGATATAAATAATCTCGAAAAATACACTAACCGAGCTTCTTAATGGGAGCTCGGTTTTCTTTTTTGAGGCAGAAAGTATCCTTTTCACAGATAAAAATTAAAAAAGCACTATACAAATCCGTTTTTCTATGTTATAATGTATAATTGGTATATTATATATTATATTTGGGCAGGGTTAATTTATGGAAAACAAAAAATACGATCAGAAAAAGAAAAACTTCTCAGGTAAAGGTGCAAAAAGCTTCACTGAGAGAAGAAACAGTGACGGCAGAGGCAACAGAGCCGACGCAGGCAAATACCAGAATAATAAATATTCTTCTCACGAGAGTGAAATGAATGAGGAAAACAGCGGCATCGTTATCGGTCGAAACGCGGTAAGAGAGCTTCTTAAGTCCGACCGCGAGATTGACAAGCTTCTCGTTCAGAGAGGCGAGCGTGAGGGTTCTATCGTCGTTCTCGTTGCAATGGCGGTGGATAAAGGAATTCCCGTCGTTGAAACCGATAAGCAGAAGCTTGATGCTATTTCGGGATTTGCTCCCCACCAGGGTGTTATCGCCATGGCATCCGAAAAGGAATATTGCACTGTTGAGGACATCCTCGCAATTGCCGAAGAAAGAGGCGAGGCTCCCCTCATCGTTATCGCCGACGGACTTACCGACCCTTATAACCTCGGTGCGCTTATCAGATGCGCGGAGGGCGCGGGCGCGCACGGAATCATCATTCCCAAGCGCCGCTCTGTAGGTCTTACTCCCCTCGTTTCAAAATCAAGCGCGGGCGCGATCGAGCATATGGCAATTGCCAAGGTTTCCAATATTGCAAATACAATAATCGAGCTTAAGGAAAAAGGAGTATGGACTTACGCCGCAGAGGCGGGCGGCAAGCCTTACTATGAAACGAACTTCAAGGGTCCTTGCGCACTTGTTTTCGGAAGTGAGGGCAACGGCGTTTCGCAGATAGTTATTTCAAAATGCGACGCTATTACATCGATCCCTATGTACGGAAAGGTAAATTCATTCAACGTATCGACCGCCGCATCGGTTATTCTTTGCGAGGCCGCACGTCAGAATAAAAACTAAGCTTTACAGATAACACAATAAAAATCTGCAGAAAAGGAGGTACTCTTATGAGCAAGCAAAGCAAAAAGGAAAAGCGCGAAAATGAAGAGCTTGACCTGATACTCGCTCAGATCCAGCAGCAGTTTGAAAAAGACAATTCGGATACTGACGAGGAAAACTCATCAGAGTCCAATGATAACGCGGAATTCAGTGAAATGCTCAAGGAGCTTATTATGAATGCTGATGCTCCGTCGGGCGATAAACCAAGTAGCTCTGAATATATCATCGACGAAGAATTCGAGGTTGAAGAATTCGAGGTTGAAGAATTCGAGGTTGAAGAAGCCGTGACTGAAGAAATTGTCGAAGAAAACGTAGAAGATACTGCTAATATAGAATTTCCCGAAGAAGCGTTGACACCCGAAGAAACCGATGACGATCTCGTTGAGGACGTGATCACGGAAGTTTTGACTGTTGAAGAAGCTCCTGCTAACGAGGAGCCTATTCCGCATGAAGAGGCTGTTGTAGAGGAATCATCTTGCGCGGAAATTAAAGACAATGAAATGACTGAGCAGCCATCCGAATCCGAAGATGAGGTTGACGGGGTTCTTCAGTTAATGTTCTCTCATGTAGCTACCGATGTTTCGGAGGCTCAAAGGGAAAGCGGAACCGCGATAGACAATATTATAAACGAGTCCGCGACCGAATCTGATGAATATTATGAGCAGGAAGAGATACTGTCCGACATCGCAAGTGAAAGCGTGGACGAAGAAAGCACCGCGGTCAACGAGGCTCCCCTTACCTATTTTGACGAGGATGAAGACTCCGACGAGAATATTAACGTTGAGGATATCGGATACGTTGACGGGAATTGTTCCGATGATGAGGAATATGAGCCGGCGGTCGAGGACGAGGTATACGATGATTCACACGAGGTTGATCTTCCCCGTCTTGTGCTTGATCCCGCCGAATACACGTATGATCCTCTTCAGAATGGGCTACCGGATTTCACACCCGTTGCGGTAAAGAATGACGAGATCACTTCCGCTTCTGCCGAAAGCGAGGCTATACACTCCACAGTGAAAGAGGAAAATTCAGGCGAGCGTCTTGACACCAACGATATTTCCCTCTTGCTCAATTTCGGATACGGAGAGGAAATAAAGTCGAGAGTCGGTGAGGAAGAGGCTCAGAAGATATTTACTGAAAAATACAATGAGTTTACTCCCGAATCGCACCGCACACCCCACGGGTATTGCGGCAAGGAGCTTACCGATAAAAAGGAATCAAAGAAGATCCGCGAGAAATTCAAGTCCGATAAGAGTATTATCATAATACAGCTTGTTCTCGTGTCCACTCTTGCCTTAATCATGCTCGCGCTTGAAGGATTCTTTGAATTCTTCTCTGACAGATCAAGCTATCTTGCCATAGTTGCGATAGAGACCGTTCTTATTGCTATATGCTTTGCAATACTTAATAAAAAAATTATTGCAGGTGTGCTTGGCATCGTGAGGTTTGAAGCAAATCTTTACTCGATTGTAGCGTACCTTATGCTATCTTTTGCAATATCGGGCATTGCTACCTCTATTATATACTTGTTTGAGCCTTCTATGGTAGACGAATCCGGACTTATGCTGTTTGGATTTTGCGTAATTCTTTACATTATTTTCATCCTGTCCGCCGAGCTTCTGAATTGTATACGCGAGGCTAATACCTTTGATTTGATGTACAGATCAAATATTATTCGCACCGCCGAGGAATACACCGCTCCGAGTAGTAAGAAGAATTCAAAGGTAGTATCGAAGGGCGATGCGCGTTCGTTCAGATTGGTAAAAACATCTCTTATAAGCGGATATTTCAAGAAATCGTCAAACAGCGTTTTTGCAAGCGTGAACCTGATATATATCATAGGCATAGTACCGATCCTCTCTCTCGTGGCGGGAGCAGTATCTATCATTATGAGTGAGAATATCATCAACGGCGTTTATACTATGATGACAACTACGCTTTTATGCATTCCCTTTGCCTACGTGCTTGATCCGTCGGTGATCGAGTTTGTTACTTCGATCTTCTTGCGCAGAGATAAAATAGCTCTTATAGGCTACAATGCCGCAGACGAGCTTGCGCGCACCGGTGTACTTTGCTTCGATGATACAGATTCCATCGAAATAATATCCTACACAGAGATACACCCCACGAAGAGCGCAGACGGTAAAAAAAATCTCGATATTGCTAAGAGAGTTTTCGACGCTTTGGGCGGCCCTCTCGGCGAGGTCTCACACAAGCTTGACGGCGAAGCTGTAAACAGTAAAAAGGGCGACGTTGTGATAAACTCAATAGCGGAAAACGGAATTGAAATATACTTTGATTCTGCGATCAACATTCTGCTTGGCGATAAAAACTATATGCAAGCGCACAATATCAAGGTAAAGACCGACAGCAATCTCAATACCGCGATTAAAGGTTTTGACCGCTCGGTAGTATATATGGCATTCGACGGTATTCCAAAGCTCGGATTTATCATTACGAGCAAGGTAAAGCCTGAATTTGCCGATATCGTTTCACTCCTCGCGCAAGCAGGCATTGAGGCATACGTTGACACGTATGAGCCGCAGATAAACGATCTTTATTTTGAACAGAACAAGTCGGAGGATATGCACACCGTATCGGTTTCAAAATCCGAGCAATACGAATATTCGGATTACAAAGCCGTGTGTGACGGACAAATAATCTGCGCGTCAGACAGCTTTGCCTTAGCGAAGGCAATAATCAACTGCCGTGAGATAGTTGGTAAGAGAAAGCTTCACAGAAGGATGCTCTATGCGATAATCGCGGGAGGATTTATCATATCCTGCCTTCTTGCTCTGCTTTTGACAGTTGACAAATACGCGCTTTTCTTCGGATCACTCAAGAGCCATATTACGATCGTTCTTAACGCCGCAATGCTCTTGGCTCTTATACCCGGAACCGTAAGCGTGAGCAAAATGATAAAAAATAAGAAAACAAACAAAACCAAGGAAACGAAATGAACGAAAAGTTAAATGCTATTTTAAAGCAGGTATCAAAGCCCGGTCGTTATTCGGGTGGCGAGTACGGACAGATAATTAAAGACAAATCAAAAATAAAGGCAAGATTTGCATTTGCCTTCCCCGATACGTACGAGATTGGAATGTCCAACCTCGGTGTCAGAATCCTTTACGATTGCCTCAACCGCGAGGATGATATCTGGTGCGAACGTGTATATGACCCGTGGGTAGATATGCAGGAAAAGATGCGTGAGCACGATCTCCCCCTTTGGGCGCACGAAAGCAAGGACAACGTGCGTGACTTCGATTTCCTCGGATTCACGCTTCAGTACGAGATGTCCTATACCAACGTGCTTAATATGCTGGAGCTTGCAAAAATGCCCCTATACGCAAAGGACAGAGGTGAAGATTTCCCGATAGTTATCGGCGGCGGCCCTTGCGCGTATAATCCCGAGCCCGTAGCCGACTTCTTCGACCTTTTCAACATCGGCGAGGGCGAGAGCATGCTGGTCGAGATCGTTCGCCTTTACATTCAGATGAAGGATGAGGGCAGATATACAAAGGCAGAATTCTTGCACGAGGCGGCAAGGACTATCAAGGGCGTTTACGTTCCCTCTCTCTATACCGTTGAGTACAACGAGGACGGAACGATAAAGTCCTATACTCCTGTTTATGACGATATCCCTACAAAGATTGAAAAGCGAATTGTTGAGGATCTTGATAAAGCGCCTTTCCCCGATTACGCGATAATGCCTTATACCGAGGTTGTTCACGACAGAATTATGCTTGAGGTATTCCGCGGCTGTATCAGAGGTTGCCGCTTCTGTCAGGCGGGTATCATATACCGCCCAGTAAGAGAAAAGTCACCCGACCTTCTCAACGAGCAGGCAAAGTGCATATTTGAAAATACGGGCTATGAGGAGATCTCTCTCGCATCGCTTTCTATAAGTGACTACACGGGACTTCCCGAGCTTACCGACAAGCTCCTTGACTGGACGAAGGATAATATGGTAAGCTTCTCACTTCCCTCGCTCCGAGTTGATAGCTTTACAAAGGAGCTTATGGAAAAGGTTGCTTCCGTGCGCGCTTCCTCCCTTACGTTTGCGCCCGAGGCGGGCTCACAAAGACTGCGCGACGTTATCAACAAGAACGTTCGTGAGGATGATCTTATGAGAGCAGTAACCGTTGCGTTTGACGCGGGCAAAACACAGGTAAAGCTCTACTTTATGCAGGGACTTCCTACAGAAACCTGCGAGGATCTTGCGGCTATCCCCGCACTCGCAAAGAAGGTAATTGAAGCGTTCTACGCAAATCCCAACCGCAACAAGCAAAAGGCACCCCAGGTCACCTTCAGTGTTTCTCCCTTTATCCCCAAGCCCTTTACTCCCTTCCAGTGGGAGCCTCAGGATACGCTTGAGGTTATCAAGGAAAAGCAGGCATTCGTCGGTGAATGCGTAAACGACCGAAAGATAAAATATCAGCACCACGATCCCGAAACGTGTCAGATCGAGGCGGTGCTGGCACGCGGCGACCGCCGTCTTGCGCCCGCTCTTGAGCTTGCTTGCCGTGAGGGCTTCAAGTTTGACGCGTGGAGCGAAAATTTTGATTATGAAAAGTGGATAAGCGTATTTGAGCGCAGCGGAGTTGATCCCGCTTTCTACGCTAACCGCCGCTATTCTTACGATGAGATACTTCCCTGGGACATCATCGACTGCGGTGTAACCAAGGAATTCCTTATAAGAGAAAGCAAAAAAGCCCATGAGGGCGTAACTACTCCCAACTGCCGAGAGAAATGCTCGGGATGTGGAGCAAACCGACTTGGAGGTGAGAGAAGATGCTGCCCGTAAGAAAAATAGTTCCCGGTGAGAAAAAGCTCTCTCTCCCCATGCTTGACACACCCGTAACCGTGCGAATCAAGTTCTGCAAGGTGGGTAATCTTCAGTTTATCTCGCACCTTGACCTCCAGAGAACCTTCCACAGAGTTCTTGTGAGAGCAAATATTCCTATGTGGTACACAAAGGGCTTCAACCCCCACGCAAAGCTCGTTTTCGGAGTTCCGCTTTCTGTCGGTACGGAAAGCACGTGCGAGATGGCAGACCTCAAGATCGAGCGTAAGATAGACCTTGAAGATATCAAAAATCAGCTTAACGAGCAGTTGACAGACGAGATGTACGTTCTCGAAGCATATTACCCGACAACAAAGTTTGCCGATATCGCTTACGCAGACTATACTATCACGCTTAAATCCGATAAAATCGGTGTTGGTGATGCTGAGAAAATAAACGCACTCTTCTCTTCTCCCGTTATAATGACAAAGCGTTCAAAATCGGGCGAAAAAGATGTTGATATCACTACTTTTATAAAGAAGCTTGATACGAGTGTTGAAGGAAACGTCATCACGATCAACACCATTCTCTCCGCGGGAAGCACGGAAAATCTCAATCCCGAGTATATCGTGACCGCGATCAGAAACAATTGCGATTTCTTCTCTGCCAATGCGGACGAGAGCTACCGCATTATGAGAAATAAGGTATACGATAAGTATCTTGTTGAATTTAAGTAATTTTCTTGTTATAATCAACAAAACACACTTGCCTTTAATGTGTAATCCTACGAAAGTTCAGCCACGTGCCGAAAATGGTTTGCATTTTGGCAAAAAATGTGATAAAATAAGTATATCAAAGAAAAAGGAGATACAGACCAATGGCTATTAAAATGAGAGTTCTTTGTTACCCCGAGAAGAAGAAGCTTCTCGCAATCGGTAATATGATAAAGGCAGAATACGAGCTTAACGTTAACTCTGTTGACAGAATTCCCCCCGCATACTCCTGCGATAAGGAAAGACTCGTTATTCTCGCAACAAATATCAAGGGCAGCCTTCCCGACGATTACAGACTTTTCGTTCGTGAGCTTACCAAGGCAAGAGCATACAATGTTGCAATCATCGCTGCAGGCGACGATGCTTGTGTTGAGAAGACCAAGGAGCTTATCAAGGAAGCGGGCGCAAACGTGATCGAGGACGTAAAGAAGATCAAGATGGGACTTTTCGACAACAAGGTAACCGATGCCGAAAAGACCGAAATTCTCGAGTGGGTAAAGAACACTATCGCATCGCTTAACTGATAATACATAAAAGAAACAGCACCCTACGGGGTGCTGTTTCAAAAATGACAATGAAAACACAACATTTCGGAAGAATAGTAAGAGAAAAACGAGAACAATTAGGTCTATCTATAAGAAAAGCGGCGGAACTTGCAGGACTCTCTGACAGAGGTCTTGAACTCATCGAACTTGGCGACTCGGATCCAAAACTTTCAAGCGTATTACGGATTGCCGCTGCGCTTCATCTTGACCTTGGAGATATTGAGTCTTGTGTGCCAAACAGTATTTTTGTTAACTATTAAAAAAGAAATTACATATAGATTATTTTTTAGAGTTGTGAAACAGCTTTTCATAGAAAACAATCCATATGTGCGGAGGTAGGCAATGAATTTCGGAAAAAGAATTATTAACTTTATTTTTATCCTAATTACTTTTTGCATATTGATCTTCGGTGCAGATTCATTGGCAAGAACAATATCAAATTGGCTGAATTTTGAATACTCTGTATTCTTCGCCTTTGTGATATTCTGCATACCGGTATATTGGTTTGTAAGAAAAGCCGATGAAAAAACAAAGATAGCCAACTCGTTGCAAAACATCGTGAACAACATAAATATCAAGGTAATCGAAGGCGGCGAGATCGTCGAAACAGACAACGTGAGCAAAAAGACAATTCAATCATTTGAAGAAGAGATAGATAATTTAAGAAATCTATAATAAGAACCCCACGCATTACTGCACGGGGACTTTTTGTCCTTGACACTCCTCCCTAAGCGTGATACATTATATTCCAATATTTTGTTATTTTAATGCCTTTCTAAAATCTCTTGTTTGCTATAATCGTGTCGCGTTCTCCGTCACCCTTTACCTTGCCCTGCCGTCTTTGAATATCGGGAGTGGTGTTCGCGACTTCCTCGCTCATTTGTGCAACACTTACAGGGTCGTTCTTCGACTTACCGCTAACTATCCTCTCCTTAAACTCCTCCTCGGTAATAGTACCCTCTTTGTATTGTTCAAGCAATTCATCGATAGTCTCTGCCTTTGAAGGTGTGTAGGAGTAATCGCTTACATCCCATCTTTCTGTAAGAATTTCACCGTTACGATATTTTGTTATTATTGTTCCGTTTTCTTCATCGATGTGGAGTTCAATAAGTGGATTAGCTTTGATCTCACTTGGTCTTCGTTTAGTTCCGAGTCGGTGGTTATTTCCGATGCCTTCAGCGCTATTTCTTTGGTAGTTCCGTTCGCCAACGAAATCAGCCTTATAGTAAAATCGGAATAGCTCTCCAGCCTCTTGCTGTATTCCTCTCCTCTCAACCTCATATAACTCACTCCTTTTCGTTTCGAGATCTACATCATTAGTAAGATTTAATTTAACAATTTTTGTTACCTTCGGGTTTTCAATAGTCCCACTTGCAAATACAATAACATCTGTAACGCCAAATCTGTCGTGTATGTCGTACACTTCAATCATATACTCACCCTGTGCATTCTTGGGATAATATGATAATCCAGTAACTGCTTTTGCAAAGTTTTGGGTAAAGTTCCTCCAATATCCTGCGCTTATTACATTGTTTGCTCTCACCCACCCAAAACAATTATACTGCTCTTCAGTATAATTGTCAACACCGTTTTCTTCCGTGGGAGTGTAGGAAAGCTGCGAGTCATCCGTTCCAGAAGTTTTTTTTGAAGAATCTGTTGACAAATCCGATTTTTGTGATATACTAGTATTGGAAGTTTGACCACCTCGCGCCTTGGGCGTCGAAGCTGGGGCATTTTGCATCAGCACAGGATCGGCAGACTTCCTTTTTTCGTAGTCCACACTATCGATGTAAAGAGATTGCATCAGAAGGCTTTGCTTTTCCTGTGATATAAGGTCAAAACTGATATACTTGCCGTCAGGGAAATCCTTTCTAAACAGAAGACCGGGCGTCTCTCTGCCTCTCCTTGTGTAGTAGTGGAAGTCCACCTCATCGTATTCCACGATAGTGTTCGCAAATCTGTCCAAGTAGTCGATGACATCTTGGCGAGTGAGTTTCTTCTCTTTTACGATGTGCCTTATGCTGTCCAATGTGGTTGCAATTGAATAACTCCTATTATCTTCAAATAGCATATCCATACTTTCAGGTAAGTTTGGTATGCTATTTTTTATTTTTTGAAGTGTTGCCGCATCAACCATACCGAAGTGCGCAATGGCTTTCTTATCAGGCTCATCAAACGCAAGGTTCACCACCTCTACCAATTTATCAAAGCTGTCTATAATATAGTCGCCACGATTGTTAATATAATTAATCTGTTTATCGTTATAGGGAATAAGGGCATCGTTTGCCATACCATTACTGGAATTTATAAACGAATACGCCGCTTGATATTCCCCATTCACCGTCATCACTTTTTTCGCATCCTTAAAGAGCTTCGCATACTGCCTCTCAAGCATCTCGATCTCGGACAATGCTCCGAGTTTTTTCTTTATCCACGCGATAAAGTCGCGGACAAGCTCCCCGAATGTACGCTTATGATCAGGCGATAAGGCGTTAACGAATCGCTCAAGTGCGCCGTCATCTGCAAAGAGCACGTCACCGACGAAGTTTGCCACCATCTCCCGTCGCGCCTTTTCTCTGCCATCCGCATTGTCCCAATTTTTACCGACCTTCTTTTGATCGGATATAATTTTCGCAATATACTCCTGACTGTTCTTAAATCCTTTGTCCCTTAGCCACTTGGAAAACACCTTACTGTCAGTGACCGCGAAGGAAAAAGCTTCATATTTCTCGGAGATCTGCGTAAAATACGTCAGCTCGTGCTTGAGCAAAGTAAACATCGGATTGCCGCTCGTGGGGTTTGGATTGATATATATGATCTTTCCGTCCCACAAACCGTCAATATTCTTCTTGCCAAGCTTGATATCTGCAATTATAACCTCTCTTCCAAGCCTTTTACCCGCTTCAACGACGTCTTTCTGCTCCTTGGTCAAATTCTTGACGGGAGTAATAGTTTCCTTTTTGCCCTGCTCCTTATCCGACATAGCATCAATTCTTCTCTTATCCTCCGCGAGTGCTTCTTGCTTAGCCTTTATTTGTTCTTCTGACAAAAAGCCGTCGGGAATATATTTCAAAAAACTTTTATCAGCAATATTGATTTTTTCAAAAAAGTGTGCTATACTGATATTAGACGGGGGAGAGTATTGTCGGGCAACGCCATCATTGGCGACCTCTTGCTTTACGATCCCGTCTGTTTTTATGCTTTCTAAGGCTATTGCCACATATAGAGTATTCTCCTTATCGGAGAATTTTTTTATTTCCAGCTTCACGGGAACAATATTTTCTCCATCTACAAAAGCACTGGCTAAAACATATATATTTTCCAACGTGTTGTCTGTTTTATACCCGTCCTTATTTCTGTTATGTACTTCTATTCCTATGGCATTTTCTACTATTGTATCAAGGCATGTAAGCATCTTTGCCATATACAAAAAGTTTTTACCTTGTTTGCTGACACTTTCTCCGATATTACCTTTTGAGAATGAGAAGTCAAGTTGCACGTCTGCGTTACTATATTGATGATACACGGCAAATTCTTCGCCAAGCTTTTTAAATAACTTTTTTCTGTCACCATACTTAGAGAACTCAATGTCGTTGTCCGATACCCCTATTTTTTCTTGCACATCAACTAGCTTGTTTTTATCAGATTGTGCTGATAATGATAATATTCTATCCTTCAACACCTCATATCTCTCAGCATCCGACATATCGGGTGTTATTTTTTTGCTTGCTGTTTCTGCATTGTCGGCAGTAGTCTTTCCAATCCAAGTACCATCCGCCCTTTCAAAATGACCGTCGCCTATATCAAGAAACGATATAACACCGTCGGCAATAAAGGTATCAGGCAATATCATTTCAACAAAACCAGATTCACCGACAATAAATACGGCGCCGTCAGTTATACTTATGACCTCTCCGATTGTATCTCCGTTGTCACTGATAAGCTTATCGCCGACTTCCAGTTGCTCAATAACGTTGCAATATTCTGAATACTTTTCCTTGAGATATTTTTGTCTTTCTGGACTTAATTGACTAAATTTACGACGTTCTGCTTCGATCTGCTTTTTTCGAGCCTCTTGACGTTCTTCGGCTGTACGTCCTTTTCTTTTATGCGATGTTTCGGTTGTTGCACCCTCTTTACCACTCTCTCCGTCCTTTTGCAATACCCCGTCCGAAGTTTTTTCACTCCTTGCCTTCTCCAGCAACCCGTCCATAACACCGGCGTTATAGGCTATCATCTTCTGCTCCTCGGAGAGCAATGACAAATACGGATTTTTCGCCTCGCTGACGTCCTTGCCTTGTTTACCGGCCTGATACACGGCGTTAAAAGCCTGCGCCACGTTTCCAACGTCAGCATCTTCACCGGCGTATGACACCACTGTCGCAAGCTCACTCTTGCCGTGTTCCTTCAACCCGAAAATATCAGCATACTGCGCCACCTGCGCGTCAACACTCGACAAATTTTCCCTATTGACAATTCCCTCGGGTTGTGATATACTGTTATTAGAGATATCGTTTGTTAGAGCGTATCCCTCGTTTGGTTTGGGGCGCTCAAGGCCGTTAATTCGGTCGGCGGTATCTCTTATTAGAAGTACTCGCAGAACCGTTGTTAGACGTTGCATCAAGGTTTTTGGCATTGATGAGCTGCGAGGCTTACTCTTGACAATCTCAATTAAATGTGGTATACTAATAGTGGTAGCCTTGATAGAGTAAACTCTCTGTGACTTTGTGTCAACCTGGCTACTTCAATGAAAAAAGCATTGATCTTGCGACCAATGCTTTTTTCTTATTTATCTTCCAATTACCTGCATAGTTTTATTAAGCAGCTTTGCCATATCGCCGCGGGTGATTATTTCGCCGGCTCCCGCGATCTTATCAGGCGTTTCAAGGATGCCGAGGGTGTGGAGCGAGCTTATTGCCCTTTCCGACCACTCGGGGATATTGTCCGCATCGGCAAATACGGGCGCGACCTTTGCGTCGGCATAGCCTATCATATTGCTGATTATAACCGCCGCCTCGGAGAGCTTGATGCTCTCGTCGGGATCAAAGCAAAGATTGCCCTCTACCGACTTACCGCTGATAAATCCCTTGGAATAAGCAAGCGCAATATAGCCCTTCATCTCGGGGCTTATCTTTTCGTCATCGAAAAATCCTGTGCTTTCGACCTCGGGAACCGAGCTTATGCCGATCGCATTCATTGCGGTAACGACAAACTCGGCGCGGCTTACCTCTCTTTCGGGCTCAAAATAATAGTGTCCCCCGACCTTGACTCCATTCATAAGTCCAAACTCGGTCATAGCAATCGCGTGGGTATATACCTCATCTTCAAGGAGGTCGGCATAGCTTGCGCTCGTTGATTGCGCGTTGACGGTAAGCGTAACGGTCGCAGACGCGCTGTAATTTCCGTATTTGTCCTGTATAACGTAGGAAAAGCTATCTTCGCCCGTGTATGACTCGTCGGGGATATAGGTATATTTGCCCGTCGTTCTGTCCTCAAGCTCAAGTCTGCCGCGCGCGGGATATTTGACTATCTCAAAGACTATCTCGTCGCCCTCGGGATCATAGCCCGAAAGCACACCTGACACCTTGATATTCTTATACGTTTCAGCGTTTAGCGACGCATAAGATGCCATACTGACAGTCGGACAGTAATTTATATCGTCTATCATATAGATATTGCAGGTCATAGCGTAAGCGCTGCCGTTAACGGTAAACTCAAACGATGTGGGAATTCCCTCGCCCTCGCGCGCCTCCTCGTAGGTCATAAGCGCAATATCGTTTGCAGAAAGCTTCTGACCGACCGAAACACCCTCACTTCCTATATAGAGTGAGCCTGCGGATATATCGGGAAGGCTTACGACTGTGATACTGTCAACGCGAGAAAGATTCATAGCACACGCAAATCTCTCGGGTGAGAAATTGAGCATGTTACCCTTAAGTCCCGCTACGGTCATCTGATTTTGCTCCGCTATAACGTAAAGACCGCAGGATACCACGTTTTCGGGTATATTGGTAGCGACCTCGTTTGCCTGAGGAGTGACGCCCACGGTCAGAGTTGCGTCGGTCGCAGACACCGATATTACCGCAACCGTCAGTACGATAATAAGTATGCTTGCAAAAAGTACTCTTTTTATGCTTTTCATATTCTTTTCCTCCTAAAAACTTTCTATACAATTATATTTTCCAAAAATGTCAAATATTACGTAAAAAAAAGAAATATGTTTTTATTCCCGTCACAAAAATTTCTTATATTGGTTAACAAAAGGTGATATAATATAAATTAGTAAATCAAAGGAGGCAGGTATGGTTTTTAAAATAGATAACGCGCATGCGGGCAAGACCGTGCTTGCGTTCTTAAAATCCACACTTAAAATCTCGGGCGCGGCTCTCTCAAAGCTCAAACGCGATGAAAAAGGCATAATGGCAAACGGCAAGCACGTTACGGTGAGGTATATTTTGTGCGAAAGTGATATTCTTTCAATAAACGAGCTTGATCTGCCAAACGAGCAAAGTGAGCATATTGATCCTATCAACATTCCGATAAATGTGATATTTGAAAACGACGATATTATGCTTATCGACAAGCCGCCCTATATGCCGACGCACCCCTCGCACGGGCATACCGACGATACGCTTGCAAACGCGGTCGCATATAAGTATCTTGAATGGGACATCCCATTCGTTTTCCGACCAATTGGCAGACTTGACAGAAACACAAGCGGAATTTCACTCGTGGCAAAGCATGCGATATCCTCATCATTCCTTGAATACGCAAGGCGGAACAAGATGATTGGAAAATCATATATTGCTATCCTTTGCGGTAGGCTTGAGAGTGACGGTTGGCAGACTATTGAAACTTATATGAAACGAAAGGAAAACAGCGTTATCGTGCGATGTGTCAGCAACGGTGACGAAGAGGGCGCGTTCCCCGCTATGACCAAGTGGCGAAGTCTTTATTCAAGTGACGAGATAAGTGTGGTTGAGGCTATACCGATAACGGGAAGAACGCATCAGCTGCGAGTTCACTTTTCGCACATTGGGCACGCGATACTTGGCGATGATATTTACGGCGAGGAGTCCGAGTACATATCGCGTCACGCCCTGCACGCTTGCCGTCTTTCTCTGCCTTTGCCGTACGGTGACGATATCAAAACCTTCATTTCACCGCCGCCCGACGATATGAAAAAGGCTTTTTCAGACCTCACGGGATTTTCTCTTGACGAAATATTCTCAAAGATAACTACAGATCCGTAAAGGCGGTAATAACAATGATAAAACACATAAAAAAAGCTTCTGCGGCAAAAAACAAGCCCGATAAAGCGGTCAAGGAGAAAAATTATGAGAAAATTCCCCTTTTCGCAAAAATATCTCTTATTATTGCCGCGGTCTGCGTTGTGATTTACTTTATAAGCACTCTGAGCGAGGGCTTTGCAGATTTCTTCAATATCTATATTGCGGTAATTTTCAGATTTTTGTTTGCTCAACTCACGAATATAGTTCCGCTTTCACTTGCTGAGCTTTTGATACTACTTTTTCCAATTCTGCTCGTACTTGCGCTTTGGTATCTCCTTAAATACCGTTGCAGGACAAAAAAAGCAACCCTCGTTACTCTGGTCTGCATCGTGTCGGCGGCGTCACTACTGTTTTCGTCATTCGTTCTCACCTTCTCGTCGGGATACAGAGGATCAACGATAGATAAAAAGCTCGGACTTGAGCAGAAGGCTATCGGGGGCGAGGAGCTTTACGCATCGGCGGTCTATCTTATAGGAAAGATAAACGCGCTATCTGAACGTATCGAATACGGCGAGGATGATTTCTCGGTGATGCCTTACGATCTCAGAGAGATGAACAAAAAGCTGATAAAGGCTTTCGACGATTACTGCAAGGACAATTATTTCATCAACAATTTTTATAGCCAAATTAAACCCGTGATGCACAGCGAGGCGATGTCCTACACGCACATTACGGGAGTATACACCTTTTTTACGGGTGAGGCTAATATAAACGTAAATTTCCCCGATTACACTATTCCGTATACCGCGGCGCACGAGCTTGCGCACCAAAGAGGTATCGCGCGTGAGGACGAGGCAAATCTCATAGCATTTCTTGTGTCGATAAGATCGGATGACGATTATATACTTTACTGTGCATATCTCAATATGTACGAGTATATCGCGTCCGCGCTCTACAAGGCAGATAAGGAGCTATATAAGGAAGCAGTCAGCACCCTTGACATCAGGGTCAGGCGTGAGCTTTCCGCTTACAGTAAATTCTTCAACAAATACCGTGAATCGACCGCAAGCAAGGTTTCAGACAGGGTAAATGATACCTATCTGAAGGCGCAAGGTACGGTCGGCAAAAAAAGCTACGGAATGGTCGTTGACCTCGCGGTTGCATACTTCAAAAGCGAAAAGATTATAAAAAACTGAATTTCAAAAAATAATATTAACCAATCGCCGCTTCACAGAATATAATGTCTGTGAAGCGGTGTTTTTTTTTGTTATTTTTATTCATTTTTATGTCGCACTAAAATGTATTACTACGACAACGACATCTTTTTTGAACAATTTTATTAATTTATTTGTATTTTATTCAATTTTTGCCGTCTTATTCATAACTTATTTCTATTTTTGCGGTATTTTCGCAAAGATAGAACTTTTGTTTTTTGTCGCATTATGGCGAATATAGACATCTTGTCAATAAATATTTTTACAATTTTTGTAAACAAATTATAAACTTTATACAAAAAGTCTTTACATTAATATTCATTTATGATATAATATCATTGTGCCGCAGATGAGAAAAAACATCAAAAAACGACTTCTGACAACGGCAAAAAACACAGACCGACAGCAAATAAAAATATATTTTTTCAAATCTCGATAAATACAGACCGCACACTTCTTTTTTAGCGGATCAGACGGAGGTAGCACATGGAAAACATCATTATTAACGGCGGACGTCCCCTTTACGGTAACGTAACAATAAACGGCATGAAAAACGCAGCCCTTCCCGTTATTTGCGCGTGCATTCTCAACGAGGAGCCCTGCATAATCGACAATATACCTCCTGTAAGCGACATCGAGATCTTGCTTGACATTCTTGTAAGCATGGGCGCATCTGTTCAAAGACTTTCCAAGACCTCGGTTGAGATCAACTGTAAGCATATAATTCCCTGCTCCTCCACCAACGAGATGGCAGTTAAGCTTCGCGGCTCATCTTACCTTCTCGGCGCAGAGTTCGGCCGCTTCGGCAAGGCAAGCGTATTCTCCCCCGGCGGATGCAGCATCGGTGCACGTCCTCTCGACCTTCACATGAAGGGCTTTGAGGCACTCGGCGCAACATGTGGATTCAAGGGTGGACGTATTGAGGTTGAATCTGAGAGAGGCCCTATCGGAAGCTCTATCTATTTCGACAAAGTATCGGTAGGTGCTACCGCTAATATGATTCTTGCTTCGGTTCTTGCAGACGGAGTAACAGTAATTGAGAACGCTGCTCGCGAGCCTCACATCGTTGACCTCGCAGTATTCCTTAATGCTTGCGGTGCTAACATCACCGGAGCAGGCACATCCGTGATCAAAGTAAAGGGTGTTGAAAAGCTTCACGGCTGCCGTTACGCTATCATCCCCGATATGATCGAGGCAGGAACCTTTATGGCGGCAGTTGCCGCAACAAGCGGTAAGGTAACCGTAAAGAACGTTATCCCCAAGCATCTTGAGGCTGTTTCCGCAAAGCTTGAAGAAGCAGGCGCAACTGTAATCGTCGGTGACGACTATATAACCGTTGAAAGCAACGGCAAGCTCAAGGGTGTCAGCATCGTAACTCAGCCCTATCCCGGATTCGCAACCGATATGCAGCCTCAGTTTTCTGCAATGCTCTGCTTTGCAGAGGGCACATCTGACGTTGTAGAAAATATTTTCAACAGCAGATTCCTTTTCACCGACGAGCTCAACAAGATGGGCGCGAACATTAAGGTTGACGGTAACCACGCAGTTATTCGCGGTGGCGCGGCTCTTTCCGGCGCTCCCCTCTTCTGTCACGATCTCCGTGCCGGCGCGGCTATGGTAATCGCCGCTCTTGCAAGTGAAGGTGAATCGACTATAAGCGGAATCGACAAGATCGAGCGTGGATACTACGACATCGTAGGCAAGTTTGAAAAGCTTGGCGCGAATATCCAAAAAAAAGAAGTTAAAACGGACGAGCAGAGCTATACTTCTCTTTCCGTATGATCAGATAACTACATAAAGAAACGCGCGGCATCAGCCGCGCGTTTTCCTATTAAAGAATTATGCAGATAAGCCCACCGCTTCCCTCGTTGATTATGCGCTCAAGGGTTTCCGAAAGCTTGGCGCGTGAGGAATCGGGCATATTTTCAAGCTTTGTGTGTAAGCCTTCATTCACAAGCTCGTAAAGGCTCTTGCCGAACATATTTGATTGCCAGATCTTTTGCGGATCTTCATCAAATTCATTAAGCATATATTTAACAAGATCCTCAGATTGCTGCTCCGTGCCGACGATCGGATTTATCTCAGTTTCAATATTAGCTCTTATCATGTGAATAGACTGCGCCGACGCGCGAAGTCTTACTCCGTATCCACCGGGTTGCTTTACAATTTCGGGATCTGCAAGATGTAGCTCATTGACGTCGGGCATAACTATTCCGTATCCGTTTGCCTCCGCTTCGTCAAGTGCTTCCTCGATCTTATCATATCTTGCTTTCATCTCCGCAAGTGATCTGAGCAAGCTTATAAGCTCCTCTTCTCCTCCGATCTCAAATCCCGTAAGCTCACTTATCACGTCGTAGTAGAGTCCGTCCTTCATGGAAAGCGTCACACTAACCTTTCCACTTCCAAGATCGGTTTCAAGCTCGTCTACATTTTCAATATACTCGTTATCACCGAGGGTCATTATCGCATCCTTGACCTCTCCCGCCTTGCTTATTTTGTCCGCGGCAGAACATATACTTGAATATATAGAGGTTTTGATGACATGCTTGTCGTCAAGAGCCGCAGTCCACTCGGGAAGTCTTATCTTGATTTCAGACACGGGAAATTCGTGGAGTACAAGCTCAAGAATATGTCGTATATCCTCGGCGTCAAGATCAATGCAGGAAACAAGCGCAACGGGAACGCAATATTTTGCCTCAAGCTCGTAAGCAAGTGCTATCGCCGAATCGCTTGACGGGTGCGCGGAATTAAGTATCACCGCAAAGGGCTTGCCAAGAGTCTTCAACTCTTCAACTATTCTCTCCTCCGCTTCAACGTAGCTTTGTCTTGGTATATCTCCGATAGTTCCGTCGGTCGTAACGAGCATACCTATAGTGGAATGCTCTGTAATCACTTTATGCGTGCCCATTTCCGCCGCTTCGATAAAAGGCATCGGCTCTTCTCTCCACGGGGTTCTGACCATTCTCGGTTGACCGTCCTCTATAGCGCCAAGCGCGTCGGGAACAAGATATCCGACACAGTCAACCATCTTGACACGGAATTTTGAACAACCGTCAACGCTTACCGTAACAGCCTCGTCAGGAATGAACTTCGGCTCTGTCGTCATAACCGTTTTACCTGCCGCGGATTGCGGCATTTCATCACGCGCTCTTTCTCTTGAATATCCCTCTGTGATGTTAGGAAGCACCATAGCCTCCATAAACCTTTTGATAAATGTAGACTTTCCGCTTCTTACGGGGCCTACGACACCGATGTAAATATCGCCCCCCGTTCTTTCAGCTATGTCCTTATAAATTGAATACTCCGCCATAAATAAAAATCCTCCCAAAAGTTTAGACGATATTTGTTATCGCTAAATTATATGGGAGGTTTTATTAAATTATGTATCGTGGAGAAAAAAGGTCACTCCTGCATTTTGGACATCTCTCGCTGAGCCATCACGAGCCCGTAGTATATTCCCTTTTTCTCGATAAGCTCATCGTGAGTTCCGACCTCAGCAACTCGTCCCTTATCAAGCACGACAAGTCGCGTAGCATTACGCAAGGTGGAAAGTCTGTGCGCGATGGCTATTGTCGTTCTGTTCTTTGATAGATTTGCAAGTGCATCCTGAATCTGCTTTTCCGTTTCTGTGTCAAGTGATGCCGTCGCTTCGTCAAGGATAAGTATTCTCGGATCGTGAAGAAGCGCGCGTGCAATGGCAACTCTCTGTCGCTCGCCACCTGACAGGGTGTGTCCCTTCTCTCCGACCTTAGTATCGTAGCCGTCGGGGAGTCTCATAATAAAATCATGACAGCCCGCAAGCTTTGACACGGCAATTATCTCATCACGGCTCGCCTCAGGCTTCGCATACGCGATGTTTTGATATATTGTTCCCGAGAAAAGCAAGGTTTCCTGAAGCACAACACCCATTTGGGAGCGAAGCGCCTCCTGAGAAATATCTCTTATGTCGATCCCATCAATAGAGATGCTTCCGTCCTCGACGTCGTACATACGCATGATCAGATTAATAAGTGTGGATTTTCCTACGCCTGATTTACCTACAAGGCCGATAAATTCACCTTGTTTTATATGTAGGTCAATATTGGTAAGCACCTCAGAGCCGCTTTCATATCCAAAGGATACGTGATCAATATCAATATCACCCTTGAATTTGGGGACTTGGGCGTTTTCGGTGTCTGATATTTCCTCACTTTCGTCAATGATCTCAAAAACCTTAGAGGTTGAGGTTATGAACTGAATAATATGTCTCGGCATACCCGATATCATACGTAGCGGGCCGTATATAAGGCTTGCATACAGTGAGAATTTCGACATATCACCAAGCGTCATACTTCCGCCGAGTATCGCATTACCCGAATAAAATAGAATAATAAACTCGCCAAAGCACATAAGAAATTGCATCAGCGGCATTACGGTATACCAAAGAGAATCAGATTTTATCTGAATATCGCGCTCTGCTGCCGCCGCCTTTTCATATCTTACGGTTTCCTTATCCTCCATACCAAAGGACTTTACAACTCTGATACCCGAAAAGATATCGTGAAGCACGGAGTTTGACTTTGCGCCAAGCTTCCACGATCTGTGAAACAGCTTGTGTATTTTTTTCCAGAAAAAGCTGAATCCGAAGATTACCAACGGAACCGGTATCATTATCAGCAACAGGAGAAGGCTCAAGTCACTTGCGATAAAGATTATCGCAACGGCGACGAAAAGCAATCCCTGCTCGATAAGCGTAGGAAGCGTATGAACGAGGAAGTTTTGTATCAAGGTAACGTCCTGCGATACACGGCGCATAAGCTCGCCCGCAGTGCGCTTTGATATCTTCTCTATTGAAAGCCTTTGTATCTTTTCAAAGAGCATATTGCGAAGGTCAATGATCATTCCGTTGCTCGCGTTTATAAGCGCGTGGCTTCTGAACATGCCAACGGCTCTCACCAAGACCTGCACGGCTACCATCATTAGCACGATAATGACGTACTTGCCTACCGAAACAGTTTCAGGTGAGGCGGTATTTATAAATTCATCGGTAAGTATCTTGGTAAGCTCGGGAGTTACGAGATTAAGCGCGCTCACCACGACAAAGAGTAACACCGACAAAAATATAAATAACTTGTAGGGCTTAATTATGTTCCATAATCTTAATAGATTTTTCAGCTTATTCTGACATCTCGGGCAAATACTTGAGCCTCGCGGGAAAGGCCTGCCGCATTTTGGGCAGACTCTCTCGCCGCCGCTGTTGCCGCTCTTACGGTTTGCCTTTATTTTGTCAAAATACTCTATACCGTGTTCTATTATTCGATTCAATCTCTTTACAGAGTCGCCTATTCTCTTTGCGTGCTTCATATCACTCACACAAAGAAAATGCGGTGTGTCGTCGTTCTTACATTTATAGGACACGAACACAGTTCCCACTCCGTTATACGAATTGAATTCCGAGATACTTGAAAGCTTTACTCTCTCTGTCTCTTCTCCGTTGAGAAAGACGACGAGCTCTTCTCTGCTTATAGCCACAAAGCCGTCTACAATCTCTCCGGGGATCTCGGGGTGAAGATTATATCCGAAAGCCGCGACAACGTCGTCATGCGTCCAATCGGGACAGTGCTTTATTAAATTTTTCTTTACGTCGTAACGGTTAATATCGCGTTTTCTTCTTTTCATCGTTTCACCTCCTTATCAGATTTGCAGTCCTTCATTAAAGGTATATCTCTATTTTTCGATAGCTCTTTCGGTCAAGCGCGGTTACGCTTTCAATAGTAAATCTGTTTCCGTCCACGTCAAGCAACAAAAGGCTGTCGCCTCCCGTATGCACGATATTTCTGTACGTATCCTGCATCGTAAAGGTAATCTTTTTACCGTCTGCGGTATTGATCTTCCAATACGAAAAGCCGTAACGCTCCTTAACGCTTTCAATAGTTGAAATAACAGGAGAATAGTATTTTCTTTCAAGCTCGGTCTTAAGTACCGAGGCTGTTTCCGTATCAAAATCTTCAATATTATAGATAAGACCGATTTCCTTGTTGTCCTCGTCAAGCACCGAGATATATTCCCATAACAGCTCGTGAGGAAAGGCTCTGTGAAGAAAAACTCTGTTATATTTCTTCTCCTCACCGTCCTCGGTCAGAGTAAGAGTGAGAAATCTGTTTTCACTCTTGAAAACTGCCGAGCTTTTGTCAAGCCGTATTATCCTTGCGGCCCTATCAAGCATTATCTCATTTTTTTGTTCCATTTGATCACCACTTTTTCTCTGTCATTCGGTAATTCCCGCATTTTTAAGCGCCTCTGATTGCAGAGTATAGAGCTTATTGTAAACTCCGCCTTCAATAGCGAGAAGTTCCTTGTGAGTTCCCCTCTCCGCAACCTTACCGTGCTCTATAACGATAAGCTCGTCCGCATCGCGCAAGGTCGAGAGTCTGTGTGCTATCATTATCGTCGTTTTGTCCTTTGTAAGCGCAGTGATAGCATTCTGAATCATCTGCTCGGTTTCGGTATCCATCGCGGCAGTTGCCTCATCAAGAATAAGTATCTTGGGGTCGCGGAGAATTGCTCGCGCTATCGAAAGACGCTGCTTTTCACCGCCCGACAAGTCCTTATATCCAAAGCCTATCATTGTGTTATACGCCTCGGGAAGCTTCATAATAAAGCTATGCGCTCCCGCCAGCTTGGCGGCTTTGATAACCTCCTCGCGAGTGGCGTCGGGCTTTGCGTACTTTATATTATCAAGTATTGAACCGATAAAGAAATAAGTTTCCTGCGACACTATCGAAATATTTTCATAAAGCGATTTGAAGGAAAGATCCTTGACGTTTATACCGTCAACAAATATCTCACCCTCGTTGCAATCGTAAAGTCGCATCAAAAGATTGACTATCGTACTCTTACCCGCACCCGTGTGCCCTACGATGCCAAGCGTTTTACCCGCCTTAACGTCAAAGCTCACACCGTCAATTATCTTGCGATTTTTGACGTAGGAGAACTCCACGTTGCGAAATTCAACGTTACCAAATATCTCCTCGGGAGTTATCGCGTCAGGCTTTTCGGTGATATCAGGCTCGGTGTCGTATATTTCGTAAAGACGCTGAAGCGCATTGGTACACTGCGCCGACCAGTCTATCATATCGGCAAAGAAGTACATCGGGCTGTATATCATATTTACATAAGCCACAAATTTAAGCAGCTTACCGTATGAAAAATCGTTATATCCCGAAATAACCATCCAACCGCCGACTCCGAGCGCAATAATATTGCCAAGATAAAGCACAAGTCCGAGTGACGGATATACGTAATTATTAAACAATGAAAGGTTTTTCTGATATTTTGCCGCTTTTTTGCTCGTTTTATTGAAACGTCTTATCTCCGCATTTTCCTGAGAAAACGCCTTTACGACTCTTATGCCTCCAAGCACGTCGGAAAGCTGTGAGTTGACCGCGCGCGAGCCCGAATAGTTCTTTGCGTGGAGCTTGGTTTCGTGTCTGTAGCTCCTTAAAATTATAAAGAAGAAGATCGGTACGGTCGCAAGCGACAATGCCGCCAGAAGCGGATTTTCGATGAACAAAATAACGCAAACGACAACGACCTGAACGATATTGATCAAGAAGTACGGTATTCCGTCACAGAAGAAGTAATATATCGTATTGGAGTCGTTATTCACCTGTGTCATAAGCCCTCCCGTTTGTCTTCCGTTGAAGAAGCTCATCGAGAGTCGTTCTATCGACTTAAACACCGTCATTTTCAGGTCGAATACGACCTTTGCCGATATTCTTGCCGACACGAGTCCGTTTACTATACTGAAAAGCTGTCCGAGAAGTCTTGTGCCTACGATGAGGGCGATAACAAGCAATACCTCTCCGAAAAATCCGCCGCCTTCGTTAAGCACCTCATCATAAAAGAACTCGTTTGAGAGATAGGGTGCAAGAATGCCCGTTGCAGTCAACAAAATAAGTGACAGAAGCATTACGCCGACATACTTTTTATACTTAAACAAAAACGTAGCAAAGCGCTTATACAGCTTACCCTTTTCCATGCATCTCGGGCATATTTTTCTGTTTTTGTCAGGGTATCTCATACCGCACTTTGGACAGCGGTTTGCACTCGGGTCGTCCTCGGGATCGATCTCAAAATCACTACCCTTGATCTCACCCCTCTTCATTTTTTCAAAGTACTTTATGAAGCACAATAGAGAACTCCGACAGGTATTCGTCATCGCGGTGAGGAAGATATACTCGCCCGACTTCATTTTGGCAACAAGTCTTGCACTTGAGCTTAATTCTTCAAGCTTAAGCTTTTCAATTTCTTCTACGTTGTACTCGCGATAGGCTTCCTCGCGCCAAACCTTATCGATCTTGCCCGCGCGTCCACCGTTTTCAAGACCTCCGCTTCCGCTGAGTACTATCAGCTTTTCTGCGGTCGCAAGGACATACGTGTCGCAGTAAATATGACTATCGTTCATATCGCAGTATGACGCAAGCATTATTTTATCGGTATCTACTCCCCTGCTTTTGAGCAAATCGTAGATGTACGACGGTATTTTGTCGGTTATAAGCATTCTCTCACCTCACTTTCTGTCAAAAAAACATTCTACGAGTATTATAAACCTTTTTCGCATATATGTCAATAAACTATACGTTGTTTTATCTAAAAAAAGCTCGGTTGTGCTATTGCATTGATGAAGAAAATATGCTATAATCGAATCATAATCAAAAACATAAGGAACACATACATATATGAAAGGACTTAAAACAGTTTATATTTGCTCAAATTGTACATATCATTCACCTAAGTGGATGGGAAAATGCCCCTCATGCAATCAGTGGAATACCTTTGTCGAGGACGTGATAAGCACATCGCCCGAGGAAACCGCGACACCAAAGAGAAAAAGCATGATCTCAAGCACGGAAAACCGCGCTATATCTTACTCCGACCTCGAAATTCCCGAATACATACGCTCTCAGACCGGACTTTCCGAGCTTGACCGAGTGCTTGGCGGCGGGCTTGTTCACGGCTCTGTCGTACTGATTTCGGGTGAGCCGGGTATCGGAAAATCGACTCTGCTTATGCAGATATGCGAGTGTCTTGGCGCGAACAAAAAGGTGCTTTATATTTCGGGAGAAGAATCGGGGGGACAGCTTAAGCTCCGCGCCAAAAGACTTGGTGTTTCGGGAAGAAATCTTTTCGTTCTGACCGAAACTAACCTTGACTCAATACTTTCCGAGGCTGATAAGATCAAGCCCGACATAATGATAATCGACTCAATACAAACGATATACGACGACGCGATCAAGTCGGCTCCCGGCAGTGTCGCACAGGTGCGAGAATCGGCACTCACGCTTATCAGCCGAGCGAAGGGTGACGGAATTTCTATGCTTCTCGTCGGTCACGTCAACAAGGAGGGTGGCATCGCAGGACCCAAGGTTCTTGAACACATGGTTGACGCCGTGCTTTGCTTTGAGGGCGAAAAGCTCCAATCATACAGAATAATCAGAGCAAATAAAAACAGATTTGGCTCTACTAATGAGATCGGCGTTTTTGAGATGACCGACAAAGGACTTATTGAGGTTGGGAATCCCTCCGAAATGCTTCTTTCGGGTAGGCCGAAGAACACTCCCGGCAACTGCGCTATGTGTACCATTGAGGGTACTCGACCGATAATTGCGGAGGTTCAAGCGCTCGTTTCAACAACTGTTTTCCCTGCTCCGAGAAGAACCGCAAACGGCATTGATCATAACCGACTTTGTCTTATAATCGCGGTGCTTGAAAAGCGTCTTGGACTTAAATTCTATCAAAACGACGTATATACAAACGTTATAGGCGGTCTTTACGTAAGTGAGCCCGCAAGCGATGCCGCTATTGCGTTGGCACTCATTTCTTCCCTTACGGATAAAGCGGTTCCCGATGATCTTATCGCAATCGGAGAGCTTGGTCTTTCGGGCGAATGCCGTGCGGTTTCAAATCTTGAGCAAAGAGTCAAGGAGGCGGCTCGACTCGGATTCACAAAGGCGGTTGTGCCGTACAAAAACATTGAAAAGCGGAGCTTTGACGCCCAGATAGAGCTTATTCCGATACATAGCATTTATGACGCATTAAAGGTGCTTGGAAGGTAACCTTCCTCCAGGTGAAACAGCCAAAATATTTTTTTCTTTTAAACAAACAATAAAACGCCAATGACCTTCATTGGCGTTTTATCTTCGTCAGCCTCACGATACTTTTGATCCGATCATGCAATAATTTTTGTCACCTTCTATTGACAACGTTATATATTTATGGTAAAATACTAAAGAGTGATACAGAGAGATTTGAGACGTGTCAGAATGATTCTCGAAAGAGAGTCGTTTTGTCGCGCCTTTTTTGTCAAGTATTGATTTTATTCAGGAAAGGATTACACATGCGCAAAAACACACTATCCATCATCTCACTTATCTTGATCTTCGTTATGGTAGTAGGCGTGCTTGCATCGTGCGGTGGCGAAGCTGTTCAAACCACTGAAGCAATTACCGATGCTCCTACGGAAGCTCCTAACGACGAATCATCTGAAAAGAATGACAACGAGTCGTCTGAGGGTAATACCGAGGATACGACCGAGGATACCGACACCAATGAAAAATTTGAGGACGTACAGCTTACAGGTCCTTATGCTGATATCATCAAGAACGCTCATTCCCTTGCAAACGGCGTTCAGGATTATTATTCAATTGGAAATATCGGCGCATATTACGTTGAAAATCAGAATATGTCCTTTGAATACGGACTTGACGCTATCTACGATCAGCAGTTGTTGGCTCTCAAGAATACAAAGGGCAAGACTTATCTTGAAAACACCTTCGACGTGTTTGTAAAAATGACCGACGGCAACGTATACTATACCTCAAAGACCGCTGAGGATGCAACCGTAAACGTTTTCAGATACGGCTATTATTACAATGAAGTTCGTATAGAGGGACAGAACCTTGTTAACGGAACCACGATATTCGCAGAAGCCGACGTGCCGCTTGAGGTTGACAGCTTCAACGATATGAAGGTGAAAAAGAGCGGTGGAGTGATCAATATCGCTATTACGGATGCTGCTGACCCATACTTGGCATTTGCTCCCTGTAAATATAGCACAGATGAATACAAGTACATTCAAGTTGCCATTAAAAATGAGGTTCAGGGCGCAAAGGCATTCGTTTACGTTATTGCCGGCGATGAAACCAAGTACGGAGCGCAAAAGGTTGAATTCTCTCTCTTCTCCGACGGCGAATATCACACCTACGACATATATCTCGGAGATATTGAGGGATATACGGGCGACCTTAAGGGAATCCGCCTTGACTTTGACGGTGTTGACAAGGGCAATGACCTTGCAATAAGCTCCGTAAGACTCTTTGACGGTGAAATTTACGGTGTTCCCGCTCTTTCAGTAGCGAGAATCTTCCATACCTATTCCGATAAGCTCCATCACGAGCTCCAGCTTGTAGCGAGCGAGAATACAAAGAATATTGCCGAAATCGGCATGATCACCAGAATTCCCATAAGCAACGTTGACAAGCTTATAGTCAAGGATGCTTCGGGCACTCACGACACTCTCGACGGTGTTGACTGGAACAGCGCTGAATATATCGGATTTGACATTAAAGAAGCAGGTATATTCGGTTACATACTTCCCGTTCACGAAACAACCGGAAAAATGACCGTAACACTTGAGGGTGACAATTACGTGATCGTTCAGTCGCGCATCCCCGAAAATAACACTGTTCTTGCAGGTGATGACGAAAAGATCGGTAACACCAACGACTTCTATATGGGTCAGCGTCTTTATACCGATGAAAATCATACGTTTGATGCTTTCATTACAGAGGCTACTATCGAAAGAACTCCCCTTACCAAGAAAAACTTTAAGGTAAGTAACGCATATTCCGATACCGATGCGCAGTTCATAGGCTACGATGCAATTCGAGGCTCATACGAATTCTCTATTCCCGGATCTACCTTTAACACCTCTTACTTCCAGTATCCCAATAAATACTTTGGAGTTAATTTCACGGTTCGCGGTGACAATTATAACCGAAACGTATATATCAATGCGGCTACCATCTCCGGTTCGCTTGAGTGCGCTGTCGTGCTTGATGATAAGCTCGCTATGCTACCTATCCCCGTTGAGGTTGCAAAGAATTTCGATACCGACGGTGATAACACCATCTACGATATTTTTGATATAGCTTACGGCGAAGCAATATTCCCCATTATCGCCAAGAGTGGTGAATCAAACGAATACAACGTGCTTCACCTTTATCAGAACTGGGGTAATTACCCGCTCAAGCAGATCTCTGCCATTGAGTATTATATGCCCTATTACCATCTTTCTACCGGTGTTACCGAGACAAACTGTCTTAGTATTCTCGCGGGTCCCGAGGAAAATCTTCTTCCCGACCATAGAGGTATGTCCGCTCCCCTTTGGCCCACTCAGCCTCAGCACACGAGCAGCGGCTTCCATACCATATTCTATTACACCAACGAAAAGGGTCACAAAATATATACCAACCTTACAGAAAAGTCGATTGACTCCTACGGTCCTATCTATGCTGACGTTACCTTGAACTATCTGAGTGAGGACGGCAGAATCCTTGCAACCTACACTCACATGGAAATGCCTCAGACTGATGAAAACAGAGGCTACTATACTATCGAGTATAAATTCCTTGAGGACGTTAAAGTTAACAGCTTCAAGGACAGCTTCAAGCTCTACACCGTAAGCGACAACGATCCCAAGGGCGAATATCAGGGATTTGGTTATCTTAATTCAAACAATCAGCCCACGATCGCAAACGCGAGCACCAAGGGCCCCGTACAGTATTACGTTCTCGGCACCGAGGCTCCCTATTTTGATTACTTTAACATGAAGAACTGCCACGGCGCAGGTGGTCCCGGCGGATACTACGGAAACGTATCCTTTATCATCTGCGACTCCGAGATCATAATTGGTGGTGAAAAGGTTAATCCCAACTTTGCAGTTCACGAGGGTAATCTCAGAGCAGATCTTACTCTTGACCTCGGCGCAGTTCAGTTCAAGGCAGGCGATAAGATAACCATAAACGCTCTTATCACTCCTTGGGGCTCCCAGGAATCCGATTACAGCGGAAAGAATTTTGCCCCCGACCAGAACGTTCGCGACATGCGTGAAAATACTGCTCTCAATCCCGTCAAGCTCTCTGCAGGCGCAAATGCGACTGTAATTGAAAGCGCGTTCCTTCCCAAGATAAAGACAACTAACGGCAAGAGCGCCGAGTTCACTATCTCGGGCGGCGAGAATAATATCGCTATAAGAGCTTACGGATTCACCGATCTTTCTGCTCCCAAGGTATACGAAAAGATTGACGGCGAGTGGGTTGAATACAAGCTCAACTCCGCAGGCACTCCCGACGTTTCGGGCTACCACGCTTACTACGACGGATATTCCGTATACTATGACGGTGACGGAACTTATTCATATGCCTTCATCGTTACAATGGACGGCGGTGCGGAAAGAACCTTCAAGATCGAAACCGATGACGAGTTCAGGGGTTGGCCCAGAATCGAAATTGAGGAAATCATTGCAGATAAGCTCCCCGTTTACATTGACCACATTGAAGTAAATGCTATTGCTACCGATCCCACTGTAAGCTGGGGAAAATTATTCTATCAGTCCTCTACCATCTCGCTTGATAACGGCGTTCAGTTCACAAGACTTGTTCCCAAATTTGATAATACAAACGAGTCCTACGGTACCTTCTATACTATGAATGAAAACGAGCCTATTACCTCAGGTCAATATTTCGTTATCAAGTACAGAACCAACGCAAAGGAAAACACATACTTCGAAATTTATGCAAGTACGGTAAATACTGTCCCCGCGGGTGGTGATAACACCTCTGTTTTCTCCGCCGCAAACGGTCTTTATATGGCGGATGAGCAGTGGCACGTTGTAGTCCTTGATCTCACCAAGTTCTGCAAAACCTATCTCCCCGAGGCAGACGGTTCGTACATCGCAAAATACTTCAGAGTTGATACAACTCAGGGACATAATACATTCACAAATAAGGACATCTACACAGACATCGCTTTCATTGGTCTTACTGATGATCTTACTGAGGCGATAAAGGTGGACAATGCTGTTGCAGACGTGCTTTTCTATGACGGAAAGCTTACGGTATACGATCCTATAACCGGTGAACCCAAATAAACATATAAACTCTACTTAAGGGAAGATGGAAACATCTTCCCTTTTTTGTTCGCGAACATTACCTTATTTGCTATGTCGCGTGATTTCCACAATAAACGTAATTGATATAAACACGCGTAAATGTTATAATATTATTATATTTTCCTTTTGGTTTGTTCGTATATTTTTTTGATTAACCTTACATCACATAAAAAGTATGTACAATTATGATACATATATCTAAAATTGCGCTTTTTTGTACTTTTTATATTGACTTAAAAATTTCGTTATGTTATAATAAAATGAGTGATATTTTGCGTATTTACAAGCGCAATTTTATAACACAGCTTTCCTATAAAGCCTTAGAATAGATCAAGTTATCTTCAAGAAAGGAAAACAAGATGAACAGAAAAATCCAATTAATTGCGATGATCCTCGCTCTCGTTATGCTCCTCGCCGCATTTTCAGGATGTGGCAACAACAATGTCGACGAGACTACGGGTGGATCGCAAAACGAGCAGCCTTCTGAACACCCCTCAGAGACTCCCTCCGAACAGCCCACCGAGAGCTCTCCCGTAGGAGGCGAGGAGGAATCCTCCGAGCCTACCGATGATGATGTCGTTGAGAATCCTCATTCAGACCTTATCAATCTCACCAATTCCCTTGCAAACGGTGTTCAGGGTGCTTATACAAGCAAGCTCTGGAAGGAATACGACATTACAAACCAGAATATGTCACTTCGCTACGTTCTTACGCGCGGAGATGAGCAAAGGGTTGCGCACATAAAGAATACACATGGTGCTTCTTACATTGAGAATACCATGGACGTATTCGTCAGAATGACCGATGGCTACAAGGTTTATGCTTCGGCATCATCTGATGACACGCTTCTCAACATTTACAGATTTGGATATTACTATAACGATTTCCGCTTCCAAGAGCAGAATTTTCTTGACAACCTAGAGGTTATTTCTGAAACCAAGGTCGATATAACCAAGCAGACTTATCTTTCAAATATGTCAAAGCCTGTCACTAATGAGGACGGATCTATCACATTCCAGATCAAAGCCCCCGGTGACCCTTTCATTATTTTCAGCGAAAAATTGAATATTGATACAAATCAGTACAGATATGTTCGAGTAACGATGAAAACAACTGAGGTTGAACAGGCTTCGATCTATTATATTGCAGGATCGCAGACTAAGTTTAATAGCAATCAAATAGCCTCCTTCAATCTCATTCCCGACGGTGAGTACCACACTTACTACATCAAGCTTTTTGATGAAGGAAGCGACGCCGGCACACTTAAGGGACTCCGCATTGACTTGGATTCGTTTGCGGAAATCAGAAAGGATATCTCTATCAGCGAGATATCTTTTGTTGAGGCTGAGCAAAAGGGTATCCCCGATATTGAGCTTGAAAATACCTTCCATACGTACTCCGACAAGCTCCACCAAGAGATACACATCGCAACCTACAACGAGCTTACCGGCGTTGCCGAGATCGGTATCGAAACAATTATCGCGGCTGATACCGTATCCAAGATCATCGTCAAGGATAAGAACGGCACTCACGATACGCTTGATGGCATCGACTGGGCAAGCGTTGAGTGCGTAGGATTTGATATAACCGAGGCGGGTATTTTCGGATATATCCTTCCCGTTCACGAAACCACGGGTAACATTTCCGTAACTCTTGAAAACGGCAACTACGTTATTGTGTATTCCCGTACACCTGAAAACAATACTCTCACCGCAGTTGAGGGCAATCCTGACTCCAAGCCCGGAACAGTCGTCGGTAACGACAATGACTTCAGGATGGGTCAGAGAATCTATACTGACGAAAGCCACAGCTTTGACGAGCTTCTTCTTCAGACCGAGATCGAGAGAAATCCTCTCGGCGGTAAGAATATCAAGGTAAGTACCGGTTATTCCTCAAACGCAAGCTTCCTCGGATACGATGCGATCCGCGGCTGCTATCGCTTCTGGATCGGATACAACAACGCAACCAGATATTACGAGAACAGATATTTTAATATTCAGGTAACCTTCAAGAGCGATGACTACAAGAGAGTTATCTATATGATGGCTGAAAATGATCACGGCGGATCTCCTCACGTAGTCCTTCTTGACGAAAATCTCATGCCTCTTCCCGTTCCCGTTGAGATAGGTAACAACTTCGTTGGAGATAAAGATGATACCCTCTTTGACGTACTTGATAAGCTTTATCAGGAGGCTACCGTTCCGATTATTGCTCCCACGGACAAGACCGTTACCTACAACATGGTAATGTCTTACTATGAATGGGGTAATGCCGAGATCAAGCAGCTCTCGAGCATTCAGTTCCACGCTCCCTACTACCGTGTCGTAACCGGCGCTACAGAAACAAACTGTATAGTTCCTTGGAAATACACGAGAACTCCCGCAGTTCCTAACCGTCTTCCCGACCACAGAGCGATCTCCGCTCCCGAATGGCCCGGTACTATCGACCATACTCAGGGCGGAAGCCACTCCTTCGGCAACAAGGATGCTACCGATCTCACGGAGCAGACTATTATCTCTTACGGTCCTTCTTACTCAGATCTTGAAATGGTATATGCAGGCAAGGATTACAAGGTAGTATATCACCATATTGAGATGCCTCAGAGAGATGAGAACAGAGCATACTACACCATCGACTACACATTCAAAAAGACAACTACAATTAATAAGGATTTCAGTGTTTACAGCGTAGGTAGCTTTGAGTCCACCGAGGACTATAAGCAGTTCGGCTACCTTGATGCAAACAATGTTTCACAGATTGTTAAGTTTGAAGACCTTGAGGAAAATGCAGTATACATTCCTCTTGGCGATATGCCATATATTGATGCATTCGAGCTTAATCACGTTACTGTTGACAGCTACTGTAACGTTGCATGTCTTGTTTCCGATTACGAAATTGTTATCAACGGCGAAAAGGTAGATGTAGGGCTTCTTCTCAAGGCAACAAAGAACAACGGCTCTATTTCCCTTAACTTTGATATTGATTCCCTCACCTTCAACGAGGGTGATACGATCTCTATAAATATCATTCTTATTCCTTGGGGATCTGAGCAGACCGATTATTCCGACAAGGACTATCCCATAGACCAGAATATCCGTGACGTCCGCGAGGACTCTCTCGTCAACAAGATCAAGCTTGTTGCAGGTGAGGACTGCGAGCTTATTGAACACGACTGGGTTCCCATGGGTAAAACGACCAACGGTAAGAATGCAACGTTTACCATTACCGGTGGTGCGGTAAGCCAGTATACAATTCCCAACCGTGATACCGGTTGGAGAGCAGCAGACGGTCATAAGATGGCTGTCAGAATTTACGGCTTTAAGGAGCTTGGTGTTCCCGTAGTAGAACAGCTCGTTAACGGCGAGTGGGTTGCTTACGAGCTTTCCTCCGCAAACAACCGCGATTCAGGCGGACATGGAGCATACTTCGACGGATACGGTGTATATTACGATGAAGACGGCACATATTCTTACACCTTTGTCGTAGACGTGAATGATGCGAAAGACAAAACGTACAGAATTTCTCTACGTGAAGACTTTGAAAAGTTTGGCTGGATAATGGTTGATGATTCTTCTCTTGTTGTAGAGAGTCCTTTCAACGTTTACCTTGATTCCAACAAATTTGCACGCCAAACCTACAAGGGCTGGTTCGGACGAATCACTCCCACCGACGAGGGCGGTACGAGTTATATCTCTTACAATCCTCTTCCCGAGGGACACAGATACAACGAATCTCAGGCAGAAATATACACCAACAACGACGGTACTGTAACAGGTCAGTATATAGTCATTAAATATAGACTTCCCGTTGAAAATGCAAACAATGATCAGATGAAGTTCGAATTGTTTACCAGTACCGTACACGATAGGAACAGTATTTCGAATCCCTCTGACCGTATTGACGCATCGGTTGCAGACGGACGGCTTATCGCTGACGGACAGTGGCACGTGCTTGTACTTGACATCGCTACGCTTGGCGGATGGTCTATGGTACCCAATGAAAACGGAGAATACAAGATCCAGTATATCCGACTTGACCTCTTTAACGGCCTTATGAGCCCCAAAGATGAATTTGTAGACCGACTTGACATTGCCGATTTTGCAATTCACGACAACCTTGAGGATATCAAGGAATTCTACTCCGACATTGAATATATCACGTTGATAACCGGCAGCGGCATTGCTCACGTAAGCCCCTCTGATGAAACAGATATTCCCGTAAATCCCGATCCGGAGGATCCCACCGAATCTGACAACGAGGATCTTGCTACCGAATCGGATGCTTCCTTTAATGTATTCCACAATTCAAACGAATACAAGGCAATTGCGGGTACATCTTGGTATAGCAAGGTTGAGACCGGAACCGAAAACGGAGTTAACTACACTTCCTTCTATGCAAGCACAACGCATGGCGAGTCCTTAGTCGAAGGTATACTTAAAGGACATACGGGTGAAACCGGTCAGTACGTGATAATAAAGTACAGACTTCCTTCCCCCAATCCTGCTAACGTAACGCTTGAGTTCTACACGAGCACGGTAAATACTAAAGCAGTTCACGGTGACCACTTTACTATGTCAAGAGCAATCGCTCCGGATGATGGAGAGTGGCATGTCCTCATAGTTGACGTCGCATCCTTTGGTAAGTCTACAATAATTCCCAACGAGGACGGAACATATACACTTAAGCACATCAGATTTGATGCCATTAACGGAACGCAGGACACATCCTACCGTATTGATATCGCTTACTTCGGCGTTCACGATAATCTTGAAGAAATTCTTGACTATACTGAAAGCTGCGAGGAAGAGAGTGTAATTCTCTACAGCGCGGGCTCTGCAACTCCCATCGTAGGTGAAATTGCATGGGATGGCTCTATGAAGCTTTATCACGATTCTGACAAGTTTGCTTCTCTTGTTTCTGCAGGCTGGGTGGACCGTGTAGAAAAGAACGAAGAGAATGGCTTGAAGTTTGCATCAGTTTACGCTTCCACAACTCAGGGCGAGTCACAGCTCGACAAGATGCTGAAGGGCAATATAATGGAGACCGGTCAGTACGTTGTTATAAAGTACAGAATTCCCAAGATGTATGAAGATCAGAGTGTAACTCTTGAGTTCTTTACCAGCACGGTAAATGAAAGTGCCAAGGGAAGTGATAATTTCACCTTTAACAACGATATTGTTCCCGCGGATAACGAATGGCACGTTATCGTAGTTGATACGACAACATTTGGCAAGGGATCGCTGATTGCTCCCAACTCCGATGGAAAATACATCCTTAAGTATCTGAGATTTGACGCTATCAATGGTACTAAAGATAATTCGTACAGAATAGACATCGCTTACCTCGCAATTCACAATGATCTTGATCAGATTCTTGATTTCGTATCAGATTCCGGTGATAATGAGATTATATACATATCCGGCGGCAAAGGCGAGTCCATGAGCACAGCAAAATAACAATAACCGTTCAGGGAGATGGTGTATACCATCTCCCTTTTAGCTTTTTAAACAAAAAGAATATCGATTTTTCGTATAATTTGCGACCACAAAACATTGCTGCGATTACTTGATTTTACATTGACTGTATGTTATAATAAAGATGTATGTTTTTATAAATTAAAGCTGTAAAGGAGTTATTCTATGAAAAGAAATCGTATCTCCGTTGTTTCCCTTATACTTGCTATCGTAATGATGGTAGGTATTCTTGCATCCTGCGGTGCGGGAAATACGACAACTACAACAAGCGGACCTGAACATAATCCCACCGAGGCTCCAACAAATCAGGATCAATCGGAGGACACAAGCACGGAGGATTCAACAGAGAAAAATACCGAGAAGACCACTGAAGATACTACCGAACAGATTCCCGAGGATGTAAATGAACTCGGACACGTAGGCTACAGTGAAGATCTTATTAAAAAGTCAAACGAACTTGCTGACGGCGTTCAAGCTTACTTTGAAAACGCAAAGTGGTTCAAGTATATTGTCGAAAATCGCAATATGTCACTTAAGTATACGGTATGCAAGGATCTTCCTCAGTACATCGATTACATCAAAAATACCGAGGGCAAGTCATATATCGAAAATACTATGGACGTATTCGTTAAGATGACCGACGGACATACCGTCTATGCATCAACCTCTACCGAACACGCTATTGCCAATATGTATAGACTGGGATACTATTACGATGAGGTTCGCTTTGAGGGTCAAAACTTCACAGATGCATTCGAAGTTCTCTCTGAATCCCCAATAAATATAACAAAGCAGTCGTATCTTAACAATATATCGAAGCCCTCGGTCAACGACGACGGCTCTATTACGTTCCAAGTAAAAAAGAATGAAGACCCTTTTATGATCTTCAGCGAAAAGTTAAATATCGACACAAAACAGTATAAATACGTTCGCGTCACAATGAAGACCGACAGCGTTGACAAAGCTACAATATTCTATATTGCTGAAGGAAAGACTGCATTTAATGGTTCCCAGTACAAATCCTTTAACATAGTTCCCGACGGTGAATATCATACCTATTACATTAAGCTTTACGATCCTGATAAGGACGGGGGCAAGCTCACCGGAATTCGTATCGATATGGACACGGGTTTCAATGTGAAGGAAGATATTCATATTTCGGATATATCCTTGGTAGAGGGACAGGAACAAGGTATAGATAATATCTATCTTGCAAACATTTTCCACACATACTCCGACAAGCTTCACTACGAAATGCAGCTTGCGGTAACCGAGCAGGTCACGGACATTGCCGAAATAGGCGTTAAAACCGAGATCGATGCTGCTACCGTTGACAAGATCATCGTTGAGGATGCAAACGGCACCCACGACACTCTTGAAAACGTAGATTGGGCAACTGCAACGTATATCGGATTTGATATCAAAGAAGCGGGTATATTCGGACTTATTCTCCCCGTTGACGAGACCACGGGTACCATAAAGGTTACTCTTGAAGATGGAAAATACGTGATTATCTACTCGCGTACACCCGAAAATAATACCATTCTCCCCGGTGAGGGCGATCCCGAAAACTATCTCAACAAGATAGGAAACGGAAACGACTTCTATATGGGTTACAGAATATACACAGACGAAACTCATGATTTTGAAAGCCTTAAGCTTCAGGCATACTTTGAGAGAAATCCTCTCGGCGGTAAGAATATCAAGGTCAGCTTGGCATACTCCGACAACGGCGTATACGAGGGCTACGATGGAGTTCGCGGCTCTTACATCTTCAGCATTGCATGGAGTGGAATCAAGGGACTCAAGAGATGGGAGGACTACCAGAACCGTCAGTACTCGCTCAACTTTACCGTAAAGAGTGATTCTCATGAGAGATTGCTTTATATTGTTGCGAGATCTGACGATACAGTTCTTGAGTGCTCGGCACTTCTTGACGAGAACCTTATGATGCTTCCCGTTCCGATCGAGGTAGGTAAGAACTTCTTCGGTGACGGTGACCACAATCTCTTTGACCTTATTGATATAGGATACAGCGAGGCCATTATGCCTATTATAGCAAGCCCCGACGAACTCAGAGAATACAACGTTCTCCACCTCTATGAAAACTGGGGCGACTTCCCGCTTAAGCAGATATCCTATATCGAATATACAAACGCTTATTATCACCTCTCTCTCGGAACGACCGAGTCGAACTGTCTTGTTCCGTGGGGCTGGCCTAACGAGCGTGCAATACCCAACATGATGCCTGACTTCAGAGGTATGTCGGGTACCGAATGGCCCGGAAGCAACACTCATCAGCAGTCGGGTAACCATTCCTTCCTCTCTCTTGGTGAGGAGTTTACGTCTAACTATATCGACTCATACGGCCCCACCTACGTCGATATCACGATGAACTACCTTACGTTTGACGAAAAGATCAAGTCTACTCGCCGTCATATCGAGCTTCCCGACAGTGACGAAAACAGAACCTATTATGTATTCGAATATGAGGCGCTTGAGGATGTTACGATAAAGAACGTAAAGGATAACTTCTACTTTTATAAGGTCGGCACTAACGACACCAACGATCTCTATCAGATGTTCAGCTACCTTGATGCTAATAACCAGCCTCAAGTTATGAACTTTAAGGATATCAGCGGCAACCAGATATACACTCTCGGAGATAACTGCCCTTATTTTGCGGCATTTAAGAGAAGCTCCGTCAATTACGGTAACGTTGCTGTGCTTGTTGATAGCTGCGACATCACAATAGGCGGCGAAAAGCAGGATATTTCCCTTGCGCTCCGCGCAAGTGCCTCGGGCGGATCCGTTGCTCTTACGCTTGATACCGATAAGCTTGAACTGCAGAAGGGCGACAAGATTACTCTCTACGTTATTCTCATGCCTTGGGGATCTGAGGAATCTGATTACAGCGGAACGAAGTATGCACCTGACCAGAACGTTCGCGACGTCCGTGAGAACACTCTTCTCAATCCCATAAAGGTTGAGGCGGTTGCAGACTGTGAGGTTACCGAAAACAAGTTTATACATAAGCTCAATACCACTAACGGCAAGAGCGCAGAATTCACTATTTCGGGCGGTAAGGCACAGGCATTTGAAATTCCCCACCGTCACAAGGGACATACTGCCGCAGTAAGAATTTACGGATTTGACAAGCTCTCCGTCCCGCTTGTTTACGAGTTTATCGACGGCAAGTGGGAACTCCACAATATCTCTTCCTCCGACAATCTTGATAAGGTTGGCTACGGTGCTCACTACGACGGATACAACGTATATTACGATGAGGACGGCACATTCTCCTACTCCTTCATAATTGATATGACCGAGGGTAAAGAAAGAACCTTCAAGATCGAGCTTGACGAGAACTTTGAAAAGTTCGGCAGAATTATCGTTGAAGAAGGTAGCTTTGAGGAGGTCACACCTTACCACCATTACCAGAACGGCAATGGAATTGCAGGCACTCTTTGGAAGGGCTGGTTCGGTCGTGTACAGATGGGCGCAGATGCAGGCGGAGATTACGTTTCGGTATATCCTCTTCCCGAATCTCATCACTATACCGAATCAGTCATTGAAAAGATGTTCAAGAACTACGATGGAATCGTTACCGGTCAGTACATTATAGTCAAGTACAGACTTCCCGTCGAAAATGCAAACAACAACAAAATGGAATTCCAGTTCTTCGCAAGTACCGAGCACGACGAGACCGAAATAAGTGACCCCGCAGACTTCTTCAAAGTCAACCAGACAAGCGGTCAGCTTATAGCCGACGGTCAGTGGCACGTTCTTGTAATCGACACGGCAAGCTTTAACAAGTGGACTATTAAGCCCAAGGATAGTGGCGAATACAAGCTCCAATACGTAAGATTTGACGTGTTCAACGGTCTTAAATCTCCTACCGGTCAGTTTGTAGACAAGGTTGATCTTGGATACTTTGCTCTCCACGATAACCTTGACGATATACTTGAATTCCATAAGGAAGATATGGAAACCATCACTCTTATCACTGGTAGCGGAACACGTGAAGTCAGCACAAGTAACTAACAAATAAAGTTTTAAGCGGAGGACGTAGGTCCTCCGCTTTTTTTGATTAAATATTTTATAATTTTTTAATATTTAAGTTAAATATAGGATTGACAATCTTTTGCAAATGAGTTATAATTAATTGAGTTTTATTCAAGAACTCAATAAGTTATTGAGTTTTGCTCATCTATTTGATCAACATTTGATTTTATATCAAAATATCAGCTAAAAAATGTGAAAGTTGAGTAGGAAAATTATGAAAAAAACAATACCGTCGCTTATCTCCTTGCTTCTTTCGATTGTAATGCTTTCCGCCGCTTTTTCGTCGTGTGGAAAACCGATCGAAAACCCAACACTGAGCAATACTGAAGATATTTCTGAAAGTTGCACCGATTCCCAAAATAGTGAAGGCGAGGATGAAGATTCATCAGAGTCTGAGCCTGCAGATACTACTGAGTCCTCCTCTGAAGGCAACGAGGAGATTGAGCATTTTGAAGGTCCTTACGCTAATTTGATTCAGTCGGCGAATGGCATTGCCAACACAATTCAGGAATACCGATCAAATGTGGGCGCGGACAGCTACTTCTTGCAAAACATGAATATGAAGCTTGAGTACGTTCTCAAGCCCTCCAAGGATCAGCTTGTTTCGTCTATTGTAAACAACGAAGGAAACTCCTATATTCAGAATACACTTGATGCCTTTATCAGAGTCAAGGACGGCTCTACATTCTATGCATCCAAATCTGAAAACGAGGCAAGTATAAACACCTTCAGATTCGGCTATTATTACGATGAATTCCGTATTGAAGGTCAAAACTTTGTAAACGGATTTGTAGTTGACAAAGAATATAAAGTAGATCTGTCCGCACATAACAAGAAGGATCTCAAGGCAAAGATCACTGGCGGAGTGTTGAAGTCGGAGATCACGGGCAGCGACCCATATTTTTCTTTCTCAAATATCAACCTTCCCACAAACGAATATTCGTACGCTCAGATCACGTTGAGAACGTCTGATTCAAGCTCAACCGGCTCTATCTACCTTGCAGCAGGTGCGTATAACGCAGCAAATGCCCATCAAATTGTAGACTTTGACATTCTGCCAGCAGACGGAGAGTTCCATACCTATACAGTGTATCTCGGAAGCGTTAAGGATTATACCGGCACGCTCAAGTCAATAAGAATAGATTTCAATCAAACAGAGCCCGGAAATATTGTTGAAGTTTCGGACATCAAGATAATCGATGCCGTTGAGGCGGGGGTATCTTCGCTCTCAACCGCAAGAATATTCCACATCTATCCCGATAAGCTCCATCACGAGCTTCAGGTAGTAGCTCACACCGATACGTCTGACATTGATGCAATCGGTGTGCGTACCGACATTTCTGCAGATACTGTTGACAAGATCATAGTTAAAGATGCAAACGGATTGCATGAGACTCTCGATAACGTTGACTGGGATAGCGCAGAATATATCGGATTTGATATTAAGGACGCCGGAATTTTCGGATATATTCTTCCTGTTGACGAAACCACCGGTAAAATGACTGTCACTCTTGAAGACGGAGCTTACGTCATTATTCAGGAGCGTGCACCTGAAAACAACACTGTTCTTGTTGGTGATGCCGAAGCAATAGGCAACACAAACGATTTCCACATAGGTCAAAGACTTTATACCGACGAAAATCATACATTTGATGAATTCCTTAAAGAAGCCGAGATTGAAAGACACCCTCTTTCCGCGAAAAATATCAAGGTCAGTGCGGTATACTCAGATAGCGGCAAGATGATAGGCTACAATGCCCTTCGCGGTTGTTATGAATTCTCTCTCGCGGCGGGAAGCTTTAATCACAATTACTACAAGGCTCAGAACAAGCACTATGAGCTTAATTTTACAGTAAAGAGTCCTGACGACAGAAATATCTACATTCTGGCGGCAAGCACGGGCGGTAGACTTGAGTCAGCGGCTTTGCTTGACGAAAACCTTATGATGCTCCCCGTTCCGCTTGAGGTATGTAAAAACTTTGTAGCCGACGGTGACAACAATATATACGATCTTCTTGATACGGCATACAGTGAGGTTATCTTCCCCATATCGCTTCTTGCTGAGGAAATGATGGAGCTTAACGTGCTTCACCTATATCAGAACTGGGGCAACTATCCTCTCAAGCAGCTATCTTCTATTGAATTTTACACACCCTACTATCATTTATCAGTTGGCGTTACCGAAACCAACTGCATAAACTTCGAGCGTCCCACCAGTATCCTGCCCGACCACAGAGCGCTCTCTGCACCCCTATGGCTGGATCAGCCTCAGCACACCTCTGGCGGCGCTCACGCATTCCTTACCTACACGGACAACGACGGTAACTATCATACCACATATAACACAAGCAAAGAGGTTGATTCCTACGGTCCTACGTACGCAAATGCCATTCTCAAATATTTGTCGACCGATAATAAGATTGCGGTGACTCTTGAGCATACCGAAATGCCCCAGACTGATGAAAACCGCGCTTATTACACGATAAAGTACGAATTTCTTGAGGATATGAGCTTTGACAACTTTAAGAAACAGTTCAATATCTATTCTGTAAGTGACAACGACCCGGCGGGTGAGTACCAGAAATTCGGATATCTGAATGAGAACAACGAGTCCGTTATCGTGGACGCACACGTGGACGGCCCCGAAGTAATGTATATTCTCGGCGATGAATGTCCCTACTTTGATTACTGCGATATGAAGGGCTACGTCGGCGCGGGAGGCCCCGGATACGTTAACGTTTCCTTTCTTGTTTGCAGCTCCGAGATAATCGTTGGCGGCAAAGCAATAGATGCAAACTTCATAGTAAGAGAGGGTAACCTTAACGCATACCTTTCGCTCAATCTTGACAGCGTTGAAATAAAGGCGGGCGACAGTATCACGGTAAATGCAATCATCACTCCCTGGGGCTCTCAGGAGTCTGATTACAGCGGCGCTGATTTTGCACCCGACCAGAATGTACGAGACATACGCGAAAATTCGGCAGTAGATCCATTCAAGGTAACCGCCGGAGAAAACGCAAGCGTTATTGAAAGCACCTTCGTTCCCAAGGTAAAATCCGCAAACGGAACGAGCGCCGAGTTTACGATCTCAGGTGGAGAAAACAACGTAGCAGTAAGAGTCTACGGATTTAAGGATCTTGCTATTCCCCAAGTCTACGAAAAGATAGGTAACGAATGGGTAGAATATGAAATAAGCTCGAAGAACACCCCCGACGTGCTTGGATATAGATATAACTACGATGGATACGCAGTTTATTACGACGATGACGGAACATTCTCTTATTCCTTCGTAACGACTATGACCGACGGCACTCCCAGAACATTCAAGATGGAAATTGATCCCGAGTTTACAAAGGTCGCAAGAATTCCGATAACGGAAAACGTTCTTTCACCCTACAACGTATATGCTAACAGCGTAGACCTTGCGCGTGCGACAAAGACATGGCCTATGTTCAGTAGCACAAAAACCGGAAGCGAGGGCACATCCGCTTTCATTTCAATCCACGGCACACCAAAGACAGAAGAAGGTCGTTTCCCTCCCTTCACCAACACCATTGACGCAACCACGGGAGAGGCAGAAATAATAACGGGTCAGTACCTTGTGGTCAAGTACAGAGTTCCCACAACAAATCCGGATAAGCTTGAATATATTGAGTTCTTTGCGTCAACCGTAAATGAAGGTGCAGTCGCTGGTGACAGCGTACGCATTCCTCTCAACAACGGATTCTATGTCGATGGAGAATGGCACGTGCTTGTCGTTGACCTTGCTAACTCGGGTATTGCTACCATATTCCCCACTGACGAAGGAACTTACAAGATCAAACACGTCAGATTTGATGTATTTAATACACCCGTATCAGAGTCGACACACGTCGATCTTGCATATTTTGCACTTCATGATGATCTTAACGATATCATTGAAGGCAACAGTGATGTGGATGAAATCACGTTCTTCAAGAACAATACTGCATCTCAGATAGATACATCTACCGGCGAGACAAAGTGATCGATCAAATCCTGAGCGACCTGCGCTTGCGCAGGTCGCTCGTTTTTTAATAACATTTTAAATTATGATTGATTTTCTATGTCAAACATGCTAAAATGTAGGTGTAAAGAAAACATGAGGAGAAGATTTATGAGCAGAAATATTCTTTTACTCAAAAGACCGGCATCGGTAAACAAAGAAATGTGGAAAACGGGGCTTCCGATTGGAAACGGCATTACGGGAGCTCTCGTTTTTGGCGCTGTTTCTGAGGAAACCATCATAATCACAAGACATGACCTCTGGCACGCAAGAGAAAATTATAAGCCACTGCCCGACGTTTCATTCGCACTTGAAGAAATGCGCAAAAAAATCGACGGTGGAGATTATCACGGCGCGCGCAATATTATGTATGAAGCACTTGGCGATAGAGGATATCCTTCCTTTAAGGAGGCTGTCCCCTTTCCGCTCGGTTCAATAAACCTCAACTATCAGCACGACGGTCTTTTCTTTAAAGGATACCGTCGTGGAATTGACATGGAACGGGGCTACGCTTTTGTAAAATGGCAAGACAACTTAGGTGAGCATGAAAAACGCACTTTTATATCGCGTGATGACGGCATACTTTATTACAATATAAAAAGCGATATCCGATGTAGCTACACCCTTAGCTTTGGCGCATATGATAACCGAGATTGGTCCAGCGAAAACGAAAAAAAGCGTCGCGAGAACAATCTTGTATATCAGGTATCAGATCACACGTTATATTATTGCGCAAACGTTGACGGACAGCCATTTGGCGCACATATCAAGGTTGAGATAAACGATGGTGGAAACTGTCGTAATAACGGTGACACCTTGTTTATTGAGAGCGCGGATTTTACGGTAAAGCTGTTAAGCTTTGCAAAATCAGAGGTTGATGCAAGTATACTTGATAGTTCTCCCAACTTTGACGTTGCGCTTGAATTCCACGCACAAAAGCACTCTGCTGTGTTTAATAAAGTGTCTATTGAGCTTACGGATGATAATTGCGTTGAATCTAACCTTTCAAACGAGGAGCTTCTCGATATCGCCTACGAGGATACTGCTCCACTGATGCTTTACGAAAAGCTTTGGCGATTCGGGCGCTATTTGTTTGTCAGTGCCTGGAATAAGGACTCTAATCCCTTCCCGCTTTACGGACTTTGGGCAGGAACCTATGATCTTCCCTGGAACTGCCACGTATGCAACGAGAACGTTGAAATGCTGTATTGGCACGTTTTAAGCGGAGATTTGGCTGAGTGCCTTAAAAATCTCATACATTATTACTACGAAAAGCTTGACGAATGTCGTGACAATGCCAAAAAGCTATTTGGTTTCAATGGAATTTATATTCCGACGTACACCACACCAGAAACGCTGGACGGACAAAATCTTACCCCTCCCACCCCAACAGTTCCTGTAACTCTTAATTGGATATCAGGCGCAGGATGGCTCTCACTACATTTCTATCAGTACTATTTATACACTCACGATAAGGAAACGCTCAACAGCGAAATAATTCCATTTATGCTTGGCGCGGCGGAGTTTTACGAGGATTATCTGCTATACGATAAAAACGGCAAGTGTAAAATTTCTCCATCCATTTCGCCTGAAAATACACCTGCCAATCTTCTACACAACGCAGATTTCAATAATATCGACCATCCTTGTCCCGTTACGGTGAATTCAACGATGGATATGGCGATACTCAAAAACTTTATGACACATTTGCTTGAGCTTGTATCGCTTCCGGAGTGCGAAATCGATTTAGATAGTGAGAATATTACAAAATGGCAAAATATTCTTAGCGCTATCCCGGAATATATGGTAAATCGTGACGGCGCAATAAAAGAATGGCTTGATGACTCGCTTGAAGATAACTACGAGCATCGACATTTTTCGCATCTATTCCCGATATTTCCCGGTAACGAGATATCGCCCTCAAGCCCCCAGCACATAATAGACGCCTTTTTTGAGGCGGCTGACCGTCGACTTGTAAAATCACAGTCGGGTTGGTCTTTTGCGCATTTGGCTTGTATCTGGACACGCTTTGGTCAAGGAAATCGCGCTCTTGAAAGCCTTGCGACAATGGCAAAGAGTTGTATTATAGACAACTTCTTTACACTCCATAACGATTGGCGCCACATGGGTGCAAGTATGCTTATAGACTTTATGACTCCCGTACAGCTTGATGCATTAATGGGAACTGTAAATGCGATTCAGGATATGTTAGTACAATATAACAAAGGCGCTCTTTTCATCCTCCCCGCACGTCCGGATGCCTTTAACAGTATACGGTGCCGCGGAATAAAGATACCTGACGGAAAGGTTGACGTTATATATCATGGCGGCAAAACGGAAGTGTCGATCATGGCGGAGCGTGACGTAACGCTGGCGGTTTACTGCAACAATGAAAGGGTAACTTGTAATATACTTCAAGGACAGATTATAAAACTAAACTTCTAAAAAAGTGTCAAGAAAGGAATCTGATTATGACTGAAAAGGCAAGAAATTTAAAGTGCAATCCTACTATGCTAAAGGCAATAAGAAACGCAAACGCTCTTGCTAACGGCGTTCAAGCTCACTATATTGACGATAGACGCAAATTCGTAATTGAAAACCAAAAAGCAACTCTTGGTTATAATCTTACACGAGACGAAGATCAACAGGTATCATTTATCAATAATAAAAACGGAAATACCTATATCGAAAACACAATGGATGCCTTCGTTACAATGACCGACGGCTCTACTGTGTTTGCCTCCAAGACTTCAGCTAACGCGACAACAAACATATTCAGATACGGATATTACTACTATGAAGTCAGATTTGAGGAGCAGATTTTTTCGGACGGTATAAAAATCAATTCAAAGCTTCCCCTCTCACTTTCACCTAAATATACTCACGACATCTCGGATGAAAATCTCTCAGACGGTGTGTTTTTTGCAAAAATATCCTGTAAAAATGACCCCTTTATCGTTTTCGAGGACGTTGATATTGATGCTGAAAAGTATCCATATCTACGTGTTACCGCCAAGATAACCGGTAACGAAAGGCCTTGCGGTTGCGTGCACGTTGTTGCGGGTAATATCAGCAGCTTCAGCTATCTCCACAACCTTAACTTTAATATGATTGGCGACGGAGAGATACACACCTACACCATCTGCCTCAAGGATATAGATGAATATCACGGCAAGCTTACAGCGCTCAGACTTGACATTGACGGACTTGACGAGGGGCAATCTTTTGAAATATATGATATAACTCTGCTCGATGCTATACCTACGGGTGCGCCTACGCTTTCTACCGCCAGAATATTCCACACCTACTCAGATAAGCTTCATCACGTTCTTCAGGTGGCTGCGACTAAGGATACGTGCAATATTGCTGCCATCGGTCTTAAGACGGAACTCTCTGCCAACAAGGTAAAAAAATTTATTATTAAGGATAAATTCGGGCTTCACTATAAACTGGATGAAGTTGATTGGGAAAGTGCTGAATACGCAGGATTTGACATTATAGATGCAGGTATATTTGGATATATACTGCCCGTTGACAAGACGTCCGGATATATTCAAGTTACGCTAAATGAAGATAAGTACGTAATTATTCAATCAAGAGCACCTGAAAATAACGCCGTGCTTGCGGGAGAAGGATGGCCAAAGGATGCATCAACATATATATGCTCTGAGGCTAACCTCAACGGTAAAGAAGGCATAAAGAAAGCACGAACTGTTGTAGGGAACGACAATGATTTCTTTATAGGTCAAAGAATATACACCGACGAATATCACAGCTTTGATAAATTTATTACCGAGGCAGAGATAGAAAGAAATCCCCTTACCAATGATGACATTTTGGTTAATACTGGAATGTCCGACGAAGGTGAGTTTAAGGGCTACGACGCCTTACGCGGATCATATGAATTTCATATTATGGGAAGCGATTTCAACAGAGCCTACTATAAGGTTCCAAACGAAAAGCCTTCCATAAGCTTCTCTGTTAAGGGCAACGCCTACGACAGAAATATTTATATTCTTGCCGCAACTGAGGCGGGTGGGCTTGAGTGTGCCGCTCTGCTTGATGAAAATCAACTTATGATGCCTATTCCTATTGAGGTTGCAAAGAATTTCTGCGGTGACGGAGAGGAAAATATTTATATGCGCCTTGATACCGCCTACGGTGAGGCGATATTCCCTATGCTTATTGGAAAAGACGAGGAACAGGAGCTTACCGTTTTGCACCTTTATCAGAATTGGGGAAAACATCCGATCAAGCAGCTCTCTTCCATTCAGTATCATGCGCCTTACTACCATCTTTCAACGGGTGTTACCGAAACAAACTGCATAGTTCCGTGGCGACACACGAAGGATGCTCGCATACAGAATATTCTTCCCGACCATAGAGCCATGTCGGCACCTATGTGGTCAAGTCAACCACAGCATACCTCGGGAGGAACTCATACCTTCTTGCATTACAGTAATGCAAAAGGCGACGTATTACGAGAAGAGGTCACAAAGCAAATTATCAATTCCTACGGTCCTACCTATGCGGAGCTTGAAATGCAACACATTTCGTGCGACGGCAAAATAAAGGTATCCTATACACACGCTGAAATGCCCCAAAACGACGAAAACCGCGCATATTATCTTATGACATACGAATTCCTTGACGATATTGATTTCAGAGATTTCAAGAATGAGTGGGATTTCTACAATATGGGTAAAAATACGCATCTCAGCGATTATCATAAGATAGGATATCTTGATGAAAACAACTCACCTACCGTAATCGACGCGGCAAGCTTCTCACCTGCAAAAATCGTTATACTCGGCAATCTTTGTCCTTATTTCTCGTTCTTTGATATGACAAATCCCGATGTCGAGAATCTTGACTATGTAAATCTCTCCTTCATCGTTCGGGACGCAGAATTTATAATAAATGGCAAAAAGGCTTCTCCGAGCTTCGCTCTTAGAATGTCAGGCAGAAGACTTTATCTTACACTTGATCTTGGCAAGGTTAGCTTTAAAAAGGGTGACAAAATAACTATAAACGCCATTATTATGCCCTGGGGATCACACAAAACCGATTATAGCGGAAAAATACATGCACCTGATCAGAACGTGCGTGACATAAGACAAGGCATCATAGATAATCCTGCGCGTATCGGCAATTGTGACGGCTGTGAGGTCATCCCCTCCTACTATCTGCCCAAAGCAAGAACTCTTAATGGCAAGGATGCCTACTTTACCGTTTCAGGTAGTGAGGAAAAGCTGGCTCTCAGAATATATGGATTTGAGCGTCTGGCGAGGCCTTCGCTTTACGAACATCTTGACGGAGAATGGGTAGAATACGAGCTTTCGTCAAAGAATATCCCCGATAATGCAGGAAATGCACACGCATATGACGGATACAGCGTATTTTTTGACAGTGACGGAACTTACTCATATTCCTTCGTTTTAAGTATGGCAAAATCTAACGTAAGACGTTTTAAGATTATAGTTAATTAATCTGAAGGATATACTTATATGAACAATTATATTATTGAAAATAAGAAAACCGTTGAGAACGCAAATCTTCTAAAAAATACCGTACAGGAGCATTTTGAAAAGAAAAACGGAGCGCCCCATATTGTTTCAGAGAATAAATGCGCTTCCTTTGCCTATGAAATATCACCCGGTAACAATCAAAAACTTGCGTATCTCAAAAATTCCAAAGGAAAAAACTATATTGAAAACACGCTCGATGCCTTCGTTACCACGCTTGACGGTGACCGCTACTTTGCCTCAAAAACTTCTGTAAAAGCTGACACCAATATATTCCGATTCGGATATTATTATCACGATCTTCGTATTGAGGGACAGAATTTTCTTAACGGAATGAAGGTGAGGAGCGAAACCGTAATTCCTTTGAAGATAAAGCAGACCAACGATCTTTCATCTTGCATTGAGGAAAACGGACACATTATAGCCACAGTTGGAGCAATAGTTGACCCCGGCATAGTTTTAGATGAGATCAGATTCCCTGCTGAAAAGTACAATTACGCGCAGTTCACGATTAGAACTAACGCAGATAACGCAAGGGGCAATCTCTATATTGCCGCCGGTAAATACAACGATTTTAACTTTCGTCAGCAAGCTCAGTTCAGCATGCATTCTGACAATAAATTCCACACCTATACGGTTTATCTCCCAAGTATTGTTGACTATTGGGGCGAGGTGACAGGCTTCAGACTTGATCTTGACTGCTTTATGGCGGCAGCCACATTTGAAATCGCAGAGATAAAGCTTCTTGAGGCAGAGGAAATAGGTATATCCTCAATTTCGACAGCAAGAGTATTCCATACTTATCCGGACAAGCTACATCATGAGCTTCAGGTAGCGGCAAGTGAGATAACCGAGAATATCGCTGAAATAGGTATACTTACGGAAATAGATGCCAATACGGTCGACAAAATAATAGTTAAAGACTCTCGCGGTCTTCACGAAACGCTCGACGAGGTTGATTGGGATAGCGCGGAATATGCAGGCTTTGATATAGGCAACGCAGGTGTATTCGGATATATTCTGCCTAAATCCGAGCTTGCCGGAAAGCTTCAAGTCACACTTGACAGCAGTAAATATTCAATCATTCACACTCGTACTCCCGATGGCAACGTCATTCTCCCCGGAAACAAAAGCGACATAGGAAATAAAAACGATTTTTATATGGGCAACCGCCTTTATAACGATGAAAATCACAGCTTTGACGCATTTATCACCGAAGCGGAGATAGAGAGAAATCCTCTGACTGATGAACACATTACTGTTTTGAGCGACAAATCTGACAATGGAGAATTCCTTTCCTACAATGCACTTCGAGGCTCGTACGATTTTCGTCTTGACGGTGTTAATCACTTCAACGTTCCCTATTATGATCTGCCTCAGAAGCATTTTTCGATCAGCTTCACTATAAACGGTGACAATTATGACCGAGAGCTTTACGTTTTTGCTACAACAAAATCCGAGAATCTGGAATGTGCGGTGATATTGGATAAGGATGAGCTTATGCTTCCGATACCGATAGAGGTTACGAAAAATTTCCAAGGTGACGGTGAGGCAAATATTTACAATCAGCTTGATACGGGCTACGGAGAAGCAATATTCCCTCTTTTGATCGAATCCGGAGAAAAGCAGACCTATACGGTCAAGCATATCTACCAGATGTGGGGCAGATATCCCTTAAAACAGATATCTTCAATACAGTTCTTTGCTCCGTACTACCACCTTTCGACAGGTGTTACCGAAACAAACTGCATAAAGTATCGTCAATCAGGTAGCTCCTCTCTGCTTCCTGACCATAGAGCGATGTCGGCTCCACTTTGGACTTATCAGCCACAGCATACGTCGGGCGGTCATCACTATTTTATGACTTATACCGATGCAGCGAGAGTTACGGTTTGGGCAGATAACTATAAAAATATAGTCGGCTCCTACGGACCGACGTACGCCAATGTGGAAATGCGTTATCTCACACCCGACGGAAAGGTACGACTCACGCTTTCTCATCTCGAAATGCCTCAAAGTGATGAGAACAGAGCGTACTACTCAATTAATCACGAATTTTTAGAAGACGTAAGCTTCAAAAACTTCAGGGATGATTTCTCAATATACAGAATAACCGACAACGATCCCTCGGGAGAATATCAGAAGGTGGGATATCTTAATGATGATAATGAATCTGTCATCGTCGACGCGAATACTAGCGGCCCTGTGATGCACTATTCTCTCGGCAACGACCATCCCTATTTTGACTACTTTGACATGAAAAATTGCAGAGGCGCAGGCGGCCCCGGCAAAACATACGTCAATCTTTCATTCCTCATAATTGATTCCGAGATAATACTTGACGGCAAGAAGATTACACCCTCGTTCATAATAAGTGAAGGTAATCTTCACATGTCGCTATCGCTTGATCTTGGTGAGGTAACCTTTAAAAAGGGCGATAAGATATCTCTTAACGCTATCATTCTCCCATGGGGATCTGAGGTGTCCGATTATAGTGGAGAGAGCTTTGCCCCGGATATCAACGTTCGTAAAGTGCGCGAAAATTCTCTCCTCTCACCCGTTGAAGTGCACGCGGGAGAAAACACCGAAAAGCTTGACCGTCTATTTGTTCCCTCTGTAAGAAGTAAAGACGGAAAGTCTGCCCGCTTCACGCTTTCAGGCGGTGAGAATAACATTGCAGTAAGAGTTGAAGGATTCAATTCTCTTTCCATTCCAAAGATATATGAGAATATCGGGGGAAAATGGGAAAGATATGAGATCTCATCCGAAAACACTCCCGACAAGAACGGTTTTGCACACTCGTATGACGGATACGGCGTATTCTACGATAGTGACGGCACATATTCTTACTCCTTCATCGTCACGATGACAGAGGGTAAAGAAAGAAGCTTCAAGGTCGAGGTCTAAATTTTATTATCCTTAAGGAGTGTCCGTACGGACACTCCTTTTTATTGATTTTATTGATTTTTCAATTTTCCTATTTACAAGATATATTTTAAGTGCTATAATAAATAGATAAGGAAAATCTGCAAAAAGGAGGCTTTTGAGGTATGTCAAACGGTAAATTCGACGATTTCTGGAATCTTGAAAAAGAAATAGACAAAAAACGCAACGCCGAATTGACACCTCGCCGTGCTTTTAAATCATCCTCGACCACTGCGGTCGAAGTTGAGCTCGGCAACACTACGGGAGCAACTCAATCAAGCCGATTCAGCGACAGCCCGATAACAAAGGTGGGCAACGGAGCTACCCGATTTGTTCCCCCTCACGAGCAGACCTATGCAAAGAAAAAATATATTTTGGCTGAATACACCTCAAAAAAACCTTTTATTAAAACAGTAAGACTTTGCTCTAACAAGGAAAATGACTCTGTTTTCATTGAAAATAATCTTTTTTTGAGAGAGCGCCGCACACTTATTGACAGAACGGTAATTTCAGAGCCGCCGTACGCGCCCTATTTTTCCTATTCTCCGCGATATTCACAGCTAAGCCGTCAACAGCTCAACTACTACCTTTGGTGGCGTCAGAACGTAAGATCGGGCATATATATGCCGACTGACGCATCGTATATAATCTTATTTGCCTATGAGATCGCTGCATCGGGCGACGGTGAGGACAGGCAATCGGCTCTTGATGCACTTTGTCGCGTTTTTGCAAAATGCTGCGGCAATGACGCATCACTTAAAATGATATTGCGCGATATAATATGTGACTTTTCTCTTATTTACGACCTCACGGTTTCGGTTGACAGCTTTGCATCGGCGGACAGACGCTTTTTCTTTGGGTCAAGCTTCAATATTCCAGAGGCGTTTATTGACTTCTCAGAGGAAAATATCCTCTCTATCTGCTATGCCGCGGCTATTTACGATTACAGACGAAGCAAGATATTCAACGAGGAAACGGCAACTGTTTTCAAGCAGTCGATAGGTGGCGCTCTCCGCGCGATATTCAAGGACGAAAAGGCGGCACAATTTATAACGTCATTCAAGAATGGACTTTATAATGCTACTACCCTTGAGCACAGACCGCTCTCAAGAATGGTGAATATAGTAAACAAGAGCGTAAAGCTTGAGATAGAATATTATTCGCTCGACACAATTCAGGATATAGTTACAAATGCAGTAAGGTATTCCGAAAACAGATTGCGCGAGCATTTAGGTGTCAAGAACAAGCTAAATATTCTTTATCTTAACCCTGCGGTCAAGGATGCGATAGACAAATTCTTTGATGAGAACTTCCCCTCCAAGCCATTTATCGACAGGCGCAGGCGCGAGGCAAAACAACAGCTTCAAAAGAACGAGGTCAACGAGTACGACAAGCTCTACGATCTGCCCCGTGTCGAGTTTTCCCCCGAGCGCGCACTTAAAATTGAAGAAGAATCCTGGGAAACAACGAGAAAGCTTGAGGCGGCGTTTGGCGATTCAAGCAATAATGTACCCGAGAAAAACATTGACACCCTCATTACCAATGATGAGGTCAAGCACCTCACGGAAAATATCGTTGAGGAAATTTCCGTAGCATCCGATAGCAACTCCTCAATAGCCGAGGAAATTTATAAAAGAATACCGCAAGCGGTTGATTTTCTTCGTCTTTGCTTCTCTCCTTCTCTTGCAGAACAAAGAAAATTCGCAAGTGAGATCGGCAAATCCCCTGACGAGCTTGCTGACCTTATAAACGAGACGTCACTTGACATTATGAGTGACATTCTGCTTGAAGAAGACGGCGACGGCTATTTTATAATCGACGATTACAAAGACCTTTTCAATTAAAGCGAAAGGAATACAAGTATGAATAATCAAAATGAAATAAAAACGACACCTGCGATACCGCGCCGAGTTCTATCCTCGCTTTTATCGAGCATTTCAGCGGGCGTAGTACCGAGATCGGGAGTTCACTATATAGCGATAGGCAGAAAGGATGAAATATCTGCTTTTCTCTCAGACCTTGAGGAAATAAACGAGGGCGGTGGCGCGATGAGATTTCTCATCGGAAGATACGGAAGCGGTAAGAGCTTTCTTATCCAGCTTGTGCGCGGATACGCGCTTGAGCGCGATTTTCTGACCGCTGACTGCGATCTCTCGCCCGAACGCCGTCTTTGCGGAAGCGGTCACGGCGGCATTGCGACGTACCGCGAGCTTATGAAAAACCTCGCGTCAAAATCCTCGCCCGACGGAGGAGCGCTTTCTAAGGTGATTACACGCTGGATTGGCAAGATTCGCTCAGAGCTTGTTGATAGCGGCATATCTCCCGACGATGAAAACACGCTCTACCGTGAGCTTAGCCGCAGTATACACCGTGAGCTTGACGACCTTGAATATATGGTAGGCGGCTTTGATTTTGCTCGCGTGCTTTTTGAATATTACAAGGCAAGTGTATCTGACGGCGAGCTTGCAAATGAAAAAATGAGCGCGTGTCTGCGCTGGTTCAGAGGTGAATACTCCAACAAGACCGAGGCAAGACGTGAGCTTGGTTTCTCGGTTTCGGCAATCATTGACGACGACAACTGGTACGATTTTCTCAAGCTCTGGGCGGTACTCTCCAAAAAAAAGGGATATCGCGGACTTGTTGTATTTATTGATGAATGCGTGAACCTTTACAAGATTCCCCACCGCGTTAGCCGTGAAAACAATTACGAAAAGATACTCTCAATGTTCAACGACACGCTTCAGGGACGCGCGCCCGGACTTGATATTATATTTGGCGGCACTCCCCAGTTCCTTGAAGACACGCGCCGAGGAATATTCAGCTATGAGGCTCTCCGCTCCCGTCTTTGCGACAGCAAATTTGCGCTTGACGGATTTAAAAATCTTATAGGTCCCGTTATACGACTTCGCCGTCTTTCCGATGACGAGCTGTTTGCGCTTATCCAGAGAGTAACAACTCTCTACTCGCAATACTACAATTGGGAATGCACTGTTACCAACGAGGACCGCATAAAGTTCCTTAACATTTGTCTGTCGCGTGCGGGAGCAGACAGTATGATAACCCCCCGTGAAATGCTGCGCGATTATATGACTGTACTCAATATTCTGATGCAGAATCCCGAGGCAAAGTTCGATGACGTTATCGGCAGCCACGTAACTCTAAAAACCAATGCAAAGCCTGATGACGAGGAGATATCAGACGGAACTCCCGCATCCGACGAGTCAAAAAAATACACTGCCAACGATATTGAATTTTAAAAACAGGAAAGGAGAACGCCATGACCGAGGCTGATCTTATATTTGAAAGATTTCCCGATTTTATAAGAGAATTTATCTACTCACACTCGTGGGAGTCGCTTCGCGCGGTTCAGGTTGCGGCGGCAAAGACTATCTTTGACACCGATAAGAACCTGCTCCTTACCTCGTCTACCGCAAGCGGAAAGACTGAGGCGGCTTTTTTTCCTATCCTCTCGCTTTTGCACGAGGACAAGCCTTCATCGGTAGGTGTTCTCTACATTGCCCCGCTTAAAAGCCTTATAAACGACCAATTTGAGCGTCTTGAGGGCTTGCTTGACGCGACGGGCGTGCGTGTGACGCATTGGCACGGAGACGTTGCCATGTCGCACAAGAAAAAACTACTTGAAAAGCCCGAGGGTATCCTGCAGATAACCCCAGAGTCGCTTGAAGCGATGCTTATCAACCGTTCAAACGATATTCCCCGACTTTTCGGCGATCTGCGATTCGTCGTTATCGACGAGATACACACCCTGACGGGAACCGACAGAGGAAATCAGATAATCTGCTTGCTTTCTCGAATTGCGCACTTGATCGGATTCCATCCTCGCAGAATTGGTCTTTCGGCAACAATAGGTGATCCCGACCTCGCGGCAGAATGGCTTTGCGCCGACACAGGACGTGATATTGACGTTCCTCTTTTCGACGGCGAAAAGATAAAGTGGCGGCTTGGTCTTGAGCATTTTTATATTCAAAATCCCGAGGCGCAATACATTGCCATCGAAGGCGACAATACTGAAAACCCCTCTGACGAAAATGAAAAGCCCCAATCAGAAAACCAAAAGCAATATTTTGTTGATCAGGGCTACGAATACGTATACAACTGTGTAAAGGATAAGAAATCACTCGTCTTTTCAAACTCGCGAGAAGAAACCGAATATATCTGCGCGACGTTGCGTCAGATTGCAAAAAAACACGGCGATGAAGATAGCCACATATTGATCCACCACGGAAATCTCTCGGCATCGCTTCGCGAGGAAGCCGAGATGAAAATGCGCGACAGCGAGGAGTTTGCCGTCACATGCGCAACAGTCACTATGGAGCTTGGGATTGATATCGGACAGCTTGAGCGTGTCGTACAGATCGAAGCGCCTAACACGGTATCAAACTTCCTGCAAAGGCTTGGTCGCTCGGGCAGACGCGGACAGACGCCCGAGATGATGATGGTATTCCGCGAGGAAGATCCGCTCCCGAACACGCCACTTCCTCAGCTTATGCCCTGGGAGCTTCTGCGCGCGATCGCAATAATTCAGCTCTATATCGAGGAGAGATTTATCGAGCCTCCTCAACGCAAAAAAATGCCCTTCAGTCTGCTTTTCCACCAGACATTAAGCATTTTGGCATCATCGGGCGAGCTTACCGCGCAAAGACTTGCTGAGAGAGTGCTTTGTCTGCCTCCCTTTGCGTCGGTTACTAAGGAAGACTACAAAGAATTGCTCGTTTCAATGCTCAACAACGACTTCCTTGAAATGACGGACGAAAAGGGACTTATCGTAGGTCTTTCGGGCGAGCAGCTACTCAAGAGCTTCAAGTTCTACGCGGTATTTAAGGACAGCGAGGACTTTACGGTGCGTTGTGGCTCCGATGAGATAGGAACTATCACCACTCCTCCCCCTGTCGGTGACAGATTTGCCCTTGCGGGACGCGTTTGGGAGGTTGAGGAGCTTGATATCAAGCGAAAGCTTATATACGTCAAAAAGGTTGACGGAAAAATGGAGGTTTCGTGGCCCGGTGACTTTGGAGAGATACACACAAAAATTTTGCGCCGTATGAAGCGCATACTTGAGGAGGATACAGTTTACCCATATCTCAAGGAAAACGCGATACGCAGACTTGAGGCGGCTCGTATAACCGCAAGAAATACGGGAATGCTCCGTCACTCACTCGTTCATCTCGGCGGATATTCGTGGTGCCTATTCCCTTGGCTTGGCACACGCTCGTTCCGTACCCTGCGCAAGTATATTCAAAAGAATGCAAAGGCGAACAACATAAGCGGAATAGAATTTGAGGGCTGCTATTACATCACCTTTAAGATGGAAAAGCGCGCGGGAATCGAGTTCATATCAAATCTTCTCGCAGGTATTGAGCGCGACGGAATTGATACTCACTCTCTTGTCGAAAACGGAGAAATACCGATTTTTGAGAAGTATGATAACTATATTCCCCACACTCTTCTTCGCCGCGCATATGCTACCGACAAGCTTCGTGCAGATGAGGCGGAGGATACTATAAGAGATATCTTCAAAGAATTCAAATAAAGAAAAACACCGTTTCCCCTGGGAAACGGTGTTTTCTTTATATGTACTTTGACAAATCAAATCTTGCCAACCTGATATGCTCTCTTGACACTGTATACGACATTGCAAGCTCGCCGTCAGCAAGATATTGGATAAATGGATAAAAGCAGCTTCCCTTCATATCCGCCTGAAGCACGACCTTGCTCTTTGCAATATCCTTGGTGTTTATTCTGATGATGCCGATGTGCTCTCTGTCAATAGGCGCATGGAAGAGATAGAGCTCTCCACGATATACGATAAAGTCCGAACGCGATTGGCAGTCATCTACAAGCACGGGGATTTCCCACTTGCGTTCATTGAGATCGAATGTAGTCAAAAATCCGTATGGCACGTGATCGTGCTGACGGACAAAATAATAGACCTTATCTCCAATAACATACGTCGCATTCTCGTATTTTGACTGATTGACAAAATCGGGCTGTGCGACAAATTCCCAAGTAATAAAGTCACGACTCTTGATAATACAGTTAAAATCACCGCTGTACGCACCCGTATAATAATATTTTACACCGTTTTCTTCTCTCGCTGTGAACTTCTGCATAATTCCAATATCACTGTAAAGAAATTTGCAGTCTATACCGTTTGATGCAAGCGCACCCATGATTCCCGTAGTACTGAAATCGTTGACAACGTCACCTACCTTGAATCGATTAACACCGACGTCGCCCATCGTTTTGGTTTTAACATCAAAATACCTGTAAAGGCGGTAGTATCTGTCCCCGACCTTTGCCGTCCAAAGAATAATAAGAGTATTATCGTCGAGCTTTGCAAATATCGTATCGTAGACCATATTTACTCTCTCGCCATAGCAGTCGTCACCAACCGCCTGCACATCAATTATAATGCGTTCTGTCGTATTGTCTACCGGACAGTATACAAATCTTGCGACCTGATTGTCTGGTGTTTCCTTCGCTTCCTGACAGTTAGCATAATAGGTCATATAGATAACGCCGTCAACCTCGGCAAAGGTAGATACATGTACCATTTTGTCAGTATCCGTCTTTTCAAAATCGGCAACAAAGCGCTCTTTTATCTCCTCGGCAAATCTGTCGCCCTTAGCTATCGCCTCAGGAGAAACATCTTTCGTGACAGGTCCTCTGCTTTCGGTTATTTCTCCGCCCTCAATCGTGTTAATCCTTTTATCCGTCGCAATGTCGGATGTAAAAATGCATTTATTGCTCATCACTCTGTTTCCTTTCTTTTATAAAGTTTATTATTATTGAAATTATAGCAATGCTCTCATTAACCGCGCCTATATACGAGCCAACGAATATATCGTAAACCAAAAACGTCAGTGACACGGGAATCGATATTATTTTAGTCAGCTTTGGACGCTTCAACCACAAGGATACCGTAACAAAGGTTGACGCCGCGATAGGCAAAATATTGATTGATGCTGAAAATGTAAATATACCTATTCCCCAGTTAATAATGATAAATACTATCGGAATATATACTCGGCTTGCCCATTTCTTCTCGCCACGTTGCATAAAAGTCAGCTCTCTGAAAATTCCCACGGCATTAGGAACTATACCGCCGTACGCACCCAAACACAAATAATGGATACTCCAACATATGTCCGCGCAAAGCTTCGAAATAATAAGCTTTTTTCTGCTTGATTGCTGATATATAAGAAAAAGCGATATCATAGCGCCGATGCCAAATATCTGCGCGGCCGTTTTCATCATATCACCTCCACTATTGACAACTGTCTTTTATTACTGTATAATATTATATAGGCAATAAAGCGCTTGTTCAATATCATATATTGACTTTAAATAACACTATCTTGACAAAGAGGTACATAATGCTTGGAACACGACACGAAGAATATATAAATTTTTTAGATAATATTCCATTTGTTGCTTATTTTGATATTGAGCGAAGCTGCACACAATACAGCACTGCGGTCAACTGGCATAAAAACACCGAGGTGCAGATCTGCACCTCGGGAAACGGTTACGTTTTACTTGACGGTAAAAAAATAAATATTACAGAAGGCGATATAGTTATAGCTAATTCGAACGTCCTTCACTACACCGGTACTGACACAAGTATAACTTACAGTTGTATCATTCTTGACACCGAGTTCGCCCGATCATCTGATATTGATCTTACAAAAAACAGATTTGAAGAGCTTGTACGTGATGAAAAAATAACAAGGATTTTCAATGAAATTCGCACGGTAAAGGAAGAAAGCGACTACTTATCGGTAGCGAAGCTTCGCGAGCTTACACTCAAGCTTCTTATTTCGCTTTGCGAGGGTCATCTGCTTGACCAATCAAGCAACGACTGCAAAAGTAATTCTTACAAGACAGTGACCGACACGATAACCTATATAAGAAAAAATTATCAGCACAGATTGACGCTCGACGAGATTGCGAAAAATGTCTTTGCAAACAAATATACCTTAACACGTGTTTTCAAGGAAATGACAGGCCAAACAATCGTCGAATATATCAACACCTTTCGTTGCAACCAAGCGGTACGGTTGATTTTCGATGGTACCGGCGTTTCAGAAAGTGCACGGCTTTGTGGATTTAGCAATATGTCCTTTTTTACAAAAACGTTCAAGCAATATATAGGATGCCTGCCGTCAGAATATAAAAAAGATAGGTAAAAAACGCCGCACTATACGGTGCGGCGTTTTTTATCAAATATATTTTATCCGGCATAAGCCGTGCTTTCTCTCTTCTGTGTTCTATGTTAAATATATATTCAATCCTTAGCTGTGTCTAAGGAACAGAGATTACAGAAATTACTGCATATTTGATTTATGTCTTGAATTACTTTGCGTAGTCGACTGCGCGACTTTCACGGATAAGATTGATCTTGATCTGACCGGGATACTTGACCTCAGACTGAATCTTCGCCGCCATCTCGCGAGCGATTACCTTCATTCCAGCGTCATTTACCTCTTCGGGCTTGACCATAACTCTTATCTCTCTTCCTGCCTGAATTGCAAATGCCTTATCAATTCCGTTAAAGCTCTTTGCGATCTCTTCAAGCTTTTCAAGACGCTTAATGTAATTTTCCATATCCTCACGGCGCGCACCGGGTCTTGCAGCGCTTATCGCGTCTGCCGCCTGAACGAGAACCGCAATTATAGTCTTGGGCTCTACGTCATTATGGTGTGCTTCAATCGCGTGGACAACCTCGCGGCTTTCCTTGTACTTCTTAGCGGCGTTTACACCGATCTCAACGTGAGATCCTTCAACGTCGTGGGGGAATGCCTTACCGATATCGTGGAGAAGACCAGCTCTCTTTGCAAGAGTGCTGTCTACACCAAGCTCATCTGCCATCATTCCCGCAAGGAATGCAACCTCGATAGAGTGCTTAAGTACGTTTTGTCCGTAGCTCGTTCTGTACTTAAGTCTTCCAAGCAATCTTACAAGCTCGGGATTAATACCGTGAATACCGACCTCAAAGGTAGCTCTCTCTCCTGCCTGCTTGACAGATGCCTCAACTTCCTTCTGTGCCTTTTCCACCATTTCCTCAATTCTCGCAGGATGGATTCGTCCATCCGAGATAAGACGCTCGAGCGCGATTCTCGCAACCTCACGTCTGACAGGATCAAAGCCTGACAAGGTAATGGTCTCGGGTGTATCGTCAATAATGAGCTCAACTCCCGTAAGCGTTTCGATCTTCTGAATGTTTCTTCCTTCACGTCCGATTATTCTACCCTTCATATCCTCGCTGGGCAACGCTACACTTGATACCGTAGCCTCGGAAACGTGATCGGATGCGTATCTCTGGATAGCCAAGGACAAAATGTTCTTTGCCTTGTCATCAGCTTCTTCCTTGAACTGAGCCTCAAGCTCGTCAAGTCTTTGTGCAATCTCGTGCTTTGCCTCGGATTCAACTCTTTCAATAAGCTCTTCCTTAGCTCTCTCAGATGAATATCCCGAAATTTCTTCAAGCTTCTTCTTCTGCTCTCCGATCATTTCGTTTGCCTGCTCCCTAAGAACGTCGTAGTCCTTCATCTTCTTGTCAAGCTGTTCATTCTTTCTCTCAAGCTGCTCAGTCTTTTTGTCAAGCGTTTCTTCCTTCTTGGCAACTCTGTTCTCAAGACGGGAAACCTCCGCACGACGCTCCTTGATCTCACGGTCAAGCTCGTTTCTCTGCGACATTATGGTTTCTTTAGCCTCAATCAAGGCTTCCTTCTTAGCAGACTGTGCATTCTTCTTTGCTTCATCAAGAATTTTAGCCGCTTCTGCCTCGGCAGAACCGATCTTTGCCTCACCGACCTTCTTTCTTATAAGAAAGCCAATAAGAATTCCAAGCGCAACACCGACAACAGCACCAACTACTGCTGCTATCACATACCACATTCTCTTTACACCTCCTTAAATTAATTTTATATGGGACTTTTTCAGGTATAGGCGCGATCGACCGTCCCACACGTCGACCGAGAATTTATTGAAAACGAATGCAAGCCACGCCACGAAATCATTCGTGCGCCTTGCCGTGTCAATGAAATAATAAATATATAAATTACGATTTTTTACTCACGAAAGTAAAAAATACCCGTATTTTACCATTTTATTATACACCTTACTTCATTATACTAAAAAAACAGCGTCTTGTCAAGGGGATTTTGGACATCTCATTGACAAAACGCCGTTTTTTTATTGTTTTTTCAGTATTTTTTTACAATACACCGAACAAATTACTTACCTGCGACGCTCATATTCTTAACGAGAACGTCGGGAGAACCAAATACGGTAAATCCGCCGGGAATTCCCCACTTTACCTCGTTACCGAGAGAGTCGATCTCCTGAAGAAGCGCAAAGAAGTTTCCTGCAACGGTAAATGACTTGATAGGACCTGCCTTCTTGCCGTCTTTGATAAGGAAGCCTTCGCTTTCAACCGAGAAGTCACCTGTAATGGGGTTAGCACCTGCGTGAAGTCCCTTGACACCGGTTACATAAATACCGTCACCAGCCTTCGCGAAGAGCTCCTCCTGAGTGTCAGCACCTGCACAGATTCCAAAGTTATAGGGAGCGATATTTCCGCCGCGGCGACCGTTTGCGGTAGTTTCCTTACCGGTCTTGATGCCCGTGGTTATATCGTAAAGCATAGTCTTGAGAACGCCGTTTTCAACAACGGTCTTCTTGTAGGTTGCAACACCCTCGTCATCAAAAGGAGTCTGAACGGGACATCCCTCGCGCATAGGATCGTCGGTAATATTTACGATATCGGAAGCAATCTTCTCTCCCTCCTTGCCCGCAAGACGCGACATACCGAGAAGCGCATTCTTTGCCGAGAATGCAGAAGAGAATGCCGAGAGGAGCGAGCGCATCTGAGTACCGTCGATAACGATATTATACTTGCCCGTAGGAATCTCAGTTGCACCGATCTTATCAAGCGCGCCCTGAACCGCCTTTGCAGGAAGCTTTGCGGCAGCCTCACTTGAGATATTCTCCGCAAATTCAAAATTATCTCTTGCCTCTCCGTCCTTATTAACGACAGCTACTACGTAACAGCCCGACATTCCAACCTTGTTGGAAAGCTCGAGTCCGTGAGAATTGTAAAGATAGATCTCGTTTCTGAAGGACATAGCGATAGACTGAGTACCGTCAACTACCGAGCTGTCGGTTGCGTAGGTTGCCTTCTGAAGCTCAAGTGCTTTGTTCTTAAGCTCACCCGCGTCAACTATTACGGGCTCAGGTGCGGTGGTTTTCGCATAGGATTCAGATCCCTTGAAGATAACGACCACGTCATTGTTTTCAATAGCGCCCGCGTTTTCCTTAGCGCGAAGCACAAGATCCTCAAGCTCATCAGCGTTAAAATAACTGCTTGAAGAAAGTCCCATATGACCGTCAACGAGGCAACGGAAATAAACCTTTGCGCTCTCACCCGATGAGAAAGCGCTAACCTCATCCTTGAGAGTTTCTGCGCTGATATCCTCACCTACGGTGTAGAAAATTTCGTATTCCTCAACGCTGTGCTTCGTGCATGCGGCGGATATTATGTCTTTAATTTCGGTAAAATTCATATCAGCGACCTCCTACTGTGATCTTGGATACTCTGATGAGAGGCTGACCTACGTCGGTAGGAACGCTACCGCTCGACGAGCCGCACATACCCTGCGCGGTATCAAGGTTCTGTCCAACCATATCAATATCCATAAGTATCTGCGATCCTGTACCAACGAGCGATGCTCCGCGCACAGGCTCACAAATAACGCCGTTTCTTACGATGTAGCCCTCGCTTACGCCGAAATTGAATTCGCCTGTAAGGGGATTTACAGAACCGCCGCCCATACTCTTTGCGTAAAGACCGTACTCAATAGACTTAATGATGTCCTCATTTTTATCGGGGCCGTTTGCGATGAACGTATTGGTCATACGCGAGGTGGGCTCGTACATAAAGCTCTCGCGTCTGCCGTTACCCGTCATAGCCATACCCATTCTGCGAGAACCGAGACGGTCGATCATATAGCTTTTAAGAATACCGTTCTCTATAAGCACGTTCTTCTGTGTGGGTGTTCCCTCGTCGTCAATGTTTACAGAGCCCCAAGCACCGGGAATGGTACCGTCATCAATAGCCGTTACCTTAGTGTTAGCGATCTGCTGACCGAGCTTACCGCACATCTGCGAGGTGCCTGTACCAACGCTTGTAGCCTCAAGAGAGTGACCGCAAGCCTCATGGAAGATAACTCCACCGAAGCCGTTTTCAATCGCAACAGTCATCTGTCCTGCGGGACAGTAGCCTGCGCTGAGGTTTATGAGAGCCTGATCTGCCGCCTTGATACCTACCGACTTGGGATCGATAAAGTCGAACATTTCAAGTCCCATTCCGCGTCCGGGAGATGCGCTTCCGGACTGGTTATCAGAACCGTCGGGAGAAACTGCAACTGCACTTACCGCAATTCTCGTTCTTACGTGTCTGTCGCTGGTATAAAGTCCCTCACTGTTAGCGATAAGGATAGTATGGTCAACCGATGCGAGATTGCCCATTACCTGCTTGACCTTTTCATCTCTTTCCTTTGCCGCAAAGCAAGCGGATTTGAGAATATCGGTTCTCGTAGTCATAGCCGTGCTTCCGGGAAGGATCTTTACGGGATGAATATTGGGGAAAATACGCTCGGTAAGGTTGATACTAACCTGAGCCTTGCTCTCTCCAAGTGCATCGGCAACTGCCTTTGCGCAACGAATAAGTCCGCTTCTCGAAATGTCAGTAGTAGTAGCGTAAACGGTTCTCGTGCCAATAAACGCGCGGATACCAACGCCCGATACCATATCATCGCTAACGGTGTCGATCTTTCCGTCAAGGAAACGGATTCCGTTGTTTCTCGTCTTCTCAGCGTAGACCTCTGCGAAGTCTGCACCCGTGGACATAGCCGCAGCGAGAACGTCTTCAAGTAAAAGTCTTGAAATCATCTTTTCTCTCCTATATCTTAAATTTTGTTTACTGAATTATTCTTCGGTAGCACCAGTAGATTCTTCGGCAGCTTCTTTTGCCAACTCGATCGCCTCGATCTCATCGTCGTCAGCAACCTCACACTCGATAATGTCCTCATCCTCGGTCGTCTTCTCAACGTAGTAGTACATATTGATCTCATCGTCGCTGAAATCAACGTCACAGCACTGCTTACGCTTGCCGCTACCTACCTTAAGTGTGAAATGCTCGCCGTCGATCCACTCACCGTCAAAGATCTCGGTGTTTTTGATTGCGAAAACAACCATCTTGCAATCAAGATCGCTATCCTTAACGAATGCTCTGACCTGAACGTAGGTAAGTCCCTTTGCAAAGTCAGACGAACCATAGGTCAAGGTAACAACGTTCTTTCCGTCCTCAGACTCAAAGCTGTAATCGCTGAGATCGTCCTTAATTTCCTTAACGACCTTTTTTGTTGCAAGTCCGCCCGCAACTGCCGCAGCAACACCTGCGGTTACTCCAACGATAAGTCCAACCAAACCTTTTTTCTTCATAATTTTCCTCCAAGTGTATATCAATTTATTTTATTCTCTTTTTTTATAAGCTCCATAACCTCAAACAAATCCGTACAAGTCTTATATACAAGTCTGTCTGTTTCGTCAGTAGGTGGAAGCATATCGGGTATCATTATCGGACGCATACCCGAAGCGTTTGCGGCTTTAATGCCGTTATAGGAGTCCTCACATACTATACACTCCTCTTTTTTCGCGCCGATATGCCTTACAGCCTCAAGGAATATATCGGGAGCGGGCTTGCCATTCTCAACCATCTCACTTGTTACAACTATATCAATATAGTCCCACAGACCTGTCTTTTTGAGATTTTTCTCGGCTATATGCATCACTGTCGAGGTTGCAACAGCAACGGCTATCTTCTCTTTACGGAGAAATTTGAGAATTTCAAGTGTGCCCTTCTTTAATGGTATATCACCCTCAAACAGTTCCCCTGCCCTCTCCATTCTTTCAGCATAATAGCCTTTGCAGTCAACTTCCTTGCCGTAAGTATCCTCAAGAAGCTTGATTATCGTATCTCTGCTTCTGCCCACGATCTTACAGTATAGCTTATCTATATCACGAAGTCCCCATTTTTCGCCTATCTCGTTCCAAGCTTTCTCGAAAATCGGCTCCGTATCAAGCAGAGTGCCATCCATATCAAAAATCACGTAATTTATCATAATTAATCTCCATTCCGCTGCGCGCGACAGCACAAATATTAACCAATGGATTGAGCTTTCGCACTACACTCCTATTAGTCAGGGTTTCTCTCTCCAAGCGCGATGTGATACTTCTGATAGAAGCTCTCAAAGTACCCGCCGTCAAGTGCTTCTCTTATCTTCTTTGTCAGATTGTTATAGAAATAGAGATTATGCGCAACGGCAAGGCGCATACCAAGCGATTCCTTTGCTTTGATAAGATGTCTGATATAAGAACGGCTGTAATTACGGCATGCGGGACAGTTGCAGCTCTCGCTTATCGGTCGAGGATCCTTTGCGTACTTTTCGTTACAAATATTCATCTTACCTTCCCAGGTAAAGAGGTTACCGTGACGCGCGTTTCTCGAGGGCATTACGCAATCGAAGAAATCAACGCCCATGTGTACCGCCTCAAGAATGTTGCAAGGTGTTCCGACACCCATAAGGTATCTCGGCTTGTCTTTGGGCATAAAGGGCTCTACCGCGTTGATGATGCGATACATCTCCTCTGTTTCCTCACCGACAGCAAGACCGCCGATAGCATAACCCTCGCAGTTGATCTCAGAAATTCTTTGCATATGCTCAATACGAAGATCCTCGTATGTTCCGCCCTGATTGATGCCGAAAAGCATCTGGTGCTTATTGATCGTTTCGGGGAGAGAGTTGAGTCTGTCCATCTCGGCTCTGCAACGCTCAAGCCAACGGGTAGTTCTGTCTATCGAATTACGCACGTACTTATAAGGCGCTGGGTTTTCAATGCACTCGTCAAACGCCATCGCGATAGTTGACGCAAGGTTTGACTGTATCTGCATACTCTCCTCGGGACCCATAAATATCTTTTTCCCGTCAACGTGCGACTGAAATCTTACGCCCTCCTCGGTTATCTTACGAAGCTGGGCAAGCGAGAATACCTGAAATCCGCCGGAGTCTGTAAGAATAGGCTTATTCCAGTTCATAAACTTATGAAGACCGCCCATCTCGTAAATAAGTCTGTCACCCGGACGAATGTGCAGGTGATAGGTATTGGAAAGCTCTACCTGACAGTCAAGCTCGTCGTTAAGCTCAACAGTTGACACACCGCCCTTAATTGCGGCGCAGGTACCTACGTTCATAAATACCGGAGTCTGTATATCTCCGTGTACGGTGTGAAGCACGCCTCTGCGCGCTCTGCCGTCCTGTGCTAAAAGTTCAAACATAACTTTGCTCCCTATTGTTTCCGCAAACGCAGACCAATGCGCCGCGGTGATTTATTTTTTATACTCTATTGAATTGATGATCTATGTTTCGCTTGGACAGCTCCATAGCCACGGGACGTCCGTGAGGACATACCGTAACGTCGGGAATCTCCATAAGCTTCTCGACTATCCACTTCTGATGTCCCGAGGCATATTCTCTGCCCGCCTTTATCGCCGCCTTGCACGACGCCTGATAAAGAGCCTTTTCAAAGACGATATTTCTCGTGACGTTAACGCTACCCGTACCGCTCTTGACACGGTCGGCTATCACGGTTAACATATCCTCTGCCGCATCCTGCTCAATTCCTACGGGAAGCGCGGTTATCTGGACGGTATTGCGAGAGCTGGTAAACTCAAATCCGACTGCCTCAAGCTCACTTCGGTATTCTTCAACAGCCGCAACCTCGTCTGTCATCAGCATTACCTCAATGGGAAGCATCAAAAGCTGACTCGTCGCATCCTTTTCGTACATATTGCGCTTCATCTGCTCAAATATGATACGCTCGTGCGCCGCGTGCTTGTCGATAAGAAGTATTTTCTCGCCAACCTCGACGATTATATATGCATTGAACGCTTCGCCGATAATTCGGTAATCTATTTTCTCCACCTTAGGCACAACTGTCGGTGCACTTGGTGTTTCAACCGTTTCGGAGTGGTGATTATCTGCCAAGGTAACTTGCTTTTCATTCTCGACGGTCTTTTCGGACACTTCGGAAGTTTTTCTTGTTATTTCCTCGGGCGAGATCTTGATATTTTTCTCTTCACTCACACTATCAGGCAGATAATTTCTTATATACTCCTCAGCGGTTATCGTGAAGGGCTTTTCGTCCTTATCTTCCACAGACTTATCCTCTGCAACGGGCGTTGCAGCCTTCACGGGAGCGCTTTGTGTCGCGGGCATTTCAACTCTCGGCCTTTGCTCCGCCACAGGCTTTGCGGACTGTACGGGAATCTGCTGAGAGATAGATATCTGCCGTGCCTTCAAGGATTCACCGCGCTCAACGGGTGCGAATGCCTCTGACATACGGGGCATTCCCTGCTTCTGAAGTCCTATTTCGGGGCGCTTGGTATTTTCCTCAAGCGCATGTCTCACCGCGTAATATACCGCCTCAAACACGGGCTTTTCATTCGTAAACTTGACCTCAAGCTTTGCGGGATGCACGTTCACGTCCACCTTCATAGGATTGAGAGATATGAACAGCACGCAAACGGGAAAACGCTCGCTTGCCATGTATGACACAAACGCTTGCTCAATTGCGGCAGATGCCGTTCTGCTCTTTACAAATCTCTTGTTTATGTAGAAATTCTCATAGTTTCTGTTACCCTTGACGTTATCGGAGCGTCCAACGTAACCCTTGACCGATATTCCGTCAAAGTCGCCGTCGACCTCGATAAGTCGGTTGGCAAAATCTCTGCCGAATACCGAATATATCGTGTTAAGCAGCTTTCCGTCTCCCGCAGTTTCAAGCTTGACCTGACCGTCACAGATAAGTCTGAACGCTATCTCGGGGTGCGAGAGCGCTATACGCTCCACGTTAGCGCAAACCGCCGTAGTCTCGGTTACGTCACGCTTTAAGAACTTTCTTCGTGCGGGGACGTTTGCAAAAAGCTCCTCGACGATTATCGTCGTACCGTCCGAGCAACCGCGCTCATTGAACTCGACTATCTCGCCGCAATCCATAATAAGCTCGGCTCCAAGTGGGTTATCTCTCGTCTTTGAAATTATTCGGAGCTTTGATACCGCCGCGATCGCCGCAAGCGCTTCTCCTCGGAATCCAAGCGTGTATATTCCGTCAAGGTCCTCGGCGGTCTTTATCTTGCTCGTCGCGTGACGCTTAACGGCTAAAGGGAGATCGACGGAATCCATGCCGCAACCGTCGTCGGATATGCGCATAAGCGTTATTCCACCGTTCTGTATTTCAACGGTTATGTGGCGTGCGCCCGCATCAATTGAATTTTCTATCATTTCCTTGATAGCCGATGCAGGTCTGTCAACGACCTCACCCGCCGCTATCAGATTTGCGACCTCAAAGGACAAAATATTTATCTTTCCCATCGATATAACCTCCTTTTCTTGAAATTCACACTTAAATGATTTATCCGAGTCTCTTTTTCCAATCAAAGAGAAGCGACATACACTCGTAGGGTGAGAGCGTGTTGAGATCGACCTTCTTTATCTCGTCGATCACTAAATCGGACATACAATCGTCAAAGGATATGAGCGTTTCGTCCTTGACAACCGTTTTCTCTTCTCTGTCGGTGAGCTTGATATTCTTTGCGCTCTCTTCAACGCTTGCAAGCACCTCTTTTGCTCGCTTGATGACCTCGCCCGGAAGTCCCGCAAGCTTTGCAACCTCAATTCCGTAGCTATCGTCGGTCGAGCCTCTGACGATCTTACGAAGGAAGGTGATGCTATCGCCGCGCTTCTTTGCCGCGATATTATAGTTGACAATACCGTCAAACTCGTTCTCCATTGACGTAAGCTCGTGATAGTGCGTTGCAAAGAGCGTCTTTGCGCCTATCTTGCGACTTGCCGTGTACTCAACTATCGCACGCGCGATACTCATTCCGTCAAAGGTTGAAGTTCCGCGTCCGACCTCGTCGTAAATTATAAGACTGTTTTTAGTCGCGTTGCGGAGAATGTATGCGACCTCGTTCATTTCAAGCATAAAGGTCGACTGACCCGAAGCGAGATCGTCAGACGCTCCAACACGCGTGAAGATCTTGTCGGTGATTCCGATCGTTGCCTCTGCCGCGGGAACGAAAGAGCCCATCTGCGCCATAAGCACGATAAGCGCGACCTGTCGCATATAGGTCGATTTACCAGCCATATTAGGTCCTGTGATAAGGAGAAGGCGATCGGTCGTCATATTGAGATTCGTGTCATTGGGCACGAAGTAGGAATCCTTGACGAACTGCTCGACAACGGGGTGTCTTCCGTCCTTTATAACTATACTGCTCTGCTTGTTGACCTCAGGACGAACGTAACGGTTCTTTGCCGCGACGGTCGCCAAGCTGAAATACGCGTCTGTTTCGGCAATTCTTGCCGCGGTGCTCTGAATTCTTGTGCTATTGTCGGCAACCTTAGCTCTGATATCACTGAATATCTCATATTCAAGCGCGCAAAGCTTGTCCGACGCACCAAGCACCTTTGCTTCCATTTCCTTGAGCTCCTCGGTTATATATCGCTCGCAGTTTGAAAGCGTCTGCTTTCTTATGTATCTGTCGGGAACAAGTCCTATCTGAGATTTTGTGACCTCAATATAGAATCCAAATACCTTGTTGTATCCTACCTTTAAGGTTCTGATGCCCGTTGCGTCGCGCTCGCGCTCTGCGATCTGCTCGCGCCATTCGTCGCCGTGGCTAACTATCATACGAAGCTCGTCAACGCGATCGTCATATCCGTCGGCGATCATTCCGCCCTCTCTTACCGAGAAAGGAACGTCCTCCTTGATAGAGCTATTTATGAGAGCGCAAATATCTTCAAGTGTGTCAAGCTCGGAGTAAATTCTCCTCATCTCATCGGATTTGCAGCTTGAAAGCAATCTTTTAAGCTCGGGGAGAATTGTCAATGTGTTTGCCACCGCGCGCAGATCCTTTGCGTTAGCAGAGCCGTAAACTATCTTTGTAATAAGTCGCTCAAGGTCAAGCACGTTGTCGAGAAGCTCACTTATCTCCTCACGGAGCATAAAGCTTCCGTAAAGCTCCTCAACCGCGTTCTGTCGCTTGACAATTGCAGAAGCGTTTACAAGCGGATGCTCCACCCACTTGCGAAGAAGTCTTGCGCCAAGCGAGGAACGTGTTTTATCAAGCACCCACAAAAGCGAGCCCTTCTTCTCTTTCGTTCTCATCGACTCGACTATCTCAAGATTTCGTCTTGTATTGACGTCCATTTCGAGATACTGACTGTCAGAATATATATTGAGCTTATTGATGTAAGAAATATCTTTTTTCTGCGTGTCCGCGATATAGTCAAGCATCGCGCCCACCGCGCATACTATTGCCTTATCGTCAACCTCTTCCTCGCGAATAGTTGCTTCAAACTGTGTCTTCATTCGCTCAAGACAAGGAGCAAGCTCAAAGCGTGTGGGTTGGTTATCGTTGAGCATAGAGTGGATACGCGAGGTTATAAACGACGCGACGTCGGAAAATTTCTTTGCGGAAAGATTTGAAACGACCTCAACAGGAGAATACGTGCCAAGCTCATTTAAAAGCCTTGTTTCCATATTGTCGCCCGAGAACGAGGTTGCGTAGATCTCCGCGGTTGAAATATCGCAGAAGCAAACGCCATATTCAAACTCGCCCATGTAAAGCGAGCAGAGGTAATTATTCTTCTTTTCTGAGAGCAGATTGGTTTCGATAAGCGTACCGGGGGTGATAACTCTTACAACCTCGCGCTTGACTATTCCCTTTGCCGTTGCGGGATCCTCTACCTGCTCGCAGATAGCGATCTTAAATCCCTTTTCGATAAGCTTGCCAATGTAGGTATCAACAGAGTGAAAAGGCACTCCGCACATAGGCGCTCTCTCGGCTTCTCCGCAATCTCTTCCGGTCAAGGTAAGCTCGATAGCTCGCGACGCGACTATCGCATCGTCAAAAAACATCTCGTAGAAATCTCCAAGACGGTAGAAAAGCAGAAAGTCCTTATATTGATTTTTTATCTCAAAATATTGCTCCATCATTGGAGTCATAGCGATAAAACCTCTTTTCTGATTTGTGTAAATAAAATTTGTTAGTTTAGAGCAGAACATATAATTTTATTCAAGGCAAGGCACACCGCATAAAGCAAGGTGAAGCCGTAGTCCCCCTACGGCAAGCCGCTTCAGAGGCGCAACGAAGCATTGGAGAAAATTAATGTTCTGATCAGTGACAGCCACCGCAGGTGGAGCAATCGTGAGTACAAGAGGACGGCAATTTACCCGTCGCGTTATACATTATCGTATCGTTAACGGTAGCCATAAGCTCGTTTACCGCGTTCTGAGCCTCGTCAAGCTCTCTGAAAAGCTCGTCGGTAGTGATAGCTGCGTAGATCTCATCAATTCTATCCTGAATTCTTGTAATTGCCTCGGTGTCGATGTCCGCGCTATCGCCCATAGTTGTAAGCGCCTGCTGTTGAATGCCGTATTCCATAAGAAGATTATTGATCTTCTCGCTCTTTTCATATGCCGCCTTGGCATTCTCCATTCTTACCATTCTTTCGTCTGCTTTAATTGCTTTGCCGAGCTCTGCGGCAAGTGAATATACGCTCATTTTTATCTTTCCTCTTTAAAATCAAATTTTTTCGCCGTAGAGGGCAAAGGTTTCCGCGCGGGTTATCTTTAAGCTCACAAACTTACCTATATCGCTCTCATTGCCGTCAAACAGCACTATTTTATTGCCCTCGGTTCGTCCCGAATATACGCTTTCATCGTTTTTACTCGGGCCATCGCAAAGGACTTTTATTATTTTACCCTCAAGAGGCTTGTTTTTTTCAAGCGCTATTGCGTTCTGAACCTCAAGTAATCGGTTAAATCTTTCTCCCTTAATATCATCGGGTATCTGACATTCCATAGCCGCCGCGGGTGTGTCCTTTCTCGGCGAGTAGATAAAGGAGTAGGTCATATCAAAGCGTACTCTCTCGAGCATCTCGATCGTGCCGCAGAAATCCTCCTCACTCTCACCGGGGAAACCGACGATAATGTCCGAGGAGATCGTGATATCGGGAATTTTCTCTCTCATATAGTCAACGGTGTCAAGATACTTTGCTCTGTCGTAATGACGGTTCATTTCCTTGAGCACCTTGTCGCTTCCTGACTGCATAGGCAAATGGAACTGATGCGCGATATGCTTTGACGATGCTATAACGTCGATAAGCTTTTTTGACGCGTCCTTCGGGTGACTCGTCATAAATCTGATATAATAGTCGCCCTCGATCTTGTCGATGTCAGAAAGAAGATCGGCAAAATCGTATATCTCTCCGCCCTTTGCATCCTTGCCGTAGCTGTTGACGTTCTGACCGAGAAGCGTGATATCCTTATATCCCTTTTCAACAAGGTCGCGAACCTCGGCGATAATATCCTCGGGGCGACGGCTTCGCTCACGTCCGCGCACGTAAGGCACGATGCAGTAGGTACAGAAATTGTTACAGCCGTACATAATCGAGACCCAAGCGCGATAGCTTGACTCACGGTAGATAGGCAAGCCCTCGGCGACGAGGTATTCCTTTTCCTCGGGGCAATAAAGTCTTTTTCCCTTTTTCATCTTGTCAAATATGAGCTGGGGAAGACGGTGGAGTGACGACGTGCCGAGCACAAAGTCTACGTAAGGATAGCTGTGCTTGATAGTGTCCTTTCTGTGCTCCTGAGTTACCATACAACCGCACACGCCGATAAGCATATCGGGCTTTGCCGCCTTCAGATGCTTGTACTGACCGATTATCGACAAGGCTCTCTTTTCGGCATGCTCACGGACGGCACAGGTGTTGACCATTATGATGTCTGCAAGCGCGGGCTCGTGACAAATCTCATAGCCCATAGCCTGACACATTCCCGCGATCTTTTCGCTATCAGCCTCGTTCTGCTGACAGCCGAAGGTCTGCACGAAAGCGTATCGCTTTGAGCCGCTCTCAAGCACGAGATTTTCGTTGTAGGCTCTGACCTTTTCGATATATTCTTTTTGCTCTTGCATCTCGCAATCGGGCAAAATTCTGTATTCTTTCATTTCATCTTCCTTCAAAATGGGTATAGTTAGACATAATAATATATTATACTATATATTAAGGCAATTTGTCAAGGGCTTGCGGCGATTTAGGTCATATTTTAAAAAGAAAACGGCGAGATTTTGATCTCGCCGTTTTTCGCTATGATTTTTTTCAAACCAATAAATTTAAAAAAGAAACTGTTTTATAAAGAGAAGATTACTGAACAAGTTCTTCTCCATCTCCAAAATCAAAAAACGTACCATTTATTGTGACTAAATCTCCAACCTGATCAACATATACCCTGTTGTATATATCCTCATTGACACAGAATTCAACCGTATCTCCGTCATCAGTCAGAAAAGTTACCACAAAATTCATCTTATAACTCGGGAGTTTTGTTCCCATCTTTGTTTCATTGATGGCCTTGGAAATTACTCGCGCACCCACTAAAACAGGCTCGGGAGCAATATATTCATCATCAAAAAAATCAGGATTAGCTTCCAGATATTCGCCGTCATCATTTTCAATCTTCTCGTTGCCACTCGAGCTTTTTTTAGTGGTAAAGATCATCACACAAAAAACTGCAAAAGCAATAAAAATCGCGACAGCCAGAATACTGTATATGTTGGAAATAATAAGGTCCGTCATTTAATCAATCCTTTTCCCCTCTGGCAATACTTGCCGCGGTGAGAGTGTTTTTGAGAAGCATTGTTATCGTCATAGGTCCTACGCCGCCGGGTACGGGGGTAATAAAGGATGCCTTGGGCTCGACCTCTGCAAAATCTACGTCTCCTACGAGCTTGCCCGATTCAAGTCGGTTGATTCCAACGTCAACTACTACCGCACCCTCTTTTATCATATCGGCTTTGACAAACTCGGGCTTTCCGATTGACGCTACAAGAATGTCTGCCTCACGGCATACCTCTTTGAGATTCTGCGTTCTGCTATGGCATATAGTGACCGTGCCGTTTGCGTGAAGAAGAAGCATAGCCATGGGCTTGCCCACGATGTTTGAACGACCGATGACAACGCACTTTTTACCGCTTACGTCAATCCCGTAACGCTCGAGCAGTACCATAACTCCCGCAGGCGTGCAAGGAAGCAGATCATAGTTTCCTATCATGATTTTTCCTACGTTATAGGGGTGGAACGCGTCAACGTCCTTTTCGGGTTTAATTTTCAGCAAAACCTCGGTTTCATCAAGGTGCTTCGGCAAAGGAAGCTGAACGAGAATACCGTGTATCTTATCGTCGGCGTTAAGTCTTTCAACAAGCGCGATAAGCTCTTCCTGGGTAGTGCTCTCGGGAAGCTCGTAACTCTCGGAGTAAAATCCTACCTCCTCGCAGCCTCTTTTCTTGTTTCTTACGTAAACCTGCGACGCGGGATCGTTTCCTACTATGATTACCGCAAGACCGGGCGCGCAGTTATATTTTTCCTTAAAGACGGCGACGTCTGCCGCGATCTCCTCTCTTACCTTTTTTGAAATAAGCTTACCGTCAATTATCGTTGCCATTTTCCGTGTCCTCGCTTTTATCTGCCGCGTCCTTGATTTCTTCTTTTGCTTCAGTCTTTTCTTCATCCCTTTTGCCCTCAAAGAAGCTCTTGAAGGTTATAACGGGATCGGATATTATATCGGGCTTTAAGATACCGTCTATCTTATTCATTTGCGCGCCCTCGGTCGCATACTTTTTGGAATATATAAGTCCCCATACAAGCAATGTACCAAAGACGATAAAGCACAAAAATCCTACAAGCTGTGAAATTCTTATTGCCGTGCCGGGAACGTAGAGGCTATCGGTGCGAAGTCCCTCTATAAACATTCTGCCAAAGCCGTACCACGCAAGGTACATGCAGGATATCTGACCGTTGAATTTCTTTTTCTTGTAAAAGAAATTAATGAGTATAAAGCCCGCAAGATTCCACAAGGATTCATACAAAAAGGTCGGGTGAACGTAGACCATATCCGTCGTGCCGAAATCCGAGAGGGTGTTATGCGAAATAAGGCCCATTCTCATAAAGTAAAGAGGGTGCGATTCAGCGACGATACCACCGTATGCTTCGCCGTTAAAGAAATTACCCCATCTGCCCATCGACTGCGCTATCATAACGCCGAGCGCTGCCATATCGGTGAGCTTGAAGAACTTTATCTTCTTGTGAGTTGTAACGATAAGAATTCCGAGAATACCGCCGATGATTCCGCCGTATATAGCAAGTCCTCCGCCGCGCACATTAAAGATGTTCTTTATAAATTCGCCCAAGCTGAACGGTGTCGGAATATACTGATCGAGCGAGGTCAGAACGTAGTAAAGTCTTGCGCCTACGACACCTAAAATGACGGTTACAAGTGCTACGTCAACGATAGTGTCAAAGTCAATCCCCTCAAATTTTCCGCGGTATACCGCGTAGAAAAATGCTGCAATGATACCGAGGGTAATAATTATTCCGTACCAATAGATCGCAAAATTATCCCCTATAACGATCGCCTCGTTATTTACGGAAAAATCTCCTATTCCAAGTCCGGGAAAGGATACTATAGTATTAGCAAACACAAAAACACCTCTTTTCACCTTTCGTTTTATTTCGGTCTTATGACAGAGAGCACGAACGAGTCCTCGTCAAAGCTCTCGTTAAGTAATTCTGTCAGATATTCAAGCGTTACAGAGCTTACCACGTCGGGATACTCAAAAAGCTCCATTCCGTCCGTCGCGTACGATGTGAGCGCAAACGCGACATCCTCGGTCGAGTCAAAATCGGCAACGTAGGACGAATAATGGCACTTCTTCTCTCTTTCAAAGTCAACTCTTGAAAGTCCCTCGCGGCGCGCCTTTTTTATCTGCTCCTTGATTTTTTCAAGCAATAATATGGGATCGTCACTCTCACCCGACATCATAACGTACGCACTTTGGGCGCTTGAGGAATATCCCGAATCAAATCCGGGAGAAAGAAGTCCCGATTCAAGCATTTCAAGGTAGAAATCGCCCGCCGCAGAAAAAAGCATATTAAGCAATATATTCATTCCCTCAAGACGCTTGTATCTTACGCGGGGATCAGCGGGAATATCCGTGTCCTTTATTCCTATGCAGAACAATGGCTTTCCAACCGCCATTTTTCTCTCGGTAAATGCTTTTCTGACCGTGCGTGGCTCGTCGAACGATTTCACATCAGCGCGATATTTTTTTCTGTCAGTTCCAATAACCCTATCAACGATTTCTACAATGCCGTCGGGATCAACGTTTCCGCAAAGCACAAGCATCATATTCTCAGGGGTATAGAAATCCTCACAGCATTTGTAAAGCACGTCGGGCGTAATTTCAGAAATTGATTTTTCACTTCCGCATATCTCGGTCTTTACGGGATTGTTGTGGTACATCGCCTCAAGCATATCGACGTAGCACCGATCGTACGGATCGTCCTTACAGCCGCGTATTTCCTCAGCAATGATGCCAATCTCCTTCTTAACGCTTTCTTTTGTGAAATAAGGATTTGTCACAAAATAGAGCAAATGCTCCACACACTTCTCAACGTTGTCAGTTGCCGAGAATATGTATGCCGTTCTCTCACTTGAGGTATACGCGTTATCATATGCTCCGAGCGAGGAAAAAACGTCGTCGGCATTACTTCCGTCGGGGTTATCGAACATCTTATGCTCAAGAAAATGGGCGCAGCCCTCGGGCAATATTACATCCTTACCGTCAAGCGAATATTCGATCACACTACCGCCAAATCTTACTGAAAAAATACCGTATGTGCTTGACATATTCTTCGGGAAGACATAAATTTTCAATCCGCTTTGGTGCTTTATAGCGTAGTATTTCTCGCTGAGAATATCGGACGTATAGGTTAATATCTCACTCATCGTCTTCATCCTCCTCACCGTCTCCCGACAAAAAATAAACAGTGTCTATCTTCACCTTTTTTGCCGCCGCGATTATGTCTTCTCTTGTAACCGCGTCTATCTTTTCCGCCGCATCCGAAAGCTCTTCTCCGACTCCCGCCAAAAGGCGACGGAAGCTGAACGCCTCAAGGGATGACGGACTGTCATTTATCTGTCGCATGCCCGAGAGTATAGTTTTCTTTGCGGTTGAGATCTCCTCATCAGAAAACTCGCCGTTCTGCATCAGGAAAAGCTGTCTTTTTATCTCCTCAAGCGCGCGGTCACGATTCTCTTTTTTTATTCCGCAATTGATCATTATAGTGCCGTTTGCCGAGTGGTACGCCGAATAGCAATAGTAGCAAAGGCTCTGCTTTTCTCTTACGTTTATAAAGAGCTTGGCAACAGACGAGCCGCCGAATATCTCGTTAAAGAGATTCATAGCGTAATAATCTCGGTCACTCATAACCGTACCGCAAAGGCAACCTATATTAAGTCTGCCCTGCGACACTTCCATTTTTTCATCTATCGTTTGAACGCTATCTCGGCCCGACACAAATGCTTTTTCCGAAAGCTCAAGTGTCGCCCTTCCTCGTTTTACGGCAGTGAACGCGCCGTCGATAATATCCGCGATTTCCTCAGCATTCTCCTCTCCGACATAGTAGCATTCGAGAACCGAATTCTCAAGAAAATACGCGATATTCGCCGTCAGCTCCTCTGCAGTAAAGCCCTCAATCTGCTCAATAGTTCCGCTGCTTGAAATCCCCGAAGCGTCGTCACCAAGCATATATTTGTGGCACTGCTCTGCCGAATAAGCCTTCTGATCGTTGATCTTCGCCTGAATTGCATCAATTGCTATCTTCTTCTCACTTTCAATATTCTGCGCGCAAAGAAGTCCGTTTTCGTCAAGCATTGGATCAAGAAGAACGTTGAGAACTATCTCGGCAACCCCACGGAGTATATTTTGATTATCTCCTGCAAACCTGTATCTGTTATTTATCATTTCGCAGGAAATTCTGAAAACGTGTCTTCCGCCGACCGAGTTTGTGCGCCAGGTAACCGTTGCGCCGTAAAACTCGTCAAGATGGCGGTTTATCTCGACAACAGACGGATACCTTCTCGATCCGCGCATCATTACCGCAAGCATAAGCTTACACAGCGGCGATTTTTCTTTGTCAGCGGGCATTATGAAATTAAATGACAAACGCGACATCTTAAATCTGTCGGTTTTTATTGCTCGGAGCGTGAAATTTGCATCCTCGCGTCTTATTACCTTTTCAAACATTATCTATAAACTGCGCAAGCGCGCAAATCCTTTCAAAATAAACGTACTTTTTATATTTTACACTATTTACGGATCTTTTTCAAGTATATTTTATTAATTTAGATTAAAAAGCGGTCAAACAAGCCGTTTGACCGCTTCAATTTTTATTTTGTAATGATAAAGTCCTTCACTCTTGCAAACACCTCGCGCAGATCACGGTAGATTTGTCCTCGGTAGCCTCTGAGGTCTGCCGAAACACCCACGGCTTCAATTTCGTATTGCTCTGCGATATAAAGCGCACGGTAAAGGTGGTATTTCTGCGTTATGATGACCACTCTGTCAAAGCCGTATTCTTCTTTAACACGAGATATACTCTCAAACGTCGAAAACCCTTGTCCGTCAAGCAAAATCTTATCTTCGTCAACTCCAAGCGAGAGCGCGTATTTCTTCATTGCGCTAACCTCGTCGTAATGCTCACCCGAGCAATCTCCGCTCATAAGGATGAAGTCGGCATCTATCTGATTAAATACCTCAACGCCGGTCTTTATTCTATCCTCAAGCATATCGCTCGGCTCTCCGTTGCTTCTAAGTCCCGCACCGAGAATAACGACGCAATCAACATGTCCGTCAAACGTAAGCGCATCGGGACTATCGGAAATATTCTCTCTAACACTTCCTTTGACAATAAGGTTTACGACAAATATCGACAATACCGTAACGAGAATAACAACCGCAATGAAAAGCACGATTTTGTGAAGCAGCGACAAGGTCTTACCCTTTTTACCGCACGGACAGGCAGGGCTCATTTCAGCCTCCGCACTTCTCTGCAAGTCTGTCTGCCGCTGCCTCAAGATAGGTCGACTTAGTCATCTCGATCCAGCCCTTGTCAACGTAAGACGCGACCTCAGTGTCGATCGGTACCTTAGCAAGAAGCTCGTAGCCGAATTCGTTTGCGATCTCTTCAATGTGGCTATCGCCGAATATCTTTATCTCCTTGCCGCAATCGGGGCACTTAACGTAGCTCATGTTCTCAACAAGTCCAAGCACGGGAACCTTCATCATATCAGCCATATTTGCCGCCTTTTTGACTATCATCGAAACAAGCTCCTGAGGGCTGGATACGATAACAATTCCGTCTATGGGAAGGCTCTGGAAAACGGTAAGCGGTACGTCGCCCGTGCCGGGAGGGCAGTCTACGAGAAGATAGTCAAGATCCTCCCAAGCGGTGTCCTTCCAGAACTGACGAACGGTGTTCGAGATCATAGATCCGCGCCATATTACCGGTCGGGTTTCGTCATCAAGCATAAGGTTTACAGACATAATTTTGATGCCCGTGGTGGTCATGGGGGGAAGCATATTTCCCTCTCCGTCGCCCTCTACGTCCTCGTTAAATCCAAACGCCTTAGGTATCGAGGGACCTGTAACGTCGGCGTCAAGTATACCTATGCTATATCCTTTTCTATTAAGATGAACGGCAAGCATCGAGGTGACAAGTGATTTACCAACTCCACCCTTTCCGCTGACTACCGCGATTATATGCTTTACGTTGCTTTTAGGATTTGCCGCATCCTTCTGCACACCGCCCGACTTTGACGGACAGTTGAGCGAGCAGGACGAGCAATCGTGAGTACATCCTTCTGCCATTTTATATATCCTCCTGATAATTGAAATTTACACTAACCTATATTATATATCATTGTCCCGAAAAATGCAAGGGGATTTACGCTTTTCGGGAAAGTTTTTACTTAAAAACCAAAAGGCTTGCCTTTCGGCAAGCCTTTTGGCAGATATATTCGGTTATCAGACGCCGCAGCCGCATTTTCCGCCGCCACCGTTACCCTTATCGTGATGATGGGAAGTGGTCGTGCAGGAGAACTCGGAGGTCGGGAATGCCATTGAGCGAAATACGCTGCAGGGATCGTCGTTCTTGGGCGAGATGCACTCCTTGTCGGGAATGACGTACTCGGTCGCGGACACGATATACTGTGCGCTTCTTACGATGCGTATTACCGAGAAGATGCCAAGAGATACCGCGAGATATCTTCTGTCATCGTCGTGATCGTCGTATCTGAGGTTACCGTTGAGTCCACTTACTACGCTATCGGGAATGTCACGCGCGCAGCAGCAACAGCAGCAGCAACAATCGTTTGCCTTTTCAAATACGTTCACACCGAGAACGATAGGCTCAACGACCTCAACTACCGCCGTAGGCTTATTCTTTTCCTTGCAGCAGGGCTCTATTCTTCCGCAGAAGTCCGAGAAATCACCCGTGCTTCTGAACACACTTACGTTGCAATCGCCGCCGTAAAGAATTACCTTCTTATCAAGCACTACGATGCCCTCAAATTCCTGAGAGCGTCCGTTGCCTATACATGCCTCAAAGGTAAGCTTTACGTAGAAGCGGATATTGACCGAATAAAAGCCCTTATTGAACTGAACGGGATCGAGGCTGATATGCGTTTCGGTGATACAAGCGCTCTTTACTCTGACAGCACCGGTATGCTCGATTATCTCCTCGCCAAAATCCGTAAGGAACACCTTGACGTTCTCATAGCAATCACGGTCCCTGCAAGCGTCAAGTATCCTGTTGGCTTCTATACAAACAGTTTCCTTGCTTATGCCGGGGCCGCACGAAAATCTGTTATCTTGCATAATATAATCCCCCTATATGTTGTAATAGAAAGCACGCGAATATCACGGGCTTTCTTCAATATCATTCTATGTCGAAATGTCGCAACTGTTACGGCATTTTGGGGAATATACGCAAAATAAAAATATCGGGCGACAACGCCCGATATTTTTATTTTATCTTCATTTTTCTTTTCAAGGGAAGCTCGGCTATGTAGTCGATAAGCTTATCTATTTTGAGTAGCTTAAAGAGATATATTCTTGCTATCGAAATAAGCGATGCGACAAGGTAAATTCCCATCACGGCAAGCAAAATATGCCATACCATATCCCAAGTTTCAAGCTTAGCATAGGGGCGGAATTTGTGCCAGAACTCATCGAAGTACCAGAATGCCGCTCCAACGTGCAAAATAAACACGCCAAACGTCGCTTTTGCAAGATTGGCAACGATGGTCTTGGGAATCCTCGCTTTTATCTTTATTTGCATAAAGCAAAGGAACAACGCGACCGCAGTTATCGTCATACAGGGGGAAATATAGCTTATAAGTATTCCTCTGTTTTCGTATAGTAGCGACTCCTTTGAAAGCAATCCGTCGACAACTCTCTGCTCTATACCGATCTTGAACGCCCAAGCAACGTAGGTTGCTCCAAGCGCTGTCGGTAGCATAAGCCACCATTTTGCCCATCTAGGCAAACCGTAGATTCTGAAATACGCGCCGATTACGTAAAGGCAAATAAGCCATACGCACGAATATCCGCTTCCAAGCACGTAGTTGTCCTTTTGCATAATAAGGCGGAAGATTGTAGGTATCTGCAAAAGCACGGCGATAAGCGCGTGCTGCCACTTCTGAAGCGACAAAAGTCCCTTATTGAGTATAGGCAAAAGCGGGAACATAAATGAGTATGCGCAGAAATACCAGAACGCTCTGGCAGTCAATGGGAAGAACGCGCGGATCCAATATTCGCCCGTCACAACCGCGGTCGGCACAAAAAAGTGCATCACGGTGGTCAGACCTACGTTGAGCACCGCAACCTCAAGCCAGAGGTGGAAAAATCTGCGGAATTTAAAGCCTGATTTTACGTTAGCATAGCCCGATATCAAGGCATAGCAATTGACCGAGCAATACGCGAGAGTTTCAAGAAACCACGCGACCTTATAGTTGTCGCTGAGAAGTGCAGTTCTCGCATATATTCCGCCGTGACCGAGAACGTGGAGCGTTACAACGAGTATCATTGAAACAACTCGGAAAAGCTCCACACCCATATTTCTCTCTTCCTTAACGGGAATTATGGGCGGTTGAAGTGCCTTGGCTCTTGAGAGAGCCTTTACGTTTTTTGCCATATTAAACCTCAAGCTTCAATCAATAAAATGTTGCGACTTCCTTTTCGGGCTTATCGGTATAAGCGCTTGTTTCAGCATAAATTACGGGACCCGGTCTGCCGTAGAGCTTGTGAGGCTCTATCTTTATCTTACCCTGCACGTTTATCCAATCGCGTGTCTTGTACGCAACGGAGGACTTGAACTTGCAAACGAGTCCGTTATACGCGATATCCTCAACGCAGCATGTCATAACGTGTCTGCCGATAATGATAGCATCCTTTCCAAGCTTTATATCGCGGGCAATAATTCCCTTGAATTTGACCGTCTTACCATCGTATTTCGCCATATCCTCACTCATATCGCGATACCAAAGAGCGTAATCGTCATCCTCAATAACGATAACGTCGGCGTCAACGTCAAAAGGCAGAGGATCCTCGATCTCATCGTATTCAACGTGTCCGTCGGGATAATCGTAGGTTATTGCCGCGCGACGCGAAACTCCGCGAACGATTTTGTGAACCTCGTCCTTGTCGATATTATCGGGGGTACGGTTGAGCACGATCATCTCGCAGGAAAGAAGCTTATCAAACATAAGGCTTCTCATATTCTGGTTATAAGTGATAAACGTGTTTGCATCGGCAAACATCATATTCTGAAAGATAAACCAACCGTCAGGCAGATTCTCATAAAGCGTTGAGAGCTGCCACATACCGTTATACTCAATGATGACACGGTCTATCTTGTGTCCCTGACGGCAAGCGTCAAGCTTCTTTGCGGTAACGTCGCTCTCACAATCAATCGTTGCAAGGTAGACGTTCTTTCCGCTGAACATAGACACGTCAAGCTCGTCAATGCCTTCCTCGCATTGAATTATCAGAGTCTTTTCTCCCGTGTTGAATCTCTCATCGCACATTGACTCCTGAATTATATGCGTCTTACCGCCCTCAAGAAATCCCGTGAAAAGATATACGGGTATATTTGCTGTTGCCATATTATTTGAACCTTTCTTTATGCAAGAGTTACTCCGAGAGCTTCCTCAAGAGCTTCCTTATTAAGCTTTGAGCCGATAACGCAGAGTCTTCCTATTATGCCCGCACCGCCGTAACGGAGATCGCTCTCGCCGGGGATATAGTCAAAGTGGATCCATTCACCGCTGTCGCCCTCAACGATTCCCTTCGCGCGCAATACCACGCCGTATTTTTCGGTATCAGTAAAGCTATCAAGCACCGACTTGAGAATGTCAAGGTTAAACTTCTTTGTGGTTTCCACGCCAAAGCTGACGAACACCTCGTCTGCGTGATGGTGGTGATGTTCACCGTGCTCATGATGATGTCCGCAGGAACAATTGCCGTGCTCATCATATTCATGGTGATGCTCGTGATCGTGATGGCAACACTCACCGTCGTGGTGGTGATGCTCGTGATCGTGGTGGCAGCACTCGCCGTCATGGTGGTGATGCTCGTGATCGTGGTGGCAACACTCGCCGTCGTGGTGATGATGCTCGTGATCGTGGTGGCAACACTCGCCGTCGTGGTGATGATGCTCGTGATCGTGGTGGCAGCACTCGCCGTCGTGGTGATGATGCTCGTGATCGTGGTGGCAACACTCGCCGTCATGGTGGTGATGCTCGTGATGATGCTCGTGAGCTTCCTTTTCAAGCTTTTCGAGCTCTCCTTCAAGGGTAGACTTGCGCTCCATTGCCTCAAGCATCTGCGTACCCGAAAGCATATTCCAAGGAGTCGATACGATTACCGCATTTTCGTTATGCGCTCTTAAAAGCTCTATACACTCTGCGATTTTGGCATCCGAGATCTTTCCCGTGTGGCTGAGCACTATACAACCTGCGCTTTCAACCTGATCGTTGAAAAACTCGCCAAAATTCTTCATGTGCATCTTGCACTTATTAGCATCAACGACCGTTGTAAATCCGCCAAGCACCGCGCCCTCGGTATCCGCGCTCTTAACCGCCTTTATAACGTCGGAAAGCTTGCCAACGCCCGACGGCTCAATAAGGATTCTGTCAGGAGCGTATTCCGCTATGACCTTTTGAAGTGCCGCCGCAAAATCTCCTACGAGCGAGCAACAGATACAGCCCGAATTCATTTCGTTTATTTGAATTCCCGCCTCTGCAAGAAATCCGCCGTCAATACCTATCTCACCGAATTCATTTTCAATAAGAACTATCTTCTCGCCCTTGTACGCTTCCTCAATAAGCTTCTTTATAAGCGTGGTTTTTCCTGCGCCGAGAAATCCCGAAAAAATATCAATTCTTGTCATTTTATCGCCTTTCGTGTTAATATATTTCACTTTGTTTTTTGTGCTTTTATTTTATTCCGGTAGAACCAAATCCGCCTGCGCCGCGCACAGTTTCGTCAAGGTTATCGCAAAGCACGAAATCCGCAGCATAATAAGGTACGAACACCATCTGCGCAATTCTGTCGCCATGCTCTACAGTTTGAGCAGTCTCACCTTGATTGTAAAGCGCGACCATAACCTCACCGCGATAATCGCTGTCAATTACACCGACCTTGTTAGCGGGAGCAAGTCCCTTCTTCGTCGCCATACCGCTACGCGCGAAATTAAGTCCTACAAGTCCCTCGGGGATCGCCATAGCAAGTCCCGTATGGATAAGCTTGGTCTCGCCGGGAGCAATGGTCACGGGCTCATCAAGAAGCGCATAAATATCCGCTCCTGCGGAAAACTCCGTACCGTACGTTGGGATTATAGCTCTTTTGTCGAGCTTTTTTATTTCAACTTTGGTTTTCATGAGATAACCTCTCTTTTTAATACTTATAAAATAATTTTAACACCAAATAATGACTAAAGAGTTAACATACGAAATTTTATCATGAAAAACTATATATTTATTGCATAAAACGCATGTCCAACATATATAATTTTCTCAAAGGACTTGCCCTTTTCACCATCGTTGCAGGTCGCAAAAGGTGCAAATTTCACGAATAGGGTTGACAAAATGCCTTTTTGGGTGTAAAATCAATGTATGGCTCGAAGGAAAAAATACATCCCGTGCCAAATTATTATGGGAGGATCTCGCAGATGAACACGCAGTTTTCAAGCGGCCTTGAATACAGATCGCTTGCCGAAAATAAGCTTTCCTTGTGCGGGATAGGCTCCTGCAACGACGAAAATATCGTCGTTCCCGCATTTGTTGACGGCATGGAGGTCACAAGTGTCGACAGCGGTGCGTTTGCCCACAATGACATGATAAAGAGCGTGGTTCTGCCCAAGTCGGTCGACTACATCGGCGCAGAAGCATTCGCATGGTGCAGACATCTTGAATCTGCAAGTCTTAGCGGTGTTTTACACGTATCCACACGCGCATTTATCGGTTGTGATTCTCTCTCTTCTATTGAGCTTTGCGATAAACTGCTTATGATTGAAAAAAAGGCATTTGCCTACTGCTCAAATCTTACCGCGGTAACACTTCCCGAAAGCCTGTATTCTCTCGGAGCATCCGCATTTGAGGGCTGCAGAGGTCTCAGATCCGTTATTCTGCCGGATTCACTTAAATCTATTGAAAGTGGCACTTTCTACGCTTGCTGTGAGCTTGAGAGCATAAATATCCCAGGCAAGCTTGAATATATCGACGAGTTTGCCTTTGCATACTGCATCTCGCTTGATAAAATAATACTCCCCGCAAGAACGGTTATAAACCAATTTGCTTTCTATGAGGCAGACGGAATCAGAATGGTATCCTAAATTAAATAAAACATGCCCGACCGAATTTCGGTCGGGCTTTTTGTTTGCCTTGATTACAAGTACGTTTATCAGAAGAACGAAAGCTGGTCGGTTTCATCAAGTCCTTCCAGAACTTTATTTTTACGAAGAACCTCAATTACCGTCTTTGAAAGCTTTGCTCTTATCTGAAGATCCTCGACCGAGAAGAAGGGCTCCTCATCTCTCGCCGCTATGATATTCGCCGCCGCGTTCTCACCAAGTCCCGATAAAGCCGAGAAAGGCATTCTGATACAGCCGTTTTCGGGCACGAATGCAGACGCATCTGATTTGATGATATTTACGGGAAGGAACTTAATTCCACGCGCCATAGCCTCATTCGTAAGCTGAAGCGAAGGGATACTTGCCTGCTCCTTGGGGGATGCTTCCTTGCCTCGTTTTTCAATATCCTTGATCGTTTCTATTACCTTTCCGCGACCGCCCATAGCTATCTCGGCGTCAAATCCGCCGGGAGCAACGGTAAACATCGCGCAATAGAATGCGAGAGGCTCGTGAACCTTATACCAGCCAAGACGTATTGCCGACATAACGTACGCCGCAGCGTGCGCCTTCGGAAACATGTACTTGATCTTCTTACACGAGTCAATATACCACTCGGGAACGCCTGCCGCTATCATCTCCTCGATCCACTCGGGCGTAAGTCCCTTACCCTTTCGCACAGACTCCATAATTTTGAAGGAGTGCGCCTTATCAACTCCATACGCGATAAGGTCGTTCATTATGTTATCTCGACATCCGATAACCTTTGAAATGTCACAAATTCCATTCTTTATAAGGTCCTGCGCGTTACCGAGCCATACGTCCGTGCCGTGTGAAAGTCCCGATATCTGCAAGAGGTCTGAGAAGGTCTTGGGCTTTGCATCCTCAACCATCTGCATAACGAATTTCGTACCGAATTCGGGTAAGCCGTAAGTACCAACGTGACAGTCAAGGTCACCTTCTCTCACGCCGAGCGGCTTTGTCGAAAGGAAAAGCTCGTAGACAGACTTATCGTTCATGGGAACTTCCATAACGCTCTTGTTACCCGAGTATTTCTCAAGATACTTATACTTTGTCGGAATATCGTGTCCGAGCTCGTCAAGCTTTAATAGCGTATCGTGCAGATATTCAAACGTAAAGTGCGTGGTTACAATATCAGAGTTCGGGTCATCGGCAGGGTGCTGAACAGGACAGAAATCGTATATCTCATACTCCTTGGGAATAACGACGATACCGCCGGGGTGCTGACCCGTTGAACGCTTTACGCCTACGCAGTTGGATACTATTCGGTTGACCTCAGCGCGAGGCAGGCTTATGCCTTTCTCCTCAAGGTATTTCATAACGTAACCGTATGCGGTTTTATCCGCAAGCGTGCCGATAGTTCCCGCGCGGAAAACGTTTTCCGCACCGAAAAGCTCCTCGGTGTACTTATGCACCTTTCCCTGAACCTCACCCGAGAAGTTAAGGTCGATATCGGGCGATTTTTCACCGTGGAATCCAAGGAAAGTTTCAAAGGGTATATTATGTCCGTCCGCGTTCATCTTGGTACCGCAGTTCGGACAATTTTTATCGGGGAGGTCAAATCCCGATCCCGCCTTATCGGGATTCGAGAAATCGCTGTATTTACACTTAGGACACCAATAATGCGCGGGCAGAGGGTTTACCTCGGAGATACCTGCCATTGACGCTACGACGGACGAACCAACAGAGCCGCGCGATCCAACGAGATAGCCTTGGCTTTCGCTATACCAAACGAGCTTCTGCGCGATCATATAAAGCACGGCAAAGCCGTTATTGATAATCGATGTAAGCTCCTTGTCAAGTCGTTGCGCTACTATCTCGGGGAGAGGATCACCGTACATTGACTTTGCTCTTTCATAGCAGATGCGCTGAAGATCCTCCTCCGCGCCCTCCATATTAGGCGTAAACGTGCCCTTCGGGAAGGGGCGGATATCGCTCTCTATCATATCGTTAATGAGGTTTGTATTGGTTACAACGACCTCATAAGCCTTCTCTTCTCCAAGATAAGAGAACTCCTCAAGCATTTCATCTGTCGTTCTGTAATAGATATGCGATTCCTTGTCAAAGTCCTTGAACTTTTGTCCCGCAAGCAATATCTTGCGGTAAAGCTCGTCCTCGTCGTTAACAAAATGCGCGTCACAGGTAGCAACTACCGGCTTTCCGTATTTTTCACCAAGCTCAACGATTCGTCGGTTGAAATTACGAAGATCCTCGTCATCCTTTGCCTTCTCCTCGGCTATAAGGAAGCGGTTATTCGAGATAGGCTGTATTTCAAGGTAGTCGTAGAAATTGACTATCTCCTCAATCTCCGCCTCGGGCTTGTTTTCAAGAATTGCCGTGAAAAGCTCTCCGGCCTCACACGCAGAGCCAATTATAAGTCCTTCTCTGTGTTTTTCAAGCTCGGTCTTGGGGATTCTCGGGAAACGCTTGAAATACTTCAAAAAACCGTAAGAAATAAGCTTATAAAGATTCTTTAAGCCTATCTTGTTTTTAACGAGAATTATCTGATGGTAGGGTTTAAGATTCAAGGGGTTTGAATTCGCGCTCATATCTCTCTTGAGCTGATCGAAATCCTTGACATCTCGCTCCTTCATCGCCGCTATCATTTTAAAATAAATTCTCGCCAAAACGTCCGCGTCGTCGCACGCGCGGTGGTGATTGAACTCACCGACCTTGTAATAATCGGCAAGAATATCAAGCTTATGCTTCTTAAGATCGGGATTGAGGAAGCGCGAAAGCGCAAGTGTATCAAGATAGGGATTATTGAATTCAAATCCGCATTCCTCCGCAGCATAGCGGATAAATCCCGTATCAAAGGTAGCGTTATGCGCAACGAGAAGCTTATCCGCACCGCCGATAAACTTAAAGAAGCTCTCAATTGCTTCTTTGGTCTTGGGCGCATCGGCAACCATTTCGTCCGTAATTCCCGTCAGATCAACAATATCGGCAGGAATCGGGGTTTCGGGATTAACAAAGGTGTTGAAAACGTCAATTACCTTGCCATCCTTTATCTTGACCGCGCCTATTTCGGTTATCTTGCAATTCTGCACCGAAAGACCCGTCGTTTCTATATCGAATACGATAGTTTCCTCATCGTAGTCCTTGTTGTAGCTACCGTAAACTGCACCCGCGGTGTCGTTAACGAAATACGCCTCAAGTCCGTATATCACCTTCTGACCGATCTTCTCGGACGTCAGCATCGCATCCTGATATCCCTGAACTGTTCCGTGGTCGGTAATAGCGACCGCTGGGTGTCCCCAAGCCTTTGCCTGCTTTACGACAACGTCGGGCGGAATAAGCGCGTCCATATGCGACATATTGGTATGCAAATGAAGCTCTACGCGCTTTACGGGAGCGTTATCCTCTCTTGAGAGCTTCTCGATCTTGGCGATATTGCTGAAATAGAACTGAAGCTCGATTCCCTCGGTCTTATCCTTGCGGATCTCTCTTTTGACGTAGCCCTTAAGCGCGATCACTGCGCCGTTTTGGACGTTTGAGGTTATGTCCTCGGCATCTTCAATCGCTACGGAATGCTTTACCTCGATCGAGGAGTTTCCGTCAGTCACGGAAAAGCCGATGTTAAGTCGGTCGCCTGAACGGTTAGGCTCTGCGGCGTAACCGAAAACACTTCCAACGATAATGATATTTCTCTGAGGCTTGTTTATCGCTGAGATAGCGATAGGCGTTATGTTGAACGGCTCGCCAAAGAAGAATTCCGGCTCGGAAATATCAAATTTGGATATTCCTATAGTGCAGATACCGTCATTGATTTCGGGAGTAGCCTCTTCATCAAAAAGCGTTGTTTTTCTCGGCAAAAGATCGGGAGAATCCGATGCTTGTCCGTCTTCTCTCGTCTGATACGCGAAAGCCTCACGCGCAAGCTTTTTGTCAAAATCCTCAAGTGTCTTTTCAAGCGAGTTGTTGCTTGCAAGAAAAATCTCATCGTTTGTATGTACTATGTTTACCTTGATGTTTATACCAAATTCAGATTTGATAATTCCCTCCATAACGCTTGGTGTTCTCGCGTCGTAAAGAAGGTCAACGCCTTCTTTCGCAAAGGGTATTTCAATAGTCAAGGTCATATCATCAAGCTTGAATCTGTATCTTCCGAAAAAACCGCGGGCAACTATACCTACGGTCTCGGTTTCAAGCAAAAGCTCGGAAACGTAGTCACTGTCAAAAAGATTTGCGGAATAGCGAGGCAGAATTTTTACCCAGTTAAGCTGATAAGCTTGTGCTATCTCGTTTTCTATCCTATACAGCGTTTCCTTGAGCACAAGATCGGAGAATGCACAGCTTACCTGAAGCATTCTGCTTTCCTTGTCAGCGCTTACCTTAATATCGGTGGCAGACTCAAGAATTTTCGCGTCGCGCTCGCTTGGAACGTATTTTTCAAATATCTGTAAAAACGTTTTTGCCATTACGTTATTTTCTTTCTTCTTTTATTTTTTTAATCTCCGAAATAAGTGTCGGAATGATCTCATTCTCAGTTATTTTTCTGACAGGTTGTCCGTGCTTGAAGAGCAGCGCCTCACCCTTGCCGCCCGCAATTCCTATATCGGCCTCGCGCGCTTCACCGGGTCCGTTTACAATGCATCCCATAAGAGCTACCGTGATAGGAAGGTCGGAAAGTCCCTCCTCGGCTATCGCATTTTCAAAGCGGTCGGAAAGCTCAATAAGGTTTATCTTGGTACGGCCGCAGGTCGGACAGCTTACAATATTCATACCGCACTGCCCCTCAATCTCAAGCGCGGAAAGAATATCCTTTGCCGCCGCTATCTCGCGCACGGGGTCTGCGGTGAGCGACACGCGCAAGGTATCGCCTATACCGTCAGCAAGAAGCGAGCCTATACCGATAGCGCTCTTTATCGCGCCGCGGCGCTCGTTACCCGCCTCAGTCACACCGATGTGGATAGGATAATCACAACGCTCGGCGACAAGTCTGTTCGCCTCGATCATGCCCGAAACGTCTGATGATTTGATTGATATTGCGGTGTCGTAAAAATCGTATTTTTCAAGGATAGACGCGTGGAAAAGCGCGCTTTCACATAGTGCCTCGGGAGTAGGAGAGCCGTATTTTTCCAGTATATGCTTCTCTACCGAGCCGCTGTTAACACCAATGCGAATAGGTATATTTCTCTCCTTACACGCATTTATTACGGCGCGCACTCTATCCTCATCGCCAATGTTGCCGGGATTTATTCTTATCTTATCAACTCCGTACTCGGCAGATTTAAGCGCGGCGCGGTAATCAAAGTGGATATCCGCAACGATAGGCGTGCGAACTCCACTTTCCTTTATCTTTCGGATAGTTTCCGCCGCTTCCTCGTCGGGCACGGTGATTCTTACTATATCACAGCCCGCCGACGAAAGTCTTTTTATCTGATCGAGAGTGGCTTCAAAATTTTTGGTATCGGTATTCGTCATCGACTGAATAGCAATCTTATTTTCCCCACCGATCTTTACTCCGCCGATATTTATTTCTCTCGTTTTTCGTCTTATCTTATTGTAATTCATTTTTATCCTCAATTAAAACAAATTGAAAATGTCCTTTACTGTGACAAGCAACATAAGTCCCATAAGGAGCATAAGTCCTACGGTATTTATCGTCTGCTCGATCTCTCTCTTTATCGGACGGCGGCAAACCATCTCGATAAGTATAAATATTATTCGTCCTCCGTCAAGCGCCGGTAGAGGCAAAAGATTGAAAACTCCCAAATTCATCGTTATAAGAGTGAACAGGTACAAAAGCGAGGTCGCGCCCGCTTTAGCCGCGGTACCGACTGCGTCAGCCATTCCGATAGGCCCCGAAACCGCCTCTGCGCCGTATCTTCCACCTAAAAGGTCTTTCAAGCTGTCAAGTATGACCTTAACAGTTGAGAAGGATCTGAAGAACGCGTGCTTGAGTATCACGGGAAAGGTTGCTTTTTCGGAATAAACTATAAAGTCGTAATTTCCAAAGGTTGCCCCGCTCTCGCTTTCGGTCGGGAAGGTTACGTCGTTTAGCGTGATCGTCTCGCCGTTTCTTACTACTACGAGGTCGATAGGCTCATAACCGTTGTTCATGATCTCGTAGACAAGCTCGTTGCCCGTGTGAACTCTTACACCGTCGACCTTAATAACGGTATCGCCCGCCATAAGAGGCTCCTCGCACTTATCGGAAATAGCACTTTCCTGAAATCCGTATATCGTGTTTGAGGCGAGATATCCATCCTGCGCGCTCTGAATTCCGACAAGCGTGAACATACAAATGATACCAAGCAAAATATTCATCACAGGACCTGCGACGGTAATAAGAAATCTCTGCCAAGCCGCCTTATTGCAAAAGGCATTGGCATCGTTTGACGCATCGTCCTCGCCCGCCATACTGACATATCCGCCAATTGGTAAAGCTCTGATACTGAATACAGTCTTTTCAGGAACTAAGGTTTTCTCTTCTTCGGGAAGCTCGGTCAGAGAATCGTTATCGCTCTCGGATATATCCACCTTTTTCTTCTTTTTGGTCGTAAAGATTGCAGGGCCCATTCCGACCGAAAACTCGAGAATGGTAACCTTAAAAAGCTTGGCAACAAGAAAATGCCCAAGCTCGTGTATAACGACCATTACGCTGAGTAACACCAAGGTCAAAAGCAGATACAAAAAGGTACTCATAAACTCTCCAAATTCTTATCGGCTACGGGAAATTATCTCCCCTGCCGTAATTCTTGCCTCGCGCGCGATAGCAAGAATTTCATCAAGGTTGCACGCCTTATCGGCAAATAAATACATATCAAGTGTACCCGATACGACCGTGAAAATATCATAAAATCCTATTTTTTCATCAAGGAACGCGGCAACCGCCTCCTCATTTGCGGCGTTAAGCACCGCGGGCAACGCACCGCCCTTTTCTATTGCCTCATACGCCTTCTTAAGCAAAACAAAGGTTTCCATATCGGGCGCGGCGAAGCTTAGCTTGCCGACCTCAAAAAGATCAAGCGGCTTAGTTTCAGCAGTCATTCTGTCGGGATAGGTCAGTGCATACTGAACGCAATGACGCATATCCGGAACAGACATCTGCGCGATAACGCTGTTATCAATATATTCAACCGCAGAGTGAATTATACTCTCTCTGTGAACAACGACCTTGACCTGCTCGGGTCTGACACCGAAAAGATGAACTGCCTCAATAACCTCAAAGCCCTTGTTCATCAAGGTTGCACTATCTACCGTGATTTTGGGGCCCATCTTCCACGTAGGGTGCGCGAGCGCTTTCTCAACCGTGACGTCGCGAAGCTCGTCGGCATTTCTGCCGTAGAATGGCCCTCCCGAAGCGGTCAGGATAAGACTCTTGATCTCGCTCTTTTTCCCTGCGCGAAGGCACTCAAATATGGCACAATGCTCACTGTCTACGGGTAAGATCTCCATGCCGCTTTCTTTTGCCGCCGACATTACTATATCACCGCCAACTACGAGAGATTCTTTGTTTGCAAGTGCTAAACGCTTGCCTGATTTTATCGTTGCAAGCGTAGGCAACAGTCCTGCCTCGCCGACTATTGAATTTTCAACGATATATTCTTCGGGTATATCGCTACCGACCTCCGCTACCATTTCACATATGCCGTCAGTGCCGCTATAAACCTTGATGTCGGTGTCTGCAAGTCTGACCTTGAGATCGTTTGCCGCATCGGCGTCACTCATAGCGCAAGCCTTTACACCGAAAAATCTTGCCTGCTCCTCTGCTCTTTTTACGTTTCTGTGCGCGCTTATAGCATCGACCTTAACGCCCATCATTTTGGCAACGTCGACCGCCTGCTCACCAACAGAACCGGTAGAGCCGAGTATCATCATTTTAGTCATATTTTTACTCAACATATTCATTACATAAAGGTAAGAAGATCAAAATAAGTGCAAATAACCGCAAGGATCATGGAAACCGCCAAAACAGAGTCAAATCTGTCCAGCACACCTCCGTGTCCGGGGAAAATCTTGCCGTAATCCTTGATACCGTAGTGTCTTTTGATAACCGACATTATAAGGTCGCCCGTCTGAGATACTACTGAAGCGAAAACTCCCGCTACGATAAGCACAAGGTAATTTGCGCTCGTAATTCCGTGCGTATTGAAGAATTTTTCGATAACAAAGCCGAAAAGCACGGTTGAAATTACGCAAAATACAAGACCGCCAATAGCTCCTTCAACTGTTTTCTTGGGGCTTACAGCGGGGATAAGCTTATGCTTGCCGAGAAGCATTCCCGTAAAATATGCAAAAATATCAGTAACCCAAGCGCAGATAAAGGTAAGAAGATAAATATAGTTTCCGTAAGGAATATAATCGTGAAGATACACAAGCGAGGTAAACGCCGCGATTATATAGAAGGATATGCCAAGCAAAAGTCCCGCATCGGTGATATTCACGCTCTTGTTTGCAAACACGGCAACACCGAGTATATAAAGCGCCATAACGAAGGTTATTCCCGCACCAAGCTTCAAAAGCTCGTAAGAGCCGCTATTCCCAAGTGCAACATATCTTGCATACAAGGGCATAAATACAGCAACAAGGCAAAGAGGGATCGTCAAAAAGAGATTTTTCCTCACTCCTATACAACCGAGCATCTCAAATATTCCAATTGCGGCACAAAGAGCGACACCTATGGGGAAAACCCACGTATCACTGAATATAAGCACGGGTATGAGCACGCATACCGCAACCAAAGCCGTAATAATTCTTTTTAACATAACTTAGTCCTTCTTTTCATTTTTGTCAAGTCCGCCAAATCTGCGTTTTCTCGAGTAGAAATCCGCTATCGCGGCATCTACCTTTTCGGGCGTCATATCGGGCCAGAGCGTATCGGTAAAATAAAGCTCCGAATAAGCAGCCTGCCACAAAAGGAAATTGGAAATTCTAAGATCTCCGCCCGTACGAACGATAAGGTCGGGATCGGGGCAATCTCCCGTGTAAAGCGCAGCGTTTATATCCGCCTCGGTCACGTTTTTCCTGCCTTCAGCAAGTAATTTATTAAACGCGGTGGTAATCTCTGCACGCGAGCCGTAGTTGATCGCAATATTGACGACCGACTCGTTATTTTTACTTCTCTCTTCAACGTCGCGAATCTTTTTTATCAATTTTTCGGGAAGCGCGTTTACGTCGCCTATCACTCTAATCTTAACGTTATCGGGAAGCTCACGGTCAAGGTATTCCTCAAGCAATCGCATAATAGCGTCGACCTCGGTCTTCGGTCTTTTCCAGTTTTCAGTAGAAAAAGCGTAGACTGTCATATATTTGATGCCGATCTCGTTACAGTATTCGCAGAGATCGTGAAAGACCTGCGCACCCTTTTTGTGCCCGTATTCTCTCGGCATGTTTCTCTTTTTTGCCCAACGTCCGTTTCCGTCCATGATAAAGGCAATGTGGCGCAAACGGTTGTCCACGGTTATTTTTATGCTTTTAGATACTGCCATAAATACCTCTTTTTTAGAATAAAAACTGTCAAAGTCACTTAAAGCGGAAGTCTTATCTTCCGCTTTAAGTGAAATATAAAATTGACCGTGAAGGAAATCAGACCTTCATGATCTCCTTTTCCTTAGCCGCGCTTACAGCGTCAATATTCTTGATGTACTTGTCAGTAATATCCTGAACTGCCTTTTCAGCATCCTTAACATCGTCCTCGGTGAGAATGCCGTCCTTCTTCTGCTTCTTGATCTCATCGTTAGCGGTACGGCGGATATTTCTTACCGCAACCTTTGCTTCCTCTCCCATCTTCTGAACCTGCTTTGCAAGCTCCTTACGTCTTTCCTCGGTAAGCTGGGGGAAGATAAGACGGATAACGCTACCGTCGTTATTGGGAGTAATTCCGATGTCGGATGCAAGAAGTGCCTTCTCAATAGCCTTGAGAGTGGTCTTGTCGTAAGGAGTAATGGTAAGAGTCTTTGCGTCAGATACTCTTACGTCTGCCATAGAGGTAATCTCTGTAGGAGATCCCCAATAATCAAAGGTAACGCGTGCAAGCACTGCGGGATTTGCCTGGCTTGCGCGGATAGTTGCAAGATTCTGCTCGTAGGAAGCGATGGTTTTGCTCATCTTAGCTTCAGTGTCTTTAGTATTGAAACCCATAATTCAATTTCCTTTCTTTGTGGGGATTATTTATGCATTTTTGTTCCCGTTGTAGTGCCCATAACCGCGTTATAGATATTATCGGGATCGGAAAGAGCGAAAGCGTAGCAATCGATGTTATTTTCGTTACAGAAGCTTACCGCGGTAAGATCAAACGCTTTGAGATCCTTTTCAAGTATCTCCGCGTAAGTAACGTCGTCGTATCTCTTGGCGGCAGGATCCTTCTTTGGATCTGCAGTATAAAGACCGTCAACGTTCTTTGCCATAAGCACAACGTCGGCACCGATCTCAGCGGCGCGGACAACTGCGGGTGTATCGGTAGAGAAATAGGGGGCTCCGAGACCACCGCCGAATATGACCACCTTCCCCTCAGACAAAAGTCTGTCGGCATCTCGCTGGGTATAGAAGTCAGCAAAGGTGTTCATCTCAACAGACGAAAGAACTCTTGCGTCTATTCCCTGTCTTGTGAAGGCATCCTGAAGAGCAAGCGCGTTGATGACCGTCGCAAGCATTCCCATATGGTCAGCACGGGCGCGGTTCATACCGACTCCCTTTCTCGCACCTCTCCATATATTTCCTGCTCCAACTATAACGCCGACCTCAACTCCTGCCTTAAGGCACTTATCTATTGAAGAAACGACCTTATCGACAAAATCGAAATCAAGAATCTCCGATTTATCACCATTCTGAAGCGCCTCTCCCGAGATCTTCACCAAAATTCTTTTATAAACGGGTTTTGACATAAATTACTCCAAACGTGTATTTACTTTTTTGTCTTTTCTATTATCGTAACCGCAGACCGCCGGCAAAAGCATGCGGTCTGCGTCGTTTATTTTTTCTTACAATCGTTGTAAAGACGATCAATTAGCGTTGTAGATATTCTGGTATATAACAAGAAGGTCTACGCTGGTTATTCCCGACTCTCCATCGACATCAGCAATCGACTCCACAAGAAGAGGATACTTTTCAGGGATGTAGATATACTGCATAATTGCAAGAACGTCTGCATTGGAAACCTCACCGTCAAGGTTTGCGTCACCTGCAGGAATTACGTTTGCATCTACAGACTGAGATTTGCAAGCATTTCCACCTGCAACAGTACCTGTCTTGAGTGTGTTATTATTCTTAGCAACATTGCTTGTGAAAATAACAATACCGTTTTCATCATCTGCCACGCCCGAGCGTCTGCTCTGTGCAGAAAGTGCATGGTCACTGGAAAGTCCGTCGCTATATGTGAAAGTGATATTAGCCTCATCGCCTATAACGAGTGTTATAGTTCCGGAAACGTATCCTCTGGTAGTCCAACCGCCACCCAAAGAGTACTCATTATAGCATCCTCCGAATACACGGCGAGTGATAGTACCGCCAAGAAGCTTGATAGCAACGTTTCCGGTAAGACCTACGTCTACACCCGATCTACCACTTCCTGCACCCATAAGCTGCTCAAGCTCACCGCCGGTCATAACGACATTAACGTCACTCATCTGGTCCTTAGAGTTGCTACCGCCGTATGCACTCATAGCCTTACCGCCGGTGATGTATAGATTAGATCCCTCACCGATATACTGGTCTGCTCCGTCCATACCGCCAACAATATAGTTTGCCTTTGCATTGCCGGTAAAGACAACTGTGGTGCTTCCCTCAACGATTCCGCTATACGCGCCGCCGATGATATAGTAGCTGCCGCTGTGATCAGCTACGTTGCACTTGCCGTTAGCGTTGTCGCCAACCCATACGTAAGTGCTGCCGTTCACTCTGTTACCGTATCCGCCACCGTGAACGTTGATTACATCTGCAGTGCCGCCTATGATAACGCTGGTGTTACCGTCAACAACGCAAAGATTACCGCCACCGTATACCTGGTAATAGCTTCCGGAAAGAAGTGTAACGCTTGTGTTGCGGTTAACCGATCCGCCGTTGCCGGCACCGTATACCGACACAGTACCCTCAGTTGCACAGTTTGCACCTACGGTAAGCGCATAAGCGTTAGCATATACGGAATGACTGCTGAACTTAAGAGTTACGTTGTCAAACGTTGTGTCGCCTCCAAGGCCGATTGCCTCGGGCATAGCGCTAAGGTCAAGAACGTCACTGCTCTTATTGTCGCCGAGAATGGTTACAGCCTTGGTAAATCTAAAGCTCTCGGAAACAACAACCGTACCGTCAACATGTATCGTACCGCCGTCCTTTACAAGAGCAAATGCTCTTTCAAGGGTGCAAGGATCATCTGCAAGTCCGGAAGCGTTAGCCGCGCCGGAAGCAGAAACGTAAACCTCGGACATAAGTCCGTATTCCTCGGCAGAAACTGCAAAATTAAACGACATCATGGACACCATCATTATGATGCACAATGCTACTGCGATAATTTTTTTCATTACAATTCTCCTTAAAGAAAATTTACTTTATCGGTATTTACTGAGTTTTATTATACTATACGATATATTCAATTTTAAAGTAATAAATTGTAAACATTTATCCGGTTTGTAAATTTTTTTTGAATAAAAATCAAGCCCCCGTTTTTGGAGGCTTGATATATTTTTATTATCTTCTCTTTTCTGCGATTTCAAGAAGAAGCTCGCTGATAAACTGATCGGGAGTCATAGCACCCTTCTCGCCGTCCTTTCTTGAACGAACAGCAAGGGTGTTGCTCTCAACCTCCTTTGCACCCACTACGATCATATAGGGGAGCTTTTCAAGCTGAGCGTTACGGAGCTTATATCCGATAGTTTCATTTCTCTTATCGATCTCACAACGAACGCCAAGCGCGGTGAGTCTCTTTTCGATCTCCTCGCAGTATGCAACCTGCTCGTCACCGATAGGAAGCATTCTGACCTGAACGGGAGCCATCCAAGTAGGAAGCGCGCCTGCATACTTTTCAATAAGGAGCGCGAGAGTTCTCTCGTAGCATCCCATCGAGGTACGGTGGATAATGTAAGGAGTCTTCATCGTATTATCGGAGTCAACGTATTCCATACCGAACTTCTTTGCAAGAAGCATATCTACCTGAATGGTAACGATCGTATCTTCCTTACCAAATACGTTCTTACACTGAATATCGAGCTTAGGGCCGTAGAAAGCCGCTTCATCAATACCAATGACGTAGTTATCACGTCCGATATACTTATCAAGAAGCTCGCCCATTATATTCTGGGCCTCGTTCCACTGCTCTGCAGTTCCCTCGTACTTATCGGTACGCTTGGGATCCCACTGAGAGAAGCGGAAGGTGCAATCCTCAAGGAGTCCGAGAGTTTCAAGACAGTAGATCGCAAGGTCAAGACAGCCCTTGAATTCCTCCGCAAGCTGCTCGGGACGGAGAATGAGGTGACCCTCGGATATGGTAAACTGACGAACACGGATAAGACCGTGCATCTCACCGCTATCCTCGTTTCTGAAGAGCGTCGATGTCTCGCCAAGTCTCATAGGAAGATCTCTGTAGGAACGCTTTCTGTTAAGGAAGACCTGATACTGGAAGGGGCAGGTCATAGGACGGAGAGCAAAGCACTCCTTTGTTTCATCATCCGCGTCGCCGAGAATAAACATACCGTCACGGTAGTGATCCCAGTGTCCCGAAATTCTGTAAAGATCGCGCTTTGCCATAAGGGGCGTCTTGGTAAGCTGATAGCCTCTTCTCTGCTCCTCGTCCTCTATCCAACGCTGGAGAGTCTGAATAACTCGAGAGCCCTTGGGGAGAATGATAGGAAGTCCCTGACCGATAGAATCAACCGTAGTGAAATACTCAAGCTCACGGCCGATCTTGTTGTGGTCGCGCTTTCTCGCTTCCTCAAGCATAGTTACGTAAGCGTTAAGCTCATCCTTGGAGGGGAAAGCAAGACCGTAAATTCTCTGAAGCTGCTTATTGTTCTGGTCGCCCTTCCAATAAGCACCCGTGCACTGAGTAAGCTTGAATGCCTTAACAGCACCGGTTGCAAAGAGGTGAGGACCTGCGCAGAGATCAACGAACTCGCCCTGACGGTAGAAGCTGATTACCTCGCCCTCGGGAAGCTCCTCGATGAGCTGAACCTTATAGGGCTCTTCTCTTTCGATCATAAACGCAATTGCTTCTTCTCTGGGAAGCTCAAATCTCTCGATCTTGTGGTTTTCCTTAACGATCTTCTTCATCTCGCCCTCAAGAGCCTTGAGTACATCGGGAGTGAAAGGAATCTCGCTGTCAAAGTCGTAATAGAAACCGTTATCAATCGCAGGACCGATAGTCAGCTTTGTGGCGGGATAAAGTCTTTTAACTGCCTGCGCAAGAATATGCGCCGCGGTGTGTCTGAACACGTGTGCACCCTCCTTATCCGCGAAGGTGAGCAGCTGAACGTCAGCATCGCCGCTTATTTCATAATTGAGAGCAACCGTTTCACCGTTAACCGATGCGGCAATAACGCTTCTCTCTACCATTCCGAATGCTTCCTTTGCGGCATCGTAAACCGTTACGGGAGCCTCGGATTCAAAAATTTGTGAACCAAAATTGATTTTCATTTTCAGTACCTTTTCCTTTTATGTGATGTATTTGTTTGTAAAAATAAACACCCCGAACACAAACGTGTTCGGGGTGCATAATGCACGGTTCCACCCGAGCTTTTAACTCATTAGATATAGAATTTTAGCGCAAAAAGTGGTATTCTATACGCTTAGCAAAAAACTCTCAGCAGCCGTTTTCTCTCTGTATGCATCTACCGTATAAAACTTGTCTTTTTGGATTTTTACAGGATCAGAAATTATTTTTATTCTTATTTCTGTTGTACTCTGACTTGGGGTTTACAAGCTCACGCCAGCTAAGGTCGCCACGATCGAGAGCCATAATAATTACCTCTGCCGTCGCGATATTCGTTGCAACGGGAACGTTATATCTGTCGCACATAAGCAAAAGCTCACGCTCTACGTCACTGTGAACGTTGCTTTCACTGGAAGGACGAGTATCGCGGAAGTAAAGAAGAACGTCAATTTCGTCGTAGGAGATCCTTGAGGCGATCTGTTGCTCTCCACCCTGCTCACCGCTGAGGAGCTTTTCTATCTTAAGACCTGTGGCTTCGGATATATATTTAGCGGTAATTCCGGTAGCGCAGATATTGTGCTTACTTAAAATTCCGCAATACGCAATACAAAACTGGGTTATCAGCTCTTTTTTAAGATCGTGTGCTATTATTGCTATTTCCATTTGGTCCTCCATCGATGATTTTAAGTATGATGCCGAGTATCGCAAAAAGAATCTAATTGATCCATTTTACCTACATATTGACATTATATCACAAAATAATCAGGTTGTCAATTATCTACGGTATATTTTTTCTTAAATTCGCTTAACCGTTAACAACCGTTTTGTTATATAAATTATTTTGCGCACGATGAGCAAAGTCTTGTCTTTCCCGCTTCCTTTGCTTCGTCAACTGTGCCGGATATCGCCTCAGAATTCTTGATATGCCCGCACTCTTTTCTGTTATGCCATACCGTACCGTTTTTCGTCCAATAAACGATGCCGATCTCAGAGCTTTCGGTCGCGCTTTCGTGTTCCGTTACAGACTTGGATTCAGTTGCTTTTTCGCCCTCCGTTTCATCAAAAGCATCTGTATCGACTTTTGTTTCCTCGCTTTCCTCCTCGGTCGTGAGAGCTTCGGTGGCATTCGCACTTGCATCCTCATCAAGATTTGCCGCAGTTGTTTCAATATCGTCGTCAATCTCTTTTTCAGTCTTGATTTCGTCTTTTTCTGCAACCGTACTTTCGTTGATCCTATCACTTTCCTTTTCAGTGAATATAGATGACTTTATTTCGGATAGTTTTTCTTCGTCGAGCGGCTCACCTCCGTAAACTCCGCTACGGTTTGAGCAAGCACACAAAAGTATTGTGAACAGCAGCATAACGACAGTAAATCTTAGTATACGTTTCATTTTAAACCTCTGCAAGCATGTGCTCGAGTATTTCCCGCTTGTTCTGAGCAAACTCATACGCGCCCTTATAATCGTCAGTCTCGCGACAACAGATCTCCATATCTGCGCAAGCGTAATAAAGTAACAGCTTCTGCGAGCCTATCATTGAATTCATAACTTTATCAAGAAGCTTCAATGCCCCCTTGAAATCCTTTTTCAGCATACACCTTTGCGCCTGCAGATGATATACGTAGGGCTTGTCTGATTCTGCAAGTCGCTCAACAGATTCATCTGTAAACTCCGATATGAAGGCTTCGTATTTTGTTGGATCAAAAAGCACCGACACGTATTTACAAAAAACGGAATTAAGTGTTTGCGGACTGATGGCGAAGGTGTCGACATCGGTATCTATCTCATATGAATCAAGAGAGGGGGAGATCTCCTTGAGCAGTCCAAAAAGAACCTTGACGCTGTTTCTCTGCACCACGGTGTTGTATATCGTTTTTTCGGAGTGCGTTATCGCTTCATCAAGATAGGAGCACGCATCTCTTAAAAATCCGTTTCTCATATACTCTTCCGCAATACCGAGACAAGAATCGGTCATTATAAGCTCAAGCTCATCGTCAAGCTCCTCAAATGTCTCAATACAAAGGTCGCGACAAAGCTCATATCTGCGGTCTGCATAAGCTTTTTTCACGTTTTTCATAACGACGCTTTTCTGATATGTAAATTCCTCAGCGCCCTCGCTGAGCAAATATCCCGCAGGCACACCCAATCGCTCTGCAAGATACAAAACCGTGCCAAGCGACGGCAGAGCCGCCTCGTTCTCTATTCTGCTGAGCATATTTCGTGTTATTTCAGTTCCCGCAAGCTCGCTTTGCGTCATAAGCTTCTCGGTTCGAAGCTCCTTTATTTTCTTTCCTATATTCATCTTTTGTCCTTTCAAAAGGTAAATGAGAATTACTATAGAGCAATTATATCACAGTGTATCTCAAATTGCAATAGGTTTTATCAAAAAAGAGCGCGCATTTTTGCACGCTCTTCCTTAATTTTAAATATCCTTTTTTAACTTCAATCCTCTTATTCCAAGTGGTGTAAGCATATAGCTGTCAGTCCAGAAATTTGTATCGGGAACACGGTTGTCATACCATGTGTTGTCGCCCTTTGTTGCAACGCCCATCCACGCGATGTCGGGCTCCTCGTACGCGCTTCTAATATTGCCTACCTCGCCCTGCGGTCTGTGCCACGGGCCAAGCAAATTTCTAAGCGTGTTGACAATCTCAAGGGTAACGGTGTTTTCACCGTCCTTTACCGCTGCTGATATATCAAGCTCAAAGGGATAGGTGTGCATGCTGCCGCAATCAATTCCATTGACCTTGACATGACATATGCAGGCATCAAGTTCGTCAAGTGCAATTTTTAAACCATCGGTATTTCCCTTCCACTCAAATTTTCGCGTAAGAGCAATGCTTCCCGCATAGAAGGGATATCCCGCCTTTGTAAGTTCACCAGCAACTTGCTTTTCTTCATCTGTAAGCTTTATATCAAGACGAGAATAACGAAGAGCGCCGTTTCTCGTTGGCTCTTGGTTCATCTTGACCGAAAAATCGCCAAGCAGATACACTGCTTCAAGCTCAACTCCAAGTCGATTTTCAAAAAGCGACGATATCTTGCGACGGATCTTTGCAAGCGGAACGTAATGTCGCTTGAGTTCAATAACATTTAATCCTATTCTTGATTTCGGCATGGCTACCTTTTGGAATGCCTTTGCCCAATAATATCCGTTGACATTAACCTCAACCTCTTCACCGTTGAGGAATATTCTATGCTGCTCTGCATCCTCAAGCGCAAGCTCAAGTCCTTCAATTTCAAGCTCGGAGTAAAACGTATATTTCTGTGTAAGCTCACCCGTATAATTTTGCTCTACAAGCTGTTGCTGTACCGCTACCACGGGATATTCGCAGGTGAACTCCCCATCTCCTTTTTTGTACGAGCAATACTCCATCAAAAGAACGTTCTTGTGCTTTCTCTCAACCTCGAATTCTGATTTAAGCGGCATAGTAAGCGTCATTTTTGCCGATTTCTCATTTGTACTCACCACATCTTTTATTTCCTCGGTGTACACAAGCGCGTTCCCACCCGCAGCAAGTGTAATCTCAATCTCGGTTTTGCAGTTATTATATGTACATTCAAGAGATTTTCGGCTCTTATCAAAGGGGTTCCAAATTTCTGCCTTAACGCTTCCATTGATAGTCAGAACGATATGCTTTTCCTCCTTGCCGTCGGCATTAAAGATGTAATAATATGCGTTCATGCCATCAACTCTGCGGCGAACCATTATGTTTCTGTTTTCTTCCTCGCAAAAGATCGAATATTTCTTAGTCTGCAGAAGTGAAGTAAGCTGTGAAAGCCCGTCAACGTAAATGACGTTTTCAATATCACAAAGCAGATTCCTCGAGGTTTCAATGCCGTCAAGCATTGTCGGTGCACCTCCAAGAACAACAACCCTGCCGCCCTGCGATGCAAATTCTCGGATCTTATCAAGCGTGGATTTCTGAATTTCAATAAGATCGGGAATCACGACAGTATCGTACGACATTTTGCCTATATAAAAAAGACCTCCCTCAACCGAGCCGTCGCGCTCGATAGATCTCTCGTCGCCATAGTCGAATATACAGCCCGAAAGCGATAGACTAGTTGTCATATTAAGAAAATTTGCATCTCTTTTTGCAAGATTGACACGTGAGGGCTGAAGTCCGGTAATTTTGCTATCAGCAAAACAGGTATATTCACAGAACGCCGAATCCAGAGGGTGGATCACCACTGCCTCGCCCTCAGGCTTGCCAATACTGATAAATCGCGACACCGCCGCAACGTAGTCATTCATTATGTGAACGTCGTTCCAATAAGGCTGATAATAGTTTATATGCGGAGGATAAACGCGTTTCGATCTTCCCTTTAGCGAATAGAAGATTCCGTGCACGCTTCGGTGATTTATACCGTGCGATGCGAGGTAATCAAACATGTATTTCTGCATACGGAAGGTCATATTCTGACTGGTCAGGGCGTACATTTCACAAAGAATATGCTCGCTTCCGATCTGTCGCGCCGCAGATGCGCACTGAATCGGAGTGTTCATCATCGTGTCGCGGTAGGTGTAATCCCCGCCGTATGCCGGCTTCAATTCGCCTCTCTTCCAATTTTGCTGACCTTGCAAAACGTCAATTCCGGGAATATCGAAATATTTGTAGAACGGCATTGTCGCACCCGCGCGTGCGATTTGCAATCCAAGCCTGTCCTCAAGCATAAGGTGACCACTTGCCATAAGCCCATGCGCGTTGCACCACTCTCTGACTGACTTAAAATAGTTTTCCTCAAGCAGATCCTGCAAAAGCTTGCGGTAGTGATAGCGAAGTGTTTTATATCCGTCAATATCGAAGAAAAGCTTGGGCAGATTCTCTATCAAAGGATATCCCCAACGCTCAAGAAACCTCTCCTCAATTCCACGTGGGAATGGCAAATGCTCCGCCTTATAGCTTGGCTCATCCACCCATACAGAAATGATTGCTTTCCCAAAATCGAGGGCAAAATCTCGCCAAACCTCCTCGTAGCTTTGCTTGATATAAAATTCCATCGAATCACGGTTGAACATATCGAGGAATATTGCAGAATTCCATTCCGTAAATATAAACTCGTTATGTTTTATAAGCACCCTTTCGTCCTCGGGGATCTCATCGCCCTCGCGATAGACCTTAATATAATTAAGCGCGTACTCACGCGGCAGTCCCGTAACGTCCTCGGGCATATATCCCGCCTGTAAAAACAGCTTCATATTAAGCCTTGTTGCGGTATCAACTATAACGCGAAGCTTAGACTGAAATTCGGGACCCGGGTAGTCGCTTTTAAGCCCGATATATGTTCTCGCGATAAAGGTATAAACTCCTTGCTTTTTCATTTCGTGAAGCTGACGGACTATCTCATCTGCCTCAAGCTTATCATTGAGCATCCAAAAATCTGTTCCGTGATATATTTTATCGGGATTTACAAAGCTCTCATATGCTTTTTCACTCATAGCCTTACTCCAAGTCTTTATTTTACGATAACTGCCTCAATTCCCAGAACGTCGGCAATTTTGGCAATAGCTTTCGCGTGATGACCTACACCGAGCGCATAGTGATGCGTAGGTCCTTCCATTACCCATTTCTTCAAAAATTCACAGGTAGTGGGCTCAAAAAATCCGCGTGTATTGGTATTTCCTGTAGGAGGGATAGGCCCCTTTTGCGAATAACCCTCACCGATGACAAATTTAAATCTGCCATCTGACTTTTGGGTAATTCCAAGCATTGTGATCTTGCCCTCCTTGAGCTTAAACTCAACCGATGCGCCCGAGCCGGGCTTGCCGTGGTACTTTTTAAGGCTTCTAAGTATCGGCTTACCATCAGCGATAGCAAGATGATGAGGTCCGTCGTGTCCAATAAGAACAAAATCCTCCTCAAAATCTATCGGATGGAATTCTGCAAAGCTTCCGCCAATATTGAGCCTATCCATTATCAGCATTGCAATGCAGGTCTTGATATCATACTCACCGCACATGGGAATTCCCTGCGCGTTAAGTATAGAGTTACCGACGATAAAGTTAGTTGCGACTTCACGGTTAAGGCTTCCCTCCGCGCCCTCGTAATAATATGCAAGTCCTGTCAATTTGTTCTTTTCAACAAATTTTTCAAGCGCTACTGCATCGCGCGCCGCGCGGTATTTATCTTCATCGGTAAGCTTCATGGTGACAGGATCGCTCTTGGGCTCGAGCATATCAAATTCGCAGTCGATAAGTTTGATCTTATCGGCAATTTCTTTATCAGTAACCTCACTGTAAATCTTCGCGACCGAATCAACCTCAAGCAATGGCACGTGAACACCGAATGCGCTTGAAATGGCGGTAGGATCAGTGTGCATGTCGTACATCGCCTCGAGAGTATGACCCATAAGACCTATCCTCGCGCCCTTAAGATCGTGAAGGACCTTGGCGATGTCGCACCACTCCGCAATTTCTCTTTCCGCCTTTGGATCACCGTAAAGCTTGCCGATTATAACGTCGTACACCCTTCTATCAAGGCGATTAGCAACCCCGATAAATTCGGGAACCGAGCAAATGTTGTCGTTTTCAAGCTGCATAAAGGTTGAGGCCTTCGTATAGTCAAGCTTCGATCTCGGCTGAAGTGCCGTGAGTATCACTGGCACTTTAACGTCCCTGATTATAGGCGCAAACACCGACGACGTTGCATAAGTAACCATATTGCAAATAAGAAGATCAAGTCCTGCGCCCTGCATTTTGGGAAGCACCTCAAAGGCTTTTTCTGAGGTATCAATCATACCGAAATCAACAACCTCCACCTCATTTTTTTCGATTATGGATATAAGATCACTGTGATAGAGGTTTAAGTTATCATAAAGTCCCGGAAACTGAGTGTCATAGATCGAATGAGATACGGCAAAAATTCCTATTTTTGCATTTCTCGGTTTTTTACGCATTATCATATAACAATTCCTCCGAATATGAAATTTATTTATTTTACATCTTGATTTTATCAAAAATATATATTATAATCAATGTATAAATTCAAATTAGATTTGTGTAAAACAAAGATATGGAGATATCTATGAAAAAAACAACATTTGCGCACATCTACCCCTATGTGCGTTATGCAAGGCAGATGAGGGTTGGCAAAAACACTCCGCTTTCGCCCACAGTTCCCTGTGATAACCGTCTGTTCTATACATTGGAAGGTGTCGGAAGATTAGAGGCTGATGGCACATCATATGAAATGACAAAGGGAGATCTTATTTTATTTAGCGCCGGTACAAAATATCGTATCTGTCCTGCTGAGGAATCAGTTACCTACCTAATCTTAAATTTTGATTATACAAGCGAGCATTCATCAATCACCACGCCGATTCCGCCAAAGTCTATCAACGCATTCAGAGAAAACGATATTATTGAAGAAATTTTCTTTGACGATATTCCGGAGCTTTCCCTTCCCGTATATTTAAGAAAACGACTTGACGTACTGGATAAAATGCTTGAAATCGAGAAGGAATATTCGAGAAAGATCCTTCATTTTGAAACTAAAATATCGAACGTTTTGTCCGAAATACTTATTGATTGTGTTCGAGAAATAAAATTACAAACCGTAAGTGACGGATATGAAATCATAGACGAAATCCTGCAATTCATACATGACAACTACGACAAAAAGCTGACAAACGTTTTACTTGGTAAAAAGTTCAGTTTTCACCCAAACTATATAAGCTACCTTATCAAGCGCTATACGGGAAAACCGTTGCACAAATACATTCTCAACGTTAAAATATCCCACGCCATCGCTCTGCTTGACGAGGGCAGACTGTCAATAGGTGAGATATCTAATCATTGCGGCTTTTGCGACATATACTACTTCTCTCGACTTTTCAAACAGTATATGGGGATTTCACCGCTTGAATATCGTGGAAAGAAAAATATAAAATAACAAAAAAATCGGAGCCGAGGCTCCGATTTTTTATGTCAACTATATTAGTGAACGATGCATTTTTCGGTATCCTTATCGAAGATGTGCATTCTCGCGGTATCAAGAGCGATCTTGATAGTATCACCTGCGCGAGAGGTAGATCTTGCGGATACACGAGCGGTAAGCTTGGTCTCGCCAATGAGGAGGTAGAGATAAATCTCCGCACCCATAAGCTCGGTAACTTCAACGAAGGTTTCAACGGTGCTATCCTCAAGGGCAGCAATCTGAGAAGGCTGGTCGTGGATGCTCTCGGGACGGATACCTACAACGACTTCCTGTCCAATGTATTCCTGAAGCTCGGGAGCATTTGCCTTGTCTGCGGGAACCTTGATGGAATTCTCCTCAAAGTTGAAGTAAACGTCATCGCCTCTCTTCTCAAGCGTACCGTTGATAAAGTTCATCTGAGGAGTTCCGATAAAGCCTGCAACGAACATGTTTACAGGGAAATCGTAAAGATGCTGAGGAGTATCAACCTGCTGGATAAGACCGTCCTTCATAACAACGATTCTCGACGCCATGGTCATAGCCTCTACCTGGTCGTGAGTAACATAAATAAAGGTGGTTTCAACTCTCTTATGAAGCTTGGTAAGCTCGGTTCTCATCGTTGCACGGAGCTTTGCGTCGAGATTGGAAAGCGGCTCGTCAAGAAGGAATACCATGGGGTTACGAACGATCGCACGACCAAGCGCAACTCTCTGCTTCTGACCACCGGAAAGCGCCTTAGGCTTTCTGTCAAGAAGGTGGGTAATGTCAAGTATTCTTGCTGCCTCTTCAACACGTCTCTTTATTTCTTCCTTAGGAGTCTTGTTAAGCTTAAGACCGAACGCCATGTTCTCAGCAACGGTCATATGAGGATAAAGCGCGTAGTTCTGGAAAACCATCGCGATCTTTCTATCCTTAGGTGCAACGTCGTTAACGAGACGGTCACCGATGAAGAGCTCACCTTCGCTGATCTCCTCAAGACCTGCGATCATACGGAGAGTTGTGGACTTACCGCATCCGGAAGGTCCTACGAGAACGATAAATTCCTTATCCTTGATTTCAAGGTTAAAGTCGGATACCGCGGTTACACCACCGGGATACTTCTTGTAAATGTGTCTGAGAGACAAGCTTGCCATTGATAATTCCTCCTAAGTTATGTGCTATGTTTATGCGTATATTTTGCCATTGTTTAACATTATGATTATACCAAAAAAATCACAATTTTTAAAGAGTATTATTCAACAAAGTTAGATGCGTGATATTGTACATCTTGCACAAAAATATATATTTTAGCTCAAAAATTCACGTTTTCCTCTTTGAAAGAGTAAATTATATTTTCATTGAGAGTGAAATTCTCTTCTTTTTAACGTCAACCGAGAGAACCTTCACCTTGACTATATCTCCTACGGAGAGCTTTTCTGAGGGGTGTTTTATGAATTTATCGCATATCTGAGAAATGTGCACGAGTCCATCCTGATGCACTCCGATATCAACGAACGCACCAAAGTCGATAACGTTTCTGACGGTTCCCGTAAGTACCATATCGGGCTTGAGATCCTCAAGGCTGAGAACGTCGTCTCGAAGAATGGGTGGCGGAAGTGTGTCACGAACGTCGCGTCCGGGCTTTTCAAGCTCGCCGAGAATGTCAACGAGAGTAGGCTCACCAACTCCGATGCTCTCGCAAACCTTTGCTATTCCCCTCTTCATCACCTCGCCTCTGAGGTTTCTTATCTGTCCCTGACGGACATCCTCAAGGGTGTAACCAAACGCCTCGAGCAGTGCCTTGGTTGCGGCATAGGACTCGGGATGAACCCCTGTATTATCAAGAATTTCCTTTGAACCGGGCACGCGCAAAAATCCCGCGCATTGCTCGTATGCCTTATCGCCTATACGGGGAACCTTTTTAAGCTGTGCGCGCGAGGTAAACTCACCGTTTTCCTCACGGTATTTTACTATGTTTTTAGCACTTGTAGCATTAATACCGGAAATATAGGCGAGAAGTGAATGCGACGCGGTGTTAATATCAACTCCTACCGCGTTAACGCAATCCTCAACTACTCCCGTAAGTGCGGTGTCGAGTCTTGCGGGCTTCATATCGTGCTGATACTGACCTACGCCTATTGATTTAGGATCTATCTTTACAAGCTCTGCAAGAGGATCCTGAAGTCTTCTCGCGATAGAAACAGCAGAACGCTGCATTACGTCAAACTCGGGGAATTCCTCGGTTGCAAGCTTTGATGCCGAATAGATAGACGCTCCCGCTTCATTTACAATTATATACTTACAGTTCGCCTCGGGAATCTCCTTAAGAAGATCGGCGATAAATATCTCGCTCTCCTTGGATGCCGTACCGTTACCGATTGCGATAACATCAACCGAGTGACGCTTGATAAGGCCCTTGACTATTCTCGTTGCTTCCTCAATTCTCTGGCGGGGCTTGGTGGGATAAATAACCGCGGTGTCAAGCACCTTTCCCGTTTTATCAACTACCGCAAGCTTACAGCCGTTGACGTAACCGGGGTCAAAGCCAAGCACGGTCTTGCCCTTGAGGGGAGATTGCATAAGCAAATGTCCAAGGTTGTCGGCAAAAACCTTTATAGCTCCCTCGGCGGCATTATCAAACATATCGTTTCTTATTTCTCTCTCAATAGAGGGCGCAATAAGTCTCTCGTATCCGTCGACGATTGCAGCGGTTACGTACTTGTTTGCGGGGCTCGCAGGCTCGCTCACTACACAAGCGTAAAGGAAATTGAGCACGATATCAGAGGATATATCTACCGAAACCTTGAGGAACTCCTCCTTCTCGCCTCGGTTGATCGCAAGAATTCTGTGACCGGGGATCTTTTTGAGCGGCTCGCTGTACTCGTAATACTGCGCGTAAACAGAGTCCTCCTCCTTTGCGGCTATGACGTTAAGAGTACCGTACTCAAAGGTCTGCGAACGGAGTGCCTTTCTGTACTCCGCGTTATCCGATACCATCTCGGCGATGATATCGCATGCGCCCGCAATAGCTTCCTCAGCAGAAGCTACGCCCTTTTCTTCACTTATATATTCTGCCGCCGTTTCTTCGATAGAAGGCTGATATTCCATCTTCTGCTCAAGGATAATGATGGCAAGAGGCTCAAGTCCCTTTTCCTTTGCAACCGACGCCCTCGTTTTTCTCTTAGGTCTGAAGGGGCGGTAAATGTCGTCAACCTCGGTAATAGTCTTGGCGTTAAGAATTGCCTTCTCTATCTCAGGTGTGAGATTACCCTGCGCCTCAATGAGATTCTTTACTTCTTCTTTTCTCTTTTCTATATTTCTCAGATATTCAAGTCTGTCGTTAAGGTCACGCAGGACGGCATCGTCAAGGCTTCCCGTAACTTCCTTTCTGTATCGCGCGATAAAGGGGATGGTATCGCCTCCGTCGATAAGCTCAACAGTCTTTTCTACCTGCTCGACCTTAAGCTTGAATTCTTCTGCAAGTGTCTTGATTATATCCATCGTAATTCTCCATTCTGATTTATTCCTTTGCGCCAAGCACCGCGCTGACGCCCCTATCCTCAAGTGCCTTTTCTTCTTCGGGCGTTAAAAATCTCCACTCGCCGCGCTCAAGCGACGTATCAAGTGAAATAGGGCCGAAGGTAACTCTTTCAAGGTGGGTTATCTGATTATGCACCGCCTCTGCCATTAGCTTTATCTGATGATATTTGCCCTCGGTCAGAGTTATATATCCGTTTTTCTCGTCTATCATCTCAACCTTGCAGGGTGCTGTAACATATCCGCCGATATCCACGCCCGACTCAAGATCGGTAACGTCAGCATCACTTATCGGAAACTTGACGGTAAAGCGGTACTTTTTATCAACGTGGTTTTTGGGAGCGAGCAGCTTATGAGCGAGAGGCCCGTTGTTCGTAAGCAGCATAAGTCCGAGCGTGTTTTTATCAAGTCTGCCGCACGGGAAAAGACCGATTTTCTGAAGCTCATCGGGAAGAAGCTCAATAACCGTCGGAAATTTTCCGTCGTCGGTCGCGCTGACGTACCCGTCGGGCTTATTCAACATAACGTAGGTGAACTCGCGCCAGATGACCTCCCTACCGTGTAAGGTAACCTTATCGGTCACCGGCTCAATGTGTCCACTCGCGCGGCGCACGACTACGCCGTTGACACAAACGGCACCCGCCTTGCAAAGTCTTGCGACCTCCGTTCTCGTGGCAAGCCCTGCCTCAACTATAAACTTGTCAAGTCTCATCGTGTCACCTCCCATTAGTAAAACCCAAACTAATTAATTGTACCATATTTTTCTGATTTTGTAAACAGTTTTCACGATAAAAGTATCCTATTTTCACAAAAAGAAGCAGGAGAAGCTGTAAGTCCTCTCCTGCCATTAATCATTATAAAACAAATTCCGTTTTGTCGGCTTTGTAGACCTCTCTATATAACAGGTCTCTCACCTTAACAAATTCTACCTTGTCAATTTTTCTGCCGTGCGTCATAATCATAAGCGGCACGGGATTTCGCCCCTTTGAAATCGGCGGCTGAATATATGGATATTCATTGAGATAAAAGCCGTTTCGATTGTAAAAGGCAATACGTCGGCGTGTTATCTCACTTTCGGGCGGCTCAGCTTCAAGGCAAACAGTCCTACTCTCATCAGAGGTGAGATACGCCAATAGCTTCGCGCCGATTCCCTGTCCGCGCAGATCGGGATCAGTTGCAAGATGCTCTAAAAACAAGACATCTTCAAACTGCCACGTTGCCGCAAATGCGATCATTTTACCGTCGTTAAACGCGGCAAATACCTTATATCTTTCATTTGACAAAAGCGCCTTTTGCTCACAGTACGGGCGCATTTCATCGACAGGAAAGCTTTTCTCCATAATTGAAAAGACATCGTCAAAGCGGTCTTGGCTAATTAACTCAATATTTATCATACAAGTCTGCATCGCTTTTCTCCCGCAAGGTACGCCTTGATATTCTCAACTATTTCCTCACAGCATCTCACTCTTGCCTCGTACGAGCCCCAAGCCATGTGAGGTGTGAAAATTACGTTATCAAATCCCTTTATTTCGGAATAAGGGTGATCCTCGGAGAAGGGCTCCTTTGAATACACGTCAACGCCGATAGCGCCTATTCTGCCAGCCTTGACCGCCTCGGCAAGCGCCGCCTCGTCAACGACCGCACCGCGTGCCACGTTGACGAAGATAGCATCCTTTTTCATTGAAGCGATACGCTCGCGGTTGATAAGATTGCGTGTACCGTCGTTGAGCGGAGTGTGTACCGAAATAATGTCGCATTCACGGCAAAGCGTGTCGATATCAACGCACTCGGCGTCATCCGTGGGGGTGCGTTTATTTACTACGACCTTACAACCAAGCGCCTCGGCAACTTTGCCTACCTGCTTGCCTATATTGCCGTAGCCGACTATTCCCCATTTTTTGCCGAATATCTCGTGATAAACAGGCGTGAGGATATTTGCGGACGAGCCGCGCGAGTATGTACCGTCAGATACGGCGCGGTCGTACTCACCGAGGCGAGATATAAGCGAAAGCACCATAGCAACGGTTATCTGCGCGACGTTCTGCGTTGAATATCCAACTACGTTACAAACCGCGATACCTGCCTCACGGCAGTATTCAAGATCAACGTTGTCAAAGCCCGTAGCGGTAATGCAAATGAGCTTCACGCTCTTGCAGGCAGGAAGATTTTGTCTGCCGACCTTGAGCTTATTGAGTATTAAAACCTCACTGTCGGCAACGTGCGAGATGAACTCATTCTCCGCCGTCGAGGGATATATTCTCACCTCTCCAAATTGCTCGAACATCGAAAGATCAAGATCCGCGCCGAGCGTTACGGCGTCAAGAACAGATATTTTCATCATATTATGCCTCTGCAAGATTTTCGTCAAGCTCCTCGATCGCCTGCTCGGCAAACTTTTGCTCGATTATAGCCTCGATCTCCTGCTCAATTTTCTTCTGAGCATATATTTTTTCCTTCCACATCGTATATACCGCAACACCTGCCGCTACGATTGCCGCTACGCCTGCGGCGATAGCGATTATCTTCCATACGCTTGCTTTTTTCTTCTTTACGAAAAACATAAAAATTCCTCCGTTTATAAATCAAATTTCAAATGCAAAATAGTTTTTTGAATTTTCAAACGATATGCGGCTTACGATATTTGCCACCGCATCAAAATCGTTGGGATAAAGTCCCTTTTCTACCCACTCGCCGATAAGGTTACAGAGAATTCTGCGGAAATATTCGTGGCGAGGGTACGACATAAAGCTTCTTGAGTCGGTAAGCATACCGAGGAAGCAACCGAGCGACGCGAGGTTGCCCGTAGAGCGCATCTGCGCGATCATGCCGTCAATATTATCGTTGAACCACCATGCGCTTCCCTGTACGACGGTAGGCATCATAGAGCCGTCACCTCGACAGAAGCTTCCGCAAAGAGTTCCGACAGCCGCATTATCGGAAGGATTGATGGGATATATGATCGTTCTCGGGAGAGCGCCGTTGCACTGAAGATAATTAAGCAACGCGGCAATATCGGCAGTACAATTCTTTGCGTGTATAGTATCGTAACCCGAGTCGGGGCCAAGCTTTTCAAACATGGTCTTATTGGGGTTTCGAAGCACGCCGTAGTGAAGCTGAAGCACCCAGCCTCTCTTGACGTACTCAAGACCGAAAAAGCGCATCAATTGCGACTTCCAAAGCGCAAGCTCCTCCTCGCTTATATCGCGCCCGTCGTTCGCAAGTGCCTTTTTGAATATCTCGTTTGCGTGATAAGCGTCGGGCTTTGCAAAGGAAACATAGTTATCCATACCGTGATCGGCAGTCTTACAGCCAAGCGCTTCAAATCTGTCAAGCGACACGGTATACGCGCGGCAAAGGCTATCAAGGTCGGTGATCTCAACACCCGTGCTTTCAGAAAGCGTCTTTATATAATCAGCTATGCCGCGACGTTCGATATTAAATCCCTTGTCGGGACGGAATGCGGGAAGAACCTTGGTTTCAAATCCCGATTCCGCGATCTGCTTATGATAGCGGAGATCGTCCGCGGGATCGTCGGTCGTACAAAGCAAGACGACGTTTGAATTTCTGATATAATCCTGCGCGCCGAAATTGTCGCATGCAAGCTTGTCGGAGGTGTGCTTCCAGATAGCCTCGCAATTTGCAGAATTGATAATCAGATCACAGTCAAAATATCTCTGAAGCTCAAGATGGCTCCAATGGTATACGGGATTTCCTATAAGATACGGCATAATGCGGCAGAACTCTCTGAATTTTTCAAAATCCGAGCCGTCGCCCGTGATGTATTTTTCGTCAACACCGCAAGAGCGCATAGCTCGCCACTTGTAGTGGTCTGCATAGAGCCAAAGCTCCGTGATGTTTGAAAACCTCTTATTCTCCGCAATTTCCTTGGGCGAAAGGTGGCAGTGATAGTCGATTATCGGAAGCTTCTCCTCTACCTCGTGGTATAATCTTATCGCTGTATCATTTTCAAGAAGAAAATCCTTATCCATAAACTTTTTCATTACAAATAAGCTCCGTCAAAGTTATTATTTTATATTTCATTTTATCATATTTTTGCCGTTTTTTCAAGTGGACACATAAATAATTAAAAAAATATATATACAAATTCCAAAAAATGTGGTAAAATGTATTTGTACAACTATTTCTTGAGGTAGATTATGTTTAAATGCGACTATCATACACACACTCGGTTTTCCTTTGACGGCGCAAGGGATTCAACTCCCGATTCGCTTTGCGAGGCGGCGATTGCGCAAGGAGTAACCGATCTTGCCATCACCGATCACTTTGAGTGCAACTGGCGTGCCGAGGCGGCTTATCCGCCCTACGATTCGGACGGCGCGTATAAAGAAATTATGGCGGCAAAGGAAAAATACAAGGGCAAGCTCAATCTGACCTACGGAATAGAGATAGGTCAGGCAAATCAATACCCCGAGGAAGCGAAAAAGCTCCTTGCGGCTCACGATTACGAGTTTGTTATCGGTTCAATACATAATCTCCGCGGCGCGCTTGATTTTCACTATTGGGATTTCAAAAAGGTTTTCGACGATATGTCGCCTGCGTATATCGGCTACTGCTTTGAAAGATATATTGACGAGCTTTGCGAGGTCATAGATACTCTTGATAAAATAGACACGGTCGCTCATCTTACTTATCTGCATCGCTACTGCGCTTTGTCGGATAACGATTACGATTTTATGAAGCACTCCGATAAGATGGAAAAGCTTTTCAAAAAGATAATATGCCGTGACATCGCGCTTGAGATCAACGTATCTACCTTGTGGAAGGGATTTGGATTCCCTATGCCCCATAAGGACATTCTCGCTCTCTACCGAGAGTGCGGAGGCAGGCTTATCACGATAGGCACCGATTCACATTCTCCCGAGCATATCGGTGAGTGTGTAGAGGAAGGATTTAATATTATCCGCAGCATCGGGCTTCACGATATCCTCGTAGTCCGTAACGGCGAGAAGCATATTGAGAAAATTTAAAGAGGTTATTTATGGATCTTACTAATTTCAGTTTTCTTTTCCCCGATGAAAGATCACGTCAGGATTATTATTCGGGCAAGACTCTTTCGGATATTGATATGTATACGCTTTCCGAGCTTGGTATGCTTGAGATACTCGAGCTTAAGACAAGTGAGCTTTCGGAATATTTTACGACCGATCCCGAGGTAATGAAATACCGCCGCGAGATCTTTGCAGATATGATGAGCTGCCCCGCTATTTCGGAAACCTTTGCAAAGCTGATGCCGGTTTTGTCCGATATTACCGAGCTTCGCAGACTTGAGGCTGACAGTGCGGCGCAGAGTGACGATTATCTTTCGAGCATTACCGAAATTGAGCTTTATATTTCTTGCGTTGAGATACTTTATAACGGTCTTACTTCGGCACGGGAGCAGATAAAAAGCCGTGCGTTCAAAGCTCTTGACGAGCGTGTGCGCGAGCTTGCCGAATCCGAATATTATGCCGAGCTTAACAAGAAGCTTGAGGAGCTTACTAAGCGCGTGAGAGAGATCAAGAGTATTTCTATCGGCGTAAATCTTGACGCGCAGCTCCGTCCGACCTACGCAGGCGTTCTTTCAATCAATCCCGAGCCCTTCAAATCAGGCGACGCGATCGATAAGATACTCAGGCTCAATTTCAAGGACGACGAGTACACCTGCATCGCAAATCTCGTTCCATTTGGCAAAAAGCAGTCGGATAATCAGAAAACCGCTCTTTCAATAGCGTTTAATTCCGCTATAAACGAGGTCTACCGTTCCTCGCTTAAATCCTGGAAAAAGATAGTGCAGACCTACGTTCTTGAGAATACCGATTTTCTTATAAGCCTTATGCCCGAGATCGAGTTCTTCGTTAAGGGCACAGAGATGCTTGATCGCCTTAAGGCAAAGGGATGCCCTCTTTGCGAGCCCGAGGTCGCTCCCATAAGCGAAAGAGTTTTCGTTGCGGACGAGCTTTGCAACCCCGTGGTTGCGCTTAAGCTTCGCGATGGCGAGGAGATAGTATCTAACGACGTAAGCTTTGCCCTTGACGACGCGCTGATCTACGTTCTTACAGGCCCTAACAGAGGCGGTAAATCGGTAATTACCTGCGCTCTCGGTCTTTCGGCGGCTATGATGCAGCTTGGAATGTTCGTTCCCGCCAAAAACGCGAAAATAAGTCCCGTGGACGCAATATTCACTCACTTCCCCACGGGTGCCGACGATACTATCGACAAGGGACGACTTGGCGAGGAGTGCGCACGACTTGGCGAAATATTTGACAGCGTTACAAAATACAGTATGGTGCTTCTTGACGAGTCCTTCTCGTCAACCGGCTCCTACGAAGGCTCGTACATCGCATCCGAGGTGCTTTCGGGACTTTCTCAGGTTGGTTGCCGTTGCCTTTTCGCAACTCACCTTCACGAGCTTGCCGCAGAGGTTGACAGAATAAACGAGCAATCAAGTGCATCGGGCGGAGTTAAAATTGACACTCTCGTTGCGGGAATCGAGGAGGGCAAGCGCTCCTTCAAGATCCACCGCGCTAAGCCCGACGGCAAGAGCTACGCACGTGACATCGCCGAAAGATACGGCTTGACATACGAAAATATACTCAAGAAAATCAAATAATCTTTACCGCATAAAAAGGTGGATTTACGAATGACCGCTGTCATCATAAATCCACCTTTTTTATTTTTTTGACTTGCTTCTGTATTGACTTGGCGACAAGCCGTAATAAGTCTTGAACATTTTTGAAAACAACAAGGAGTCGTCATATCCTACTGAATTTGCTATCAGCTTAACGTCCTCGTTTGTTGTGATAAGCAAAAATCCTGCGCGTTCCATTCTGATCTTCTGCAAATATTGCTTGGGTGAAATGCCAAGATATTTAACGAAAAGAGAGCGCACGTAATTCTTATTCAAATAAAATCTTGCGGCTATGCTGTCGATAGTTATCCTTTTGTAATAATTTTGATCGATAAACGACTTGATCTGCTCGGCGTGTTGTTCTTGCTTGCTTGTTATTTTTGACACCTTGTATTGCCCGTCAAACAAAAGAAATATCATATTGGCAATCATCTTTCTGAAATCGGCATTCGATACGTCCGCAAGGCTCTGATAAAGCGCCAATATATGAAAAAGTGCATTTTGATCGTCAAACTTACGTATCGTTAAATCAAGACTGAAGCCATGCTCGAGAAAAGCTTTTTTGATCTCGTTGCCATCAAGTCTTAAATAGATGTAGCTCCACGGATCTGCTTCAGAAGGATGGTAGCTCATTCTGCTATTTTCAAAGTTGATAAAAACAGTATTTTTTGTAATCTTGTTACCGTTGATATACCCCTCTCCCGACAGCACAAAATGAATGACGGTATAAGGAACCATAATGTTGATCTCCTGCTTGTCTGCATTGCATTTCTCCATAATCAGATCGGTTGCATATATATCGTACATAATCTTCCTCCAAAAGCTCTAATAGTGTTATTATAACATACAAACAGGTTATTTTGCAATAGTAAATGTGTGATTTTATGATATAATTGAATTAAACATTCTTTTCGGAGGTCAATATGAATAATTTTGAGCAAAAAAGATTATACAATCCCGAGTTCACACACGAACACCGTTTATCTCCCAGAGCAACTATCATACCCGCACTGCACAAGGGTGTTTTTTATAAAAACAGACTTGATTCTGAGATGGTGATCGACCTCAACGGAGATTATAAATTCTGCTACCGTAATATTGACGATATTAAGGATTTCCACACTATCGATTTTGATGACGACATCTGGAACACGCTTCCCGTTCCGTCAATGTGGCAATACCACGGATATTCTGCACCCGTTTATCCAAACGTTGATTACCCCATTCCCTTTATGCCTCCTTACGTTGGTAATAATAATCCCGTGGGATATTATCGCAAGCGATTCAATTGCACCTTGGGCGGACATAAGATACTTTATTTTGGCGGTGTTGACAGCGCATTTTTCGTGTATCTGAACGGTCAGTACGTCGGTTTTTCAAAGGGCAGCCGAATCCCCGCAGAATTCGACGTTACCAATTTGGTTGTAGAGGGAGAAAATATCCTTTGCGTCAAGGTTTTTACATATTCCGACGGAACCTATCTTGAAAATCAGGATATGCTTTTGGCAAGCGGTATTTTCCGTGATGTAATGCTCTATACCCTCAACGATACATATGTATGGGATTACTGCACCAGAACTGAAAATAATACTATCATTGCTGATATTTCGTTGAACGGCTCTTCCTTTGATGACGTTACGGTAAGAGTAAGCGTGGGCGGTATGGTTCAAAGCGCCGGCGCTCAAAAGGACAACTCGTTCAGATTTGAAATATCCAATCCCATCAGATGGAACGCGGAAATTCCCTACACCTATGAGATCACGATTGAGCTGATCAAGGAAAACGTTCTTCTTGAAATGCACACCAAGAAGATAGGATTTGCCGAATATGTGATAGACGGCAGCAAGCTTTTGCTTAACGGTCAGCAGATCACTCTTAAGGGCATCAACCGTCACGAGCACGATCCCAAAAACGGACGAGCTATCACTGTAGAGCGTATTGAAAATGAACTCCGTCTTATCAAGGATCACAATATGAATGCGATACGTTGCGCACACTACCCCAACAATCCTGCATTCTACGAAATATGTACCGAGCTTGGCATTTACGTAATGAATGAAGCGGACATTGAAACACACGGCGCACAGTTGTGTGGCGATATGGGTTATTTCTCCAAGCATCCGCAGTGGTATAGCGCTTATTTTGACAGAGTAAGCAGAATGTATGAGCGTGACAAAAACGAAACCTGCATATCCATCTGGACGATTGGAAATGAAAACGGTGACGGAGAAAACGTCCACAAATGCATCGAATATCTTAAATCACGTGACGTCAAAAAGCCTGTAATGAACACAGGAGATGACTATAATAACCCAAAAACCGGCGACTTCAGATCCTGCGGATACTTCTCTATGGGAGAGCTTGCGGCTTATGCGCATGAGGGCAAGCCCCTTATGATGCTTGAATACGGACACGCTATGGGAAACAGCCCCGGTCTTATGAAGGATACCTGGGATTTCGTCTATCGCAACCGTTATATCTGCGGCGGATACGTATGGGAATTTAAAAGCCACGGATTTTACAGCGAGGATGAGGAAGGCAACGCCTTCTATAAATACGGCGGAGATTTCAACGACGTAAGACATTGGGGAAACTTCTCTATCGACGGTTATTGTCTTTCTGACGGAACTCCCAAGCCCTCGCTTAGAGATTGCAAAAACGTACTTGCTCCTACGTATCTTTACCTTGAAGACGACAAGCTGATGCTGATGAACACCAACGATTTCAGAGCCCTTGACTACGTAACGCTCAAATGGGAAATTGCTGAGGATTATACCGTTAAAAAAACCGGCGAGATGAAGCTCCCTGCTATCGCACCGTACGATAGCTTCCCCTTGGATATAAATACCGACGTAGACCAAATCGTTAGCGGCGCAGAGTACTTCTTGAATCTGCATTTTTATGACAATCTGGGTAATGAGATAGCATACAAGCAGGCATCTCTTGGCATCAAGAGGCCTAAGGAAAGCTTCTTGCCCGATAAATGCAAGATAGACGTCGAGGAAAGTGAGAACTGTGTTATCCTGAACGGTGAAAACTTCCAAATCAGGTTTACTGACGGATTGCTCTCGTATATAAATAAAAATGGCGAAATCGTTATAGACGAGCCTATGAGATTAAACATCCACAGGGCACCTATTGACAACGACGGTATTATCAACGATCAGGAGCGTTGGCAGGAAAGATGGATAGGTGCATGGAACGGACGATTCTACAGATATTTTGACTTCGTCGTATTCAAGTCGAATATTCAAAAAGACGATAACGGAAATGTATCCTTGACCTTCAGCGGAAAATGGGCTCCTTTATCCAAATATGTCGGATTTGATCTCGATATAACTTACACCGTAACAAATAGTGGAAACGTCTTGGTGGATATTCAAGGCAAACCGTACGGAGCATTTTCCGATGCCCTCCCCAGAATAGGCGTTATATTCACCCTTGAGAAAAACATGTCAGACGTTCTGTGGTACGGCAGAGGCGAGGATGAATGCTACGTTGACAGATGTCATCACTGCAATTTGGGCTTGTACAGCAAAAAGATTGAGGATATGAATTTCATGTATGACGTACCTCAGGAATGCGGCACCAGAATTGATACCCGTTTCGTTAATGTAAACAACAGTAAAGGCTCATTCGCCATCGTCGGCTCAGATTCGTTTGCCTTCTCCTATCACGATTTTACTTTGGATAATCTGACAAACGCCAAGCACCGCAACGAGATTAAAAAATCAGACAAAAACTATCTCTACGTTGACTACGCTATGCGTGGACTTGGAAGCCAATCGTGCGGGCCTGCTCCCGAAGAAAAATACGAGCTTCGTCCGCATGAGTTCAGATTTGCTTTTATGATCGTACCGAATGCCGAGGAAGGTACACTTCTTGAGCTTTCTCGAAAGCAATTCAACGCTGTCAGCGAGAGGCTTAGTGACAGACATACGTTTGATCCTCAACAAGTGCACAAAAACGTTGTTGACTGTATCCGAAAGTGACACAATCCGCACTTGACATACAAACGGTAATATAGTATAATTAAAGACACGAACATATTATGTTTTGAGGTATATTATGAGAATTGAATCATATCTTGATATGGGCTCCACATTGGGCGTTTCCGGTCTCTTTTCGGTAGCGGGCAGCTTTGGAAGAATCTACGTTACAACTCCCGATACAAAAACGGAAAAGGATAATAAAACTATCTACGAATACACAAACGGCAAGGTGAAGCTTATCGCAGAATTCACTAAGCATAAAAACGGCGCGGTTATTCGTCGTGATACTCTTGAAAACCTCACTGATGATCCTATGACGATAAATCAGCTCTTTAGCCGTTTCCGCATTGCAGGAAGCAACTATGAGGTTTACACTCAGTTTAACGCTTGGCTTCACGAGAGCAATGGCGCATGGCAAAGACTTGTAACTCAGGTCACATCAGGCTCTGACGGTATCCGCACCTGCGATGCCGCAGCTCCCATCATGGCTCTTCACAATACCGATACAGGAGCAAATTACGTTTTTCACGCCATTCCAAACGGTCAATGGAAAATGGTAGCAAAAAAACACTGTATACAGGAGAAGGAGCTTGTAACGGTTGACATAGGTCTTGAGGACTCTTGTCTTGCTCTTGTTGCAGATCCTCACGAAACGATAAAATTCCCCGAAATAATCTTTTTCTCTGCAAAGAGTAAGGTAGACCTTGACGCATACAAGCTTCACGAGGTCATAAACCAGCTTTATCCGAGAAAGAATCTTCCCGTTTATTACAACTCATGGCTGCATTGCTTTGATAAGCTTGATATTGACGACCTCTTCAATCAGATCGACACGGCGGCTGATATGGGATTTGAGGCGTTTATGATTGACGCGGGTTGGTTTGGCGACGGAGCAAACTGGGCAGGATGTGTTGGTGACTGGAGGGAAAATATGACAAGCGGCCCTGCAGGTCGACTTATTGATATTTCCAATCGGGTGCGCGAGCGCGGAATGATATTCGGTCTTTGGTTTGAGCCCGAAAGAGCGGGCTGGTTGTGCAAGGCCATAAAAGAACACCCCGAGCATTATTTCGGTGGTTGGGCGCTCAACTTTGCAGATAAAGGCGCTCGTGAAAGAATGTTCAACATTATCTCCGAGCAAATAGAAAAATATCACATAGGCTGGGTAAAATTCGACTTTAACGCGACCATGCCCTATGATCCGTTTGGAAATGCATTCTATCGATATATGCAGGGTCAGCGTGAATTTATTACTCGCTTACGCGAGCGATTCCCTGATCTTTACATCAGCAACTGCGCAAGCGGCGGTCAGCGAATGGATCTTAGCATTGCAGATATAAGCGATAGCTATTGGCTCTCCGATAATCAAAGCCCCGTTGACGGTGTTCGCATCATAAAGGATACATTGAAGCGTATGCCAAGCTCGATGATAGACCGATGGAATGTTCAGATGTATTGCGACGGTTTCCCTTGCTATGACGGCGGCAAGCGCGGTAAGATGATTAATATCAATGACGGAGTATGGAATACTGTAATAGGTATTAACGATTCCTTCTGTGAGGAGTTTGTTAAAGGAGGCCCGCTCGGCATGTCCTGCGACCTTGCGGCATTCCCCGATAACTATAAGGAAAGATGGAAGTCAGTAATTTTACAGTACAAGCTTGAAAGAGATTTCTATAAAAACGCGTCTGCCCGCATTCTTGTTGAAGGCGACGATATGACCGTGCTTGAATACTTTGACACGGCGCTTGATAAGTGCGTCATCCAGATATTTACAAAGGCATCCTACGCTAATGATATTATTCTTTATCCTATGGTAGACGAGGATGCAATCTACTTCGTTGGAGAGGAAGAAATCTCAGGAATTGACATTGCCGAGGACGGAATTTATGTTAACGGTCTTGCTACCTATTCATGCAAGGTAGTAACTCTCACCAAGAAAAAATAATTACACGCGGAGAACAAATCAAATGCTCACTCTTATCCTCGTCCGTCACGGTGAAAGTCGTGCGAACAACGAGAAATTCTTTGCAGGTCAGCTTGACGTGGAGCTTTCGCCACTTGGATTCAAGCAAGCGGAATTGACTGCGGAATATATCGCGTCGACCTACAAGGTAGACAAGATATATTCAAGCTCGCTTTCACGCGCGTACGACACGGCAAAAGCAATATCTAAGCGCGTGGGTGTCCCGATAATTTCCTCTGATGCCCTTCGCGAGATAAATTCGGGAGAATGGCAGGGGCTTCACTTTGATGAATTGAAAAAAAAATATGCGGACTCGTATAGTGTATGGATCAACGACATAGGAAAAGCGCAAACTCCTTCCGGGGAGAGTGTTCGGGAGCTTTACGATAGGATATGGGGCGCGATTGACGGCATAGTAAAAGAAAATCCTGACGGAACTGTCGTTATTTCAACACACGCGACACCGATACGTGCAATTCTTTGCAAACTCCACGGATACAGCCCCGAGGAAATGAAAAATATTTCGTGGGGCTCAAACGCATCTCTCACGATCGTTACGTATGACGGTGGCAGGTGGAGCTTGGTATGTGAAAGCTATGACGAGCATCTTGCCAATCTCAAAACACGATTTCCCTCAAACGTATAAATAAACAGAAAAGAGATAGGTCTTTCCTATCTCTTTTTCATTTATACAAATTTTAAGATGTCCGACGGTGTCGGCGCGATATATTTTGCGCCCGCCTTTAATAATTCTTCCTCATTACCAAAGCCAAAAAGAACACCTATCGTTTCAATTCCGTGCTCAGACGCGCCGAAAACGTCGTATTTACGGTCGCCTATCATCACGATATTCGATTTGTCGGTGATACCAAGGCTTTCAAGCGCATATCGGATTACTCCCGCCTTCTCGTTTCTTGATTCGTCCATAGATGCGCCCGCAATAAAGTCAAAATACGAGAGGAGTCCAAGATGCTCAAGTATCTGCTTTGCATACTCCTCGGGCTTTGACGTGGCAAGAATGATCTTTTTTCCCAGCTTACGCGCCTTTACAAGCACGTCAACGATGCCATCGTATACAGTGTTTTCAAATATGCCTTGCACATTGTAATACTCGCGGTAATACTCAACACATTTTAGACTATCCTCGTGCGAAAATCCGTAATGCTCGGAAAACGAGTCAACAAGCGGAGGGCCTAAGAAAACGTAAAGAGAGCTTCTGTCCTCAACCTCAATTCCCCACTTTTTGAGTGCGTACATTACCGAATTGGTAACTCCAAGTCCAGAATCCACTACCGTACCGTCAAGGTCAAATAATAAATAGTCATACATTTGTAGCTTTCCTCAATTTTCCTTTTCAATTGTTCCGTCAGAGCAGTACACCGTGTAGTTTGCGGTACCGTAGTCAAAATAAACGCCTCTCTTCATAGAGTTCCACTGCTCCACGGTTCCTCCGAAGATTATACTTTCAAGCGACGAGCAACCGTATATAATGGACTCTCCCAATTCTGTCACACTCGCCGGAATCGTTATCGTTTTCAACGATATGCAATTTTCAAAGACCATATTTCCTATATATTCCACACCTTCGGGAATACTGATTTCGGTTATGGAATGACACTCCGAAAAGGTTCTATCGTATATCGCCTTGAGCGTTGAAGGAAGCTTGACCTTTTCAAGAGATACACACTTATAAAACATATAATCTATCGATTCAATGCCCTCAGGAAGCTCTATTTCTTTTAGCTTGGAGCAGTTATCAAACCAACCGTAAGCCCATTCCGCAGAGAAATACTCGGGGAATACCACGGTTTCAAGATTATGTGAATTATCAAACACCTGTGATTCTATCTGCTCTATTCCCTCCGGAAGCGTAAGCTTTGTCTCTCCAAAGCAGTATAGTGCAGATGCGCGTATTATTTTGAGACTGCTTGGAAACTTAAAATTCTTTACACTGGCACAGCCCTTAAAACATTGATAGCCAAATTCTACTACGCCATCTCCCATGGTCAGTGTTTCAACCGAGCTGCATCCGTGAAAGGCTTCTTCGGGAATAACTGTAATAGCATCAGGAATTGATATTGACTTGAGAGACTTGCAATCATAAAACGCGCCATCTCCTAACGTCGTGATATTGGTCAGATAAATTGATTCAAGCGCGTAGCAGTTTTTAAAGGCGATCCTTTGAATCTCGCACACGCTTTCAGGGATAACAACGGTCTTTAAAGACTGACAATTATAAAACGCGCGACACTCAATAACCTCAACACCTTCCGGAATCAATACCGTCTCAAGACTGCGACAGTTTACAAACGCGCCCTCGCCTATTCTCTTTAATTCACTTGCGAAAACAACGTATTTTATGTCGGTACCCGCAAATGCATCCTTACCGATGTGCGTAAGATGCTTGCCAAAAACAATCCCTTCAAGCGACTCATCACCCGAAAACGCGTCATCCATTATGGCTGTAACTGGAAGCCCATTATGCTCGTTGGGTATGACTATGACTCTGTCCGTGCACGAGCCTCTGCCCGCCACGTAATATTTTTTCCCCACCTGTGTATATTTCAGTCCCTGACTGTCAGGGATATCTGACACGGGTGTGCCGTCAGGCAGCATTCTCTCGTCCGTATATACGTTTTCTGTTATTTGGGAATTGGAGCTTTCATTCATCTCAACAGAGGTGTCGCCACATGAAGCAAGGAGAACGGAAAGACATACTACAAACAATAACGTGAATAGCTTTTTCATTTTTCTCAACCTCCATGTGTGTGTTAAATTGTCTGATTATCCGGCAGATATATGCCTTTACACCTTCGCCTTCTTTATTCTCTTTTTCATTTTGAGAATGTCGCGTACCATTTTAAAGGAATCGCGCAACACGCTTACCTTTGATTCGCGGTGATTGATTATCTTTACAGGCATCTCAACTATCTTCATGCCAAACTTTACTGCCCAGAGTATGCACTCAAAGTCAAACGCAAATCTGTCTACCTCGCAACGCGAAAAAATTTCCTTTGCCGCCTTTCCTGAGAATGCCTTGCATCCGCATTGCGAATCGGAGAGCTTGAAGCCACCGATTATCGACAGTACCTTGATGTAGACCTTTGACGCGAGCTTTCTTATAGCGGTATAGCCCTCGTAGCCGTCCTTGGAAAGATTACGCGAGCCTATGACCATATCTGCGTCGGGATTAGACAAGAAGGTTTCATATACCTTCTTTATTACGTCAGTGCCGTATGCGAGGTCGGCGTCAGTAAACATCACAATATCGCCCTCTGCGGCAAGCATAGCCACTCTTACGGCATAGCCCTTTCCGCGATTTTGCTCGTAGCCTACGACACGCACGCAGGGGAGATTCATCTCCTCAACAGCCTTGTCACAGCCGTCCTTTGATCCGTCATTTGAAAAAATTATCTCATAGTCCTCAAAATTTGCCGACATATAATCGGAAAGCGTTTGCGCCGTTTCCTTGATTATAGAAATCTCGTTATACATCGGTATACAAAGTGAAAATTTCATTATCAGTATCCTTTTTTTGATCTGTCTTTTCTTAATCAGTCTTTTCTGTAAACGCTTATTTCAAACTCAATCTCGGTCTTGAGCCTGTCAAGTCGCATAAGCTTTTCCTTATCGCCCTCGGACGTGCGCCAATAATACGGTGTCATTGAGAAGAGCGCGGCAATATCGTCCTTGCCGTCAACCTCGATCTCAAAGTGAACTGTTTGACGCTCTACCATCGTCATTTTTTTAGGCAGGTCGGCTCTCTCTCCGTTTTCATACGTTTCGTCATATATTGCGCGCTTTAGCCCCATAAGGTGCTCTTTACCCGCACCGACTACAAAAAGATAGCCTCCGTCGCGCAAAATGCGGGAGTATTCCTCCTCTGCGCAGGGCGCGAAAATATTGACGACCGCATCTGCCGCAAAATCCTTTACCGGAAGTGAGAAAACGCTTGCGGTCGAGTAAAGTAAGCCCTGCTTACCCTCACGCCTTGCGCTTTTCGCCGCTGCGGCACAAGCGAATTTCGACAGGTCAAAGCCCACCGTCACATCAGCTAAATCGGAGAGCCTTGAGGTATAATACCCCTCGCCGCAGCCCGCGTCGATCAAAACTGCGTCATTGGGAATATATTTTTTTACAGTTTCGCAAACAGCCGTTGCCGCGTGGAGATAGTAATCCTTGGCTAAAAAGCTTCTTCTTGCCGCAACCGCAGCCTTACTGTCGCCTCCGCTACTCTGCGGAAAGCTCAGATATCCGTCTGAGGAAAAATCGAAGCAGTGCTTCTTTATGCCTCTGCAAAACGCGCTTCTTCCGTCGTCGGACATATACATATCCGATTTACACACGGGACAGATAAGCACGTCTATAGCCTTTTTGTTGTTATCCATCAAAATGACACTCCGTTTTTTGTTTAAGCATACGCTATATTATAATACAAAAACGCACAAATTACAACAGTAATTTAAAATTATTCTTCGTTTTCGGCACAAAATGAGCTTATCCCAAGCTCAAACCAGAAGCATGAACCCTCGCCCTTCTTACTATCGACACCGAAATTGGCTCCGTGTGATTCAAGTATTTCTTTTACAATGGAAAGTCCAAGTCCCGTACCGACTCTCGCCCTCTTATGCACTTTGTCAACCTTGTAATATCTGTCCCAGATATACGGAAGCTGTTCTTCCTCAATTCCCTCGCCCGTGTCGATTACGGAGATTCGAACCGCCGATTCGTTCACCGATTGAACGATCCTTACCTTTTTGTCCTCGCCCGTATAATTTAGCGCGTTGTTAATAAGGTTATAGACCACCTGCAATATCATGCTCGTATCTGCATTTACACATACGTCAATGTCTGAATCAAAGGAGATATCGTATCCGTCGCGTTCGGTAAGCTTTTCATATCTCAGCATGACTGTGCGGATGGTTTCCGTAAGGTTGAACACCTCAAGCTCGGGCTTTCTCGTGCCCGCTTTTATTCTTGAAAGATCAAGCATGTCGTTTACAAGCTCGCTGAGTCGCTCGCTCTCGTCAATAATTACCTGAACGTTCTCAGGACTGTTCTCCCCGGGGATATCTCTCATAACCTCACTGTATCCCTTTATCATTGTAAGCGGCGTTCTGAGATCGTGAGAAATATTTGCAATAAGCTCCTTTTGAAGATTATCGCTCTTGGCAAGCTCGCTCGCGGCGAAATTGAGCGCATCTGCAAGCTCGTCCGCCTCGGTATATCCTCCGCCCTCGAAATGCTCACCGTAGTCGCCCCTTGCAAGTCGGCGCGCAGATCGGCTCATCTTCTTCATAGGCAAACAGATTATTCTTGATACAAACAGTGCCCAAACGAGTGCGCCTATGATAAGTATGACCATTATCCATCCGAACTGCATCTCAAGTGTCTGGACGGTTGCGTTAAACGGTGTCAAGTCTGAATCAAACATAAGGACGTATTTATTTCCACCGTTTTCGATAACAGAAGCGTAGATCGTGCTTGATGCTTGCTTATCGTTAAGCTTACTGTTTATCTTTCTGATGTATCTGCCGCCGTTTTTCTCTGCGGTCTTGTAAATATGCGACAAGCCGTCATTTGAAATGTTATGGATCACGCATCCCGAATTTGATCTTGAGCTTACGATCTCCTTCGCACTACCGTCAACCACTCGAAACACGCGTATGCACATATCCGAATCGATCGAATGGCTATAAATGGTCTTTTTTAAATCGTCCTTGTCCTCGATAGTTTCAATTATTTCTTTTTCGGCGCGATAAAACTCATCAAGCTTGGATTTTTTATAAAAAATATTAAGAAGCACTACCTGAAATATCCAGATAACAATAAGGATAAGCACTGTAAAAATAGCAAGCGCGCCAAACAGTCGCCACGATATACTCGACACGCGGCGACGGTTTTTATGATCTGTTTTTACACATTTATTCGTGTTATATCCCATTATTTCAATTCCTTGCAAAATATCAATTGTCGCCCTCAAAGCGATAGCCGACGCCTCTTATAGTTACTATGTACTTACTGTATTCTCCAAGGCTCCGACGGAGCAGTTTCACGTGTGTGTCAAGCGTGCGCGCATCACCGTAGAAATCATATCCCCACACCTCGCTTATAAGCTTTTCTCTTGTCAGGGCTATATTGCGGTTGTCGAGCATATAGAATAACAGGTCGTATTCCTTCGGTGACATTTCAACCCTCTCACCGTTTATATAAACTATTCTCGCGGTCACGTCAACGCGCAAGCCGCCACCGTCCAGCTCAACTATATGGTTTTGCTTTTTGCTATTGTCTGAAGCGATACCCCGCTTTGCGACTCGCCTCATTATAGCATCTACTCGTAGCATAAGCTCCTTTGGCGAAAAGGGCTTGACGACGTAATCGTCGATACCAAGCTCAAAGCCGTTTATCTTATCGTATTCCTCACCGCGCGCGGAAAGCATTATTATAGGGGTATCCGTGACCTTTCTTATCTCTCTGCAGGACGAAAATCCGTCAAGCTCAGGCATCATAATATCCATAATGATAATATCATACTTCTCTTTTCTGCAAAGTCTTACCGCGTCCATTCCATCCCCAGACTCGGTAACGGTATGTCCCTCAAATTCAGCGTATTTTTTTATTATCGAGCGAATTCTCGCCTCATCGTCAACTACAAGTATATGATACATAAAAGCTCCTAACAGTTACTTAAATTTATTTCAAATCCAACGTCAATAAAAGCTTACCTCATCGGGTATTTTTTCTTTTAGAGTGAGCGCAACGTCAATAGTTGAGCCCTCTCTCTCTATCCGTATTATCACAACGTCGCCTATATTGCACTCGGCTATCAGCTCATCAAAATCAGACGACGACGACAGCTCAATGCCGTTTGCCGATATAATTCTGTCGCCAAATTCTAGCTCGTCTGAAAGTCTTGACTCAAATATGATTATTCCCGTGCTTGTAACACCGTATCTTTTATACGCGCTCGCAAGATTTTGCGCCGTCACGTCAAGAAGAATAAGCCCGTGATCTATCGACTTGTTATCCGACACGCCGTCAGATGTATCATTCATTCGTTCAACAGACTCACTTTCGCTTCCTGAAAATTCAATTGCTTCGCGGTCACCGTTTATCATATAATCTATCGCACTTTCAAACTTTGGTGAGCATCCTATCATTGACAAACATATCGACACCACCAAAAGAACCGTCAGTATTTTATTTGAGGCAAATGTCATTATAAAGTCCCCCATTCTATTTTACTGATTCATTATACTCTTTGATTGTGACCGTTTAATGATGAAAAAACAAAAAGTCATTGAAATCAAAAAAATAAATATTCAACCTATAAATGCCTTGTTTTTGGCACTCGTATATGTTATAATTAAATTATAATATATTTTACTCCAAAATTCAACACCGTTTTTAATGCGTGAGGTATTTATGCTTGATTTTATCAAAAAAACACTTCTAAAACATAATATTGAGCTTGTCGGCGCATTAAAATTATGCGATTGCCGCATTACAAGACCCTACAAGCTGAGAAATTTTTGTGAGAGCGAATATAACTCGCTCAGCGCGATCGTCTTTGCCGTCCCCTACCTTTCACGCTATAACGACAAGAATATCTCCGCATACGCTGCTCCGCGCGATTACCACCTTTTCTTCAAGGGACTTTTCACTGAGTTGACGGACGCGCTCATCAAGGAATTTGACGGTGCAAAATTTGAGTGCTTTGCCGATAATTCGCCTATCGACGAGCGCCACGCCGCCGCACTTTGCGGACTTGGAATGCTTGGTGACAACGGACTGCTTATAACCGAGAAATACTCATCCTATGTCTTTCTTGGAGAAATAATTACCGACTATCCGATACAGACCAAAAAAAACGAGATCAAATACTGCCTCAAATGCGGAAAATGCCAGCTTGCCTGCCCTATGGCGTCTATCGGTGAATGCCTTTCATCGCTTACACAGAAGAAGGGTGAGCTTACCGCAAACGAAGCAAACGCTATTAAGAAATACGGCAGCATATGGGGCTGCGACATCTGTCAGGAGATCTGCCCCTTCACCCTCCGTGCGAAGCGCAAGGGTACGATCTATACCGAGGTCGATTTCTTCAACGAGGAGCTTATCCCAATACTGACAAGTGATAAAATAAATGATATGAGTGAAGAAGAATTTTCACACCGCGCATACTCATGGCGCGGACGAGGCGCTGTAACTCGCAATCTTAAAATTATGGAAGGTAAGGAAAGCCAGAATGCTTAAATATCTTTTCGGCCGCCCCGGTAGCGGTAAAACCACGTACATAATAAACGAAATAAAAAAGCACGTTGAGGTGGGAGAGAAAACTTATCTTCTCGTCCCCGAGCAACAGGCGTATATCAGTGAATCTATGCTTGCCGACCTCCCTGCTTCCTCCGCACTCTGCTTTGAGGTCGTTACATTCTCACGCCTTTGTCAAATAGTATTCGGTATCGTCGGAGGTCTTACCGACTCACATATCGGATTGGCAGAAAAACATCTTATTATGTGGCAAAGTCTGCGTGAGGTCGCGCCGTTTTTGAAGCAATACAAGTCCATCAAAAACGATGCATCGTTCGGCTCGATGATGTTGTCGGTAATTAACGAGCTTCACGCAAGCTCAATCACTCCCGAGGACTGCGAGAATATTGCCGAAAAATGCGAAGAGAGCGCTCTCTCTGCAAAGCTTGAGGATATTGCTCTGATCTATGCTGATTTTATGAAAAATATCGGGGACAGACTTGGCGAGGGCGCGCTTGCATCCGAGCATAAGCTTTCAAGACTTGCTCTTGCTCTCTCTGAAAATAAAATTTTTACTGATTGTAATATTTACGTAGACTCGTTTACAAGCTTTACCGGTGAAGAATTCTCGGTGCTTGAAGAAATTATACGACAGGCAAAAAATACGACCGTTTCCTTCGCTACACCCCATAGAAGAAGCGCAGGCCCGCATACCGAAAGTATTGATCACACGGTCAGAAAGCTTACCGCAATGGCAAAGCGTCACTCAGTAGAAAGTGTGGACATTGTTCTTGAAAAAAATATAAGAGCAGTATCTGAAATTGCGGCTATTGAGGAAAATCTTTGGAATTTCTCTCTGAGAAAGGATACTCTGCCCCAAATTGCAAGCTCAGATCGCGGACAGATTGAAGCGTTCGTATGTCATAACGAATACGAAGAGGCAAACGCCGCCGCACTTAACATACTTAAGGCACACAAGGACGGTATGAAATATTCGGATATTGCGGTCATAATGCGTGACAGCGAGAGCCGCAGAGGTGTTATAAACGCCGTCTTTGACCGAATGAATATTCCGTATTTCTATTCTGAAAAAACAGATCTTTCGACAACGCCCGCCGCAAGACTTATTCTCTCCGCTCTGCGTTGCATCACCTACAATTTTCAGTTGCAGGACGTTCTTACTCTGCTCAAAACAGGACTTTGCGGTATTGACCTTTCCGATGCAGATCTGTTTGAGGATTATTGTGCTACGTGGGATATATGCGGATCTCTCTTTACCGAAAAAATATGGAGCATGAATCCCGACGGCTATACTGTCGTAAAGAGCAACCGCGGTGAGCGAATTCTTGCCGCCGCAAATAAGGTTCGCGCATCCCTCATCCCCCCGCTTGAAGAGATGAAGCAGAAATTCTCGCTCGCATGCGGCAACACGGAAAAAAACTGCCGCGCGATCTATGAGTATCTCAAGGAAATCGGTATTGACAAAAATCTTTCTTCCCTTGCCGAGCTTGAGCTTTCACTCGGTAACGTAAAGGAAGCCGGTGAGCTTCTGCGCACATACGACTACATAGTTTCTTCTCTGACGAATATATCTATTATACTTGCCGATGCTCCTACAAGCCCGGAGGAGCTTGCGCTGGCTATTGAGATAATGCTTCGCCATACTGATATCGGCTCTGTCCCCGCAGTAAACGATTGCGTGACTATCGGCTCTGCCGACACTCTCAGAGTTGAAAATATCAAGATGGCTGTTTTGCTTGGACTATGCGAGGGCGAATTCCCTGCGGCATTTTCCGATGGCGGCATTCTCAACGAGAATGATAAGAAGCTGCTTGATGAGCTTGGTCTTGAGCTTTCGTCGCGTGAGAGTAGAATAATCTCCGACGAGCTTTTCTTCGTTTACAGAGCAATGACGAAGCCCTCTGATAAGCTTATCCTATGCACCTGTACCTCTCACATCGGCGGAGGCGCGCTCACTCCGTCGGTCGCGTACAACAGAGTAAAATATATTCTTCCCTATCTTTGTGAAAGGAAATTTGATCTTGCGCTCTTACGCGAAGCATCGGAAGAGCGAAACAATGGAGTGCAATCCGAGCAGATAATTAACGACGACGGAGTGATTATTGATCCTCTTATCGTAAAAAACATATTTGGCGAAAGGCTTTATCTTTCAAAATCAAGTGTCACTTCATTTGCGGAATGCCCGTATAAATATTGGTGTGAGTACGTTCTCAAGCTTCGTGAGCAGGGTCCTTCCGAGATAAGCTATGCAAGCGCGGGCACGATAATCCACTACGTCCTTGAAAAGCTGCTTCGTAAGATAGTTCTTCCTGACGGAAGTCTACCCGATCTCTCCGATGACGAGATAATAAGCTACGTAAACGATATAGTTCTTGAGCACATATCCGAGCTTAACTGTAATCTCACCGCATCGCTTTCACATTCATTTGCAAGACTTCGAGATCTTGCGCTTATTATGGCAAAGAGCGTAATTGATGAGTTCAGAACCTCAAAATTCAAAGTAATAGCCTTTGAAAAGCGTATAAGCGACAAGGTAGATGATGCGCTCAGACCCGTTGAGATATCGGTTGAATGCAACGGTGAACGCTTTACCGTAGTCTTTGGCGGAACGGTAGACAGAATTGACTGCTACGACAACGGCGAAACGAGATTTTTGCGTGTAGTTGACTACAAAACGGGAAGCCATAAATTTGATCCGCAAAAGGTCGAAAGCGGAGAGGATATTCAGCTGCCCGCATACCTCTTTACTGCGGCAGGAGAGGCAAATCTCCACTATTTCGGAGACGGAAGCACCTTAGTGCCCGCATCAGCTCAATTTCTCTCCGCGGAGGAAACACAGGGACATATGATGCCGACACGAAGCGGATTTATACTCAACGACGGCGATCTTATTGATGCCCTTGGAGAACGTGATAAAGAAGATGCAAAGGGCAAGAAAAAGTCCCCCGGCGCTTCTCCGTTGAACGCCGACGAGTTTGCCAAGGTCAAGGAGGATTTCGTTTCCTCGGTATCGAAAATCGGTGAAAGCATCTATTCCGGAAATATTCCCAAAACTCCATCTGAGGACGCTTGTAGGTTTTGCTCTCTTCGCAAGACCTGCCCCTCTGCAATCAAAACAGTTTGATCAAACGTGAGGATTAATATGAAATTTACAGACGCTCAACAAGCCGCCATTGACGTGCGCGGCAAGACGTTGCTTGTCAGCGCGGCGGCGGGCTCGGGTAAGACGTTTACCCTAACTCAAAGAATACTGCGCTCGATAATTGAGGAGGAACGCGATATAAGCCGTATGCTTATCGTGACGTTTACTCGCGCGGCGGCATCCGAGCTTAAAGCAAAAATATCAAAAACACTCAGCGAGGCTATCGCCGAGCATCCCGACTCTCAACATCTGCAAAATCAGATCTTGCGACTCGGAAGCGCCAACATCTGCACTATAGACTCCTTCTTTACCACTCCGGTCAGAGCAAATTTTGAAAAGCTCGGGCTCCCCCCTTCAATAAGACTTGCAGACGACGCAGAGCTTGATCCCATAAGGCGCAAAATGATGCGCGAGGCTATTGATGCCTTTCTCTGCAAGGATGGAAACGATGCAACTCTTGATTCGGTAATGGAAACTGCTACCGGCAGACTAATGACTATAATCTCACCTGCCCGCGATAGCTCGGGTGTTGTTCCCACGCTTATTGAGATATACAAAAAGCTCGTTACCTCGCCCGAAGGCATTGGCAGACTTGACCGTCACGCAAAGCGTATGGAAAATTCCGCCAAGGAGGACTTTTTCGATACCGACGAGGGATCCGCAATACTTCATGAGATCACCTCTCGTATAACGTATGCCAAAAGGTCGTGTGAAAAGGCTCTTGCCGATTTTGAAAAGCTGTCAAATGTAGGACAGTATTATTCGGGCATATTTACCGCTGACCTTATAAAGTGCGAGGAGCTTACAAGGACGCTTAATGAAAAAAATTACTCCAAGGTACAAAGCGCATTTTCCGCTCTTGAATTCGGCAGAATGCCGTCAGTACCGAAGGATGTCAAAAATGCTGATTTTGACTATTATCATAAGCTTCGCTCGAAAAAGCTCGTTCCTATGCTCAAAATGATAAAGGACGATCTTCTCTCAGAAGATCCCAAGACCATCTCTCGTCATTTTGAAATGACGGCAGAGCTTTGCTCTGCGGTCTACTCGCTTCTTGCCGATTACGAAAGACGTTACACCGCCGAAAAGCTTAAAAAGGGATTTTGTGAATTTTCCGATATGCCAAAGTACATGCTCGAGCTTCTGACAGAAGCTGACGGCTCTCCGTCAGAATACTGTTTATCGTTGCGCTCGAGCTTTGACGAGGTCTATATTGACGAGTATCAGGACGTAAACGAAATACAGGACAGGATATTTGAGCTTATAGGTGACAAAAATCGTTTTATGGTCGGCGATATCAAGCAAAGCATTTATGGCTTCCGTGAAGCAGAGCCTTCAATATTTGCCAACTACCGAAGAAGATTTCCCCTATACGACAAAGAAGATCCATCTTCGCTTGAAGCTGCCGAGAACACGATATTTATGTCGGATAACTTCAGATGCGACGATAACGTGATAAAATTCACTAACACCGTATGCTCAAAGGTTTTCGACGCGTTTTCCGATAGCATTGGATATACGAGCAGTGATGATCTCGTCTTTTCAAAGGAAAAGCCAACGACCGAATATGTAAGTCCACGTGTTACGCTGAACATCATTGACTCTGTCGAATACAGCGAGCTTGAAAATGCGGTAGACGTCGCAATAGACGACCAAGAGGCATCCGACGCAACCGATAAGGACAAAAAGGAGCAGAAAATGCTCTCTGACGAAGCGTGTGTGACCGCAAACGAGATAGCGCGTCTTATCAAATTTGAAAAGAAGGCTGACGGATCACCTATTCTTCCCTCTGACATTGCAGTTCTTGTAAGAAGCCACAAGCATGCAAAGCCTTTGATGCTTGCACTCGATATGCTTGGCATAAAGTACGCGTCGAGCGCGGGCGGAGATATCTTTTCAGAGCCTGATATGCTGATTCTTTTGGATCTGCTTACAGTTGTCAACAATCCACGCTCCGATATTCCGCTTTGCCGTTTACTTACAACGAGCGTTTCGGGAATATCTCCCGTCGTTAGCTTTGATGAGCTTGTTGAAATAAGACAGTCAATATCCGATTCTCATTCTCTTTACGATGCGGTAATAGATTATGCAGATAACGGAAATGACGAAAAGCTCGCGCAAAGATGCCGCGAATTCGTAAATGAAACCGACAAGATGCGCAGGCTTGCGTCAAGACTCTCCGCAGAAAAGCTCTTGCGCGCTCTTATCTCGCTTGACCGATACTCCTGTCTTGCCGAGAGCGAGGCGTATATATATCTTTTTGACTGCGCGTGCGCCTATGTAAAGCGCTCGTGGAACGGACTTAGAAATTTTCTATCATATCTTAATAAACTTACCGAGGTCAGCCCGCCTTCTGCCGAGCGTCCGGGGCAAAATAATAACGCGGTAACCATTATGACGATGCATCAGTCAAAGGGTCTTGAATTTTGTGCCTGCTTCTTATTCGGACTTGGTAAGCAGATAAATCTTGCGGATTCCAAAAGTCCTATTCTCTACAGCAAGGATTTTGGACTCTCCTTCAAGCTTCCACGTATAATGGATGAAGATCGTGACGTTTTTGAAAAGATAAAGGAGCGCTACGCCTCAAGCCCACTCTGGCAAGCGGCAGACACGCTCACAAAAGCCAGACAAATTGAGGAGGAAGCGCGAATATTGTACGTCGCACTGACGCGAGCAAGAGAAAGACTGTATTTGAGTGCATCTCTCAAGCGCAGCTTTGATTCTCTCGTTACAGATGCATTTAATTCTGCAGATCTCAATTATTCGATACAAAAATCAAGGAGCTATATCGAAACGATAATGCTCACTCTGGCAGGCTCTGACTTTGATAACGATAACTTCAAAATTAATCTGTTCAAAAAAGGACAGGCAGATCTTGTAGACTTTTATATTGGATACGGGGATGGAATAACGCTAAATCATCTTGACGAAAATGACCGCAAGCTTTCACAACTGTTATCAGAGGGGGCTAATATCAGCGAGGCAGAATTACTCCTCTCCTCACTTCCCTCCAAGGTCGCGGCATCAAAGGTATCTCCCGTGATGCTCGATGATAGCATATTTATTCCGATACCCGCCGCGGACGTATTGGAGTACGGCGAAAGCCGTGACGAGCAGCAACGTGATAACGTTGACAGCATTAAGAGACGAATTGAGCTTATGCGCTCTCAGAGCGTAAGCTTCGATAGCATACTTGAGCTTAACAAAAAAACGACGGCAACCGAAAAAGGTACGGCAACACACCTCTTTTTGCAGTTCTGCGACTACTATAATGTGGATAAAAACGGACTTGAAAATGAGATAGCGCGACTTATAAATAAAAGATTTATAAGTGAGCGTACGGCGAAGATAATCGACCGCGACCAGCTTCGTGATTTTTTTGCAAGCAAGCTTTACGCTCTTATTCGATGTGCAAAGAGTGTTCGACGCGAATTCCGTTTTGGAATGCACCGTCCCGCATCAGATTTTACGCAAAATGATAAAATAAAGTCTTTTGTATCTGACAAAAAAATATTCGTTCAAGGCTCTATTGATCTTATTATTGAAGATGCGCATGGCGAGCTTATCCTTTGCGACTATAAGACCGATAAGGTAACGGAAAACGAGCGCAACGACCGCGCCCTTCTTATCTCAACTATGAGAGAAAAGCATGGTCATCAGCTAAAGCAGTATGAATACGCAATAGAGCAAATCTTCGGTCGCAAACCGAAAAAGATCTTCGTCTACCTTACCGCGATAGGTGAAGCAATCGAGCTATAACTAAAAGGTCGGAAGAGCTTGGCTCTTCCGACTCTTTTTAATACTCCTCACCGCAACAGGTTCTCACGGTAGGAACGATGGATTCTTGTGAAAGACCGTATCTTGCGGAATGTCCGAGCGAGCCCTCTATACGCAACAAACGGTTGTATTTTGCAACTCGGTCACTCCTGCACGGCGCGCCCGCCTTGATAAACGGAGCGCCAAGCGCAACTGCCATATCGGCTATCGTCGTGTCCTCAGTCTCTCCCGATCTGTGCGACAGAATATAGGAATATCCCGCGCTTGACGCTATATCTATGACTTCGATTACCTCGGAAAGCGTTCCTATCTGATTCGGCTTTACAAGAATGGCGTTGCCCGCGCCTTTTCCTATTCCCTGCTTTAGTCTTTCGGGATTAGTAACGAAAAGATCGTCACCGACGAGCATAACTCTCTCTCCTATTCTCTTTGTGATCTCCGCCCAGCCCTCAAAATCACGCTGATCAAGCGGATCCTCGATAGAGATTATCGGGTACTTTTCGACAAGCGAGCAAAAATAATCAATAAGCTCCTCTTTTTTGCAGGTAGTTTCGCGTTTTGCCATAACGTAAACGCCGTTTTTATCGTTATACCATTCCGATGCGGCAACGTCAAGAGCGATCTTCACGTCGTCAGTCGTGTATCCGCTTCTTTCTATCGCATCAAGGATATATTCTATCGCCTCCTCGTCAGAATCAAGATTAGGCGCGTATCCTCCCTCGTCACCGACACCTACCGCGTATCCCGCGCCACGCAAAATTCCTCCAAGCACGTGATATATTTCACTTCCGATCCGCAGAGCGTCGGAGAACGACGTAGCGCCTACGGGAACTATCATAAACTCCTGAATATCAATATTATTTGCCGCATGCGCGCCGCCGTTAAGGATATTCATCATCGGGATCGGCAATCTTACCGACCTGCAACCGCCAAGCCACCTGTATAGCGGAATTCGGTAGGAATTTGCGCAAGCACGGGCATTTGCAAGTGACACCGCGAGGATCGCGTTTGCTCCCAGCCTTGATTTATTCTCCGTGCCGTCAAGGTCGCGCATTAATCGGTCGATCTCGCTTTGCTCACAGGAATAGCAGCCTACAAGCTCGGGTGATATATGCTTACAGATATTATTTACCGCGTCAAGCACGCCGCGCCCTCCGTATCTTGAATTATCCCCGTCGCGCTTTTCGGTCGCTTCGTACATACCTGTTGACGCCCCCGAGGGCACGCTTGCAACACCGACCGTGCCGTCAGAAAGCATTACGGTTGCTTCTACAGTCGGGTAGCCTCTTGAATCAAGAATTTCTCTTCCACAGCATTTTACAATTTGCGGTTTTATCATATTTTCTGCCTTTCATAATACAAACTTTATATTATATTATTGACTTTATATTCCGTTTTATGCAAAAGAAGAACGCTCCCAGGGCGCGTTCTTCTTTATTGTCAGAAGCTCATCAGCTTTAACAATTCGTTTTTGATCTCGGTTGAAAATCTCAATGAACCAAGGCAGATAAGCGGTGTTTTTTGGATTTGCATTGACGAAAGGATTTCCTTTGCCGCCGCCTTTGCGCTATTAAAAATACAAACGCTTTGTGCAGGCGTTGAGATACTTTCAGCATCCAACTCCTCGTTACACACGACGATCATTCGGTCAAATTTACTATCCTCAAACCAAGCTTCAAGAGTTTTTACGTCCTCGATTTTATCCGCATTAATGCAAATTGAAATCTCGCTGACGTCAACTCCTGCCTCCGAGCAGGTTTTAAGAAGCATTTCCGTTTCCTCATATGTAGATGCGGCATCGGCGATCACCAAAGGCATTACCGAGATAACGTCAAAGCAAAGAGTATCGGTTACGGCAAGCAAGCCCTCGGCAATGGCGCTTCCGGGCAGTTTAAATCCGCTTCGTCTTATTGCAAGCGATGCTTCAATCACCGTTATAGCACAGTCTCGGAGAATATACGACGGACTTCTGAGCATATATCCGTCCTTACCGCCGTATTCAAACGAGAGCTTTTTAAATGAATGCTCTGTGACAACGAACTGCGACTTTGCAGGTATATAAAGTCTTACACCGCTCATCGCACATGCATTGGAAATGCAGTTATAAACATCGCTCTTCTGATTTCCGCTTATAACCTCTCTCGTTCCACGTCTTATCGCCTCGCATTGAGGCTTTATAACCTCAATCGCACCGTCAATATCGTAAACGGTGGGCATAACGATAAGATCGTAGGGCGCACAAATAGCATCAAGGCTGTGATCCTTGTCAAAAAGTCCTTCGAGAATGACGAAGGTACAGTCCGAAAGCTTACATAAAAGAAGCGAGAGCGCAAAAACTATCTCTTCCTTATAGTAAACCTCGTCAGGATTGGCTTTGATAAAGCTTCTTATTTCCGCGACCGATTTGCTTACGTCATCGATATCGGGAACGGCACGGTCAACGAAAACGCTCTCATGCGGATCAAAATCCGCTACCGACGTAATTCTTCCCACCTTATATCCCGCAGACTTGATAACCGACTCAAGCATTACTGCGCAAGCGTGTCCCGCCGTGGATTTCGGAAGATTTATGTATCTCATACCGAGATTGACTCGACCGAGATGCTCGCACAAGGCTCTTATTCTCTTTTGAGAAATAAGTAAGCTATCGCTCGCACGCTCAAAGCTATTTACGTATTTTATGGAATTCGCGTACTTCAACTCAGCATCCTCCTTTAAGCTTCTTCGGTATATGCCTTCAATATCACGGCGCAATTTTCTCCGAGGACAAAGCTATCCTTAAAGACCTCGCCGCTTATAAGATTTTTGTACGTAATGCCGTGAGGTATAACTATTTCACGGGCTTGTCCGCGGTTAGCGGCAACTATTATTCTGCTATCTTTCTTTTCTCTTGCGTAAACGATATGGCTCTCTTCGTGCTCTACCACGTAGAAGCTTCCACCGTCAAACGCATCCTCGCGCTCGCGTATCCTACCGAGAGCCTGATAATACTCAAGCATATCCGCTCTATAACCGGTGTCTATCTCGTGCCACGGGAAAGGCATACGGCAAAAGGGATCTCCGTATCCCTCAAGGCATACCTCATCACCGTAATAAACTGACGGAATACCGTAAACCGTGAACTGTATCGCAGCGGCTATTTTAAGCAGGCTCATGGCTCTTTCTCTCTGCTCAGCGTCAAGACGCTTGCGCGCAAGAACGTAGTTTGGGTTATTGTCGTCGTACTCGTTCTTTCCAAGCACGGTAAGCACTCTTTGCGTATCGTGCGTGCCGATAAGATTCATTAGCTTATGGCAAACGCATCTGGGATATGATGAATATATCTCCGTGAGAGTATCATAAAGCAGCTCTGCGTCACCGTAAAGGCAAAATCCGAGTATCGCGTTTTTAACGGGATAGTTCATTACGCTATCAAGCTGTTTACCGAGAAAATATCTTCTTCTTTTACCGTAAGCAACCTTATCAGCGGCGTTTTCCCAGACCTCACCGATTATAACCGCATCGCCGTCACTTGCTTTTTTTGCGGATTCGCGAAGCTCATCAAGAAACTCGTCGGAAAGCTCATCGGCAACGTCAAGTCGCCAGCCTGCTATTCCGCGCTTTATGTATTTTTCGATTATACCACCCTCGCCCGTAAAAAAGCGGCGACAGCTCTCATTTCGGTGGTTGAGCTTGGGCAATATCTTAATTCCCCACCACGAATCAAAATCATCTGGATAGGAACGGAAGCAATACCAATCGCGATACTCGGAATTATAGTCGTTATACGCGCCGCCATCACCGTATTTTTTATATCGGTTAAAGTATACGCTATCATCGCCCGTGTGATTGAACACACCGTCAAGGATTATTCCTATACCCCTCTCCTTTGCTTTTGCGATAAGGTTATCAAACGCCTCCTCACCGCCAAACATCTCGTCGATTTTAGAGTAATCCCCCGTATCATACTTGTGGTTTGAGTACGCTTTGAATATCGGACAAAGGTAAATATATGTCACGCCGAGTGACTTGAGATAATCAAGCTTTTCGGCAACACTCCAAAGGCTTCCACCAAAAAACATATCGTTTTTAAGCGGCGCGCCGGGATATTCGGCAAACTGAGGAACACCGTTTTCCCAGTCGGGATTTATGCTGACATCCTCACGCACTCTGATGGCGCGTGCCTTCTCGCTCTCGCCCTTGAAAAATCTGTCGGGAAATATCTGATACATAACACCGCGGCCAAAGCTTTTCGGCGTGTCAAAATCGCGTTCAAAAACGATCAGTCGGTATCTTCCTTCGCTCCTTGACGCCATATGAGCATCAAAATTATTATGCGTTACCGTGAAAAGCGTATCAAAGCCTCTCATTATGAGAAATTCATAATAAAAAAGTCCGCTTTCTCCTCCGGCACACATTTTTTCGGTGTCAAGGGTGCAGGTATATATGTCATTTACATTGTCAGAGTCAAGCAGACCGAGGGTTATATCCTCGTCAGCTCCTCCGTCGCGGCAAATTCGCATAACTACGCCTATTGCACCGAGCCTGCGGGAAATTGCCACCTCAAAGTTTATTTTATCGCCGTATCTGAACGCGCCGAGATCCGACACGTCCTCGCTACCGCGGAATTTGCGAATGTGAATCTCACTTGAAGAATCTATCTTCTGAAAAAATTTCGGAAGCATATTTTTAACGATCCTTTCCTTGTGATTTTTGAAACGGGACGGCGATGCCGCCCCGTTTCATCATTTTTTATTTCTTTATGGGCTTGAGATTCCAGAACTTGTCAGCATACTCTCTGATAGATCTGTCTGCCGCGAAGTAGCCCGATGCGGCGGTGTTAAGAAGCGACATACGAGTCCAGTTTTCTCTGTTCGCGTAAGCCTTCATCATTTCCTCGTGTGCAAGTCTGTACGACTCGAAGTCTGCAAGACACATATAGGGGTCTGCAACGCCCTGACCTGTAAGAAGGTAGGTTGCAATGTCCGCAAAGGACTCGCCTGCAAATCCGATCGAAAGGAAGTTAACTATTCTCTTAAGGCGTTCGTTATTGGTATAGAACTCTGCGGAACGGTATCCACGGAGCCAGAGCTGCTCAACCTCGTCGCTCTTAAGACCGAAGATATACATATTATCCTTACCAACGGCGTCAAGCATCTCGACGTTTGCGCCGTCAAGAGTACCGATAGTAATAGCACCGTTGATCATAAGCTTCATACATCCCGTACCGCTTGCTTCCTTACCCGCAAGCGAGATCTGTTCACTGATCTCGGCGGAAGGAATGAGTATCTCTGCGGTACTTACGTCGTAGTTTTCAAGGAATACTACGTTGAGCTTTTCACGGATCTTGGGATTGGACTCGATGTCCTTCGAAATAAGGCAGATGAGCTGAATAATTCTCTTTGCCATTCTGTATCCGGGAGCCGCCTTAGCACCGAAGATAAAGGTCTGAGGCTGAACGTCGAGGTCGGGATTATCCTTAAGCTCAATATATCTGTTTATAATATTAAGCACGTTAAGAAGCTGACGCTTATATTCGTGCAAACGCTTGATCTGAACGTCAAATACCGAATGAGTGTCGATCTTCTTACCGGTCTTTGCGTAGAGATGGTTAGCAAATGCGATCTTATTGTTGTGCTTGATAGCGCGCACTCTCTCAAGAACCGCCTTATCATCTGCAAACTTTGCAAACTCGGCAAGCTCTACGGGATTATGTCTGTAGCCCGTGCCGATGCAGTCGTCAAGAAGCGATGCAAGCTCAGGGTTAGAGTAGCAGAGCCAACGACGGTGAGCGATACCGTTGGTAACGTTCTCAAATCTGTCGGGGTACATCTTATAGAAATCCTTGAAGATTGTATCGGTCAAAATTCCCGAGTGAAGCTTCGATACGCCGTTGATCGAATGCGAACCGATAACAGAAAGGTTTGCCATTCTTACAGAGCCGTAACCGATAACGCACATATTGGAAATTCTCTGCCAGTTGCCGGGGAATGCCTCCCAAGCCTCCTTACAGAATCTCTCGTTAATTTCCTTAACGATAGCGTAAATTCTGGGGAGCTTGAGCTTGAAGAGATCCTCGTTCCACGTCTCAAGTGCCTCGGGCATTACGGTATGATTGGTGTAGGAGCAGATCTTAACTACCTTATCCCAAGCGGTTTCCCAAGAGTAGAAATAATCGTCAACGAGTATTCTCATAAGCTCGGGAATACAGAGCGCGGGGTGAGTATCGTTGATATGAATAGCTATCTTGTCCTCAAGATTATCAAGAGTACCGTAAACCGCCATATGATCTCTGATAATGCTCTGTACCGATGCGGATACGAGGAAGTACTGCTGAGAAAGACGGAGAAGCTTACCCTCGGTATGATTGTCCGCAGGGTAAAGCACCTTAGAAATAGCCTCCGCGTTAGTGCTCTCCTCTACTGCCTTTGCGTACTGTCCCTGAGAGAAAAGTCCCATGTTGAAGTTCTGGATATTTCTTGCCTTCCAAAGACGAAGTCTGCTTACACCGTCGCTGTCAGCACCCGATATCATCATATCGTAAGGCACTGCCTCGATCTCCTCTGCACCCTCGTAAATTATAGTCATGTGGTTATTTTCCCACTTCTCTCTTACGTGTCCGCCAAAACGAACAACAAAGGTTCTGTCAGTTCTCGGAACGAGCCATACGTCACCTCCGGGCAACCATACGTCAGGAAGCTCTACCTGCATTCCGTCAACGATCATCTGCTTGAAGAGTCCGTACTCGTAGCAGATAGAAAATCCCGTTGCGGGATAATCGAGTGAAGAAAGCGAGTCCATAAAGCAAGCCGCAAGTCTTCCAAGACCGCCGTTTCCAAGTCCTGCGTCAGGCTCACACTCGTAAAGATCGTCGAGCTTGAAGCCGAGCTCGTTCAACGCGCTTCTGTATGCGTCGCTGAGTCCGAGGTTGCAGACGTTGGTCTTAAGTGAACGACCAAGAAGGAACTCCATGCACATATAGTACACGCGCTTAGCGCCTTGACGGTTAACTTCCTTTTTGAATTCTCCGCGCTTTTCGGTGAGAATGTCTCTTATAGTCATGGATACTGCCTTATACATCTGCTCATCAGACGCCTCCTGAGACGTGCAGCCGAAATATCTTGACAGTTTGATTTCAATGTTATTTTTGATTTCCGATGGATTAAGATCCTTGTAGTTCATTTGCGTATAGTACCTTTCCATGCGACGCCCTTCGCCGCACTTGATTTTTAAATACGCGGGGCAGACCGAAAACAGCCTGCCTCACGTTTTTATTGAGTATTTGCTATTTTAATTGTTGATTTGGATCAAAGAGAATTATACATCTCCATATATTTTTCTGCCGAAGAAGCCCATGAGAAGTCGGTTCCCATTATCTTACTTACGAACTTCTTATTTTGTGCCTTGTCGGCGTATAGCTCGAGAGCCGCGCAAATTCTGTCGTAAAGTTCTCCTGAGTAGTAGTTTGCAAAGGTAAATCCGTTACCCTTTATCTCACCGTTATCTACCCAGTAGCCCTTGATAGAGTCCGCAAGACCGCCCGTTTCTCTCACGACCGGAACAGCTCCGTAACGCGATGCGATCATCTGCGAAAGTCCGCAGGGCTCACTCTTGGACGGCATTACGAATATATCAGCCGCCGCGTAGATCTTCTTTGAAAGATCTCTGTCATAGGTAAGAAGTGCTCTTACCTTATCGGGATAAGCCTTTTCAAGCTCGGAGAAGAAATGCTCGTATCTTGCCTCACCCTTGCCGAGAATAACGAACTGAATATCGTGATTTCTCACAAGCTCGTAAGCGATCTGCTCAACGAGGTCAAGTCCCTTATGCGTAGCAAGTCTTGAAATAATGGCAAGCATAGGCACGTCCGCTCTTTCGGGAAGACCGTACTCTCTCTGGAGAGCCATCTTGTTCTCTGCCTTACCCTTTGTGAAATTACGTCTGTCGTAATTCTTACAAAGCACGGTGTCCTTTGCGGGATTGTAGTAATCGTAATCAATACCGTTAAGAATTCCCGTAAGCTTCTGAGAATTGCGATAAAGCACGTGATGAAGTCCGTGAGAATATTCAATCGTCTTTATCTCGTCTGCATATCGCGGGCTGACGGTCGAAACCATATCAGCACACTCGCAAGCCGCCTTCATAAGATTGATACAATCGTCGTATCTCATAAGAGCGTAATGCTCAGGACCAAGATCAAACACGTCACCGAGAATCGAGAAGCTGTACTTACCCTGATACTCGATATTGTGAATGGTGAAAACACTCTTGGTGTTCGAGAGGCCTTCAACGTAGCGGTACTTGGTATTAAGGTAAATTACCGCCAAAGCCGACTGCCAGTCGTTTGCGTGAATAACGTCGGGATAATACTCAAGATGAACGAGCATCTCCATAACAGCCTTGCAGAAGTACGCGTATCTCTCACCGTCGTCAAAGAATCCGTAAAGCGCGCCGCGCTTAAAATAGAATTCGTTGTCGATGAAGTAATACTTTACGCCGTCCTTGACAAGACTCTTTACTCCGCAATATATACTACGCCATGCAAGATGAACGGTGAAGGTAGCCTCGTCCTTCATCTGCGCGCGCCATATATCGTTGATATTGCCATAAAGAGGCATTACAACGCTTACTTCAACGTTTCCCTTTTCCTTAGCCTTAAGTGCCGCGGGAAGCGAGCCCATAACGTCGCCAAGTCCGCCTGTAGCGGCAAAGGGCATTGTTTCAGCGCCTACAAAAAGTATTTTTTTCATTATTTTAAAACCTTCCGTCTTAATTTTTGCTTGAAACACGGAAACTTAAACCGTAACATCCTTACCTATGTAGAAAGGCATAGAGCTGTGACCCGAAAGAGTTCTTCCGTCCTTGATCATAACGTTCTTGTCGGCGATTACGCAATTAAGCGTAGCATCGGGACAAACGTAGCTATCCTGGAAGAGTATCGAATTCTTTACAACCGCGCCCTTGCCAACGTGAACACCACGGAAGATAATAGAGTTCTCAACAGTACCCTCAATGATACATCCCTCAGCGACTACGGAGTTAATTACCTTTGCGCCCTCGCAGTAACGGGTAGGAGCGGAGTTTCTTACCTTGGTAAGAATGGGGTAGTTCTTAATGCCAAAGAGTCTTGCTCTTGCGTCGTTGTCAAGGAGCTTCATAGAGCATTCAAAGTAACTTTCAAGAGAGCCTATCTGAGCATACCAGCCGTCGTAGTTATAAACCTTGTAGTTTTCCTTGCCTATATTACGGATGATAATATCATAAAGGAAGCTCTTGTATCCGCGTGCGATCGCCTCCTGAATGACATTGAGTAGGTAATCTCTCTTAACTACCATCATGTTGATGTAGATATTGGAAACTCCCTCGGTTATCTTTCTTTCAGCAATCTCGGTAAGATTGTTGTTCTCGTCAAACTCTACCGCGCAAACCTTTTCATTTTCGTTATGTCCCGCAATATCCGCCTTCTTTACTATAAAGGTAATTGCCGCGTTGCTTGCGATATGGCTTTCAATAACCTTGTTAAGATCAATGTTACAGATAACGTCACAATCCGACATAACAACGTAGTCCTCTTCGCAACGGTTGAGGAAGTTGACGGTTCCCATCAATGCCTCAAGGCGAGAAGAATAGAACTTATTTGATGCGGCGTTCTCAAACGAAGTAATATAAGGAGGAAGAATCTTGATACCGCCGGAGCGTCTTGCAAGATCCCAGTCCTTGCCGTTACCAAGATGGTCGAGAAGCGACTGATAGTTATTATGAGTTACAACGCCGACCTTGGAAATTCCGGAATTGACCATACTCGAAAGAGTGAAGTCGATAAGTCTGTATCTGCCGCCGAAGGGTACGCTTCCGAGCGTTCTCTTTCTTGTAAGCTCGGGGATTGTGTTATCGTGAATATTCGAGAATATAAGTCCTACTGCAGTCATGTTTACTTACCTCCTATTAAAATTCCGAAATGATCGCGCCGTCTTCAACAGTCGAGCCATTGGTAACCTTTACGTCCTCACCGATAACGGTGATTCCCTTTGCGCGCTCTTTTGCTACGCCAACGGTTGCACCCGCACCTATCTCGACATTAGTGTCGATAATAGAGTAATTAACGGTAGCGCCCGCTCCGATCTCCGTGTCACCCATAAGAACGCTGTCCTTAACGTACGCACCTGCGGCAATCTTAACACCCGCGCCAAGCACCGAATTAATAACTGTTCCGTGGATCTCGCATCCGTCGGTGATATAGCAATTTTCGATCTTTGCGTCAGGACCTACGTACTGAGGTGCGCCCGCAAGATTTCTCGAGTAGATTCTACCCTCCTGATTACCAAGATCAAGAACCGGCTTATTGCCAAGAAGGTCCATATTTGCTTCCCAAAGCGACGAGATAGTTCCAACGTCCTTCCAATATCCCTCAAAGGGATATGCGAACATTTTTTCGCCCGCAACCAGCATATTGGGAATTATGTTCTTACCGAAGTCGTTTGCCGAGCCCTCGGTAGCCTCATCCTCCTCAAGATACTTCTGAAGCTTATCCTTTGTGAAAATGTATATACCCATCGAAGCGTTGGTGCTATCGGGGTTCTTGGGCTTCTCGCTGAACTTATAGATAGAGCCGTCCTCGTTGGTGCTCATAATACCGAAACGGCTTGCTTCCTCAATCGGAACGTCAATGACCGCGATGGTACAGTCCGCGCCCTTTTCCTTGTGGTACTTAAGCATCTTCGCGTAATCCATTCTGTAAATATGGTCACCAGAGAGGATAAGCACGTAATCGGTATCATACCTGTTTATAAACGCGAGGTTCTGATAGATCGCGTTAGCTGTTCCCTTATACCAATCGGCAGATTTCTGTCCCTGATAAGGAGGGAGTATCTTTACACCGCCGTAAACTCTGTCAAGATCCCAAGGCTGTCCGTTGCCTATGTATTCGTTCAACACAAGAGGCTGATACTGTGTCAGAACGCCGACAGTATCAATGCCCGAGTTGATACAGTTTGATAGGGTGAAGTCAATGATCCTATACTTTCCGCCAAAGGGCACTGCAGGCTTTGCCGTCTTTGTAGTCAGGGCGTAAAGTCTTGAACCCTGTCCTCCTGCAAGCAGCATTGCGACACATTCTTTTTTCTTAAACATGAAAACATCTCCTCTTTTCGTGATTATTTTTTCTGATTTTTTGCGCTTTCGCGCAGAGGGACATGCTAATGATATTTGCTTATATATTATCGACATCAGCCAACAATAGATAAAATAGTTGCTCCCATAGGGGAAAGTCGCATTCTCAATCGGTCCTTGCCGCCGTCCTTAAAGCTTTTAAGGTAATTATGGTTCGTAACTCCGCTTCCGCCATACGAAACGTCGTCGGAATTGAATATTTCCTTGTATATCGCGGCCTTGGGTACGTCAATGAAAAACTCTTCGTAGGTGTTAGGAGTAAAATTCAAGATTACAATGAGCTCGCTTCCGTCGCGCGCAATTCTACGGTACGAAAGTATGCTTCTTTCACTATCGTCTGCGTCTATCCACTGAAATCCGTCCCATGAATCGTCACATTGCCACAGTTCAGGGCGTGAAAGATAGAGGTTATTCAGCTCTTCGCAAAAATACTGATATTTTGCGTGTAGCTCATCCTCAAGCAGTCGCCATTCAAGGCCTCTGTCATACATCCACTCGCCAACCGATGCGATCTCGTTGCCCATAAAGTTGAGCTTTTTGCCGGGATGCGTCATCTGATACGCGTAAAAAACTCTTGCGCCCGCAAATTTTCTCCATCTGTCGTCGGGCATTTTGGTAAGATAAGCTCTCTTACCACCCGTAACGTCATCGTGAGATATCGGGAGAACAAACTGCTCGTCAAAGGCGTAGGAAAGCGAAAAGTTAAGCTTACCGTGATGATATTTGCGATCCCAGACTCCCTTTTCGGCATACGACAAGGTGTCGTACATCCAGCCCATGTTCCATTTAAGGTCAAAGCCGAGTCCGTCGTTATCAAATCCCGTAATGTGCTTCTGCGCACTTGAATCCTCAGCGATAGTAAGCACGTCGGGATAATTACTTTTTATATATGCGTTAAAGGCTTGCAAAAATTCTTTCGCATTGGCACCGCGCATTTGTTTGTGCTCTTCGCTCTCAATTGACTCATCAAGTGCCAATATCGAACCCACGGCATCAACTCGCAAGCCGTCAACGTGATATTTTCTTATCCAGAAATCAGCGTTTGAAAGCAAGAAACCCTTTACGTGATCCTTTGAAAGATCAAAAAATCTCGTTTCCCACATGCTTCTGCACTCGTGGGCGGGATATTCGTAAAGCGCATCTCCGTCAAAATCACAAAGACCGAAGCTGTCGCTTGGGAAATGGGCGGGAACCCAGTCGAGAATCACACCGATACCCGCGCAGTGCATCACGTCAATAAACTCCATAAGCTCTGCGGGGTTTCCGTATCTTGAAGTAGGAGAAAAATATCCTCCCACCTGGTATCCCCATGACGCATCGCTCGGATATTCCGATATCGGCATTAGCTCGATATGCGTATATCCCATCTGCTTGACGTAAGGCGCAAGCTCGCGCGCGATCTCGGGATACGAGAGATATGAGCCATCGTGACGTCTTCTCCACGATCCAAGGTGTATCTCATATATATTCAATGGCTTGTGGTAGATGTTGACCGCATCACTTTTCCTGCGCTCGAGCCAACGGCTATCGTGCCACTTGAATTTATCAATATTAGAAACTATTGAGGCAAATTCGGGACGGTGCTCCATCATATATCCGTACGGATCGGACTTATATATGATTTTGTCACCGCGCTGTATTTTGTACTTATATTTATCACCCGATTTCACGAGCGAGTAATCAAGGGATATTTCAAAAACGCCGTCCGCGTTCTTCTCCATTGGATAGCGGTCATCCCACGAGCAAAAATCACCGATAAGGAATACCCTGTCCGCACGAGGTGCAAACACACGGAAAGCATAGCTTCTCCCCTCCTTGTGAGCACCCAGATATTCGTAGGCGCGATGGGGTGATACGCCGAGCTTTGAAATATTAAATTCCTTATTTTTTAAAGCTCCCATGTATACCTCAAATCCGATAAATTTCTTGAAATTTTTTCCTTTTGAGTGTCCAAAATACCAGACTTATCCAATATATTTAGTCCTATGTTAATTATATCACTATTTGCCTTTTATGTCAATGCACATTTCCTCTAAATATCGCTCAAAATATATGTCATTTTTACCAATTAAAGTAAAAAAACGTACATCATTTCTTTCCTTTTACCTCCACTTGACAAGCCGTCTTTTTTTTGATATAATAAGATGATTAATTGTTTTTTGGAGGTGTGATTTTGAGCTATTTTGAAAAGATCATAGGTAATCACGCCTTGAAGGAAAGATTAACGCGCGACATAAGGAACAATTCGCTCTCTCACGCCTATATAATTGAGGGCCCGAGAGGAAGCGGCAGACATACTATTGCGCTTACAGCCGCGTCTGCAATAGCGTGTCTGAACAACGACACTTCAGATACTGTTCCCTGCGGGAAATGTATAAATTGCCGTAAGATAGCGGAGGGGCATTCTCCCGACGTCAAGATAATCTCACTTGAAGAGGATAAGTCAACGATAGGTATTGAAGCAATACGCGAGATCAAAAACGATATATATATTGCTCCGAATGATCTTAAAGTTAAGGTATATATTATCGACGATGCCGATAAGCTTACCGTTCAGGCGCAAAACGCATTTCTTTTATCTCTTGAGGAGCCTCCGCATTACGTTTTATTTTTCATCATCTGCGAGAATTCTTCATTGCTTCTTGAAACTGTAAAGAGCCGCGCTCCCATCCTCAGAACCGAAAGAATAAGCGACCGTGAGCTTGAAAGATATTTGCTTTCACAAGACAAACGAGCGGTTGAGCTTCGCGATCAATCATCCGATGACTTCAAAACGCTGATACGCATCAGCGCGGGAAGCATAGGCTACGCGCTGGAGCTTCTTGACAGCAGGCGGCGCAAGGCAGTATTTGACTGCCGCAGGGTTGCGACGGATATAATATCAATACTCTCCTCCCCTAACAGATCAAAGGTGTTTGAAACCGTGGTGTCAATGGGAAGCAAAAGACAAGAAATCAGCCGTCAGATCGTTTTTTTACAGTACGCTATCCGCGATCTTATACTTTTGAAAAAGAGCGACGAGGCTTCGCTCTGCTTCTTTGAGGACAGAGAAAATGCCGCTGAGCTTGCAACGCATTTCACATCGAAGCAGCTTATTGATCTTTACGACGCAACCGTTACGGCTCTTGAAGACCTTGAGCATAATACAAACGTAAGACTCACACTCATCAGCATGATGCAAAACGCAAATTTGATTTAAAACCAATAAAAAAGGTTAGGTAAATATGAATTCTGATAATAACCAGAGAAACGGTGCGCCCTCCGCTCAGGGTGGCGACCAGCAGAGAAAAAATAATAAGAAAAAGCCTTATTATCATAAGAAAAAGCATCGCAACCGCGACAGAGCAAACCAAAACACCGAAGCTGCAAAAGCGGTCGAGTTAAATGAAAATACCAAGCTTGTTTCCGAGGAAGAAGAGGATATTTTCGCACCCGAAATCGGAGATACGACTCCATCGGTAACGGTAACCATTGAGACAGAGGATGACGTCAACAAGGTTCACATTACGGGTGTAAGATTTAAATCCAACGGCAAGGTGTATCACTTTGACAAGGGCGATCTTGATCTCAAGGACGGCGCTTTCGTTATCGTGGAAACCGCAAGAGGCCTTGAATTCGGTGAGGTCGCATACGGCGACCGTGAGGTCAAGGAATCCTCTCTCATACTTCCCTTGCGCCCCGTTGTTAGAATCGCAACCGACGAGGATATAAAGCATAATCAGGAAAACAAGCAAAAGGAAGACGAAGCATTCAAGATATGCCTTGAAAAGATCATGAAGCACGGTCTTGACATGAAGCTTATCGAGGCGCAGTATTCCTTTGATAATTCAAAGCTTCTCTTCTATTTCACCTCTGCAAGCAGAGTTGACTTCCGTGAGCTTGTAAAGGATCTTGCAAGCGTATTTAAGACGAGAATAGAGCTTCGCCAGATCGGTATCAGAGATGAAGCAAAAATAATGGGTGGACTTGGCGCATGCGGCAGACCTCTTTGCTGCTCGACATTCCTTTCTGATTTCGTTCAGGTTTCGATCAAGATGGCAAAGGAGCAGAATCTTTCGCTCAATTCGGGTAAGATCTCAGGCTGCTGCGGCAGACTTATGTGCTGCTTGCAGTATGAATACTCAACCTACGCTGAGGAAACTGCAAAGACTCCTCCCGTTGATTCTACTGTAAAAACACCTGACGGAATAGGTACCGTAACAGAGATGAATCCTTTGGCGGCAACGGTTAAGGTCAAGCTTAAGGACAAGCCCGACTCGGCTCCCGTTCTTTATAAGAGAGATAACGTAACTCTTATTTCCCGTCCCTCGAAGAAGGAAGATATCGAAAAATAACCAATTTAGTTATCTTTTTACGGCAAAGAAAAAATAAATTTGATTTTTTTCTTAAAGGTAGTTGAAATTCACACTATTTTGTGATACAATAGTGTTGTAATAAATTAAATGGAGGTACATAACCATGGCATACAAGATTACTGAAGATTGCATCTCCTGCGGCGCTTGTGCAGCAGAATGCCCCGTTGAGGCTATTACTGAGGGCGACACCAAGTACGAGATCAACGCTGATACCTGCATCGATTGCGGTAACTGCGCTGAGACCTGCCCCGTAGGTGCTCCTGTTCAGGAATAATTTTTTCTGACAGTCATTCGCCGGAGTCCCGTTTTTACGGTGTGCTCCGGCGTTTGCTTTATAAAGATTTCGGTGGATTAATATGATGGCTGATGAAACAAAGACCAAAATAAACGACGAGCTGACCCTGATACAAAATGTAAAAGGACTGACATATGGCACAGATGCTTACCTGCTCTCTGCCTTCGTCAAGCGTTCTCCCCGCGCAATTGCCGCAGATCTCGGCAGCGGTACGGGTGTTATTCCTATGCTCTGCGCGGCAAACGGTAAATTCAAAAAATGCTTTGCAATAGAGATACAAAAGACATTTGCAGACATAATTGAGAGTAACGTATTGGAAAACGGATTTGACGGAAAAATCATGACGGTCTGCTCCGATCTGCGCGATATTAAGGCATCAACTCTTGGATGTGAGGTTGATATCGTCACCGCAAATCCACCTTATATGAAAACTGATAGCGGCAAACGCAATGAGCACAGCGAAAAATTTATTGCTCGTCACGAGGTTTTTGGAGGAATCAACGATTTCTGCGCTTGCGCGGCAAGAATCTTAAAGCACGGTGGCAAGTTTTACACCGTATGGCGTCCCGACAGACTCTGCGATCTCATCGTCGCACTTCGCGAAAATAAGCTTGAGCCTAAGCGCATAACATTCGTTCACGCAACAAAGGATGCAGAGCCGTCAATAGTCCTTATTCAATCTACCAAGGGAGCGGCAGCAGGCTCTATAGTTACCCGACCGCTTATTCTTCATAGTAGCAAGGAAGATGCAAAAAATAGCATTCTTTCCCTTGACGCACAAAGGATATACGACACCTGCTCGTTTGAGGATTGCAAATAAAACAAAAAGGAATTTACATAGATTTATGGAAAACATGAAAAGGCTGCTCAGCTACACGCGAAGAGCCATTGACGACTATTCTATGATAGAAGAAGGCGATAAGATCGCCGTCGGCGTATCCGCGGGAAAGGACTCGCTCACTCTTCTCTGCGCGATGGCTTATCTGCGCCGTTTCTATCCCAAAAAGTTTGAGCTTATAGCAATAACTATCGACATGGGATTTGAAGGCGGTATGGATTTCTCTCCCGTAAAGGAGCTTTGCGAAAAGCTGGACGTTCCGTATCATATCATACCCACCGAAATTTCAAAGATAATCTTTGACGTAAGAAAAGAGTCAAATCCCTGCTCTCTTTGCGCCAAGATGCGCCGCGGCGCTCTTCACACCGCCGCAAAGGAGCTTGGTTGCACATCCGTCGCTCTCGGTCATCATTTTGACGACGTCGTAGAAACCTTTATGCTCAATCTCTTTTTTGAGGGAAGACTTGGTTGCTTCAGTCCCGTCACTTATCTTTCAAGAGTAGGCATAAAGCTCATAAGACCTATGATCTATATGCCCGAGAAGGACGTAAAGGAATTTACAAACAAAAACATGCTTCCCGTGGTTGCATCTCCTTGCCCCGCGGACAAAACAACCGAGCGCGAAAATATGAAACAGCTTCTTCACACCCTTGAAAGAGAAAATAAAGGTCTTCGCTACCGCATATTCGGTGCCATCACCCGCGGCGAGCTTGACGGATTTAAAAACTTTGGCAGAATGGAAGGAATCAAGCGTTATTCTGAGGAAGATACAACCGATAACTCGGGCAACGACTGATTTTTTACGCACCATTACAAATAAAAAAGACTTGGCAGTAAAACTGCCAAGTCTTTTTTATGCGATTAATGACACGGCGGAAAGTATCAGACCTACCGCAAGGAAGATAGCGCCTACTATGAGAAGCTCCGGGCTCCACTTTCTGCCCTTTTCATCCTTTTCCTTTCTATAGTCGTAGAAGTTTGTCGGCATATCGTTGCTCAATGGCTTGATGAATATTCCGAAAAAGCTTCTAGTACCGAAAGAAAGCATATCGAACGTGCCAAACTTACCCGCCCAGCTTATAGCTCCGATTCCCGTGAGGATAATGCCGGGAATCGTGAAGCAGTTACAAATTCCGTATAGGAGGCTTTCGGCCTTGTTTTCGCCAAAAATACCGCCGTTAGCAAACATGCATGTCACGAAAATTGCTACCGCAACTACAAGCGGACCGATATATTTTTTGATCTTGTTTTTCATTTCGAAAAGACCTCGATCACTTCAATATCTCAAGATACTTCTGATATTCAGCGTCGTTGCACATAACGAAGTGTCCGGGGGATACCTCGCGCATCGTAGGCTTATCAACAGAGTAGTCATGCTCTGCCAAAGGATTGTAAACAATTCTCTGTCTGTTCTTCTCGTACTCAGGGTCAGGCAGAGGAATTGCCGACAAGAGAGATCTTGTATAGGGATGCAAAGGATTCTTGAAGAGCTCATCGGAGGAGGCAAGCTCAACCATCTTACCAAAATACATAACTCCTATTCTGTCCGAGAAATATTTAACTACCGAGAGGTCATGTGCTATAAAGAGGATAGTGAGTCCAAGCTCGCGACGAAGATCGTTAAGAAGGTTGATTACCTGTGCCTGAATCGAAACGTCAAGTGCCGAAACGGGCTCGTCCGCGATAATCATTTCGGGCTGCATGATGACGGAACGGGCAATACCTATTCTCTGTCTCTGTCCACCCGAGAACTCGTGCTGGTAACGTCCTGCGTGTTCTCTTACAAGACCAACAAGCTCAAGCATCTCATATACCTTCTCCTCAAGTACCTTTTTATCTCTCTCGCCCTTGATAACAAGACCCTCGGAGATAATCTCCTTAACGGTCATTCTGGGGTCGAGCGATGCAGAGGGGTCCTGGAAGATCATCTGTATCTTTGTAACGAGTCTTTCCTTCTTCGCCTTGCGAAGCTCATTCTTATATTCAGCCTTGATTGCTGCCTTGTCGGCACCGTTCGCAGCGTCTATAAGGGGAAGATACTTTTCTTTAACTGCCTCTGTCTGCTTGCGTGCATATTCCTTATCGCAGTTTTTCTGATCATACTTTGCGCGCTTTATCTGCTTTTTCTGATCAGCAATAAATGCCTTAAGCTCTGCACACTCCTCAGGGGAAGCGGTCTTCATTTTTTCTTTTGCATCTCTGATGGCAACCTGATAGGAACGTGTTCCCGCGCCTATTCTCGTACCCTTAAAGTAAATATTACCCGACGTAATATCGTAAAGCTTGATGATAGAACGACCCGTAGTTGTTTTACCACAACCCGATTCGCCAACGAGTCCGAAGACCTCGCCCTTCTTTACGTCAAAGCTTACGTCGTCAACTGCCTTAGTGAAGCCAAAGTACTGACAAAGATTTTCGACTTTCAGCAAAACTTCCTGATTATTTTCCATCATTTGCCCTCCCTCTTAGCTTTCATTCTTGCAATTCTGTCGGTAATTACCTTAGGCGGATCAACCTTGGGAGCATCGGGATGGAGCAACCATGTAGCCGCGTAGTGAGTGTCGCTTATCTTGAACATAGGAGGCTGACGCTCGAAGTCTATCTTCATCGCGTACTTGTTTCTTGCCGCGAATGCATCTCCAACAGGAGGATAGATCATATTCGGAGGTGTTCCGGGAATAGCGTCGAGCTTCTCGTTAGTATCAAGGTCGGGCATAGACGAAAGCAACGCCCATGTATAAGGATGTGCCGACTCATAGAATACGTCTGCACTTGTTCCGTACTCTACGATCTTACCTGCATACATAACGGCAATTCTGTCCGCCATGTTTGCAACGACACCAAGGTCGTGTGTAATAAAGATAACCGAAAGATTTCTTTCTCTCTTAAGGTTATTGATAAGCTCAAGGATCTGAGACTGAATAGTAACGTCAAGCGCCGTGGTAGGCTCGTCACAGATAAGAATATCAGGGTCTGCCGCAAGCGCGATAGCAATAACTATACGCTGACGCATACCGCCCGAGAACTCGAAGGGATACTGATTGAATCTCTTACGGGGCTCGGCGATACCAACCTCTTCCATAAGCTTGATAGCTCTTTCCTTAGCCATGCTCTTGGTTACCTTTTTAACGTAACCGGATGCACAAGCCTTGAGATAATCGATAACAGCTACTGCTTCCGCATCAAAGTCACGGGTAGCAAGTGCCTCGATAGCCTCGTTATAGTGAGCTATAAGAGTGTCGATCTGACGGAGCATATTGCCCTTTACGACGTCAAAGTCAACAAGCGAAGCAGCAATAACCTGCCAATCGGGCTCCTTGCCTCTTGCGGTGAGCTTTTCGTGCTTTGCAGTCTGCTTGTCAAATCTCTTCTGCTCCTTAACGTTCTTTACAAGACCGTTGAAGTACTTTTCGATCTCGGTATTCAAGCCTACGGGGAAGGTATAAACCATACTGTCCTTCGTAATAGCAAGAGGATCGATAGTAGCCTTAACTGCCTTGGATATTACGTGAAGTGCATCAAGACATTCTTTTTTGTTAAGATTTTCTCTTTCAAATACGTGTCTGTAGCTTTCAAGACAAGCGATTGCCGCCTTCTTGTTGTCGCAAGTCACGTTTGCAGAGTAAACGATAGCCTTCTTTGCATCGGCAATGAAGTCGAGCATAAAGTTATCGTCAAGATACTTTCTCATATAAACGTTAAGCTCTTCAACAGACATCGCGGGGATCTCCTGACCGCTGAAGGTTACGTAATAACCGAGCGCGAAGAAGTTGGGCGCGGTGTAGTCCAAAGCCTCCTTGAGAATTTCAAGGATAGTTTCAAGAGATGCGCTTACAGTTGTATACTCAACCGCTTTGCTTTCTGCGCCTACTGCGGCAACTGCAGCAGCTGCGGCAGCCTTAAGCTCCTCAGCTCTTGCGTTTACAACGTAGGTTTCAATAGAGTCGTTCGCAAGCTTGCATACTCTCTTAACGCGGAAAACAGGCTCCTTAAAGCTATTCTTTTCAATTTCAAAGAGCATATCCTCGATCTCAGCAACAGCAGTGGTAGCTGCGTCGTGAGCAACGTTATATGCGCCCTCAAGCTCGAGGTGCTTGTACTCAAACTTGTTGAAGTTAGCACACTTCTCTGCGAGAGCAGAAGCAGTTGCGGAATCACCCGCAGCAATTGCTTCGATCATTTTTTCCTTAATTTTCTTAAGGTAAGAGTTAAACGCCGTACGGCTTTCCTTCTGACGTGCTTTTCCCTTGAGGATCATAGCCTCGGTAAGCTGTCTGCCTATCTTAACGATAGGATTAAGGCTCGACATAGGATCCTGGAAGATCATCGCGATCTTGTCACCGCGGATCTTGTGGAAGTCCTCCTCGTCGATCTTAAGAAGGTCTTTGCCGTCGTATATAATTTCGCCATCCTCAACTATTGCGTTACCCGCAAGAATACCGAGAATAGCCTTTGAGGTTACGGATTTACCCGAACCAGATTCACCAACGATAGCCAAGGTTTCGCCCTGCTCGAGGTCGAAATTGATACCACGTACTGCCTGTACCTTACCCGCATCAGTATGGAAGGATATCGTCAGATTTTCAACATGAAGTTTTTTAGCCATAATTATCAATCCGATCCTTTCGTAGAGGGGTTAAACGCATCACGCAGACCGTTACCGAAGAGGTTGAAGGATATCATAAGGAGAGCGAAGAAGATAGACGGGAACAGCATCGCGTGGGGTGCTGCCTGAATATCGTTCTGACCCTGCTCCATAAGAGTACCGATCGTAGTACCTGCAAAGCTTGAGAGGTCGATAATACCAAGGTAGGTAAGCGAGGTCTCAGAGCCGATAACGCCGGGGATTACGAGCGCACAGCTGGTAACTATAGTACCGAGCGAGTTGGGGAAAATGTGCTTGAACATAAGTCTCCAGTCAGATGCACCAAGCGTTCTTGCCGCAAGGATATGCTCCTGACTCTTGAAACGGTAGAACTGCTTTCTGGTAAGAGCCGCCATTCCGATCCAGCCCGTAGCAACGAACGCAAGAAGGAATGCTCCTACCGAGCCAACCTTAGCCGCCAAGTGGAGATTGAAGAGCGTAACTACAACTATCATAGGAACGCCCGACAAAATATCGGAAATTCTATCAAGAACAAGGTCGATCCAGCCACCGTAGTAACCCTGGATAGAACCGTAGATAGCACCGAGAATAAGGTTGATGGCAGAAACGATAATTGCGAAGATTATAGAGAATCTTGCGCCTACACCGATTGCGGTGAAGAGGTCCTGACCCATCGAGTTAGTTCCGAGAATGAACATGGGGGACGAGAAGTTACCGGTCTTTTCCCACTGCTGGAACTGATAGTAGTTGAAGTAGCAATAACGGATCTGAACAGAGTCGCCGTTTGCGCCCTTCTTCTGTCCGTAGATATACTCACCGGTGTCGCCTTCGATTCTTGAGCTGGTATAGGGGATTGCAGCATCCTTTGACTGATCGGTCGTATATGCGGGAACGATCTCCTGAAGGGGCTCACCCGTAGTCTCGTCAATAACTACCTCTCCCGTGGTGGGGTCGATAACGTCCTGAGTTCTGGGAGTTCCCTTTGCATCCTTACACTTGTACCAGATGTTGTAATCGGGGGGCATATCCTTGATATCGGGAGAATTCAATACCGCCTTGGTATAAATGTCTTCCTTCAATACTATAGGATAAAGCACCTGAAGTCCGGTCTCATCCTGGAATTCCTGAATTTTCTTGTACTCGTCAAGAGTGACCGTCTTGGACTTCATTCCTGCGAGGAAGTAACGGTTTACTTCGATCTTGGAATAGCTTACCTCAACGTCCTTACCACGAACACGCTCGATGACCGTGGTCTTGCTGATAGTCTTAATAATGGGATTAAGACCTGTCTCCTGACCGCTAAGCTCAAGGACCCGCACCTGACGGTCATTCTGTGACTCAAGAGTATATCCACCATCCATAATTCCCCATCCAAGATCAGCAATAGCCTCAACGTAAGGAGGATAGCTCTTGTAGATAGGATCCTGGTCCGCAGTTACGGAGTAAGGAGATATGATCGGGATAACGATTGCGTAAAGAAGAAGGAAGCCGATGATCCAAGCTGCGATAACCGAAGATTTATTCTTCTTGAATCGGATAACGCAGTCCTGGAAATAGCTTCTCGACTTGGTCTGAAGCTTTTTGTCATGAAGGTTTGCGTCGCGATGAGCAAACTCAAATTTTTCCTGCGGAATGTGTTCAAACTGTATATTCTTATCCATTTTTTCTCATCCTTTCCGCAGTTATTTCTTCGAGCCCATTCTGATACGGGGGTCGATAAAGCCGTAGCTCACGTCAACAACTATACTTGCAACCAAGCCGATAGCGGTATAGAATACGGTGAGCAATATAAACATAGGATAGTCCTGCGCGTTGATAGAGTTCAAGTAAAGCTTACCAACACCGGGGATCGAGAAGATACCTTCTATAATAAGAGATCCCGAAAGAACGCCTATGAAGTTTCCAAAGATAGCAGGGAGAATGACTACCATACAGTTTTTCATTGCATGTCTTATAGTAGCCTGCGCGCGAGTAAGTCCCTTGGTGCGCGCAAGGAGCATAAATTCACTGGTAAGAACCTCGGTAAGCTCCGCTCTCGTGGTTCTGGTAAATCCTGCAATAGTACCAAACGACAGCGACATGATAGCGGGGATCCAGCTACGGAACATCTCCCAAGAGAACCAGTTCGTACCGTTTGCAGCGAGGAAGGGCAACCAACCAAGCTTAAAGGACAGGAAATACTGTATCAAAAATGCGTAAACGAATGACGGTACCGAAACTACCACCATCGTCAAGGTAGAAATAGCGTGGTCGATCCAGGAGTTCTTCTTAAGAGCAGCCCAGATACCAAACGCGATACCTATCGGTATACTGAACAAAATCGAGTAAAGGTTTACGAGTATTGTAGGGGGAAGCTTTTCAAGGAACAAGGGCAGAACCTCTTTACCGAAGGTCTCGCCCGATACGTCACTTATACCCCAGTCAAATCTGGTGAAAACGTCCTTTAAGAATATGCCGAACTGAACGAGATACGGCTTGTTGTATCCGAGCGCTTCTCTTCTTGCCTCGATGACCGCTGTGTGAGGGTCTCCGGGGGGGAGAGTTGCGGGGGGCAACATTCTGATAAGGACAAAGCATATGCAGGTGATAATGAGCAATGTCATTAACATCAGCAAAACTCTTTGTATTGTATATTTTATCATTTTATCCTCCGATTTTCCAGTAAAAAACACAAATATCCTCTTTTGCGCATCTTACTGAAACTTCTCTATTTAGCACATATTACCGAGACACGAGGTCCCGGTAACATGTGCCAGTTATGGTTGTGTGACAAGATTATTACCCTGCCACGTATAGTTTAAACTTAGCGGTAAAAACTACCGATAAGATTAATACTTAACTACGCCGCCTTCCTGTGCGTTAACGAAGTCGATCCACTCAGAGTCGTTGTAGTTATACTTCATGTAAGCGATACCGCCACGACCCATGATGGGGTTGTACTCATCAACTACGTAGAATACCTGCTTGGAAAGGAGAGCTACAGAGCCGTCCTGAAGCATAGGAATGTAGTTGTAGGTACCGAGAACCTTAGTCTCGATAGCTGCGAGAATGTTAAGTCTGGTGTTAACGTCAGCCTTACCGTCACCGAAGTTGTACTGCTTCTCGTTAACGGTAACAGCGGTACCGTTAAGAGCGTCAGACCACTGCTTGAGGTTCATGGTGATCTCCTCACCGTCAATGGTAAGAGTAAGAGTTTCAGCCTGTGAGTTGAACCACTTAGCGTCGTACTGCTTAGAGGGGTTGGTGTAGAGGTCGGTAAGCGAGAAGGGGTTAAGAGCGGAGCCCTGCCATCCTGCAAGAACGGTGTCGGACATACCAGCCTTAATTATGTTAGACCACTCGTTGCCGTAAGGAGCAGACTCATAGATCTCGATCTTGCCCTCGAAGGGAGTGCCCTCAAGAACCTTAAGAAGCTGAGTATTGAGGTAGTTCAGAGTCTGCTTCATGAAGTCAGAGGTTGCAGGAGAACAGTACTCAATTCTAACAGTCTGGTCAGACTTGCCGTCGCCGTCAGCGTCGGTAATGTAACCAGCCTCAATTGCTTCGTTGTAAGCCTGGATGAAGAGAGTCTTTGCGGTCTCAGGGTCGTAACCGGTGATGGAATCAACAGCTGCGTCGAGAGACTCGAACTTAGAAACGTCTACGCTGTAGAAGTCGCAGAGTGCCTGCTTAGCCTGGTCGGTGTCACGGTATCTGGAACCGGTCTCAGGGTCATAGATGTAAGCGGTACCGATAAGACCGTAACCGCCGGATCTCGAGGGAGAAATAGTGGTAGCGAAGTTCTCCTTATCGTAGGTTACTGCGAACGCACGACGGAAGGAGTTAAGAGTCATAGTCTCAAGGTCGTACTTAGTAGTATCGAAGCCTTCAGATGCCTCACGCTCCTTGATTGCATCCATGTATCCGTTGAAGATAAGGAAGAAGATGGTCTCGGAGGGAGTTACGTATGCTCTGTCAGAGTTTCTGTACTCAGCGAAGTCAGCAGACTGGAGACCGTAGCCCATAAGCTCACCCTTAAGGAACATAAGCTTTCTGGTGGAGGACTCAGCAACAACCTGACATACGATAGAGTCAGTCTGGTACATGGTGTAGGTCTCGCCGTCAACGGGGTCAACGTAGATGTGCTTGCCATCAGTGTAACCGAACCAGTTGTCGTTCTTTTCGAACTTCATGTACTTACCGGACTGGTATTCAGTCATCTTGTAAGGACCATAGGACATGGTGCTTGCAAGGTCGGAGCAGTAGGAGTTAGTCCAAGCATCGGTATCACCGATCTGCTTCTTGCCTGCCTCGTAGTAGGGCTGGTAAACGATCCAGTTACCGGTGAGGTTGTAAAGGAGGTAGAAGCCGGAGAGGGACTTTTCAAGAACGAGAACGATCTCGTATTCGCCGGTCTTGTAAATACCAACGTTTGCGAAGTCGTAGTTGTCCTCGTAAACAACTTCCTCAAGGAAGTAGTTGAACGCGTACGATTCATCCTCGTTACCCCAACCGTCAGCGCCGATAGTGGTAAGAAGTGCAGCATAGGTTTCGTCGTTAAGAACAGCCATACCTTCGTCGTTCATAGCTTCAACGAGCTTGTTCCAACCATCTATACCATAGATAGACTCTGCGCCGTATGCATCAGCATAATCACCGAGAGAGTTGCCATCAAGGTAGGAAACACCGTAGTAAACTGCAATGTACATAGCATTGCCGTCAGCGGTGTAGTAGTTACCGTCTTCACGCTTAACGAGATCAGCAAGAGCGTACTTGTTGCCATTACCGTTGTCGGTGTAGTTGGTGGTACCCTGATAGTAGTAGTTTCTTGCATTTGCAATTGCGAAGTCGCCATCGAAGTAGTCAGGACCACGGTAGTTCATAAGAACAGGGTTAAGAAGCTGCTCCATGGAGTAAACGTAGGTGTCAGCGTTGATAGCCTCACCATTTTCCCAAGTTGCGTTGGGGTTAAGCGCGATCTTGTACGCGTAACCAGCAGTTGCTTCGGAGGGAATGTTGAACTCAGGATGAGCTGCCTTTACTTCCTCGGTGATATCTACGGGAAGCTCTGCTGCCATCTCAGGAGCGATTACGTATCCTGCATAAGGATCGGAGCCGTTAGTAGACTTGTAGATCTCTTCATCATTGAAGAAGAATCCATAGAGGCCGGTGGTAAGGAAGCTTACGGGGTAGGACTCATCAGTAGTCTGATAAGTGTGGGTGTTCCAGTTGGAAGAAAGAACGGTTACGGAATCCTTGTAGGTATAGCCGGTACCGTTAGGAAGAGGAAGGTATACAACGGGTTCCTCAGTGGTGTCCTCAGAACCGCCCTCAGAGGGGGTTTCAGAGGGAGTCTCGGAAGGCTCTTCAGTGGGGGTCTTAGAGGGCTCTTCGGTGGGTTCGTCCTGGGGTGCAGTTGTAGTCTCGTCGTTAGTAACGGGAGCCTTACAAGAAGCGAAAGGAAGAACCATAGCGAAAACGAGAACGAGTGCCATAAGACAGATCAAAAACTTTTTCATGGTTTTCTCTCCTTAATATAAATAAATTTGTTCATACCTGTTTCAAAATACCTGTCGAAGCATGCCATACCACCCTTAGGTCACCGGCCATGGAAATCAGAAGGCAGAAATGACATTTTTCGCTTGTACGATGAAGCATAATAAGAATAATTAATTATAGCATTGTGAAAAAAATATGTCAATACGTTAAAAATATTTTCGTTTTTTTGCCCAAAGATTTATATATTTTATGATTTTTTTTGGGCATAATAAGCAAATTTCGCTGTGTTTTATTTGAATATTAATTCAAAAATTCATTCTCGTGATCAATATACACTCAATCAATGAATTTTTTGTGATTTAAAGTTGCAAAAATAAGGTGTAAAATCCATTAAATTCTTCACAATGTTTTCTATCTTTTATAAAATGTCCGTATTATCACCGTCACTCATCAAAACATGGCAAAAAATAGTTTTTGGTGACAAAAGTATCATTATATTTATATATGCGGCGTATAAGCCTTGCGTGCAATTTCAAAAACAGTTTTTATAATATTTCTTAACTTAAATATAGTCAAAATAAATTTATAATTGTTTTATTAACATATTGTTTATTTTGCAACTAAAAATGAACACGCCGTCATATAAGGCGGCGTGTTTTGCAGAATTCATTATTTAATTCTCCGTCACATTATCGTTTTCGCTCTTGCGCTTGGATCTTGTTTCGGCTCTCGCTATCTTATACATCTCCTCAGCCGCAAGTCTGGTCTTTGCAACCACGTCGCCCGAATTCTTCGGGAAGCAATAATAAAGGATGCTTCTGTCACCTACGCATATCATATCGCCAAGCTTATACCAGTAATAGTCGGCGTACAAGCTATAGGACGACAGCGGCTTTTGCTTGTATTCAAGCTCTCCGTCGCATCCGGTCAATACAAATCCACCCCGATCGTGAACAAGTCTTCCCTCACCTATATCATAGATACAGTCAGTGTCAACCATAGCAAAGATATCAACGTCAACGTCAAGCTTATATTCACCGCGCAGGATCTCGTTCTTAACGCATTCCCTCTCCCACGCATACCAATCAGGTATATGAGAGAACTCGGTCTCCCCGTCGGTTGCCTTCATAAAGCCGTCCTCGCAAAGCTCATACTGCTTTCCGCACGCCGTGCAGGTAAGCATTGTTCCCTTGCCCTCGGTCTGCCCTTCCTCGTGGCAATTCGGACATTTATAAAGCACGCGGTTAAGCGAGTCGGCTCTGAAATCTTCGTTTATTTTAATACCGTTTTCCTGCTGCCAGCGGAAATTGTCAAAGGCAAACTGCTCACGCAGGATCGCGTTTATTTCACGGGGGCTTTTCTCTGCGATATCCTCGGGAGAAAGCAAATATTCAACAGTCGCTCCAACGTCCACCTTTCTGCGCTGAAGATTGTTATAAAGCGGATCTCTTGTAAACGCACCGTACGTCTTTATCACAACCACGGGGATACCAAGCATCTTGATGCATCTGCCAAGACTTTCGGGAAGTGGCGTTGCCGTGCCGTCAAAGCTATAGCTTGCCTCGGGGTACATAAGTATTGAAGATTTATGCACCTTCACTGCGTAAAGCATATCGTGAATAAGGTTTATCTCGCTGACGAATTTCTTTGTGGGAATACAACCAAGCTGACGCATCAGCCAATCCTTTCCGATAAATCCGTCGGAGGTGCAAACGATGTTATATGGGCGCGGATAAAGAATCTTCGACGCCATTTTAAGATCAATAAAGCTCGAGTGATTCATTAAAAACAAACACGGCTCGTGCTTGCCAAGCTTATCCATTCCGATCGAGGTGTATTTAAATTTAGTCGCCATAAGGTCGGGCATTGATGCCACTCTCATAAGCGTGCGGAAAAAGATATTCGGTTTTATAGGTTTTTTGTCCTTCTTTTTAGGCTTGTTGAGAATGTCGCCGTAGCTCACGCCGCTTTTTATCTTCATTATATATTATCCCCCAATTCACAATATTAACCGAAGATTAATTGATTACATTTTAACATAGTTTTTATTGCTTGTCAATTAAAAATTTTTAAGGTCTGAACAACGCAACATTTTACGCAAAAAAATTTTTAAAATATTTTTAAAAAAGGTATTGACAAAGCAAATATTGTATGGTATAATCTACAAGTCGCCGCAAAAAGCGGTTACAAATACGGAAGCATAGCTCAGTTGGGAGAGCATCTGCCTTACAAGCAGAGGGTCATAGGTTCGAGCCCTATTGTTTCCACCACGCGAAAGCGAAAAGGCCATTTTGCGAAGCAAAATGAGTCCAATTTGACACGAAAGTGTCAAATTAAGGCCCGGTAGTTCAGTTGGTTAGAACGCTAGCCTGTCACGCTAGAGGTCAGGGGTTCGAGTCCCCTTCGGGTCGCCATATTTGCCTCTGTAGCTCAGTTGGTAGAGCATGTGACTGAAAATCACAGTGTCGTTGGTTCGATTCCGACCGGAGGCACCACTTGCGGATTTAGCTCATTTGGTAGAGCGCGACCTTGCCAAGGTCGAGGTGGCGGGTTCGAGCCCCATACAATATGCCGAAATTCTGTCTGCCGTTCATTACTCTTTCTCCAATGCTTTCATTTCTTCGCTACCGAGGTTTTCCACTATG